>CAYXRY010000065.1:0-1664 GCA_964467545.1 uncultured Bordetella sp. | reverse complement strand
CGGCAGATGCTCAAGCAGCCGGGGCCGAAAGCGAAAACTGATCTTGATCAAGCCACGCAAAGTGCAAAAAGTGTAGCATTCACTCTTATACGCATAAAAGCATATGGAGGGGAAATGGACCGTCGCCGCTTCCTGCAAGGTTCATGGAAAACGGGGGTCGGCCTCGGCTTGGGTGCCGTATCGCTGGGCCTGGTTCCCGAGGTTCGGCTTTTCGCTCAGGCGGTCGATGATTTTGTTCGTGGCCCCGCGGTGAAAGATATTCCCGCACGACAAATCTCTCAGCGGGTCTGGCTGATTTACTCCCCGGATAGCTTTCCGACCCCAGAAAACCGCGGCATGATGGGCAACATCACCTTTGTCGTGACGCAAAAAGGTGTGCTGATTCTGGATTCGGGAGCCTCAGTGCAGATCGGCGAGATGGCCATCCGAGTCATCAAAACAATCACAGCCAAGCCAGTGATTGGCGTCTTTAATTCCCACTACCATGGGGACCACTGGCTCGGCAATCATGCCTTCTCCGAGGCCTATCCAAATCTGCCGATCTATGCGCTTGAAGAAAATATCCGACGCATTAAGGGTGTCGAAGGCAATCTCTGGCGGGGGCTGCTGGAGCGCTGGACCAATCAGGCCACAGTGGGCACAAAGATTGTTCCTCCCAACACCGTTGTTCGAAATGGTCAGGTATTCGATTTCGGCGACACACGATTCAAGATGCATTTTTATGGCACTGCCCACACGCCCTGCGATCTCACTGTGGAAGTGGTCGAAGACAAAGTCACTCATATTGGTGACATTGCAATGGAAAACCGTATCGCCAACATTGATGATGGCTCTTATCCCGGCACTTTTAAGTATTACGACCAGCTGCAGAAAAACACGGGGCATCAGATCTGGATCCCGGGCCACGGCAACCCCAGCCGGGGCCTTTTGAATGACTATCGGGAACTGATGGCCGGCATTTGGGAGACCTGCCTTCAGGCGGTGAAAGACAATAAAGATCTCTCTGCGGCCAAGGCCTTGGTTTTAAAAGATCCGCGAGTCGCTTCACGCGCCGCGCGGACTGCGGGGTTTGAGGCCAATATCGGCAAGTACACGAGCCTTGCTTACCTGGAGGCAGAGAAAGAGGCGTTTTAACGCCGCCATTCTCATGGGCGGCCGCTAGGGACTGAGCTTATAGTCCAAAGGCGGCATCGAACATCCCGCCATTTGGGCAAGCGGGGTCGGCATCGCAAGGGCAAGCCGCACGCCTTTTTCTCGCAGGGCCTGCCGATCCTTTGGGGTGGCATAAATCCACCACCAGCCGCCCCCAAGGCGATCCAGTACCAGGGGGCTGGCGGTCATCACCTCAGCATCCGAGAGCTTTCCTGACCACAGCAGCGTGGGCAGCGGGTCTGTTCGTGTGGCCTGCACTGCAATCCAGATGCCCATCACCACCAGTGCACTGGCCACCAAGAGCAACACAGCGCTGAAGTGGCCACCACCACGGCGATGAACTTTTTCTGCAAGAGGCTGCGCGGGGCTACCCATCCGATAAGAAAACTTATGCGGCCTGCGGCTTGGCTGCCCAGAGCTGCTCGCGAATCGGCATATGCAGCAAAGCTGCAATCAGCGCGAGCACCACACCGCCCCACCAGATCGGCAGATAGCTTCCCGTTGATGCAAAA
>CAYXRY010000064.1:0-1772 GCA_964467545.1 uncultured Bordetella sp. | reverse complement strand
GTGACTTACTTCTTGGATGGTTTTGGCCAGACCATCTTCGGCAGCGCGGTCTACAAGATCGATATCGGCATGCCGAAGGAGCCGATCTTTTTACTCAAATCAGTATTTGAGGGTGGTATCCTGATTAACAAAGAAGACCTCTACGCCGCGATTATTGCTGCCGGCTTGGTGGCCGCGCTCACTGTCTTTTTTCAGAAAACACCAACGGGTCGGGCGCTGCGTGCAGTGGCCGATGATCATCAGGCCGCCCAATCGATTGGCATTCCGCTGAATCGTATGTGGGTCATTGTCTGGTGTGTGGCTGGCGTCACCGCGCTGGTCGCCGGAATGATCTGGGGATCAAAAATTGGTGTGCAGTTTTCTCTAAGCACAGTGGCTCTCAAGGCCCTGCCGGTGATTATTCTGGGCGGCCTTACCTCGGTACCTGGTGCCATTATTGGCGGCCTCTTGATCGGTGTTGGCGAGAAACTCTCCGAGGTCTACATCGGACCGATGCTTGGTGGTGGCATCGAGATTTGGTTCTCGTATGTGTTGGCGCTGCTGGTGCTGCTGGTGCGGCCCCAGGGGCTTTTCGGCGAAAAAATCATTGATCGGGTCTGAGGGGAAAACGGCGTGATTTACAGAGAAAACGGCCAATTCAAGGTCAATTACCGGTCAGACCAGCAGATCTTCCCGATCGCGCAGGATCGCATGTTCATTTTCGGACTGCTGGCTTTCGCCTTCGTGGTAGTGCCGATGCTCTCCAGCGACTACATGCTGAAGGCCATCCTGATTCCTTTTCTGATTCTGTCGCTAGCGGCGATTGGAGTCAATATTCTGGTGGGCTATTGCGGCCAGATTTCCTTGGGATCCGGGGCCTTCATGGCGGTGGGGGCCTACATGGCCTACAACGTCTTTGTGCGCATCGATGGCATGCCACTGATTATCGCGCTGCTGTCCGGCGGTTTTTTCGCCACCATTGTCGGCGTTATTTTTGGCATCCCCAGCCTCAGAGTGAAAGGCTTATACCTTGCCGTTGCCACGCTAGCAGCGCAGTTTTTCTGTGATTGGGCCTTCAGCCGCATTTCCTGGTTCACCAATAACAACTCCTCGGGCTCAGTCGCTGTGTCGAATTTGGAAGTGCTCGGCTGGTCGATCAATACTCCAGTCGACAAATACCTTTTCTGCCTGGGATTTGTCTCCGTCTTTGCCCTGCTTGCAAAAAATCTCGTCCGCTCTGCGATCGGCCGCCAGTGGATGGCCATACGGGATATGGATGTGGCGGCCGCCGTCATTGGCATTCGGCCGGTCTATGCCAAGCTCACTGCGTTTGCGGTCAGCTCATTTATTGTGGGCGTGGCCGGCGCACTCTGGGGATTTGTCCACTTGGGTTCATGGGAGCCCCTAGCGTTTTCAATCGACCGGTCGTTTCAGCTGCTTTTCGTGGTGATCATCGGAGGCCTGGGGTCGATCATGGGCAGCTTTATGGGCGCGGCATTTATTGTGATTCTTCCCGTGTTTCTGAATCAGGCCCTGCCCTTAGTCGGCAGCTTGTTTGGTGTCACGGTCTCAATTGCCATGATCTCGCACGCCGAATTCATGATTTTCGGCGCCCTGATTGTCTGGTTCCTGATCGCGGAGCCCCACGGCTTAGCCAAGCTCTGGAGCATCGGTAAACAAAAACTCAGGCTATGGCCATTTCCCCACTAATACTTTCGGGTAACCCCGTATCGACTCGTAAAACTTTACTTTCTAACGTGATCTGTTGGTTTAACTAGAGGAGACAACCGCAT
>CAYXRY010000063.1:0-2041 GCA_964467545.1 uncultured Bordetella sp. | reverse complement strand
ATGGCCCCGGGCGCACCGGCAGTCCCCGCCTCGCCAGCGCCTTTTGCGCCCAGAAGAGAAGTTTTGGTCGGTGTCTGAACATGGCTGACCTCGATGTCGGGCATTTCGTTGGCCATCGGAACCAAATAATCGGCAAGACTTCCGTTACGCAGCTGACCGCTCTCATCGTAGAGACACTCCTCATAGAGTGCCCCGCCGATTCCCTGGACGATCGCACCACGCATTTGCTCATCGACCAGCATTGGATTGATCACCCGGCCACAGTCTTCCACGGCCCAGTGCTTGAGTAACTTCACCATGCCGGTGTCAGGATCAACCTCCACATAGGAGAGCTGCACACCATTGGTCCAGATAAACGGGTAATCGCGCTGAACATAATGGCGGGTGACGGTTAGCTCGGGAGTGAATCCGGCCGGCAGTGTATCGGATCGGAAATACCCCACACGGCCCAGCTCGGGAAACTCCAGCAAGGCAGCCTCAGTCTCGGCATCCACCACCACGCCCTCACGAATAGTGAGCGATGCGATGGGCCGCGATAGCATCGCACTCGCGAGCTTTAAGATGTTTTCTCTGAGCGCAAGACCCGCCTGCAAGACCGCCTCGCCCCCGATGCCCGCACCGCGGGAGGCCCAGGTGCCTCCGCCGTAGGGCGTTACATTCGTATCGCCCGTGATGATCTTCACCTGCGCGATCGAGACCCCAACAGCATCGGCTGCAATCTGCGCATAGATACCTTCCGCGCCCTGGCCCTGCTCTCCCACACTGACAAGAACCGTTACGCCGCCCTTTGGATCGAGCCGCACAGTGGCGCCATCCTGAGAGGCGATTCTGGCGCCGCCTACGCCATAAAAGGCAGCGCTCGGGTTGGTCAGCTCAATGACGGTCGATAGCCCAAGCCCGCGATAAATGCCCTGCTTTCGCAGCTGGGCTTGCTCTTCACGAAGCGCTCGGTAGTCGGCAAACCTTTCCATTTTTCTGAGGCATTCTTCGTGGGACAGGATTTCTAACTTGATTCCCGAGGCCGCCGTATACGGATAGGCATCATCTGGAATCACATTTTTTTACGAATATCCAGGGGGTCCATGCTCAGCATACGGGCTGCCTTATCGACAAGGCCCTCCGTAATCGCACACGCAATCGGATGACCAACGCCACGATACTGGCATGTCGGAGTCTTGTTGAGAAATACGACCTTGAGATTAGCGCGATATTGCTTATGCTTATAAGGACCGCCCGTGATGTTGACAACTTGATTGCCCTCGATCGCACTGGTTCTCGGAAACATTGAATAAGGCCCGATACCGGTTAAATCATCAATCTCGAAGGCCAGAATTTCCCCGGATTGGCTCACCGCAATCTTGCCTTTCACACGATGTTCTCGCGCATGAATATCACTGACGAATGACTCGAGACGATCGGCAACAAACTTGACTGGCCTACACAACAGAATCGAGAGCGCGACTGTTGCGAAATCGTCCGGATAGGCATGGACCTTAATGCCAAATGATCCGCCAACATCTTTGCAGACCACACGAATTGACGACTCCGGAATATCGAACTGTCGCGAATACAGATCCTGCATCATATGCGGCGCCTGCTGCGCGTGGTAGACCGTCAGGCTGTGCTCAGCCGGGTTGTAATCGGCAATCTGGCAGCGCGGCTCTAATGTCACCCCAGTGTGCCGGCCGAAGTAAAAGGTTTCCTCCGCAACAACGTGGGCCCGAGAGAACGCTTCGTCAACCCCGCCCGTATCCAGCTGCCGCGTAAAGCACAGGTTATCTCCGAGTTCGGGATGAATCACCGGAGTCTTCGGATCGAGTGCGGTCTCCATCTCCAGAGCCGCTGGCAGCGACTCCCACTGAACATTCAAGAGCTGTAAGGCATCTTCGGCCTGCACGCGTGTTTCTGCAACCACGGCGACCACCGGCTCTCCCTGCCAGCAGGCACGATCCAGGGCCATTGGGTGCTGCGGCGCTGATTTCATTCCCGCCAAATGTCCCAGAACGGCAATCCACGGCTTACAAATCTTCGCCAAATCCTG
>CAYXRY010000062.1:0-2138 GCA_964467545.1 uncultured Bordetella sp. | reverse complement strand
GTCTGGAGTCGAAGTAAAGACAATGCTCAGGCCTGCGCCCAAGAGATCGGGGGGCGAGCTTGCGGATCCGCCGAGGAGGCCGTGCGCGGGGCCGACATCATCTGCACGGTGAGCAATGCCGCCACGCCGATTCTGAAAGGTGCTTGGCTTAAACCCGGGGCCTTTGTCGCTGCGGTAGGTGCGCCAAGGCCCAGCTGGCGGGAACTTGACGATGATGCGATGCGCAACATTGTGATTGCCGATCAGCGGCAGGCGGCCGAGCAGGAATCGGGTGATGTGATTCTTTCAAAGGCCACAATTACCGCCGAGATTGGTGAGTTACTCGCGGGCACTGTAGCGATGCCAAAAGCAGGCAGTACGATTATTTTTAAATCTCTGGGCCAGGCGATAGAAGATGCAGTCGCCGCCCAGCTCATCCTTCATGCATCTCTTAAAAAATAACTGCCCACCATGTCACTGACTGATTCGACCCATCAGGCCCTTCTGCGGCTTGGCGTGAGCCCAAGTGCTTTTACAGCCTCAGCACCTGGAAAGCAGGCTTTAGTTGTAAAAAGCCCCATCGATGGAAGCGTTATCGGATCCATTGAAAAAGATAGCCCCGGCTCGACGGATACAAAGATTGCAAAGGCACAGGCGGCGTTTCAGGCCTGGCGCATCATCCCTGCGCCAAGGCGTGGCGAGCTGGTCCGCCGGCTCGGCGAGTTACTGCGTCAGCACAAATCTGATCTTGCAACCTTGGTCTCGACAGAAGCAGGAAAAATCACCAGCGAGGCCCTGGGTGAAGTTCAAGAGATGATCGATATCTGCGATTTTGCTGTCGGACTTTCGCGGCAGCTACATGGCCTCACGATCGCCTCAGAGCGGCCGAACCATCGCATGATGGAACAGTGGCTGCCACTTGGCCCTACTGCAGTGATTACTGCCTTTAATTTTCCCGTGGCAGTGTGGGCATGGAATGCGGCCTTGGGGCTCGTCTGTGGCAATAGTCTGATCTGGAAACCTTCAGAAAAGACACCACTCACAGCCATTGCAACGCAAGCCTTATTCGAAAAAGCCAGTGCATCTTTGGCAATTGAGGGCACCCCAACCGAGGGGCTTTTAGCGCTGGTCATCGGAGAGGCGGATTTAGGTAAGCGCCTTGCAGAGGACTCAAGAGTCGCGCTTGTCTCGGCAACGGGCAGCTGCCGCATGGGTGCAGACCTTGCACCGCGTGTCGCAGCTCGGTTTGGCAAATGCTTATTAGAGTTGGGTGGCAATAACGCCGTGATTGTTTCGCCGACCGCAAATCTTGATCTCGCGATTCGCGGCACTGTTTTTGGTGCCTGGGGAACGGCAGGCCAGCGCTGCACAACCACTCGTAGACTCATTGTGCATCGATCGATCTTGGATGCTGTCATCAAAAGGCTCGACGCCGCACGGGCGAGTCTTCCTGTTGGTAATCCAACTGAGGCTGGCATCCTGGTTGGGCCGCTTATTGATGAGCACGCTTTCACGGCGATGCAGGCCGCGCTCGCCCAAGCGCGGGCCGAAGGCGGAAAAATCTTTGGCGGAGAGCGGGCACTTCATGAGCGGTTCGCTGACGCCTGGTATGCCCGCCCGGCCTTTGTCGTCATGCCATCGCAGACCGCGATCGTCAAAGAAGAAACCTTTGCGCCGATTCTTTATGTCATCCCGTATGACACTCTAGAGGAAGCAATAACTATTAATAACGATGTACCCCAGGGGCTATCGTCTGCCATTTTCACCAATGACCTAACAGAGGCTGAGCGATTCCTATCCGCTGCAGGATCCGATTGTGGAATTGCCAATGTGAACCTGGGGACCTCGGGCGCAGAGATTGGTGGCGCCTTTGGGGGAGAAAAGCAGACAGGCGGCGGCCGCGAGTCGGGATCGGATGCATGGAAGTCCTACATGCGCCGCGCCACCAACACAATTAACTATGGCCGGGACCTACCGCTTGCCCAGGGCGTGAAGTTTGATGCCTAGTGGCGAGCAGGCCCCCCAAGGGGCCCAATTGGCCTTACGAGGTCAGCAAATCATTTAGGCCATGCTCCATGGCGGTGATGACTTCCTCGCCGACCCGCACCGATTGGGCAAGCCCTGCCGCAGCACTCAGGATATGGTGGGTGTAGAAAGTC
>CAYXRY010000061.1:0-2161 GCA_964467545.1 uncultured Bordetella sp. | reverse complement strand
CTTCAAAAGCGGCCGAGGAAGCAGCCCGCGTGATGGGCATTTGCAATTCTTGCCGCTACTGCGAGGGGTTTTGCGCGGTTTTTCCGGCGATGGAGCGCAGGCTCGCTTTTTCCACCGCCGATCTTCATTACCTCGCCAATCTTTGCCATAACTGCGGCGCCTGCTTTCATGCCTGCCAGTACGCGCCGCCTCATGAATTCAAAATCAACGTGCCCCGTGCGATGGCCGAGGTTCGGCAAGAAACTTATGTAGAGCATGCCACCCCCAGGGCAATGGGCCAGCTGTATTCGCAACAAGGGATGGCAATCGTGATTGCCGCATTGATCGGATTTGTTATTTCTCTGATCGCTGCTGTCATGACACTGAAAGATTCGAGCCGCCTTTTCCAGTCAGGTGGAGAGCGCGGTTTTTATGCCGTGGTTCCCCACGAGGCCATGGTGGCCATATTTGGCAGTGTGTTCGTTTTGGCACTGCTGTCGATGGGAGTGAGCTGCCTCCGATTCTGGTGGCGAATCCGGGCCGCAGGCTCCTCGGCAGCCTTGAAGGCGAGCGATGGCGCGAAGACGATCGGTGCTGTGTCGACTCTGCGTTACCTGCACGGGGGCGGGGAGGGCTGCCCCAGCGGATCCGATCGGCCCACTAGTGCGCGGCGTTGGCTGCACCATTTGGTGTTTTATGGCTTTTTGCTGTGTTTCGCCTCCACATCAGTGGCCACGATCTATCACTATCTATTGGGATGGCCAGCGCCTTATCCGTTGCTGAGTCTGCCTGTGGTCTTGGGCACCATCGGCGGACTGGCCATGACCATTGGCTGCCTCGGAATTTATCGGGACCGCTATCGACGCGACCGCAATCTGATCGCCCACGATCAGAAATCGATGGATCTTGGATTTGTCACCTTGCTGTTGGCAGTCTCCGTCACCGGCCTGGTGCTGCTGGCTGTCCGTGAAACGACTCTTATGCCGATTGCCCTGATCGTGCACCTTGCAAGCGTGATGGCCTTATTTTTGTTGCTGCCCTACAGTAAATTTGTCCACGGCCTGTACCGTGCCCTTGCGCTGCTTTACTACTATCGGGAAAAGCGACAGCCAAATCCTTTCGTCTCATCCGAGGCTTAACGCATCCTTCACTTTGCGACAGGCAGCAAGATCAAAACCGACGGACGATGCTCGCACTGACCGTTCTGGGATGAATCAGGGCGGGAGCGGCATTGATGGCGTTACCGCCAACTCTGCCAAAATCCTCAATCTCTAACGACAGGCTGAGATCCTCTGACATGGGGATCAGAGCGCCAATCGCGACATAAGGCCGAGTCTCGGTTTGTTTTGAGGATTGTGAAAATGCGCCTGAAAGCCTGAATCCCGAGAGGTCATGCTCGTTGGTGACTCGGGACACCCCTAATTTCACGAACGGCGAGATGGCACCGCCCGGCAGGGGTGAGTATCGAAAGGATGCTGCTACCGCCGATCCCTTATGCCGTGATGAGGTGTAGTTAAAAGCCTCGCCGTCGTTGGCAGTGAATATTCCAGCTGAATTCGTTTTCCCAAGTTGGCTGTACGCGATTTCTACCGCATAGAAACGATTGAACTGATAGCCACCAAGAATCTTGTAGGGAGTGTCCCGACTCTCAAACCGCGACCAGCTCACCGAGGAGAACTTGGGATGATTAAAATCCGTCACTCCTGAGCCGAGCCCGAGGTAGACCCGGCCAATCTCGGGGTCTCTCTGAAAGAGAGAAACCTGGGCAAAAACGGGGGCAGCAACAACAATGCCGAGGAGTAAAGCCGCAAAATTTTTCATGGCTTACCTTTCAGTGAAGCCCCTCGTCTTGTCGGAAATTCATCGAGGAGCGATTCAGAATGAGTGACAGTCCCGGAGTCTAGGCCTCAGTAATGCGGTGCGTCAACAGGCCGGCTCCACGATGTGCCCCTCAGCGAATTGCATCACCCACTGAGAGCTGGACTGCATCTCGCCCGAGCTGGAACCGCCATGCTGGATGGGCACCGTGCAGAACAAAGTTGTCGTCTCGCACGCGGATCCAGTCTCCCTCTGGCAGGCCAATGACAGTCACATCCGGATGAAGCGTGAGAAATTCAGAAATTCGCTGGCGCCGCGTCTCCCCCTGGTGGCCAGGCGGCGTAAAGTCGGTGAAATGACAATT
>CAYXRY010000060.1:0-2936 GCA_964467545.1 uncultured Bordetella sp. | reverse complement strand
AGTTATGGGCCGCGGCCATGCCTGGCTTGATACCGGCACCCATGAGTCGCTACTAGAAGCAAGCCAGTTTATTCAAACCATAGAGAAACGTCAGGGGCTAAAAGTCGCATGCCCAGAGGAAATCGCCTGGCGCAGTGGCTGGATCAATGACCAGGCACTGGAGCAGCTTGCCCGGCCCCTCGCCAAAAACGGCTACGGCCAATACTTACTTGATATTCTGCGTGAGCGGGTGTTTTAAATGTCTGGCGCCCTTGAGATTGAACCACTGACGCCTTTTAATGAGGTCCTGATCATTCGGGCTAAAGTTTTTGGTGACGCGCGGGGATTTTTTCTTGAATCGTTTAACGCCAAAACATTTCGCGAAGCCACTGGCCTGACACCCAATTTTGTTCAAGATAACCACTCACGATCTGCGCGTGGCGTATTGCGCGGCATTCACTATCAACTCCCACCCCACGTACAAGGTAAATTGGTGCGCGTGGTGACTGGCGCGGTATTTGACGTTGCGGTAGATCTGCGTCGGTCATCGCCAACTTTCGGGAAGTGGGCAGGCCATACCTTAACGCCTGATTCTGGTGAAATGCTCTGGATCCCGCCAGGGTTTGGCCATGGCTTTCTGGTGCTGGAAGACAACACCGACTTTCTTTACAAAACGACTGATTTTTATGCGCCGACTGCCGAAGCATCGGTCGCATGGAGCGATCCCACAATCGGCATCCAGTGGCCAGAGGGGTTTACC
This sequence comes from uncultured Bordetella sp., assembly GCA_964467545.1. Taxonomy (GTDB): domain Bacteria; phylum Pseudomonadota; class Gammaproteobacteria; order Burkholderiales; family Burkholderiaceae_A; genus Lacustribacter. Next base: position 2,197 of record CAYXRY010000060.1, on the reverse strand, counting down.
GAAGGCAGCGTCAAGCTCTCTGAAAAAGACCGACAGGCACCGCAGCTCCAAAAAGCTAAGGTTTTCGAATAGGGGCTAAAGCACCTTACCGGGGTTGAGAATCCCGTTCGGATCTAAGGCCTGCTTGATCGCTTTCATCAGCCCCAGCTCAACGGGACTTTTGATGCGCCAGGCCTCGGCCTTGCGCAGCTGGCCCAGGCCATGCTCTGCACTGATGGACCCGTTATAGGCCACCACCCGATCATGGACTTTTCGTCGAAGCGGCTCCTCATTTTGCTCGATGTAGGCCCGATAGGCAGCCCGCCGCTGATCGGCTGAGAGGCCCTTTGCAAGGGACTGCGGCGCGCCTAGGTTGTAGTGAAGATTTCCATCGCCAAAATGGCCAAAGTTATGCAAGCGAATGCCTGGGAATTCGGCCAGCATTTCGCGATCCATTTCAGCGATGAACTCCGCAAGCCGCGAAACCGGTACTGCAATATCAAGTTTGACCTGAACCCCATCTTCAGCGGCAGCCAAGGTAATAGTTTCGCGAAGGTGCCATAAAGCCTTGGTCTGGGCGATCGACTGGGCGATGATCGCATCGCTGGCGGCACCCTGGGCAATGGCATCCGTAATCACCGCCTCCAGCATTTCCCGGGCGCCATCTTCAGAAACAGGGTGGGAAATCTCAATCAAGACGCTATCAGATAGCCTTGAATTTTTTGATCCAATGACTTGAGCGCCGTGTTTAGCGACATCCGGAAAATGATCAATCACCACCTGCACGCTCTGGGCCGACATATACTCAAAGCCAGTTAAAGCTGCATCGCATCGGGTCTGGGCAATTTGCAGCAAACCAAGCGCATCTTTAGCCGAGCCCACCTGCACCAAGGCGGTGACTACGCCGGCCGGCTTTGGAAATAGCTTCAACACCGCAGCCGTAATAAACCCAAGGGTGCCTTCAGATCCGATAAAGAGATCCCGCAGATCGTAGCCGGTATTGTCTTTGCGCAAACGCCGCAGGCCATTCCAGATTTCGCCGGTGGGCGTTACAACCTCGAGCCCAAGGCAAAGATCACGCGCATTTCCATAGCGCAGGACTGCCGTTCCGCCCGCATTGGTTGCCAGATTTCCGCCGATGGTTGCAGAGCCCTCCGCCCCCAGACTTAAGGGGAAAAGCAGGCCCATTGCATCGGCCAACTCTTGAACCCGCAGCAGGGTTACTCCAGCTTCAATAGTCAAGGTCTTGTTGACCGCATCCTGCTGACGAACCTGCTGCATTCTGAGTAGCGAAACAAGAACTTGCTCACCTGTGTGGTCTGGGGTGGCACCACCGGATAGGCCAGTGTTGCCGCCTTGTGGCACCAAGGCAATTTGATATTGATTTGCGAGCCGAACAATTTTCGCAAGCGATTCGGTATCGCCCGGGAAAAGAATCGCTGCTGCCTTGCCAAAAAAACGCTTACGCCAATCCGTACAGTACGGCTCAAGATCAGAAGGGGCCGTCTTGACGGCCCCTTCACCGAGCAGGCCAACGGCCTGCCCAAGAAACTCCGATCGTGCGGCTGCCTTCACTTCACCCGATTGCGATACTCGCCTGTGCGGGTATCGATTTCAATCTTATCGCCGATATCTACAAATGCCGGTACCGAAACCTCGAAATTGGTCGGCGCAATCCGGGCTGGCTTCATGACTTTTCCGGACGTATCACCTTTCACTGCAGGCTCAGTGTAGGCCACCTGACGCACGACACTGGTTGGAAGCTCTACAGAGATTGCACGGCCCTCGTAAAATACGACCTCGCAGGTCATACCCTCTTCAACATAGTTAAGTGCGTCCCCCATAGACTCGGCCTCGACCTCATATTGGTTGTACTCGGCATCCATGAAGACATACATCGGATCCGCAAAATAAGAGTAGGTCACCTCTTTGCGATCCAAGACCAAGGTATCGAATTTCTCATCGGCCTTAAATACAGTCTCCTGGCCGGAGCCTGAGAGTAGATTTTTCATCTTGATCTTGACCACCGCAGCATTGCGGCCCGACTTGTTGTACTCGGTCTTCAGGATCACCATGGGGTCAGTGCCAACCATCACCACATTACCCACGCGAAGTTCTTGTGCGGTTTTCATAAAAAATTCTTTAAAGAGGGGTAGAAAAACCCGGATTCTAGCGGATGAAGCGGATGAGATTTGCCTCGAGACCCTGCTGGCGGGCT
>CAYXRY010000059.1:0-3722 GCA_964467545.1 uncultured Bordetella sp. | reverse complement strand
CCAGCACAGGATCTGGCTCAATGTAGACGGCATCGGCTGTCAGCATGGCAGGCGCATGCCGATTGGCCAGGTGGTAGACCAGCCGCATCAACTCAAAAGGGCTCTGCGCACGAATCTCTAGGATCTCTTCGAGGGCGCTGATCACCTTCACCCGGCGGCCATCCTCGGTGCTCAGCACATCTCCCGCTTGTATTGGCTCACCACGAGGCAACACGATGGCCGCAGGCTCGCCGTTATCGAGCATCACCGCGAGCCGGGATCGCTGCCGCTCCTGCCAGGTAAGCTTGACTGCCACGGATACTGAAGGGCCATCGGCCGCTCCAAGATTACGAATAAGATCGATTGCCATATGGCGAGACTAAAACAAGAAGTAACGCTGGGCCATCGGCAGCACCCGCGCAGGCTCGCACTCCAGTAGCTTGCCATCGGCATAGACCTTGTAATTCTCTGGGCTAACGGTAATGTTTGGCGTGGCGTCGTTGAGTTTCATATCGGCTTTGCGAATCGTTCTGATGCCAGACACTGCGGGCGTGACTTTGTTTAAGGCCAAGCGGTCCGCGATGCCATCAGCGATTGCTGACTGCGAGAGAAAGGTCATCGAGGTCGCTCCGATGGCAGAATGCGCAGCGCCAAACTGCGGCCGATAATGAACCGGCTGCGGTGTCGGAATCGAGGCGTTCGGATCTCCCATCACCGCCATCGCAATCATGCCGCCTTTTAAAATCGAAAATGGTTTGATGCCAAAGTAGGCAGGCTTCCAGACCACCAGATCAGCCCACTTGCCAACTTCAATGGAGCCTACTTCGTGAGCGATTCCGTGGGTCAAGGCAGGATTGATGGTGTACTTGGCCACATAACGCTTGATCCGGTTGTTGTCGTGGGCTTTGGGGTCCGAAAGACCCCCGCTGCTTAAGGCGCCCAATTGGCTTTTCATCTTGTGCGCAGTCTGCCAGGTGCGAATGATCACCTCGCCTACTCGGCCCATGGCCTGGCTGTCAGAGCTGATCATGGAAAAAGCGCCCATATCGTGAAGGAGGTCTTCGGCAGCAATGGTCTCTTTCCGAATGCGGCTTTCTGCAAACGCAATGTCCTCTGCGATGGCTGCATCGAGATGGTGGCAGACCATCAGCATATCGAGGTGTTCATCAATCGTATTGACGGTATAGGGCCGCGTGGGATTGGTCGAAGAGGGCAGCACATTTTGTTCAGCGCAGACCCGAATGATGTCCGGCGCGTGGCCACCGCCCGCACCCTCGGTGTGATAAGTGTGAATGGTGCGGCCTTTGAAAGCGGCAATGGTGGCCTCCACAAAGCCTGACTCGTTCAGTGTGTCGGTATGAATGGCCACCTGGGTATCGGTCTCGTCGGCAACCGAAAGGCAGTTATCGATCGCTGCCGGCGTGGTACCCCAGTCTTCGTGGAGCTTTAAGCCAATGGCACCAGCGCGAATCTGCTCACGCAGTGGCTCTGGCAAAGCGGCATTACCCTTGCCTAAAAATCCCAGGTTCATGGGATAGGAGTCCGAGGCCTGCAGCATGCGGGCCAGATGCCAAGGACCAGGAGTGACGGTCGTGGCGAAAGTTCCAGTTGCTGGCCCCGTGCCGCCGCCGATCATGGTGGTGATGCCACTGGCCAGCGCTTCCTCGATTTGCTGTGGGCAGATAAAGTGAATATGCGTATCGATTCCGCCAGCTGTCACGATCATGCCTTCGCCCGCGATGATTTCGGTACCCGGTCCGATCACAATGGTGACTCCTGGCTGAATATCGGGGTTGCCGGCCTTGCCAATGCCGCTGATGCGGCCAGCCTTAATGCCGATGTCTGCCTTCACAATGCCCCACCAGTCGATGATCACTGCATTGGTGATCACCGTATCGGCGCAGTCTTTGCTCATGCGTTGCGATTGGCCCATGCCATCGCGAATCACTTTTCCGCCACCGAATTTCACCTCCTCGCCGTAGACGGTGAAATCCTTTTCGATACAGGCAAACAAATCAGTGTCGGCAAGCCGAATTCGGTCACCGGTAGTGGGGCCGAACATTTCGGCATACGCGCGACGAGCAATTTTCATGATGGCAGCTTTCCCATGACCTTGGCCTGAAAGCCGTAAACGATACGATCACCGGCAAGTGCTACGAGTTCAACCTCACGCTCCTGTCCAGGCTCAAAGCGAATCGCCGTGCCTGCAGCGATATTGAGCCGAAATCCAAGCGCTGCAGCTCGATCAAAACGCAAGGACTCGTTGGTCTCATAAAAATGATAGTGCGATCCCACCTGAATCGGCCGATCTCCAGTATTGGCCACCACTAGAGTTTTGGTGGGCCTGCCGACATTGAATTCAATGTCGCCTTCTTCAATCAATAGTTCACCTGGAATCATTTGTTTCGGCTCCGCTGCGAAGAATAACGATACAGCGCGATGCCCCCTACGATCAGAACCGCCAGCCAGGCGAAGAGGCCATCACCTTCAAAAAAATGTGCCAGAGCATGCAAGACGGTATCGCCATGGCCCTCGTGGGCAGCGGCAGATTGGGCAGCTGTCAAAAGGGCAAGCGGAAGAATCAATTTCATGGGCAGTCGCTCCTATTGAATCGGTTGATGAACTGTGACTAGCTTCGTGCCATCGGGAAAAGTCGCCTCCACCTGGATATCCGGAATCATCTCGGCCACTCCTTCCATGACATCAGCGCGACGAAGAATCGTTTTTCCTGCGTGCATCAGTTCCGCTACTGTTTTTCCATCGCGCGCACCTTCCATGATGGCGGCTGTGATGAGTGCAGTGGCCTCGGGCACATTGAGTTTTAGGCCTCGGGCTTTGCGCCGTTCGGCCAAGAGTGCAGCGGTAAAAATCAGCAGCTTGTCTTTTTCCCTCGGGGTCAAATCCATTGCGATCGATCCTTTTTTGTTTTAGGTAGCCCAGATGCGCAGTGGCAAGGCGGCCCTGTTCATCACTCGGGGCCGCAGCACTTTCCATGCATGAACTCGGGCTTGTTGAAGCGCTCGGCCGCAACCGCTTTGTCGGCCCACGAGCAGGCGGTCTGACAATACCGACCAGGCCATTTCAGGACAGTGACTGCGGATCTCATTTTGCGCTTCTTGCGTCCATTGGTCACCTTCGCGAAGCACCGCCCACACCGTGCTCAATGCGACCTGGCCACCGAGACCAACGGCTGAGTGAATTGCAGGATCGGAGCCTGACAGGCACAGGCGCTCCTCCCACTCCAGTGCAGAGGCCAGTGATAGCTGAATCGATTGCGAAAAGATTCCGGATTTGTACTGCTCACCCGAGGCTGTGCGCCCAAGCACCACACCATCCCATCCGATCATGCGCGATTCTGGTGCAAGATTGATCTGAATCTGGGAATCAACCGTGGCGTGATTAAAAATAATCGACTCCTGAGGAAGCCACTCCAAATCGCCGCCAAGATTCATCTCAATTTGCTGCTGGGCGAGTTGGCCCTGTGCGGATCCATACCACTTGGCTGCGCCCGGGGTGGTGATCACAGCGTGGGCAGCAGGCGCTACGTTGAGATCAATTCGCAGGCAGTCCCCACCGGCGATGCCGCCTGGCGGATGGACCACGATGGCGTGGCAGCACTCCTGGCCTTCGGGATAAAGCGCCTTTTGGATTCGTAAAGGGCCCAGGTGCTGATTGGTCAGCAGCGTGCGCGGACTGCCCTGGCCCTGTGGCGGATCAGACCGAAAATCAAGCGCCAAGCGTGC
>CAYXRY010000058.1:3617-3876 GCA_964467545.1 uncultured Bordetella sp. | reverse complement strand
AAAGCCAGATGGCGAGCCAAATCGTCGCTGGCTTCCAATCGCGGGCATTCTTCTTTTGTTGAGTACCGTCGGCATTGGCCTGCATCGGATGGATGAGGCTGAGGTCGATCTGCCTGTGGCCAAATCGGCGCGATCCGCCGCCCCAACAAAGGACGGGGCCGGCCCCGCCGCAGAGGCCATCGGCCCATCCTCCGGGGTGGCATCGGCCCCCCAGTCTCCCGACCCGTCCCAGCTGTTGCGGGCCGATGTGGAGCGCGCG
>CAYXRY010000058.1:0-3607 GCA_964467545.1 uncultured Bordetella sp. | reverse complement strand
CAGGCCGTGTCCATGCCGACGCGACTTGCAGGCCTGGCGGAGCCCTCGAGCACTTTGCTACCAGGCGCAAAGCCAGATGGCGAGCCAAATCGTCGCTGGCTGCCGATTGCGGGCATTCTTCTTGCGTTGAGTGCGGTGGGCATTGGCCTGCATCGTATGGATGAGGCTGAGGTCGAGCGGCCCGCGGCCAAGTCGGTGCGATCCGCCGCCCCGGCAAAGGAGGGGGCCGGCCCCTCCGCCGAGGCGATCGGTCCATCAACCGGGGTGGCATCGGCACCCCAGCCCCCCGATCCCTCTCAGCTGCTGCGGGCCGATGTGGAACGCGCGATGCAGGACTGGGCGCGGCTCTGGAGTGCCCGCAGCGCGCAGGACTATGCGGGTCTTTATGCAAAAGAGTTTGTTGGGGTGGAGGACCATATTCGGATCCGTTCGCAGCGGATGGCCCAGGCGAAATTCATCCAGGTCGAGCTGACGGATCTGTCGTTTCGAGAGACGGGCCCCGGGGAGATCACGGTGCGATTCCGTCAGCGCTATCGATCGGATAGCCATCAAAGCGAGGACCTGAAAGAGTTGGTCTGGCGCAGATCACCCGCAGGAATTCGAATCTGGTCCGAACGCCTAGTAAACTAGCGGTCATGAAAACAAAGATGTGGGCTGCGGGCCTTGCGTTGACCCTCGGATGGTGCAGTTTTTTTCCAGCTTCTGCCTCCGAAACGACCGAGTTGCTTCGCGATCGCCAGCGCGCCGCCACCGCTCTAAAAGAGAAAAACCCCCAGCGTGCGATCAAGGTATTGGAGCCATGGATCAAGAAACGGCCAGACGACATCGAGTTGGCCAATGACTATGCGCTCGCCCTCGCGCAGATGGGTAAGGTCGATCAGGCTCGCGAGGTTTTGGAAGAAGCCTTAAACAAAAATCCTCAGACCGTTGCGGCGTTCAACAATCTGCGTGAAATTCTCAGTCAGCAGGCCGCAATGTCGTACGCAAAGGCCATGGGCAAAAAGCCGCCCAACGCCCAACTGACACTGCGCGGTTCATCTCCTGCAGGCGCTGAGCCGCCCGTGGTGTTGGCCCAGGCAGAGCCGCGGCCCGGTGCCTCTGTTGAACCCCCACCGAAGGCCACTGCAAAATCCTCGGTGGCTGATGCCAAGGCAGAGGCGAAGGCGGAAGCGAAATCAGAGGCGAAGTCCGCAGCAACACAGGATCGCCCGCAAGAAGCAAGAGATCCGCGTCCTGCCGCCAAGGCTGATTCCGCTGCTCGGGCGGCCGGTGATGCCAAGCTTGATGAGGCCGCGGTGGTCGCAGCGATCCAGCAGTGGGCTGCAGCCTGGGCGAGTAAAGATTTTAAGCGGTATGTCGCGGCCTACTCAGATCGATTCGAGCCGCAGCAGTTTCCATCGCGGGCAGCATGGGAGGCCCATCGTCGGCCTCGGGTGACACGGCCCGACCTGGAAGAGGTCAAAGTGAGCGAGATTCGGGTCAAGCTCTTGCCAGGCGGGGATGCTGAAGTTAAATTTCGGCAACGCTACGAGGCAGGGAACCTGAAATTGAACTCAGTAAAAACGGCGGTCATGACCCGCGAGGCGGGTGCATGGAAGATCCTTCGGGAGGAAGGTCGCTAATGCGGCTTTTTCTCGCCAGCCTTCTCGCCACCTTACTCAGCCTACCCTCACTGTCCCCATCGTCGGCCTTGGCCGCCGATGCCGAGCTGCGTAAGGCCGCTGAGGCCCTGGTGGCCGGGCGCCTGGATTCCAGCTCAGGCCTTGCCGGCGATGCACTGAAATCGGAGCCCAAATCCCGGCTTGCCCACTGGCTGCAGGCCCAATCGATGATTGCGTTAGCCGGTAAGCCAGTGCAGTTAAACGGCGCAGATCGCGACCTTCTCGATGAGGCCCGCGTTCGGCTGGAGGTCACGCCCGAAGGCATGGTGCCAAAAAACCTGGTGGTCATGCCCCGCTCTGCAGATAAAAATATTCCGATTCTTTTGGCGGATGCAAGCCGATCGCGGCTCTATGTTTTTGTGAGCAAGCAAGGCCGGCCTGTATTGAAGGAAGAGTTTTACACCACCATTGGCTTATGGGGTGCCGACAAATTTCGGGAAGGTGACCAGAAGACACCCTTGGGCGTTTATCGTATCCAGTTTGAGATCCGCGATCCGCGTAAAGATGGTTTTCTGGGCAAATATGCGATGACGCTGGACTATCCGAATGCGTTTGATAACCACTCGGGCAGAACTGGCAGCGGCATCTGGATTCACGGCGTGCCCGATAGCCTGCATGTCCGGGCCCCCCAGGCCTCTGATGGATGCCTAGCGATCGCCAATCGGGATTTGAATCGGCTGCGTAAGCTTGTGCGCTATAACGAAAGCCAAATCGTGGTGGTGCCCCGAATCGAATGGGTCACGCCCGAGGTCTGGTCTGCCAATCAAGCGCAGGCGATCAAAGATTTCTCTGGTTCGTTGGGCCAGTCACGGCTGGGTGGAATTTTCTGGATCCAGGAGAACTGGCCGTGGGTCGTGTCCCATTTGCGTGGCAATGAGGTCGCGCGCCGAGAATATTTCCAGCGGTCTCCAGGAAGTCTGCGTCGGCTGATTGAGGAGAAGCTCTCATAGCCTTGTCTGAACAATCCATTCGGATGGTGCGGGGCGAGGGCTCATTGCAGCTGCCAAAGTCCAGTATCCATCGAATCCTCGCCACTGCGCAGCTCATGAAGCCTGCCTCTGGCGATGTCTATTTTGGATTGCTTGAAGGCCAACCCGCCTTGATTGCGGAGCCCTGGTGCTTATTTGAGTCATCACAGCAGCCAGCCCTGGCTGAGCCTAAGCTTGCAGTGGTGATCGGGACTGCCGGAAATTATTGGCTTGCCGCTGCTGCCGATTCGGTGGAGTGGCTTGATGCGCCGGCTGCTGAATCCGCCCGACTGCGTCCGCTGCTGTCAATGGAGGCCAATTTGTGAAACGTATCCGCATCGCGCTCCTGCTGGCCGGCCTGTGCTGGCTCATTGGCCTGAGTCCACTGGGCGATGAGTGGCAGGTCATGGTCATGCCGCAGCTGGAGTGGACCAAGACCGAGGGGGCAAGCCCTTCGTTGACACCCGCCGAGATGGTGATGGAGTTCTTTGTGAATGGCTGGCGCCTTTGCGTCGGTTTTTTACAGGATCTTTCCTGGATCACCGAGGGCCGTGCACTCCTGTTGATCCAAAACGGTGTCGCGCTGGGCACGCTTTTAAACGCGCTCGCAATTCTTTGTGCAGTCGCCGCTTTATTTTTTAGCCTGCGCAGTGAGCTGCCCAACGCTCGGCCATCTCCAGTCACTGCCTTGCGCGAGGTCGGCGTTGGGCTTGCGCAGGCCCAGTTTTCAGTCACCAATATACTGCTCGAATCTCGATCACAGCCGGTCGTTGAGTCTCTTCGAAACTTACAGCAACAACTGCAATCGATTTCCGAATCTGTGCAGTCGATGAACGAAAAGCGCTAGGAAATCTCCAACGATGTCCAATGACATTGAGCGCGCACTCGATGAAATTCTCACCGGGGTGAATACGCTGCTGGCAGAGGCGCCGGCCGCCACTGCCAGTGTGATCGCAGGCCGAGAGGACCGCGGAACAT
>CAYXRY010000057.1:0-4115 GCA_964467545.1 uncultured Bordetella sp. | reverse complement strand
GCGCATACCTACTCTCATTTGTTTCGGATTCCTGCAACCGGCCTACGGTTTTTTACGGTCTATGGCCCATGGGGCCGGCCCGATATGGCGGCATTTATATTCACCAAGGCGATTCTGGCGGGCTCGCCCATCACAGTCTTTAATCACGGCAATATGCAGCGAGATTTCACGTTTATTGATGACATTGTTCAGGGCGTGATCCGCGCCCTTGATCACCCCCCTCTTGCAGAGCCTTCAACTGGTGATTTCGCTTTCGACACCATGGCACCGCATCGGGTATTCAATATTGGAAATCACAATCCTGAGCCGCTCACTAAATTCATTGCGGCAATTGAAGATGCCTTAGGAATAAAAGCCAAGCGAGACTTTCAGTCGCTTCAGCCGGGGGATGTACCGGTGACCTATGCGGAGACTTCCGCCCTTCGTGCATTGACTGGCTTTGCTCCGGCAACGCCTTTGCGGGTTGGTATCCAGCGTTTTGTGGATTGGTATCGGCTCTACTACAAGATTTAAAGCACGGGCGCATTTCGCTTGCCCGAGTTCGCTCTAGGGAAGCTGTAAAGCAACTGCCACCACGCCCAGGGCCGCGCTGATCAGCAGTGTCGTCAGCATGCCAAGCCTAAATTGCAAAAGCATAAGCCCGGCCAGCACCGTGATACAGATCGCGACCAGATCCAGACTTCTCCATGACCAGAGCTGACCATCCGGGAAAAATGTATGCTGCGCGAAAATAAGTGCCAAATCCACAATTACGCCAACTACCGCAGCGCTAATCGCAGTCAGTGGCGCAGCCAGCGATAGATTTTTTCGGGTGGTTTCAATCCAGGGCGCACCAACCAAAATAAATACAAAAGACGGCAGAAACGTGAATACCGTTGCGACAAGTGCGCCCAAGGCCCCGGCCCCTGAGATGGGTAAGAACGTTAGGCTACTATGTTGGGCTGCGCCCACAAAGCCCACAAACGCATTGATCATCACCAGCGGGCCGGGCGTGGTTTCGCCAAGCGCTAAGCCATCCATCATCTGGGCAGCACTCACCCATTGATACTCATTTACCGCGGAGTCAAACACATAGGGCAGCACCGCATAGGCCCCACCAAAAGTCACCAGTGCTGCTTTGGTGAAAAACATTGCCATGTCCGAGAGCACATAGGGCGCAAGCTGATAGACGGCGCTATAGAGCAGGGCCCAAAGGGCAACGCCGGTACCGATCGCCACCGCCATGTGATAGCCATCGGTACGCACTGTTTTCGGCGTGGGGGTGTGGTCATCAATTACATAGCCGTCGCTTTGAATAGCTTTTTTCAACGACGCGACCGCTGTCCGACTGCCGGAGTAAATCCCAAGGCCCTGAAGCGGTGTTTTTGACAGTAGATGGGTGAGCCAGCCTAGAAACGCGGCTGTCGAAATGATCACGATAAACGAAAAACCCAGCAGCAGCCCGCAGAGCGCACCGACAGCAATCGCCCACCAAAAGGGGCCCCTAAGCACACGCTGCCCTAGCCGGATGCAAGCGGTCAATACAATCGCTAAGACAGCGGGTTTAATGCCGTAAAGCAGCGCCTGCACCTCTGGCATTTGGCCATATATGACATACACCGAACCGACGCCAATCATGATGGCCAAAGATGGCAGCACAAACAGCATGCCAGCCAGAATTCCTCCAAGCGATCCGTGGGTCAGCCAGCCCAGATAGGTTGCCAACTGCTGCGCCTCGGGGCCCGGCAAAACAATGCAGTAATTCAGCGCATGCAGAAACCGGCTATCGGAGATCCAGCGGCGTTTCTCGACAAGCTCCCGGTGCATCAAGGCGATCTGCGCCGCTGGCCCCCCGAATGAGATCAGTCCGATCTTTAGCCAGACCTTAAGGCTATCGAGTAATGAGATGACTGATGTCGCTTGCAATTTTTTCTACCGCAAGATCATGCGGAATCACCAGCCGAAGCTTTCCCTGTCCATCAAAGACATAGGTAAAAGTGGTGTGGTCAATCGTATAGGCCTTGGGATCACGTGCACTATCTTTGGTATCTACTTTTTTATAAAACACTCGGAAGTCTTTTGTGATCGCTTGCGTCTGATCGAGACTACCGCGCAGCCCCACAATGGTCGGATCGAAAGAGGCCAGATATTTTTTAAGCTGCTCGGCCGAATCCCGCTCGGGATCCACGGTGATAAATACCAACTGCAGTTGATCAGCATTTTTTCCGAGAAGTTTCTTGACTTCTCCCATCTTGGTAAGGTGGGTCGGACAGGCATCGGGGCAGTACATAAAACCAAAAAAAACCGCCGTGACTTTTCCGGAAAAGCTTGCCGGGGTGGTGGTCTTGCCCTCGAGATCGGGCAGGCTATAGCCCTGGCCCCAGGGCGCACCGCTGACATCCATAGCATTAAATTTTGTTGGCTTTTGACCGCAGGCCGATAGGCTGAGCATGCCGGCCACAGCCAAAAGCAGGGGCCAGGCGAATATCGGTTTGAGCCGAGGGCGTCTTTCTGCTGTCATAGGCGGCTATGTTAACCCGCAAGACTGTCGGAATTATTGGCGCTGGATTGGCTGGCGCGGCCTGTGCACGGGCGCTCGCCGCCGCAGGATTGTTGCCAACGGTATTTGAGTCTGCTCATCAGCATGCCGCAGGCGCATCCGGAAATCCGATTGGTATTTTGCATAGGCTCTACTCCAAGGATCACAACCTTGCCAGTCAGTGGGTTGAGCACGGCGTTGCGACCACGTTGCGTTGGATTTCAGAGCTGAGTCAATTGTCGTCCCGGCCTTTGGCCGGGCAGTGCGGTGTTTTGCAGCTGGATGCCCAGGCCAATCAACTGATTCTTTGGGATCCGCAAGGCGCGTGGGTTCGACCGCCAGAGTTTGCGAAAGCCTGCCTATCGCAGGCCAGAGCACTTGGCGCAGAAGTATATTTTGGAGTGCAGGCAAAACGCATCCGAGAGGATCAATCCGCAGATACCGTAGAGCTTACTCTCGAAGATCAAGAAGGCACGACTTTTAAAAAAATGTTTGATGCGGTGATTGTCTGCGCTGCTGGTGAACTCAGTCGCCTGCTTCCGGATGCTATGCTGAGTCTAAATTCCATTCGCGGAACAATTAGCAGCTATCCATTGCCGCAGGACCAGTCCTTACCCTGTGTAGTGTGCGCAGCGGGCTATGTGACCCCATCAATCGACGGCCAGATGGTGGTAGGCGCAAGTTATGAGCGCCTCGCAGATGGCGATCTTGCAGCCACAGAACCTGGCGATGAACTGAGCAATCTGGACCGTCTGCGCACTATCGCCCCGGCATTGGCCCGCCATTGCGAACGCTTCACCCCGCAGGAGCGCACCAGTCTGCGCTGCGCCACATTGGATCGGATGCCGCATGTCGGCCGGGTCCTCGATGCGCAGGCTAGGCTCACACCCAATATGTCTCAGATGCATCACATGCCAAGGTCATCCCGGCTCTGGGTCCTGGGTGGCCTGGGGTCTCGGGGCTTGAGCTCTGCGCCGCTGGGCGCTGAGATTATTGCTGCGGCCTTAACGGGTGCGCCGCCGCCTGTAGCGAAGCGGCTTTTACAGGCAGTCGACCCCGTGCGGTTTGCCCTGCGCAGACATCAGCGGCGGAAAATCAGCTAGATTAGACGGCCTAACAGTCATCGGAGCAAGCGGGAATGGCAATCTATGGTGCCCAGGCGGAGCAGCCCGGCGATGCGCGCAAGGCGGTCTCCTTACGCGATCTGAAGGCCAGAAAAGAGCAGGGCGAAAAAATCGTCATGCTCACCTGTTATGACGCAAGTTTCTCTCAGCTACTCGATAGCTGCGGCGTTGATGTGCTGTTAATTGGTGATTCTCTGGGCATGGTGCTGCAGGGCCATGCATCGACATTGCCTGTCACGATGGATCAGGTGGTCTATCACACAGAATGTGTGGCCAGACCCAGGCCTAAGGCTTGGATTGTGGCGGATATGCCCTTTGCAAGCTATCAGGAGTCACCTGCGCAGGCCTATGCCAATGCGGCCCGTCTGATGGCTGCCGGTGCACAGATGGTGAAACTCGAAGGCGCAGGATGGCTGGCACCGACGGTGAAGTTCCTAAGCGAGCGCGGTATTCCGGTCTGCGCACATCTCGGA
>CAYXRY010000056.1:3028-4417 GCA_964467545.1 uncultured Bordetella sp. | reverse complement strand
GTAATGGCGGCCTATGTGGCCTATGGCCCCTCAACGCAGCTGGTGATCACGCTTGGGTCGGGCACTGCGGCCTTTACTTTGGATCAAGGCCAGTGGTGGATGACCACCCCGTGCATGCAGATCCCCGCAGAAACCAAGGAGTTCGCGATCAATACCTCCAATGCGCGCCACTGGGAGCCCCCCGTGAAGCGCTATGTGGATGAAATGCTTGCCGGTAAAACAGGGCCGCTTGGGAAAGACTTCAACATGCGCTGGATTGCCAGCATGGTAGCCGACGTGCATCGGGTACTGACCCGCGGGGGAACATTCATGTACCCCCGCGACGCCCGTGAACCGGATAAGCCCGGCAAGCTTCGACTGATGTATGAGGCCAACCCGATGAGCTTTTTAGTGGAGCAGGCAGGTGGCGTATCAACAAACGGTCATAGGCACATCCTGGATCTTCAGCCCGAGAAACTCCACGAGCGGGTCGCGGTGTTTCTCGGCTCCAGAACTGAGATTGAGCGGGTGACGGGGTATCACCAGGCTTAAGGAATCAGCACCGAGCAGCCAGTGGTTTTACGGCCCTCAAGATCCCGGTGGGCCTGCTGCACATCGGCAAGCTTATAAGTCCGCTCTACAGGGATCACCAGTTTCTTGCTGGCAACCATCTTCACCAGATCATTGGCGGTGAGCTCGAGGTCTTCCCGCGTCGAGGTGTAAGCCATCAGCGATGGCCGAGTGATAAATAGCGAGCCCTTCATGACCGCGAAATCAACCGGTGGCACCTTGCCCGACGCGTTGCCGAAGCTCACCATCAAACCGTAGCGGCGAAGGCAGTCAAGCGAACCCTGAAAAGTATCTTTACCCACAGAGTCAAAAACAACATCGACACCCCGGCCCTTGGTGATTTCTTTAACCCGATCCACGAAATTCTCTTTCGCATAGTTGATCGTGTGGGTGCAGCCCCATTTTTTAGCAAGCTTAGCTTTCTCATCAGAGCCTACCGTGCCAATGATGGTGACCCCCATGAGCTTGGCCAGCTGCATGGCAATTAAACCAACGCCGCCCGCTGCTGCATGGAATAAAACTGTGTGACCCTTTTGCAGATTCGCGGTCCGCTTAAATAGATAGTGGGCAGTTGCGCCTTTGAGCATCATGCTGGCGCCGACCTCAAATGAGATGGCTTTCGGAATCTTCACCAAGACCCAAGCCGGCATGACCCGAGACTCCGAGTAAGCCCCCATCGGGTTATTCGCATAAGCGACCCGATCGCCTGGCTTGATATGGGAGACACCTGGCCCCACTGCTTCAACCACACCCGCACCCTCCATGCCCAGGACCGCAGGAAGTGCGTTCGGATAGACCCCGGAGCGCTGATAAATATCAATGAAATTCAAGCCAATCGCA
>CAYXRY010000056.1:0-3018 GCA_964467545.1 uncultured Bordetella sp. | reverse complement strand
GCACCCGGGCCTGGCCGGGGCCGGGATCGCCCACCGTGACATCCGCCAGTTTCATTACCTCTGGCCCGCCAAAGCTGGAGAGCTGGACCGCTTTCACTGTTTGTGACATATGACGAACTCCTGATGATTTACTTTAAGTTTGCCCTTGCGCAAGGCGGACCCTTGACTTGACAGCCAAGCAGGCCTTCAAGACACTCCGCTAAGTCTACTCTCGCGCGCGGGAGAGATCGCAGGAAAAGTTTTTCTGCGACGCCGAAGGTGCAAGACCCCGAAAACTCTCAGGCAAAAGGACCGCGCGCTTGTAAGACACTCTGGAGAGAGGCCCCTTCCCAATAGGGGCCCGCCGAAGGTTAATGTCTCAGGCGCAAAGGACAGAGGGGGATAACTGCCAAGGAGAACTTGACCGTGAATTTCCCTGCTGATTTGCGCTATACCGCTTCGCACGAGTGGGTGCGCCTTGAGTCCGATGGCACACTAACTATCGGAATAACCGACCTCGCTCAAGACTCTCTTGGCGAATTGGTTTATGTGGATCTTCCTGCGCTCGGTAAAAATGTTGCCGCCGGAGACTCCTGCGCCGTGGTGGAATCCACCAAAGCCGCCTCGGATGTCTACGCGCCCGTCGCCGGAGAGGTGATTGCTACAAATGAGGCCTTATCCGGTGCGCCTCAGACCGTGAATGAGTCCCCCTATGAAACCGGCTGGCTTTTTCGGCTCAAGCCTGCCGCCGCTGGCGCTGAGCAGGCTTTACTGACCATGGAGCAATACACCGCCGGACCGGGGGCCCACTGATATGCATGCATTTGAGCCCATTGACAGCATTGAAGGACTTTTCGGCCGCGATGAATTTCATAGCCGCCATATTGGCCCGGATAGAAACCAGGAAGAAGAAATGCTCGCCCGCATTCGCGCGGCCTCCCGTGCTGAACTTATCCAGCAGACCGTACCAGCAGCAATTCTGCGTCAGGACCTTCTCAACCTTCCGGATCCTGCAGGCGAATCCGAGGCACTTGATGAACTGAAATCAATTGCCAATCAGAATCAGGTCTGGCGTTCGTTTATCGGTGCTGGCTATCACGGCACCACTACGCCCGAGCCCATTCGACGAAACGTTCTCGAAAATCCCGGCTGGTACACCGCCTACACGCCCTATCAGGCCGAGGTCGCCCAGGGCCGGCTCGAGGCGCTCATGAACTATCAGCAAATGGTGGTGGATCTGACTGGATTGCACACATCAAACGCTTCCTTACTTGATGAGGCCACCGCCGCTGCAGAAGCAATGGCAACAATGAAGCGTGCGCACAAAGGGCCGGCCGCCAATAAGATTTTTATCGACACACAGGTCCACCCACAGGTGATTGCCGTTATCAAGACGCGCGCCCACTGGATGGGGCTGGAATGCGTGGTGGGTGATGCCGAGGCGTTTACGCCAACTGCTGAATTCTTTGGCGCCCATGTGCAGACCCCCGATACACGCGGGGCGCTGCGGGATTTCAGTGGACTTGCCAGCGCGCTGCATGCTGTTGGTGCCCGGATTTGTATTGGCACAGATCTTTTATCGGGCCTGCTTGTGAAATCAGTGGGCCGCATGGGTGCAGATATCGCAATTGGAAGTGCGCAGCGCTTTGGTGTGCCGATGGGCTATGGTGGCCCACATGCGGCATTCATGGCGGTAAAGGAAGACTTAGTCCGGGCGATGCCGGGACGAATTATCGGCGTATCAGTCGATGCCAGCGGAAAGCCCGCCTACCGGATGTCGCTTCAGACCCGAGAACAGCATATCCGGCGTGATAAGGCCACGAGCAACATCTGCACGGCCCAGGCCCTACTGGCCAATATGGCGTCCTTTTACGCGGTCTACCACGGGCCGCAGGGCCTGCATCGCATCGCACTCCGTGTGAACGCAATGGCAAGGCTTCTAATTAAAGCAACGGGCCTCACGCCAGCCCATGCTGCGTTTTTTGATACGGTTGTCTTCTCAGCGGCAACGCTGGCTTCTTTTAGCCCGATAGCTGCAATCCGATCACGGGCAGAACAAAAACAGATCAATCTTCGCTACTTCTCAAATGGCGATATTGGTATTGCCTGCGATGAAACCACTGGGTTTGCCGATATCGCCGACTTAGCCGAGGTACTCACCGGCAAGTCAATCTCGACAGAGGCACTCAAGGAGTTGCGGCTCACCACGCAGCCCGAGTCGATTCCCCCAGCGCTCGCACGGGAAGATGCAGTCCTCACCCATCCGGTCTTTAACAGTTATCACAGCGAAACCGAATTTGTTCGCTATATGAAGCGCCTTGAAAATAAAGATATCTCACTGGTGCATTCGATGATTCCGCTGGGCTCCTGCACGATGAAATTAAACGCAGCTGCCGAAATGGCGCCAGTCACCTGGCCAGAGTTTGCGGGGCTCCACCCCTTCGCTCCCGCAGAGCAGGCCCAGGGCTACGCCAAGATGCTCCAAGAACTCGGCGATTGGCTAGAGGAGATCACCGGTTTTGATGCCGTATCGTTTCAGCCCAATTCAGGAGCCCAGGGTGAATACGCAGGATTGCTTGCGATTCGCTTTTATCAGCAGTCCCTTGGCCAGGGCCATCGGGATGTCTGCCTGATTCCTTCGTCTGCCCACGGCACCAACCCGGCCAGCGCACAGATGATGGGAATGAAGATTGTGGTGGTGGCGTGCGATAGCCAAGGCAACGTGGATATTGCAGATCTAAAGTCGAAGATTGAAGCCCACAAGGATCAACTCTGTGCACTGATGGTGACCTATCCGTCAACACATGGTGTGTTTGAGTCTGCAATTAAAGATATCTGCGCCATGGTTCACGATGCGGGCGGCCAGGTCTATATGGATGGGGCAAACTTAAATGCCCAGGCGGGCCTCACACGGCCGGGTGATATCGGTGCGGATGTCTGCCACATGAATCTGCACAAAACCTTCTGTATTCCTCATGGCGGCGGCGGGCCCGGTATGGGCCCGATTGCGGTGGCCAAGCATCTCGCACCCTTTTTGTC
>CAYXRY010000055.1:0-4417 GCA_964467545.1 uncultured Bordetella sp. | reverse complement strand
CAGACCTTGGGCCGCATAGCGGTCTGCGTAGAGTCGCGTAAAGGCCCCAACTGCAGCGCGGTAGGTGCAGGAGACTGGAAAGATCAATGAGGGCTCATAGGCCGCAAAGGTGGTGATGTTCACAAATGCGCCAGTGCCTTGCTTGAGCATCGTTGGAGTAACCAGCCGTGCCATTTCAATGACTGGCGCAAGCACCATGTCATGGCCCCGCTGCCAATCTTCGGCAGAGATCTCCAGCAGATCCCCCTTTGGCGGATGGCCGGTGTGGTTGACCACGGCATCAATTCGTCCCCAGCGCGCAAGAACTTCTTCCACAAAACGGGACAAATCCTTTGGCTCAAGGACTGACCCTTGGATTCCGATGCCGCCAAGTTCTTTGCCAAGCCGGGTAGCGGACTCAGAAGGAGACAGCAGACCCAGCTGGTAGCCTCTTTGGTGGAGTTCATGTGCAACGCCTGCGCCGATGCCGCGGCCTGCGGCGGTGATGAGAGCAACTTTCATAGCAGTGGAGACTCCTTGGGTTTGAATGTAGCGGAACGTAGTTTCATATTTTTAGGCGATCGGCAGTATCAGTTCAATTCGCGTGCCCCGCCCGCTGGTGGGATCGACGATCTCAAATTTTCCACCGAGCCGAGTCATGATTTCAAAGGCAATCGCAAGACCCAGGCCGCTGCCGGCGACCTGCTCAGGCTTGGCGTTGGGCGACTGATCTCCCCGATAAAAACGCCGGACTACCAAAGGCCGTTCCGGGGCAGCAATGCCGGGCCCATTGTCCTCAACGCTGATCTGAATGCCGTGTTCGGATTGCCGAGCATGCAGATGCAAACTGGATTCGAATGGGCAGTAGCGTAAGGCATTATCAATCAAATTGTTCATGACCTGAATCAGTAAGTCGGGGTGTCCCAGCATCGTCATCTCTTGGTCTTTGGGCTCAAAGCTAAGCGCCATCGAAATTGACTTACGTTCTGCCTGCGGCTGCCAGAGCTGAACGGTTTCATTAAGCAGGGATCGAAGATTGATCGGGCTGCGATCACCGCGCAGCAGTTGCTCCTCCGATTCAGCAAGTGTAAGCAGCTGCTGGGCCAAGCGGGTTGCCCGATCCGAAGCAATCTGGATCTGATCCAGCATCGCTGCGACCTCGCTGGTTTTGTTGATCGACTGGGCGTTTTCTAGGTGCAGCTTTAAGGCAGTGAGGGGCGTGCGAAGCTGATGGGCCGCATCTGCCACGAACTGCCGCTGCAATGTCAGGGCTTGCTGAAGGCGGGTCAGCAGGTCGTTTAATGCGGCGGTTAAGGGCCGAATTTCTTGCGGCACCTGAGAGTCATCGAGTAACTCCTGGGTGTGATGGGTGCGTTTTTCCAAATCCCGGGCTGCTTCCGATATGGGCGCAATCGCCCGCCGCATTGAGATCCAAACCACAAGCACAGCTAGTGCAATGAGTAAGAGCTCTGCAGCCAGCACGGTAAATGCGACTTCCTGAGTCATTCGATCCCGAGAGATCGTCGTCTCAGCAACAATTACTCGGACCTGGTCGCTTGCGCCGGCGAGGGTTAGCGTTTTCACCGCAACGCGAATGCGACGCTGCCGGTAAACACTGTCTTTTACAACTGCCAGGCTGGGCTGTGCTGAGATTGGACCAAGCGAGGGCTCAAGGTCGGTCTGTCCTGCAACATGACCCTTTTTTAGGCTTTCAATACGAAAGTAGGCGGCATCATCAATATCCCACTCAAAGATTTTTTGCGCAGCTTCTGGAAAGTCAAAAACGATTCGCTGGTCTTTGATGAGAATACGACTTGAGATGCCATTTAAGGTATCAATCAGCACCCGGTCAAAGACTTGATTGACGTAGTACTGTGCACCCACATACGAGAAGCCTCCCGAAATCAGCATCGCAGCAAGCATGACAGGAAGCAGACGCTTTAAAAGACTTGCAAGAAGACTGGGGGCGGCGGTCATCGCATTACATAGCCAAAGCCGCGGACGGTTTCGATTTGTAGACGTGCTGATTCAAGTTTTTTGCGAATCCGGTGAATGATCACTTCGATGGCTGCATCATTCAGATCGGCTGCCTTTAAATCATGATCGGCGAGATGTTGAAGAATCTGGGATTTACTAATGACCCGTTGAGATTGGCTCGCCAAGATCATGAGCACATTGTACTCACGTGGTGAAAGCTCCACTTCTTGGCCATCCACCAAGACCTGCTTTGCATGGGGCTGAATCAGCAGATTCCCAATCTCGATGGCCTGATCAGCAGGCCGCGGCTGCCTTCTTAAAATGGCAGCAATGCGGGCCAGCAGCTCCGCAAAGTCAAAGGGTTTGGTGAGGTAGTCATCTGCGCCAAGCCCGAGGCCGCGGACCTTGTCGTCGGTTTTTCCCCTTGCGGTGAGTATCAGTACAGGAATCGACTTAGCAAGCTCCGGCTTGCGATTTAGCCAACTAAACCCATCCTCATTGGGCAGGCCGATATCCAGAATGATCAGACTCGGAATGTTGCGTTGCAACTCTTCGTCTGCTGAGTGTGTATTTGCGGTCAGGATGGGTAAGAAGCCTTCGCGCTGAAGTCGAAAGCGTATCGCCTGGCCGATCTGGGGATCATCTTCAACGACAAGAATGGTTTCTCCGGGCATGTCAATTGGCAATAAAGGGGTAGCGGCTTAGCAGTGGCGTGCTTTTGGGGCCTGAAAGGCTTTTGAAAGTTTACCGACTTAGATTGGGAACATGTATGCGTTTAAACAAATCGTGATCGTAGCCGCGGCAAGCCTTGGTTTGGGGGTGCTCGTGCCCGCCGCACTTGCCAGTGACGCCCAGGGCTGCGCCGAGACTCTTCCCTTACCGATTCAGTGGGCTGATGCGGTGGGGCGTTTGGTGCGCTGTAACCCCGAGGTCTTACTCTCCAATATGGTAATCGCCGGCGCACGAGCAGAGCGGCAAATCGCTGGCCAGATCCCAAATCCTCAGGCGTCATTTGGTGCGGGTAGCATTAACCCGCAGCGGGGCATCAAGGGATCCAATCAGGACTATCAGGTCGATTGGCTCATACGGATTGATCAGTTGATTGAGCGCGGGGGAAAACGTGGCCTGCGAATCGCACGCGCAGAAAGCGGACTGCTTGCGAGCCGATGGCAGGCCGCAGAGGCCAGACGGACAGGATTATTGGCCTTATCGCATGCCTGGAGCGAGCTCTGGACTACACAGCAGCGCGAAGCCTTGTTGGAGTCTGCACTGCGCGACTTTCAACGCATTGAGCAGGTTTCGCGCATTCGTTTGGATGCAGGTGATATTGCTCAAGCTGATTACAGCCGCGTGGTGATTGACCTACAGCGGATTGAAAACGATCGCGCCCAAGCCCAGTCAGACCGCATTCGGTCACAGCAGCTTTTGGGATTTGTCTTGGGCCTGTCAACACCGCCCACCGATTTGGCACTCTCCGGCCCGTGGCCTGCATTGCAGGCGGACTTTCCGGATGCCGATCCCCTGAGCCTGCGGCCCGAGATTGCCGCTGCACAGGCGCAACTGGATCAAGCGAATACGGCCCGCGAATTGGCCCAGCGGCTTGCGACTCGAGATGTTTCGGTAGGCTTTCAGGCCGATCGTTATCCGGCGCCCGCTGGAGATGGCAATACGTTTGGGCTTTACTTTTCGGTGCCACTTTTCACATGGCATCGTTTTGAAGGCGAAATCGCCCGGGCGGATACGGAGGTTACGGCGGCCCAGATTAATGTGCAGCGGCTCTCACAACAGGCAAGCGTGCAGCAGACTGTATTGCTACAAGACCGTGACATCGCATTCAATCGCTGGCGACGGCTTCGCGAAAACGCGCTTCCTCTGGGAGATCGATTATCTGCAAGCATTCGCCTTGCTTACGAACAGCGGGCGATCAGCCTTTTGGACATGCTGGACTCACTCAGGGTCTACAGGCTACTGCAGGCGGATGCGCTTGAGGCGCGGCTGCAGTTTGAAAAATCGGATGCCTTGGCGCGAGCTTTACTCAGAGTTTCACCGCAAGCTGATGATCCCGTTTTTCGTTTTGTTGGCATTCCGGAAACGCAACCCTAGTTCATTGAATCTAAAAAACCGTGCAGCCGAAATCACCCGTGCCCCAATATTTTTTGCAGAAGCTTCGCAGTCGATGGCGGCTTGTGCTCTCGTGGACCCTATTTTTCTTGATACTCGCGGGCGCTTTATTTTGGTTAGGCCATGAGGACAAACGCGTGCGGCCAGGCATTCCTCCGACTGTTAATGACAGTACGATCACCTTTAGCAGTCGGCCCGATGGAATTCGTACTGAAGCGGTGGATGCGGCCGGTGCGGTCGAGACAGGCTATCCGGGCAGGCTCGTCTGGGCAGAAGATCGGACCAGCCGCATTCGGTCGCCGTTTAATGGCCGCGTCGTCCGCGGCCTGGTTCAAGTCGG
>CAYXRY010000054.1:0-4513 GCA_964467545.1 uncultured Bordetella sp. | reverse complement strand
AGGAGGCCACCATGCAGCCCTTTCAGGCAATCATTTGCAATAAGACGGAATCCGCTTACACCGCCACCATCGAGACCGTGGGCGAGGAGGTGCTGGTCAGCACGGGCGAGCAAGATGTGCTGGTCAAGGTGGATTACTCCACCATCAATTTCAAAGACGGATTGGCCATCACCGGCCGCTCGCCAATTCTGCGCAAGTTCCCAATGTCGCCGGGTATCGATTTCTCGGGCACCGTCCAGACCAGCGGCCATCCGCTGTTTCAGTCCGGCGATGCGGTGGTGCTGACGGGCTGGGGCGTAGGAGAAACGCACCCCGGCGGTCTTGCCCAGTACGCCAAAGTCAAAGGCGACTGGCTCGTGGCAAAGCCAGCAGGCCTATCCTTAAAACAAACCATGGCCATCGGGACTGCAGGCTATACCGCCATGCTGTGCATTCTCGCCATCGAAAAGCATGGGGTGAAGCCTGCCGATGGAGAGGTGCTGGTGACCGGCGCGGCGGGCGGCGTCGGATCGATAGCAGTCGCAGTGCTGGCCAAACTGGGTTATCAGGTGGTGGCCTCAACAGGCCGGCTGTCTGAATCTGACTATCTCAAATCACTCGGTGCCGCCGCGATCATGGACCGCAATGAACTGGCAAGCCCCGGTAAGCCCTTAGGCAAAGAGCGTTGGGCAGCGGTGGTGGATACCGTGGGCAGCCACACCCTGGCCAATGCCTGTGCCACCACGCGCTGGGACGGGGCAGTGGCCGCCTGCGGCTTAGCCCAAGGCATGGATTTCCCCGCAACGGTTGCGCCATTTATTTTGCGCGGTGTGACCCTTTATGGAATCAACAGCGTGACCACGCCACGGCCTAAGCGCGAAATGGTCTGGCAGCGGCTTGCCAAAGACCTGCCGCTGGATCGGCTCGATGCCATGACTCAAGAAATCACACTGACCCGCGCGCTCAGCATCGCCCCAGAGATTCTCGCAGGCCAGGTCCGTGGCCGCCTGGTGGTCAATGTCAATCGGCTGTGAATTCGATTCTGAATATCGCCGCGTACAAGTTTGTGCCGATCACAGACCGGGCAGGCTTAAAGGCCGCACTCACGGCCCAGGCCGAGGCCCGGCAGCTCAAAGGCACGATTCTGATTGCCGAGGAAGGCATCAATCTTTTTTTGGCAGCGGCCAAGGACTCCATTCATGATTTTTTGAGCTGGCTAAAAAACGATGAGCGATTTTCTGACCTCTGGGCAAAAGAGAGCTGGTCAGACCACCAGCCCTTTCAAAAAATGCGTATCAAAATTAAATCCGAAATTATTCGCATGAATCATCCGACCATTCGGCCACAGGCAGGCCGGGCGCCCTCGGTTGATCCCGAAAAGCTGAATCGCTGGCTGGATCAAGGCCATGATGACCATGGCCGGGAGGTGATGCTGCTCGATACCCGTAACTCCTTTGAAGTCCGCCACGGATCATTTCAGGGTGCGGTGGATTTTGGTATTGGAAAATTCTCAGACTTTCCGCAAGCGTTTCGCGACCATGCCGAGGCCCTCAAAGAAAAAACCATTGTCAGTTTTTGCACCGGCGGCATCCGCTGTGAAAAAGCAGCGATCTATATGCAGCAGCTCGGCCATACTCATGCCCTGCAGCTTGAAGGCGGCATTTTGAATTATTTTGAAAAGACCGATGCCCGGCACTATGTGGGTGACTGCTTTGTCTTTGATGATCGAGAGCTTCTTAATCCGCAGCTTGCAGTAAGCCCCCATGCCAAATAAAAAATCTGACGGGATGCCTGCCCCCACTGAGCAGAGCCTGCGCGAAGACATTCGATTTCTGGGTGCCATCTTAGGCGACACCATCCGTGAGCAAGAGGGCAAGGCCACCTTTGATCTCATCGAAAACATCCGCAGGCTCAGCGTTCAGTTTCATCGCGATGGCGATGCGGCTGCCGGAAAATCACTGACCACCCTCTTAAAAGGCCTAAGTCCCGATAAGGCCGTGAGTGTGATTCGGGCATTCACGTATTTTTCTCATCTTGCAAACATTGCCGAAGATCAATTCAGCCTCCAGGCCCAGGCTGCCGAGGATCCTGCAGCCACCGAGGGCAGGCTCGCCTATACGTTTCGCCGACTGAAGGCCGCCAAGACTTCGTCGAAAGCGCTTCATCAGACCCTGCGCCATGCCTGGATTTCGCCTGTGCTGACGGCCCACCCGACCGAGGTTCAGCGTCGCAGCATCTTGGATGCCAAGCGGGCGATTGCAGAGTTACTTCCGCAGTATCGTCAGGCGACACATCAATCGATGCAGGCCCATATTGAGACATTGATCCGGGCGCGCGTGGCCCAGCTCTGGCAGACTCGGCTGATTCGGCCTTCCAAACTCTCGGTCGATGACGAAATCGAAAATGTGCTGTCGTTTTACCAGAGCACTTTTTTACAAGAAATCCCAAAGCTTTATCAGCGGATCGAAGCACAGGCAAAGCTGGATTGGATTGCGCCAATTTTTCGCATGGGCAACTGGATTGGCGGGGATCGGGATGGAAATCCGAATGTCAATGCGGAGACCCTGAGCCGTGCCGTATCCCGGCATAGCGAAGTGCTGCTGCGCCACTATCTCACCCAGATTCATGAGTTAGGCGGCGAGCTTTCCATCTGCGAATCACTTGCCGGCAGCTCCGATGCTCTGAAAGCCTTGGCCGAGCAATCCGGTGACACCAACTCTCATCGCCAAGATGAGCCCTACCGTCGCGCCTTGATCGGCATTTACTCCCGGCTTGCCGCAACACTGACCACACTTACCGGTGCCGAGGCCTTGCGCCACGCGGTAGAGCCGGCTGAGGCCTATGGCCGCAGCGAGGAGTTTTTGCATGACCTGGCCACAATCTATGAATCCTTGATCGCCCACCACGGGCAGCCGCTCACTCGAGCGCGGCTTTTGCCTCTGATTCGGGCGGTGGAAGTCTTTGGATTTCACATGGCCACCACCGATTTGCGGCAGAACTCTTCAATGCATGAGCATGTGGTGGCCGAACTTTTGCGCGGAGCCAATATTGAAAGCGGCTACGAGCATTTGGAAGAAAACAGCAAGATTGAACTTTTGCTGATTCTTTTAGCCGATGCCCGAAGCCTGCGCTCACGGCATGTCAGTTACTCCGCCCAAGCAGAAGGGGAGCTGGCCATTTTCGAGGCTGCCTTTGAGATCAATCAGCGCTTTGGCAGTGACACCATTCGGCATGCCATCATCAGCCACACCGAGAGTGTGAGTGATCTGCTGGAGGTCTTGCTGATTCAAAAAGAGACGGGGCTGATGTCAGGCACGCTCACTCGGGATGGTTTTGCGGGCTTAATTGTTGTACCGCTTTTTGAAACCATTGAGGATTTACGCTTTGCTGCCCCCATCATGCAGGCTTTTTATGAGCTGCCGGGGATCAGTGATTTGGTGCAGCGGTCAGGCGGTGAGCAAGACATCATGCTGGGCTACTCCGACAGCAACAAAGATGGTGGATTTTTCACCAGTAACTGGGAGCTCTACAAAGCCTCCACCGCGCTTGCTGCTCTATTTCAGGAGATGCCGGGTATCACGCTGCGGCTTTTTCACGGCCGGGGCGGCACTGTGGGCCGGGGTGGCGGGCCGAGCTATCAGGCGATTTTGGCGCAGCCCGCCGGCACCGTGAATGGCCAGCTTCGGCTCACCGAGCAAGGCGAAATCATTGCCAATAAGTACAGCAATCCCGAAATTGGCGCGAAAAATCTCGAGACTCTGGTCTGTGCCGTGTTGGAGGCCACCCTGCTATCTTCGAAACAAAAAACGCCCCAAGATTTTCTGACCATTGCACAGTCCCTGTCCGATCAGAGCATGCAGGCGTATCGCAGTCTTGTGTACGAGACAGAAGGGTTTGAAGATTACTTTTTTGAGGCAACCCCGATCAGCGAGATTGCTGAACTCAACATCGGATCTAGGCCCGCCTCCAGAAAGGCCTCCCGCAGCATCGAAGACCTGCGGGCTATTCCTTGGGGATTTTCATGGGGACAAAGTCGAGTCAATCTCCCCGGCTGGTATGGCTTTGGATCTGCAGTCGCTCAGTTGCTTGAGGCAGCGCCGAAAAAAAATGCTGCGCTACTTCAGCAAATGCATCGCGAGTGGCCGTTTTTCTCCACCCTTCTCTCCAATATGGATATGGTGATGGCCAAAGCCAATCTCGCCTTGGCCAGGCGCTACGCAGAGTTGGTCCACGATCGCAAGCGCGCCAAGGCAGTCATGGCCCGAATTGAGTCCGAATGGGTGAGTACCGAAAAGGCGCTGAAGATCATCACCGGTCAGCAACACCGGCTTGCGTCCAGTCCCGCACTGGCTGCGCTGATCAGTCAGCGGATTCCTTATCTCGATCCCTTAAACCACTTGCAGATTGAATTGATTCGCCGCTGGCGAGAGGGCCAGCAAGACCCGCGCACCCAGATCGGTATTCATCTATCGATCAACGGAATCGCTGCAGCCCTTCGCAATACGGGCTAAAGCAGCAAAAAGCACCGCCAGCG
>CAYXRY010000053.1:0-4581 GCA_964467545.1 uncultured Bordetella sp. | reverse complement strand
GCTGCGGCAATTCCATTTCCTCTGAGGCCACAGCGAAAGCGCCTGCTTTTTTTGCGGCTGCA
The DNA here is from genome assembly GCA_964467545.1 of uncultured Bordetella sp. GTDB lineage: Bacteria > Pseudomonadota > Gammaproteobacteria > Burkholderiales > Burkholderiaceae_A > Lacustribacter. Next base: position 4,519 of record CAYXRY010000053.1, on the reverse strand, counting down.
AGCAAAATCTCATTGGCGATGACATCGAGCTTTTTCTGGTGCTCACCCTGCACATTGTCAGTGCCCGCCTCGCCAAGTAGTCCTGCAAGCGCGCCACGACGCACCTCCCGGCTGATTAATTCGCAGCCAAGAAGCAGCTCGTTGATAAGTCCCGCAAGCGGGGCTGAGGCCTTCTGTTGGGCGAGATAGTCTGAAAGCTGAATTGCCATAGCGTAAGATTATTTCATGACTCAGTCCAAGCAGATTTTGGGGGTTTCACGCCAGTTTTCCAGCGCTGCTCGGCTGTTTTCGGCAGCCCAGTTTGCTTGTCTGCGTCAGGCCCATGTGGGCATAGTGGGCCTGGGTGGGGTCGGCTCCTGGGCCGCAGAGGCGCTTGTGCGATCCGGCATCGGGGCGATTACCTTGATCGACATGGATCATGTAGCCGAATCCAATTTGAATCGCCAGGTTCAGGCTTTGCACTCCACCCTGGGCATGTCGAAGTGTCAGTCGCTCTTGAATCGGTTAGCTGATATCTCACCCGATTGCGCAATTACGAGTCGCGATGATTTTTTGGGCCCTGAAAACGCGGCTGCGATACTCATGGATCAGGAGGTTGATTTATGGATTGACGCCACCGATGATCTGGCCGCAAAGCGGGCGATGATTTTAATTCTTAATGGGGCAAAGCGATTGCCGCGTTTGGTGGTGAGCGGCGGCGCGGGGGGTAAAACCGATCCCACAAGGATTGCGCTCGCAGACCTTTCTGAGACCATTCACGACCCGCTTTTATCGGCGTTGCGTTATGACCTTCGCAAGCACCATGGTTTTCCACGCAAGGGAAAGATGAAAATCCAAGTGGTCTTTAGCCCCCAGCCGATGGTGCAGGCCCCGGACTGTGATCCCTCGGCGAGGCTTGCCTGTGCGGGCTACGGCTCACTTGTTACGGTAACCGCATCAATGGGCATGGCAGCAGCCCAACAGGCCATCACCCGCCTGATAAAGTCTGCATAAGGACCTCACATCATGAATGCCCGCGACTCGCTTGCCTCTACCACCCCGTCTTCTTTGGTGATCCGACGCCTAGATTACACACCGCCCAGTCATCGAATTGGCCAGGTCCGACTCGATTTCACTCTTGGGATTGAGTCTACCCGTGTGATCAATGAATTTGACTTTGAGGCAGTTGGCGATGCCCAGTCCTTAGCGCTTCATGGTGACGAACTAACGCTGATCAGTGTCTCGATCAATGGCCAATTGCTGGCCGATCACGAACTGGATTATTCGTCTCAGCACCTGCAGATTTCAGGGCTTCCGAATCGCGGCTCGATTCGAATCGAGACCGAGATTAAACCGGCTGCGAATACAGCCCTGATGGGTCTTTACGCTTCGCGTGGTGGCTTATTTACCCAGTGCGAATCAGAGGGCTTTCGACGCATTACCTATTTTCTAGATCGGCCCGATGTGATGGCGGTCTATCGCGTTGTGATGCGTGGCCCTAAATCCGAATTTCCCGTGCTGCTTTCAAACGGGAATCTGACCTTGCAGCAGGATTTGCCGGGCGGCTTGCACGAGGCCCACTGGCACGACCCTTTTCCAAAGCCCAGCTATTTGTTTGCTTTGGTTGCAGCCCATCTTGATCGGCTTGAAGAGACGATCACCACGAAAAGCGGCAAGAGAGCATTGCTTCAGGTCTATACGCGGCCAGAGGATCTCGCCCAGGCGGGATTTGCCTTGCAGTCCTTAAAGCGCGCGATTTTTTGGGATGAAAAGCGGTATGGCCTTGAACTCGACCTAGAGCGCTTCATGATCGTGGCGGTACCCGATTTCAATTCGGGCGCCATGGAAAATAAGGGCCTGAATCTTTTCAACACAAAGTTTGTGTTGGCAGATCCGCAGACCGCGACCGACATTGACTATGACGGCATTGAGTCGGTGGTTGCCCATGAATATTTCCACAATTGGACAGGCAATCGCATTACCTGCCGGGATTGGTTTCAGTTAACGCTTAAAGAAGGCCTGACGGTTTTTCGTGATTCGGAGTTTTCGGCTGATATGGCGGCAGAGGGCCTAAGCCCGCAGGCGGCGGCGAGCGCCCGCGCGGTACGCCGTATTGACAGTGTCCGCGTTCTGCGTGCCGCCCAGTTCCCGGAGGACTCGGGGCCCATGTCGCATCCTATACGGCCAGACAGCTACCAGGAGATCCGTAACTTTTACACCGCAACCGTCTACGAAAAAGGCGCAGAGGTGATTCGGATGTTGCAGACGCTACTCGGTGTTAACGGATTTCGCAGGGGAATGGATCTGTATTTCGCTCGGCATGATGGTCAGGCGGTGACCTGCGAAGAATTCGTCAACGCCATGTTTGATGCCAATGCATCGACAGCACCACAGGCCGATCAGCGCTCGCGTGCCTTGGCAGCGCAGTTTATGCGTTGGTACGACACCTCGGGCACTCCCAAGGTCAAAGTAAGCGAGGTTTATCAGCATCAATCAGGAGATCAGGATCAGTCAGGAATTTACTCGCTGACCTTTATGCAAGAGCTTGCAAAGACCAGTCCCCAGCAGGCGCCGCTGATGATTCCAATTGAGTTGGGCTTACTCGATGTAGGAGGTAAATCCTACCCCTTATCTGATGCGTCAATTTCCGGAGATGCAGAGCTTCACGGCAATGTTCTGCTTTTAAAAGGCAGTCAGGCGACTTTATCGATTCCTTGCAAGAGCCGGCTCGTGCCGTCATTACTCAGAGATTTCTCTGCGCCCATCGCGCTGGAGTTTGGCTACAGCAGTGCGCAGCTTTTGCATCTTTTGGCTCATGATCCCGACTCCTTTAACCGATGGGAGGCTGCCCAGCGGCTCATGCTGGACGCTATGCTAAAGCCGGGCAATGTGGATCTATCGTTGATGGGCTTAGCGTTTAGTGCAATTGCCAGGGATGCAGCCCTTGATCATGGCTACAAAGCATCTCTGCTGTCGCTGCCCTCTGAGCTTTACATTTCGGAACAGGTATCGGTAATCGATCCAGGTTTTATTCGATCTGCACGGGATAAGCTACGCCAAGAGCTTACACGTCAACTTCTTGGGCCACTTAAGCTTCTTGACGGTGAGTTGCGCGCTGTCGCAAATGCACCCTACTCGCCGGACCCGCTTTCAACAGGAAGGCGGCTTTTGGCCAATTTAGTGCAGCATTATCTGGCCCTTGCGGGGGCCCTTTCCGGGGAAGAATTGCTGGTGCGATTTACTGCAGTCAGCAATATGACCGATCGGATGGCCCTGCTATCCACGCTGATGGAGTTTCAGGGACCCCAGACCCAGGAAGCGTTAGAGCGCTACTTTCATCAGTTTCAGCACCACGATTTGGCACTTGATAAATGGTTTGCTGTCCAGGTGACCATTCCGAATGACCAGGCGCTGACCACTGTTCGGGCGTTGATGCATCACCCAAAGTTTGATGTTTCAAACCCCAATCGCGTTCGATCGGTATTTGGCGCGTTCTTTAACCAGAATCTACCTGGGTTTCACCGGCAAGATGGCGCTGCTTACGCGCTTTGGGCAGAGGCGGTACTCACCATTGATCGTCGCAATTCACAGCTTGCTTCGCGAATGGCCCGGGCTCTGGATCGTTGGTCTCGGTTTGAGCCGGTGCGCCGCCTGGCCATGCAGGCTGCCTTAGAGCGGGTCGCATCAGATGAAAAGCTCTCGTCTGATGTCCGCGAGGTCGTCTCGAAGGCCCTTGCCCATTGAGTCTGGCATCACAGACCTGGATTATTTTTTGCCGGGTTGTTGATCACTTCGGTGATGCGGGTTTTTGCTGGCGGCTTGCGGTTGCACTTAAGCGACTCGGGATTGGCAATGTTGTGCTAGTCATTGATCAGTTGCCGGTTTTAGAAAAGCTGCGCGGTGAAGAGTCGCTCAGCGGCGTATCGTTACTCTCGTGGATTAGCACTGAGGAGCGCTGGAATAAAAGCGGAGTCCCGTCATCAGAATTGGCCGATGTCGTCATCGAGGCCTTTGCCTGCGAAATACCTGAAGCTTATGTGCGAAGTCTAGGCTTAGATTGTCAGTGGATTACGCTGGATTACTTGGCGACTGAGCCCTGGGCGGATCGGGCGCATGGAAAGCCATCGCCAGTGCCGAGAAGTTCGCACCTCGCTGCGTTAAAGCGCAGATGGTTTATTCCTGGATTTTCTGCCGCAACCGGCGGCCTGTTGCACGGCAGCTGGCGCCATCTTTCTATCCAAGAGCGCTGTTTATGGCGCCATAGATTAACGGGCGAATCGATTGGCGATGATGTATTCCTCATCCTGGCATTTGGCTATCCAGACGCCGATTGGAAATTCTTTTTAAATCAACAATTGCCACTCCCGAAGGGCTTTAGGTCAGTCCGTCTCTGGAGGCCTCAGGGTCTAGAGCTCTCTCAAACCGAATTCGATTGTGCGCTGCAGGCCTGCGATTTGAATTTTGTTCGCGGCGAGGACTCTTTTGTCCGGGCCCATTGGGCTGCTGCAGGCCCATGGCAGGTGCCCTTTGTCTGGCAGCC
>CAYXRY010000052.1:0-5307 GCA_964467545.1 uncultured Bordetella sp. | reverse complement strand
CCGGCAGCACCCGCTCAAAGGTTGACGCCACCCAGGTAAGGCTTAAAGCGCCCCCCGCGTGAGCGGACTGGGTGTTATCGGGTTTAAACCGTCGCCGAAAGATCGCTCGGGCTGCTGGGTCGGGATCAACCGCGATCACCTCGGAGAAGGCATCAACAAAGCCTTTGGTTGGCAGGCACCAGCCGCCACTGGGGCCTAAGAGAATGAGGCCCGTGGGCGTAGGCTCGGGGCCAAGCGCAAGTGCTGCCCGCCAATCAGCGAGAAAGCGATCGATTCGTTTTGTGAAATCGCCCCAGAGGCTTTTATGTCGAAGCAGGGCCTTGGCATGCCAGAGTAAACCACCGCTTTCTGAGAACAGTGCGGGGCTTATCACGCCTATTTGAAAACGATCATCTTGCCTTCGAGCTTCTCTAGCATGTCGACGGCTTCAGCCTGAACCCCGCGGAATGCGCCCTCGGGGTGCAGGCCCTGCATGATCATGGCCTGTTTTTTGGCCTCGATATTGCCCAGACGGCCTGAGATGAAGAGGAATTTAAAGGCCTCGAAGTCATCTTTTTTGGCGTATTTGCCATCCATGTGCTGCTTGGCAATGAGATAGCAGGCATCAATTGAGCCCAATTCAAAACCTTTTTTCAGCAGACTCATGATGTTATTGGGCGTGGCCAGCGGCAGGTGGGCGCCTTCGTTCATGTATAAGCGTGCCAAGGCCACGAAGGCTTCGGGGACTTCCATGTTGCAGGCGAGGTTAAAGAGCTCGACAGCTTTTTCGATGTTCTTGATGCTGTAGGGGGCCCGCCAGTACAAGATGCCCAGGTTGTAAGTGGCCTGGTGATTGCGGTTTTTGACCTCTTCGGTCATCAGTTTGACGGTCTGAGCGAGCTCTTCATCGAGCATCTGCTTATTGAGCGCCATCTCGGAGAGCTTGTAGTAAGCCGGATCCTCTGCATTGGCGCAGAGCATCATGAAGATGTCGAAGGCCTGGCGGTAGGCGCCAATTTTTACGGCGCGCTCACCGTCCTCTAGATCGTATGCCATAAAACCTTTACAGTTCTTCCGATAAAAACAAGGGGGGACAATCCATGGCAGCGGTAGCGAACGGTACCCGCTTTTTACCCTGGGTCAGCACCGGGATTCTCGGACTGATTTTACTCGCGTTTGGGCAGTGGATTTGGGCGGTGGCCGCCTTTGTTTTGTTCGGTTTGGGCGTTATTGATATCCGGCAGCCCCACCAGGCGGTGCGCCGCAACTACCCGCTGACGGGCCGGCTGCGCTATGCCCTGGAATACATCCGGCCCGAGATTCGGCAGTATTTTTTGGAAAACGACGAGGAAAAAATCCCGTTTTCCCGCAACCAACGGGCCTTGGTGTATCAGCGCTCCAAGATCCAAAACGATAAGCGCGGATTTGGCTCTATCAAAGATATGTATTCCAGCGGGGCAGAGTGGATTGGCCACTCGGTGGTGCCCACCCATCCGGATCCGGCTGGTTTTCGGGTTCGCGTGGGCGGGAAGGCCTGCGCGAAGCCCTATGACATCTCGGTTTTCAATATTTCGGCGATGAGTTTTGGCTCCCTATCAGCCAACGCCATCATGGCTTTGAATCGTGGTGCCAAGATGGGTGGCTTTGCGCATGACACAGGCGAAGGCTCGGTGTCGCCTTATCACCGCACCCACGGCGGAGACCTCATTTGGGAGATTGGCTCGGGCTATTTTGGCTGCCGGACGCCAGACGGCCACTTTGATCCTGAGAAGTTTGCTGCCCAGGCGGCCAGCGATCAGATCAAGATGATTGAAATCAAACTCTCGCAGGGCGCAAAACCTGGCCACGGGGGAGTGCTGCCTGCCGCAAAGGTATCCCAAGAGATTTCTGAAACCCGCGGCGTGCCGATGGGCGCCGATTGCGTTTCGCCTGCATCGCATTCTGAGTTTTCAACGCCTGTTGAGCTGATGCAGTTTATTGGCCGCTTACGTGAACTCTCGGGCGGCAAACCCGTGGGCTTTAAGCTTTGCATTGGCCAGGTCTGGGAGTGGTTTGGCATTGCCAAGGCGATGGTGAAAACGGGCATTAAGCCTGACTTTATTGTTTTGGATGGCGCAGAAGGTGGCACGGGTGCGGCACCTGTGGAGTTTTCAGATCACGTAGGCATGCCCATGCGCGATGGCCTGCGGCTTGTGCACAACACCTTGGTTGGGCTTGGCTTACGGGATCAGATCAAAGTCGGCGCCTCGGGTAAGGTGGTTTCCGCATTTGATATCGCGCGCTGTCTTGCGCTTGGTGCGGATTGGTGTAACTCCGCCCGCGGGTTTATGTTCGCATTGGGCTGCATTCAGTCGAGAAGCTGCCACACCGATCATTGCCCAACCGGTGTCGCGACACAGGATCCCTTGCGGCAGCGGGCTCTGGTCGTAACTGACAAAGCCGAGCGGGTGCGTAACTTTCATCGCAACACGCTTGCAAATCTTGCGGATCTTTTGGGCTCGGCTGGCTTGAATCACCCGGATCAGGTGACTGAGTCCCACATCATGCTTCGCGATGGCTCAGGCCAGGCCAAGCCACTTTCCACCGTATTGCCGCACGTGAGTAGCGGCGCGTTGCAAAGCGCCGAGCACGACGCTGTTGCTCTGGGCAGCTTGCCCGAGCCGTTTAAGTCGTATTGGACTAATTCGCGCGCGGAGACATTTGCAGCTGCCGGGGCGGGGAACTAGCGGTATTCCGTAATCGTGCAGGTTGCCTTCATCAGCTTGCCCTGAGCGGGCTCATAGGTGAGCTGGTGAATCTTATTGAAGCGGTCGTGATAGAGCGTGAACTTTTCATCCGGGTTAGAGATATTCACGCCCGAAAAAGTCCCGGTGAGCGCACGGGCTAAAAACCGCACCGTGTAGGTTTTGCCGTCCACCGTTGTCGTGGTGAGCGGAAAAGTCAGGTCGCGCTCGTGCTTTTGACGGCCGTACCAGGTGGTGGAGAATTCAGCGCCGCCGCACTGGAAAGTTGCCTGACCAAATGCGAGTGCTGCCGGTGAGTTAAATAAGGCAGCGGTTCCAAGCACAAGAAGCAAGAAAGCCGGAGAGAAGCGCACGCGAGTTGAATCGGCAATCAGGTCGGCCCGTACCGATCCCGCGAATTGGCCATCTTGATGATGATTTCGCTGGCGAGATCTTTACCTTCTGAAAAATCGTTCATCGGATAGATCGATTGCAGCAAGAAGAGATTCTTTTTAGCCTCTTCGTTTTTCTCACGAGCCGCCGCCATCAGGTATCCGAACGCTTTGTTGAGATCTTTTTCGACATTTTTGCCATTCATGTACATCAGGCCCAGGGTATTGCACGCGTTGGTGGAACCCAGGTCAATGGCGTCTTGCAGGTGTCGAAGCGCCCGCGGGACATCAAGCGGTTCTTGATTGGTATAGATGTAAGCCAGATTCACATGGGCCTGAGGCACCAATTGATCACAGGCCTGGTTGTAATAAAAGATTGCCATATTCAGGTCTTTTTCAACCGTCATGCCCCGCTCGTACATCGCCCCGAGGTTAAAAAACACCGCGCCCCAGCCCCGTTTGGCTTCCTTGCCCAAAAAAGCCTGCATTTCAATGAGCTGATCCCCAATGATCTGGCCCTTCATCAACATATCGCCGAGGTACATGATGGCGTGCTGGTCTTCGTTTTTGGCGAGATCCATGAAGATCCCGTAGGCGGCCGCAAACCGATTGGCTTTGAGGGCGATTTTTCCGTCTTCCAGGAGCAGTGGCATGGCGCTTATTCTAGGGGAATTCGCACCCCCAGGGCTGCCAGGCTTGAGCGGGGCCTATCGCAAGGCGATGACGGTGCCGACTACTCCATCAACGCCATGATCACATTCGGGATTGCATTGGCTTGCGCCAGCATGGCGGTGGCGGCCTGCTGACCGATTTGGAGTTTGGTGAGCCGTGCGGTCTCCCAGGCAAAGTCGGTGTCTTCGATTTGGCTTTTGGCGGCCGTTAAGTTGGTGTACTGCTCTTCTACGCTCCTTACCGCTGACGTTAGGCGATTCTGAGCTGTGCCCTGGCTGGATCGCCGCTGACTAATCGCATTGATCAGCAATTCCACTCGGTTCCCCAGCTCTTGGAACTTCTGAAAGCTGGAGTCGTTTGCGGCCTCCAGCTCCGATATCAGAGTTCCTACCTCATTAAAGAGGGTGCCATCAACGCTATCTTGGTTCTTTGCGAGGCGAATGTCACGGAACACATTCATTGCGACCTCATTGCGGGAATCCTCTCCGACCTGAAATATCGGCCCATGCTGCCCAATCAACGATGCGCGGCGGTTTTGCGTGACGAGGACTTCGGACGCGAGGCCGCTTCTTGCGTCACCGAAGCGGATGGTTTCATTCGAATTATTTTGAACTCGAAGAGATACCCCAAGCCCCTTGAACTCAATTACGCGATAGCGCTCCGAGCCGAGGGCGTCTTTCTGCTCAACAGTCTCTGAGCCGAGAAGGGTGACTCCGTCTTCATCGTAACTCTTCAGGGTGATGGTCTTCTCAGCAGCATTGGCTGACAGCTTGTAGATGCCATCATCAGCCGTATATTTTCCGACCCCTGTCGTATTGACTGCTGTGACTTCTAGCGCATTATCTACGGTGAAACTTCCCCCAGAAGCGATATTGAGCACTTTGACAGTACCAGGTTTTGGTGAGGCTGAGATCAGCTGAATGTCGTCCAGATAGAGACTGCCGCCAGCAGCACGTCCTCCGCTCGCATCAAACGTTCCCGCAAGAAAAACAAACTTGTAGTTACCGGGTGTTCCGACAACGACATTCGAAGTATTCCAGGGCGTGACGTTTCCTGTTGAATCCAGCAGTTCGATCTGGGCTCCTGTATCGACATTCAAGAGGTAGGCGTATGAGTCATAGTCGTCTCCGCCAGCCTCTGACTTCCATTTAAATCGAACCGTATCTCCCGCTTCAATCGCAATGGGCTCTTGTGAAATCACGTAGGGTCCATGGACAACCCCGAATGGATCCGTTTGAATACCGGTGGAGAAGAGTCGAAGAGACGTTCCTGTGCCAGAGGGGGTATTGTTTGAAAACTCCCATTGATAGTTGCCGGTTGCGCTTGTGGTTGTGTAGGCTGGTGACGCCCCGGGCATCGAGTTTGCAGTATTGGAGGATAGCCATCCGCCGATGGTATCGACCCCCAGAATCACGCGATCTTTTCTTATGGTCCACCCAGGGATGGTGACGTTTTTTCCGCCATCGGAAGTTGTCACGGGGGTCACTGAGCTGAAACCACTGTTACCGAACTGGCCGGCGATGGCAATATCGAGGTTGCCG
>CAYXRY010000051.1:0-5552 GCA_964467545.1 uncultured Bordetella sp. | reverse complement strand
CTGAAATAGGGCAAGCACACAGGCATCCTCAATGACATAGCCGTGTTGCTGCCAACTCTGAACTGCTGCTAGCAGTGTCTGCCCATCGCTTGGATTGGTATTCAGATCGAGCTGTCGAGAGAGCAGCTCTGCAGAAAGCCGCTCCGTCTGAAGCCGCAGACCGAACCGCTGATCGCGAATCACTGGCTCAACGGTTGCTGTCATAGCGAAAAAGGCTGGCCCGTAACGGGTGTGGAGGGCGTAGCAAAGGCCTGCGGGGGAATTACACCGGCAAGATAGCCCGCACGGCCGGCGGAAATCGCATCGCGAAATGCTGCTGCCATTCGCACCGGGTCTTTCGCCTGCGCAATGGCAGAGTTCAAAAGTACGCCATCAAAGCCGATCTCCATAGCCTCGGCGGCATGGGATGGCGCACCAATGCCCGCATCCACAATCAATGTGATGTTCGGGAAGCGATCTCGCATTCGAATCAAGGCCTCGCGGTTAGTGATGCCCTGACCTGAGCCAATCGGCGCTGCCCAAGGCATCAGAATTCGGCAGCCCGCATCGACTAATCGCTGCGCCACAATGATGTCTTCAGTGCAGTAAGGAAAGACCTCAAAGCCCAACTCAATTAACTGAGATGCTGCCGCTACAAGCTCGAAGGAATCGGGCTGCAGGGTGTAGTCATCGCCCACGACCTCTAGTTTCACCCAGGGTGTCTCAAAAATCTCTCGGGCCATCTGAGCCAGTGCAATGGCCTCGGCCGCTGTTCGACAGCCGGCTGTATTGGGAAGAATACGCTTTCCGGTTTTACGAATCAGATCCCACCAGGCCTTGCCCGACCCGGCACTGACATTGGCGGCCTGCCGTTTAATGCCCATGGTGAGCACCTCGGCCTGGCCGGCCTGAATGGCAGATTCCAAGATCTGGGGTGACGGGTAGCCTGCCGTTCCCATCAGGAATCGACTGGAGAGTTCAATATCGCCAAAGCGGATCGGGTCAAAAGAAGAGGACATGGGTTAGCCGCCAGTAATTGGCTCAAAGGTCATGATGTGATCGTCTGCACAAAGCAGGCGTGTGCTCCGGTCATTGCGGGCAACAAACTGGCCATTAATTGCGGTCGCACAGTGTTCGGGTGCAAGTTTTAACTTCGCAATCACGGCAGCAAGGGAGCTACCGTCTTCGATCTGCATCGCCTCTCCGTTAACAAAGATTTGCATCACTCAGCGCTTTCTCAATGACAGCGGGTGCTAAAAGCCAGCCATGCCGAAACATTCCATTAAGTCGCAAGAGCCCTTTTTCGGTGTCGACCCAGGGCAGATTATCCGGTGTCGCCGGCCGCAGATTGACATCAGTCCAGAGAATGCGAGCCTCGGCAAGTGATGGAAAGATGCTAAATGCGGCCGATAAGAGCTCCATCGTGCTTTGCACTGAGATCGCAGAGCGATCCTCGCTCTCAATCTCGGTTGCGCCAACAACCAACTGCCCATCGGGCCGAGGTACGATATAAACCCGCCAACGCGGATGCAAAAGTCGAACTGCCCGATGCAATTGAAAGCCGGGTGCGGCCAGCACGATGACTTCTCCGCGTACCCCGCGCACGGGTACCTCTGCGGCAGCGCCCACGCCGCGCGCATCGATCACCCAGTCGAATGATTCTGCGCCATGGCGCAGCTGCATGCATCCCGGCGTAAGACCAAGCACTGGTTCGCCCAAGCGCCAGCGGACTTGCGGAACTGCAGCGGCAAGGTTTTGCATGGCCAAGGCTGGATAGAGATGGCCTTCTCCAATCAGCCTCCAGCAGTGCAGGCCGGTTTTTAGGCCTGGGGCAAGCGCGGCGGTTTCATCTGCGGCAAGCTTGATGACCCGAGCGCTATCACCATCAAGAAGTCGCAGTACCCGTTGCGCGCTGCCTAAGTCCGAGCCATGGCAAACCATCAGGCTATCCTGCAGCTGCAGGCCTACACCTGAATCAAGAGCGGATGAGGTCTTGGCATGCGTGCGAAGGTGGGCATCAATTTCTTGCCATAAATGCAGCGACCGCTCACCGAGCTGTCGAACTGCATTGCCGCCAGTTTCCATCTCTGCGATTGGGCTTAGCATTCCAGCAGAGGTCCAGGCCGCCGCGCGCGGCTCACTGGATTTCGGTGACAGCGAGTCGCTGGCCTCGAATATCGTGACCTCATGTTCAGCACGCGCAAGCGCGAGTGCTGCGAGCCTGCCCACGAGGCCAGCCCCCGCAACGCCAATACGTAAACCCATACTAGGCCTTGTGGTAGACCTTTGCGCCTGATTTTACGAACTCGACCGACTTCTCCTGCATGCCTTTTGCGAGGGCCTCGTTCTCGGAGACCCCTTGTTTTGCAGCGTAGTCCCGGACATCCTGCGTGATCTTCATGCTGCAGAAGTGTGGCCCACACATGCTGCAGAAATGGGCGACCTTCATGCTTTCCTTGGGCAGGGTCTCGTCGTGATAGGCCTTGGCGGTGTCGGGATCCAGGCCCAGATTAAATTGATCATTCCAGCGAAACTCAAATCGGGCCTTCGAGAGCGCGTTGTCACGAATCTGCGCGCCGGGATGGCCTTTGGCGAGATCGGCCGCATGGGCTGCGATTTTGTAAGCGATGATGCCTGCTTTGACATCATCTTTATTGGGCAATCCCAGGTGTTCCTTGGGCGTGACATAGCAAAGCATCGCCGTGCCATACCAGCCGATCTGGGCGGCACCAATGGCGCTGGTGATGTGGTCATAGCCCGGTGCAATATCGGTGGTCAGTGGTCCCAGGGTATAGAAGGGCGCCTCATCGCACCACTCCAGCTGTTTATCCATGTTTTCCTTGATCAATTGCATCGGTACATGGCCGGGGCCTTCGATCATGGTCTGGACATCATGCTTCCAGGCGATCTGAGTCAGCTCGCCCAAGGTCTTCAGTTCGCCTAACTGGGCATCGTCGTTGGCATCCCAACCGCTTCCCGGCCGCAGGCCATCGCCGAGACTGAACGACACATCGTAGGCCTTCATGATCTCGCAGATGTCGGCAAAGTGCGTGTACAGAAAATTCTCTTTGTGGTGGGCCAGACACCACTTGGCCATGATGCTGCCGCCGCGGCTGACAATTCCGGTCATGCGGTTGGCAGTCATGGGCACATAACGCAGCAGTACGCCGGCATGGATCGTGAAGTAGTCCACACCTTGTTCGGCCTGCTCAATTAAGGTGTCGCGGAAAAGCTCCCAAGTCAACTCTTCAGCTTTGCCATCGACTTTTTCGAGCGCCTGATAAATCGGTACAGTGCCAATCGGCACGGGGCTATTGCGAATGATCCATTCCCGGGTCTCATGAATATGTTTGCCGGTGGAGAGATCCATGATGGTGTCGGCCCCCCAGCGAATACCCCAGGTCATTTTGTCGACTTCCTCACCAATGCCTGAGGAGACAGCGCTATTGCCAATGTTGCCGTTGATTTTCACCATGAAGTTGCGGCCGATAATCATCGGCTCTGATTCCGGATGATTGATGTTGGCGGGAATAATGGCCCGGCCACGGGCAACTTCACTGCGTACAAATTCAGGCGTAATTTCTTTTGGAATTGCGGCACCAAAGGACTCACCAGGATGCTGACGCAGCATCAACTCCGCCATGCGGGCGGAATTGCCGCCTGCGGATTTCAGACTCTCAATGTAATCCGCGCGCAGCATGTTTTCGCGTAGCGCGATGAATTCCATCTCGGGGGTAACGATGCCTTTTTTGGCGTAGTGCATCTGAGTGACATTCATACCGGCCTTGGCCCTGCGGGGCTGGCGCTGTAGGTTAAACCGCAGTGCTACAAGCTTGGGATCATGCAGCCGATCTTTACCAAAGGCGCTAGTGGGCCCTGAGAGCCGCTCGGTGTCGTTACGCTCGTCGATCCACTTTGCGCGAATGGGGGAGAGGCCTGCGCGAATATCAATCTTTGCCTGCGGGTCGGTATAAGGGCCGCTGGTGTCATACACATAAATGGGCGGGTTTTTCTCTGCGCCCATCTGGCTGGGGGTGTCATCTTGGGTAATTTTTCTAAACGGCACACGCAGATCCGGCCGGGATCCCTGCACATAGACTTTTTCGCTATTGGGAAAGGGCGCGATCGCGCTCTGATCCACGCTGGCGGTGGCGGCAAGAAACTGAGGGTTCACGGCCATGGTATTTCCTTTATTAAAGATGCATCGATTGGGGAGAAAAGCTGTGATTTACCGGGCCATGGCCGCTGCCAATGCGCATGGCGACGGCCGCGGAGATGGCCTGATAGACATAGTCCTGGGCGCCTTTGACCGCAGCCTTTAATGGATAGCCCAGTGCCAGAAAGCAGGCGATTGCTGAAGACAGTGTGCAGCCCGTGCCGTGAAGATTTTGGGTGTGGATGCGTGGCTTGACGATTTCTGTGATTGCGATTGCATCGGCAGCCTTTGGCCTAGCAGTGAATTCCACCAGCATGTCCATGAGATTAGGCGACTTCATATGACCGCCTTTTACTAAAACGTTTCTTGCGCCCATGGCATGAAGTGCTTTGGCGCTTTCCTCAAACTGAGTCCAGGAATCAACGGTGGTGCCGATTAGCCAAGAAAGCTCATCAAGATTTGGCGTGACGATCGTGGCCAAAGGAAAAAGCTCGGCAACAATATGTTCTTGGGTCTGCGGCGTAATCAGCCGATCGCCGCTGGTGGCGACCATTACCGGATCGAGCACCACAAAGCCTGGCTGATATTGCTTAAGCGCCGAGGCCACCACTGCAACAATTTCTGGTGAATGCAGCATGCCAATCTTGACTGCATCGGCGCCGATATCTTCAAAGACTGCATCAAGCTGCGCACGCAGAAATTCCGGCTCGGGCGCATGGATTGCAGTTACACCCTGGGTGTTTTGGGCGGTTAATGCGGTAATCGCGGTAAGACCATAGCAGCCGAGGGCGGCAATGGTTTTTAAGTCTGCTTGTATGCCTGCGCCGCCCCCGCTGTCGGAGCCGGCAATTGAGAGAACTTTTTTGGGAGAGGCCATTTGTGCTTTCCTACGCCGGTATCAGCCGGATCAGGTTCAAGGGTATTTCTCAGACCAGCCCATGCCGGTCACCCCTAGCGATGGCAAATGGTAGCGAAAAAAAAGCCCGCCGGGGAAGGCGGGCTTCGTTGTTCCGACCCCGGGGGAAGGGGATCCCCCGGGTGGGTCGGGATTACTTCGCCATCTTCAGATCGGGATACCGGACCGATTCCACCAGCTCCTGAACCTGACGGTTCGGGGCGGGGGTGATCAGGCTCACGATGATGATGACTGCAAAGCCCAGCGGCACGCCGAAGATACCGGCCGAGATCGCGGAGATCTCAAACCACTCGGTAGGCGCTGTCGGCACAGAGCGCGGAATGTCAAAGAACACTTCACGCAGCCACGGCTGGTTGTTGATCATGTACCAGAAG
The DNA here is from genome assembly GCA_964467545.1 of uncultured Bordetella sp. Taxonomy (GTDB): domain Bacteria; phylum Pseudomonadota; class Gammaproteobacteria; order Burkholderiales; family Burkholderiaceae_A; genus Lacustribacter. Next base: position 127 of record CAYXRY010000051.1, on the reverse strand, counting down.
GTCACGCCCACACCGGCCAGCATACCCAGGCAGGCGGCGATGCCGGTTGCACGCTTCCAGAAGATGCCCAGTACGAGCGCCGGGAAGAAGCCGGCCGCTGCAAACGAGAACGCCGCAGACACCAGGA
>CAYXRY010000050.1:0-5748 GCA_964467545.1 uncultured Bordetella sp. | reverse complement strand
AGAAAAATCAGCCCAGCAGCCAATCAACTGCAGACGCTGTAAACACTACTACGTCACCTGGGATGAGTCGTTTCCGCAGGGCTGTCGTCTCTACGGTGTGAAATCACGACAGGCGCCAAGCCTTGCGGTTCGCGATGCAACAGGTGCGGCCTGTCAATTCTGGGAGTTGAGGCCGTTGGAGTCCAAGACGGAATAGCGGCAGAGTGCGGTGGCTTAGGCGATAATGTCTTTGTAAAAGAGGAGTCTAAAAATGACGCTGCTAGCGGCCGGCCTGATTCTTTTTGTCGTGGTGCACTCTTTGCGTATCTTTGCGGACGACTGGCGCAGCCAGATGCTTGCCCGGCTGGGCCCAAACGCCTGGAAAGGAATCATCTCGGTCATCTCATTGGTGGGCATCATCATGATGTCGAAGGGGTACGCGGCAGCGCGCGCCACCCCGATCGTGCTCTGGCAATCACCGGTGTGGCTCTCACATCTGGTTTCTCTGCTGACTCTTGTGGCCTTTATTCTGTTTGTCGCTGCCTACGTCCCAAAAAACAAAATTAAGTCTCGACTGGGCCATCCCATGGTCATCTCCGTAAAGATCTGGGCCTTCGGCCATCTTTTGGCCAACGGCACTCTGGCTGATCTCGTGCTGTTCGGCGGGCTTTTGGCCTGGGCGGTGATGAGTTTTCGGGCTGCGCGGCAGCGTGATCGTCGGGAAGGTACGGTGCGGCCAGCGGGTGCGATGGGCCAAACACTGGCGGCGATCGGGCTGGGCGGCGTCATCTGGGCCTGGTTTGCGTTTTACGGCCATGCCTGGCTCATCGGCGTGCAGCCTTTTACGCGCGGATGAGCTCCGCGACTCAACAAGCTGCGCGTCAACAGAACTCCTTTGGAACATTTTTATGAAAAAAATTATCAGTACGGAGCAAGCCCCCAAAGCGATCGGCACTTACTCTCAGGCGGTTGCCGTGGGCAATACGGTCTGGCTTTCCGGCCAGATTCCGCTGGACCCTGTAACCATGCAGATCGTTGGCGATAGCAGTGCCCAGGGCATGGAGCAGCAGATTCATCAAGTCTTTAAAAATCTCTCTGCGGTTGCGCAGGCTGCAGGCGGCAGTCTTACCGACATTGTGAAGCTCAATTGCTTTCTGACTGACTTATCGCATTTCGCCAAGGTCAACGAGATCATGGCGCGTTATTTTCAAGAGCCTTATCCCGCCCGCGCTGCTGTGGGCGTGGCAAGTCTGCCACGCGGCGCCGGCTTTGAGGCCGAGGCCGTGATGGTGCTGGGTGCCCGATAGCCTATTTCCTGAAAGCCTAAAGAAACTCGGCCTTCACCGCTGGATCGATCTAGCGCTGCATTTTCCGCTGCGGTATGAAAATGAATCGCAGGTCTGGTCGATTGACCAGGTCAGCCCTGGGCAGTTTGCTCAGATTCAGGTGCAAGTGGTCTCCGCACGCATTGTGTTTCGGCCTCGTCGAACCCTATTGGTGGAAGTCAGTGATGCGACCGGCAGTGCAGTATTGCGTTTTTTGCATTTCAAAGACGCGCAGAAAAATGCTTATGTTCCCGGCCACAAAATCCGCGTACTGGGTGAGTCACGGCGATCGCTGGCGGGCCTTGAATTTATTCATCCGCGAACCCGATCCGGCTGGTTATCGCCTGAGCAAATTGGTCAGCAGCCGCTTCTGCCGGTTTATCCTACGACTGCAGGTGTCTCTCAGTTAACGCTTCGACGCGCGATTGCGCGTGCCCTGGTTTCCGCCTTGCCTTCGGAGTGGCTGCCTCACAAGATTCTGGCTGCCCACCGGCTCATGCCGCTTGATCAAGCAATGCGTCTGATTCACCAGCCGCCTGCGGATGCGGAATCGACTGGCGTGATGCGACAGCTGATGGACCGGGAGGGCCCTGCCTGGGATCGGATTCGTTTCGATGAGCTCTTGGCGCAGCAAGTGGCGATGCGGCGGGCGCGAGGCCTTCGCGAGACAGAGCGGGCAGCCCCTTTGGGAGCTGACCGGCTCGCCAGCCAAATCATCGCAGGCCTTCGGTTTCAGCTCACGGCAGCCCAGAGGCGCGCCTGGACCGAAATTTCCAGGGATTTGCAAGGCACGACGCCCATGCAACGTCTGCTGCAAGGGGATGTGGGTAGCGGGAAGACGGTGATTGCAGCGTTGGCTGCAGCACAGGCGATTGGTTCTGGCCTGCAGGTGGCAGTGATGGCGCCAACCGAGATTCTCGCTGAACAGCTTTTCGAGAAATTCTGTGAATGGTTTGGGCCCTTTCATGTGGATGTGGGCCTCCTAAAAAGCGGACTTGGCGCCAAGCAGCGGCGCGAATTGCTGATGTCGATCTCCACTGGCGGCCTTCCAATTGTGGTGGGCACCCACGCCCTGATTCAAAAAGGCGTGACTTTTTCTAACCTCGGGCTAGTCGTGGTGGACGAGCAGCATCGATTTGGGGTGGGGCAGCGGCTCGCGCTGCGCAGCCCTGTGGATGGCCGAATGCCGCACTTGCTCTCGATGTCGGCCACACCCATTCCTCGCAGTCTGGCGATGACGTATTTGGCGGATCTGGATGTTTCCGTTTTGGATGAACGGCCCCCAAATCGGCAGCCGATCACCACCAAGCTGATGGCCTCAGCCCGACGTGATGAGCTCGTTGAAAAGCTGACCGACTTCATCGCCCACGGGGGCCAGGCCTACTGGGTCTGCCCTGTGATCGAGAGTGATGCCGAGGAGCCGCTGCAGGCGATTGAAACAGCGGAGGCTTGGCTAGCGCCGATATTTCAAGAACAGCTGGTTGTGCTGCACGGCCGAATGGGCGCCGAGGAAAAACGACTTGCCATGCAGGACTTCAGTCAGGGCAGGCGTCGTCTGATGCTTTCGACGACCGTGATTGAAGTTGGGGTGGATGTGCCGCGCGCCACTCTGATGGTGATTGAGCACTCCGAGCGCTTTGGCCTTGCGCAGCTGCATCAGCTCCGCGGACGAATTGGTCGAGGTGCCGGCCAGAGTACTTGTATTTTGTTGTTCGACGAACCGCTTTCTGATGTTGCAAAAGAGCGGCTAAAGACGCTGTATGAAACCGCTGATGGCTTTGAGGTTGCCCGCCGTGATCTCGCGATTCGTGGTCCAGGGGAGGTGCTTGGCCTGCGTCAGTCTGGCATACCAACTTTGCGTTACAGCGATTTGCAACTCCATGCGGCATGGGTCGAACAGGCCATTGAATTTGGTGCAAAATGGGTTGATCGTCAGGCGGGCCAAGCGTCGGAGTCTCGGGGCGTATCCATCGAGGCGCTTGATGCTCTGGTGGACCGATGGGCCTTTGATAAGAAAGATGTACTTGCTAGTGGATAACTATGACGCTGACTGAACTGCGCTACATCATCGCTGTCGCCCGAGAAAAGCATTTTGGCCGGGCGGCCGAGGCCTGCTTTGTGAGTCAGCCGACACTGTCGGTCAGCATTAAAAAGCTGGAGTCCGAGTTGGGGGTCATGATTTTTGAGCGCGGCGGCAATGAGATTGCGCTCACCCCGATTGGCGAAAATATTGTGCAGCAGGCCCAGCGGGTGCTGGATGCCGCCAATCAGATCAAAGAAATCGCCGATCAGGGCCGTGATCCTCTACGGGGGGCGCTGCGGCTTGGCGTGATCTACACCATTGGCCCTTATCTGCTGCCCAGAATTATCAAATCCATGATTGAGCGCTTTCCTGCAATGCCGTTAATTTTGCAGGAAAACTTTACGGTTCGACTGGTGGAGATGATGCGCACTGGTGAGATTGATGTCTCGATTCTTGCAGATCCGTTTGACACGACTGGCTTAGATACCCTGCCGCTATATGATGAAGACTTTGTAGTCGCCGTCCCCAAGAAGCATCCCTGGACAAAAAAACAGCAGATTGCATCGGTCGATCTTAAACAGGAGACGATGCTGCTGCTGGGCGTTGGCCACTGTTTTCGTGATCAGGTGCTCGAGGTCTGTCCTGAGGCCGCTCGCTTTGCTGCCAACTCGGCTGGTATTCAGAAGACTTTTGAAGGCAGTTCACTGGAGACGATCCGACACATGGTGGCCGAGGGCCTTGGGATTACGGTCCTACCCCGCATGTCGGTATCGCTGGACGACGATCCTTTGCTGAAATTCATCACCTTTGCATCGCCGGTGCCCAATCGGCGAATCGTTTTGGCTTGGCGCAAGTCCTTCAGTCGAGATCGTGCAATCGATGCGTTACGTGAGGTCATTCACTCTGTGGAGCTCCCCGGTTGCAAAAAACTGTGAACTATCTTTCGCTGGAACAGGCGGTGGGCAAGACGCCATTGGTGCGGCTTGATCGCATCGCGGGCGAGGCTAATCAGCGCCGCGGTAATGTGATTCTTGGAAAGCTAGAGGGCAATAACCCCGCTGGCTCGGTCAAGGATCGGCCCGCAGTGTCAATGATCGCTCGGGCCGAGGCGCGCGGGGAGATTCGTCCGGGCGATACGTTGATCGAAGCGACCAGCGGCAACACGGGAATCGCACTTGCCATGGCGGCTGCGATGCGCGGCTATCGCATGGTGTTGATCATGCCGGATAACTTATCGCTGGAGCGCCGGCAGACCATGAAAGCCTTTGGTGCAGAGCTCCTCCTGGTCACTCAGGCCCAAGGCATGGAGGGTGCGCGGGATTTGGCCGACCAGATGGAGCGTGACGGCAAAGGCCGGGTGCTCAATCAGTTTGCCAATGATGACAACTGGATGGCCCACTATGAGACGACAGGTCCCGAGATCTGGGCCGACACGCAGGGCCAGGTCACGCATTTTGTATCCGCCATGGGAACGACGGGAACCATCACCGGCGTTTCGCGTTATTTAAAGGAAAAAAACTCAGGCGTTGTGATTGTGGGCGCGCAGCCGGCCGATGGTTCATCGATTCCGGGAATTCGAAAATGGGCTCCGGCTTATGTGCCGCCCATTCGACAAAAAGCGCGGATTGATCGGATCGAGGAGGTCACCCAGACAGAGGCGGAAGAGATGGCCCGCCGACTCGCTCAGGAAGAGGGGCTTTTCTGCGGGATTTCCGCAGCCGGTGCGGCCATCATCGCATTGCGTGCTGCTGAAGAGGTCCAGGGGGCCACGATTGTGTTCATTGTCTGCGATCGTGGCGATCGTTATCTCTCGACCGGTGTATTTCCCGGCTAGCGCACAGCAGTTGGAGTGGCGCCTCCGACACGAATCGAACGTGCGACCCTCCCCTTAGGAGGGGGATGCTCTATCCACTGAGCTACGGAGGCCCGAATTACAGCGCTTGCTATCGTAAACTATTTGCATGACGGCCTACTTTTCGCATCCGACTTTTCTTGCGCATGAGATGGGTCCCGCGCATCCGGAGTGTCCAGAGCGGCTTACTGCGATTCAAGATCACTTAACGCGCAAAGGCCTCATGGCGTTACTCGATGTGCGCACGCCCACTGAGGCAACAGATGCCGCCATTTTGCGGGCCCACAGCACCGAGCATCTTGATCGACTGGTGGCAGCTTCTCCGACCGATCGGCCCTATCGCGGACTTGATCCCGATACCACCATGAATCATCACACGCTCAGAGCGAGTTATTTGGCGGCCGGTGCTGTGATTGCGGCGGTGGATATGGTGCTATCAGAGCAGCAGCGCAATGCCTTTTGTGCGGTCCGTCCGCCTGGCCATCATGCTGAGCGCAATGCACCGATGGGATTTTGTTTTTTCAACAATATTGCAATTGCAGCCCATCATGCATTGGCAGAGCATGGGC
>CAYXRY010000049.1:5460-5750 GCA_964467545.1 uncultured Bordetella sp. | reverse complement strand
GCAGGCGGTGTTACATCTGAAAGAAATATTTTTAGTCTAAGCAACGGCTACTTTGACGCAACGAAGAGCGTCTCCATCGGAAAAATTCCTATCGACATCGCTATATCTTTCGGGGGTCGAATTACTGTCACATTTATGAAATAAGTTTCTAGTATCTTTCGAAAGTCATGACCTGCGATTATCTTCTGACCATCAAAATTTCTTAGCGTTGCGGACTCCCACTGCCCTTTGCTAGCAATTTCTTTTGTTGTCAAATAACAATCTGATTGTTCAATTAGCAATATCGCCTT
>CAYXRY010000049.1:0-5450 GCA_964467545.1 uncultured Bordetella sp. | reverse complement strand
ATGCGTCATATCTAAAACATGAGAGGCGATAATTGAGTTTTTTGAATTGTTCTCAAGCTTAATATTTTCGATGTCAATAATGCAGTCAGATTTCGAGTATTTATCTGCGGTGTGATATTCGATAAAATTTTTCCGAAGAAATTTTTCAAGATTTTTTTCTGCAGCAAAATGTAAGATCGGCTCAGATAATGCTATAAATTCGTTGGTTATGGCCCAAAGAATCATCCGCTCCCGAGAGCTGCTACCACATGACTTACATTCAAGAGACAACACAGGCGGCTTTCCGACCCAGAGGAATTGACAGCCCGCGCAAAAGGGACATCTCGGCTTTCCACTTTTAAAATTGAAGTCTCCCCGAAAGGCTCTCGCGACTGATAGCGCAGTTTGAGGCAAGAGTTTTTTTAGTAATTGGAGATGATTCAATTCGCAACTTTCTTTTTTTGAAGTCCGCTTGCTGTCTTCTAAAAGTCCTACTTCTGCTTGATTTATTTAGAATACTTATTTAGCTAGTCAACAGATCGTTTAAACCCCCCCCCATCGCAACTAGCACTTCCTTTCCGACCCGCACCGATTGGGCAAGCCCTGCCGCAGCACTCAAGATATGGTGGGTGTAAAAAGTCGCAACGCCAACCTTCTGTGCGTAGAAATAATCGCTGGCACCCTGGCTTATTTTTGTTTCAGCAATCGCTGCTGATTTTCCGAGCAGCCAGCCCCCGGCCACGACACCAAAACACTTCATTAACGGATAAGCACCTGCAAGGGCTGCAGGCGCATTTTTCGGAAATGTCTCCACCATCCACTCAACCGCACGATCAAGCGCCAAGATGGCCGAGCCCAATGCAGCCCCCATCGCTTTCATCTCCATATCGGGAGAGGACTGAAGGCTAGCTGCCGTTACCTTCATCTCTTCCAGCAGGCATTTTGCTTCTTTACCGCCATCACGCACAATTTTCCTGCCCAGAAGATCATTGGCCTGAATACCAGTGGTTCCCTCGTAGATCGGCGTAATGCGTGCATCCCGGAAATGCTGTGCAGCGCCCGTTTCTTCCACAAAGCCCATGCCACCATGGACCTGTACACCTAAAGAGGTGATCTCCACCGCCTGCTCGGTGCACCAGCCTTTGACAATCGGAATCAAGAAATCAAGTCGGGCCTGTGCGGCCCCGCGCGCTGCGGCATCGGCGTGCCGCATCGCTTTGTCTGACTCGGCTGCAGCAAAAAACGCCAATGCCCGCATGGCCTGAATCTGCGCCCGCATCGTCATGAGCATGCGCGAGACATCGGGGTGATACGCAATCGGAAGATTGCCCGACTTTCCGGCAATTTTTCCTTGTACACGCTGCATGGCATAGCCCGCGGCCTGCTGATAGGCCCGCTCAGAAATTCCTACGCCCTCGAGTCCTACGCCAAGACGGGCCGCATTCATCATTGTGAACATGTACTCCAGGCCACGATTGGCCTGGCCTACTAAAAACCCGGTTGCCCCGCCAGACTCGCCATAAGACATCACGGCGGTAGGGCTCGCATGAATGCCAAGCTTATGCTCTAACGAGATGCATTTCAGATCGTTTCGCGCGCCAAGGGACCCATCAGACTTCACTAAAAACTTGGGCACAATAAACAGAGAGATGCCTTTAACGCCTGCGGGTGCATCCGGCAGACGGGCCAACACCAGGTGAATAATGTTTTCAGTGAAATCATGCTCACCGTAGGTGATGTAAATCTTCGTGCCCGAAATTTTGTAAGTGCCATCGCCAGCTGGCGCGGCTTTGGTGGCCACCACCGAGAGGTCTGAGCCTGCATTGGGCTCAGTCAGATTCATGGTGCCGGCCCACTTTCCCGAAATCAGATTGGGCAGATACATCGCCTTTTGCTCTGCCGAACCGTGGTGCGTGATTGCATCGATTGCGCCAGCAGTCAGCAGCGGACAAAGTGTGAAGGCCATGTTGGCGCTATTCCACATTTCATTGACTGCCGTTGACAGCAGCGCAGGCAGGCCCTGGCCGCCATACTCCGGATCACAGGCCAGCCCAATCCAGCCTGCCTGTGAAAATTGTTCATAGGCTTCTTTAAAGCCCTTCGGTGTCGTTACCGCATTACCATTTAAAACAGCGCCCTGCTGATCACCGATCCAATTCAATGGGCTTAAGACACCATTTGCAAACTTGGCGGCCTCATCCAAGATAGCGCTAGCAAGTTCTTCGCCGGCTTCTTCGTAACCAGGAAGGGCCGTGATTTCGGATAAGGGCACAAGCTCATTGATCACAAATTGCATGTCCCGAAGGGGGGCGTTGTAGTCAGCCATGGTGATATTCCTTAAGGGTTAAACATCAATCGCAGAGACTGAGCCTGCTTGCTTACGCAATTCAAACTTCTGGATTTTTCCAGTTGAGGTCTTGGGCAATTCGCCAAAGACCACGGCCCGCGGCACCTTGAATCCTGCCAGATACTGCTTGCAGTGGGCCACAATGTCCGCCGGGGTGACTGCCGCACCCGGCTTAATTTCCAGAAAAGCGCAAGGGGTTTCCCCCCACTTCGGATCAGGCTTGGCAACGACTGCTGCCGCCAGGACTGCCGGATGCCGATAGAGAACATCTTCGACCTCGATGCTAGAGATATTTTCTCCGCCCGAGATAATGATGTCTTTGCTGCGGTCTTTAATCTTGACATAGCCATCAGGATTCATCACTGCCAAATCACCTGAATGAAACCATCCGCCCGCAAAAGCGTCTTGGGTGGCTTTTGGGTTTTTTAGGTATCCCTTCATGGTGATATTGCCGCGAAACATAATCTCACCCATGGTCTCGCCATCGGCGGGCACAGCCGAGAGTGTTTCGGGATCCCGCACGCTGATGGCCTGCTGAAGGTGATAGCGCACACCCTGGCGCGCATTTAATCGCGCCCGTTCGCCGATGCTCTCTGACTGCCAGGCCTCGTGCTTGACACAGACCGCCGCTGGGCCGTAGGTCTCTGTCAGGCCATAGACATGCGTAATGTCAAAGCCCATCTGCTCCATGCCCTCGATCATGGCGGCAGGCGGTGCGGCGCCAGCGACCATTGCCTTAACTTTATGGCGAATGCCCGCCTTCAGATTTGCATCCGCATTAATCAGCAGGCCATGGACAATCGGTGCGCCACAGTAGTGGGTGACTTGATGGGTGCGAATCGCATCAAAAATAGCGGCGGCCTCGACTTTTCTTAAACAGACATTAACTCCAGCCCGAGCTGCAACCGTCCAGGGAAAGCACCAGCCATTGCAATGAAACATGGGTAGGGTCCAGAGATAAGTCGGATGCTTGGGCATATCCCACTCAAGAATATTTGAGATGGCATTGACATAAGCGCCACGATGCGAATAGACCACCCCCTTGGGATTGCCTGTAGTGCCCGAGGTGTAATTCAAACAAATTGAATCCCATTCATCGGGCGGCAGCTGCCACTCATACTCGGGGCTGCCTTGGGCAACAAAATCATCGTATTCAATTGTGCCAATGCGCTCACCCGGGCCCGAATACTGGCTGTCATCGGCATCGATCACCAAAGGCAGCCGATGGCCCTTTTCACTGAGCCTTTTCAAGGCCGCTGACATCACCACCGAAAACTCACGATCAACAATCACCGCTTTGGCCTCACCATGCTCGAGCATGAAGGCAATGGCACTGGCATCAAGCCGGGTGTTTAAAGAACACAAGACTGCGCCCAACATGGGAATGCCAAAATGACACTCCACCATCGGTGGTGTGTTGGGCAGCATCACCGCCACGGTATTGAATCGGACCGCCCCCCGGGCTGCCAAAGCCGAGGCCAGCTGCCGACAACGGCGATAGGTTTCGGCCCAGCTGCGGCGCACGGGGCCATGGATAACGGCGGCCTTTTCTGGGTAGACCAAGGCCGCCCGCTCAATGAATGTTAGGGGTGTCTGTGGGACATAGTTGGCCGAATTCTTATCCAGGCCCTGCTCGAAGATGGAAGCTGCCATGATCTCCTCACCACGATAAAAACTGTTGTTTTTGTTATCGTTCCAGTTTACTCCAAACCCTTATAAGAAAAACGATTCGCATTTATGAAGACACCCTCTGACCAGGCGATTCGATACGCCGACCTTCCGATTCCTGAAATTGGCGAAATCACGCCAATTGCGCCCGGCGTGATCTGGATTCGTATGCCGCTGCCCTTTGCCCTAGATCACATCAATTTGTGGCTCATGGAGGACGAACTGGAGGGCCAGAAAGGCTGGACAGTGGTGGACACGGGGGTGGGCAATGAGGCCACCCGCGCCGCCTGGCGCACCGTGATTGACAAACACTTTCAAGGACTGCCGCTGATTCGGGTGCTCTGCACGCATTACCATCCGGATCACATCGGCCTTGCCTCCTGGCTCACCAAGGGCGCGGATACGGGCCGATGGACTGCGCCCTTGTGGGTGAACTATGCGGAGTATCAGACAGCCCGGGTTTTTCTGGGTGCTGGCGCAAAAATTAAGCTTGATGAAGGGCCGGGCGCTGTCTCAATGGCAACCCACTTTCATCGGCACGGTATCACCGATCCCGACACGATTGAAAAACTCCGCGCACGCTCGGGCCACTTTCCATCGCTTGTGCCCGAAGTCCCCGATAGTTTTGTACGAATTTTTCCAAACCAATCAATTCGCATCGGATTACATCACTGGCATGTGATCGCAGGCTACGGACACTCGCCAGAGCACTGTGCTTTGTATTGCGAAGATCTCAATCTCGTCATTTCTGGAGATATGGTGCTGCCACGGATCTCCACGAATATGTCGGTCTGGCCCCAGGAGCCCGATGCGGATCCACTAAAGCTCTACTTAGATTCGTTACATGCTTTTGAAATGCTGCCCGACGATGTGCTGGTGCTGCCCTCCCACGGCAAGCCCTTTGGTGCTGCGAAAGGCACACGTGCCGGTGGTGTAAAAGAACGCATCAATCAGCTACGCGAACATCACAAAGCCATCTTGTTTCGCCGCGAGCTGGATTTGCATCAGTTGACATTTGCAATGGGCGAGACCATCGCCCACTTAAATCACCTATGGCATGCGGGCAATCTCAAGCGTGTGAAGCAGCCTGATGGCAGCCTTAAATTTTTAGCGGCTTAAGACTCAAATCCATGCTCAGGACCTGGATAGGCGCCTGAGCGGACCTCGGCTACATAGCGGCTGATTGCCGCTGTGATACTGCCCGCATTGGATAGATAATTTTTTGCGAAGCGGGCTTTTTTTCCTGGCGTGATGTCCAAAATATCGTGCAACACCAGAACCTGGCCGGTGAGATGGGGCCCTGCACCAATACCAATGGTCGGTACTGTCAATGCATCGGTCAGCTGTTTACCGAGCGGCGTTGGGATGAGTTCCACCAGCACCATATCCGCGCCGCTGGCCTCCAAAAGCTTTGCATCGGCAATTAAACGCTCCGCCGAAGTGGGGTCTCGGCCCT
>CAYXRY010000048.1:0-6102 GCA_964467545.1 uncultured Bordetella sp. | reverse complement strand
GCGATTGACCCTGATGCTTTACTCTTTGGAAATATCGCCACACTGCGGTCCTGGAAGGGCCAGCACGATTTGATTCAGGCCTTTGCCTTGATTGCCGCGGAATTGCCAGCATCACAGCTTTTGATTGTGGGCGATGGGCCCCAGGCCGAGAGCCTGCAGTCGCTAGTGGCATCACTGGATCTGGGAAACCGAGTGCTCTTTGCGGGCCATCAGGCGGATGTGCGCGATTATTTCGATGCCTTGGATGTGTTTGTGTTTCCAAGTTACGCCAACGAGGGTATTCCGCAGGCGATTCTGCAGGCGATGGCCTATGGGCTTGCCATCATCACGACAACCGCAGGTGCGATCGAAGAGGCAGTGGCCGGTTATCCCGCAGCCACCGTCATTGCCCCGCGTGATGTTGCGCAGTTGGCAAAAGCAATGCGTGACATCGGGAGAACACAACCCGATCGGATCGCTTTATCGAAGGACATCAGCCAACGCATCGATATCGGCGCAATGACCGATCACATGATTGCGATTTACGAGCGGGCCCGTGGAGAAAAAAGGCCGTACAACAATACGCGCCAACGATAAAAGAAGAGTTTTAATGCCAGCAGCAGTTTATTTTTTATAAGGCTCAGTGTACCGATCTGCACCGGCTCCCAAGCTGATCGGTCATCTGCCAACACCTTGCGCAGCCCGTGGCTTTTACGCCAGTGCACGCCGATATCAGAAACCCAGCCGCCTGGATCATTGGGGACTACCAAATGCTTCCAATTCGACAACACTTCAGATAAGGGGAGCGCGGAGAATTGCTTCTCGGGGTCAAGATCCATTTGAAAGTGTGGTAAGGCCTGAGCAATAAAAGTGGAGTTAAAAAAGACTGGATTTAAGCTGAGTGCAGGCGAAACACCGGCGTGCGGGTTGCGCTGACGCTGAAGCCTAAGCGAAGCGAGTCCGGGTTGGGCAAGCAGATCCAGAACCCGCTGCACGGGCACTGGCCGATTGAGAACCCAGTCGTCTTCAAGATGCAAAAAGAAAGTTTCTTTCTGTATAGCCTGCTGCCAGATCCACTGCACGGCCAGAGAAAAACTGGGCTTTTCAGTGAATCGTGCAATGACCTCATCAAAATACTGATGAGCCAAAGCGAGAATCTCGGATTTTTTTGTAGACAGCAGAGGAGCATCAACGCCCAAAGGATCTACATTCAGAACCAGCGTCCGGCGCGAAAAGCCACTGAATAGGCCCCGATCAAAACTCCAGAGGGTTGTCGCCAAAAGCTCAGGCCGATAAAGCGCTGGCATGGCCACGACCAGCCGGTCAGAAATAGTCATGGCTTCACCTGTACTGCCGGTATTGTTTTTCCTCAACGATCGCGCTGCCCAAGAGCGCATTGATTTCGCGCTTCACGACCGCGCGACGGTCGTTCCAGATATAGACATCGCGGGCCAGCTGAATAAAGGGCGGGCCAAAAGACTGAGTCCGTTCGCACTCGCGCTTGCCGTCCTCGATACCCCAGAGACGGGTATTGATGTCTTCAAGCTGGCCGATGAGTTCAGAAAGTTTTGGCGGGAATTTTTTTAAGTCACCGACCACGGCCTCAATCGCGATGCGCTCGCGATTGACGTTGGCAAGCTTGGCGGGATCTGAGAGCTGAGCAGCCTTGATGCGCAGTATTGTGAGCTTATCGAAGACTTCTCCCCAGGCCACGGGAAGCATCGGTGTTTCAGGCCAATCTGCCATATCTAACTTGTTCTGAACTTTGATGGACTTATCATACACCCCATGCGACTGCTGATCATCAAACTCACCTCGATGGGCGATGTGCTGTTCACGCTCTCCTGCATCACCGATATCAAGGTACAACGACCAGAGTGCCAAATCGATTGGGTGGTGGACGAAGAGTTTGCGGGCCTGGTGCAATTTCATGGCAGTATTGATCAGGTCTTTGCGCTGCCGCTGCGTCGGTTTTCGCGGGCCCGTGGAATGTCTGATCGATTCCGAGATCTTGCGCAAGTCATCCAGACTTTTTTCGCGATTCGCCGGCAGCGGTATGACCTGCTGATCGATATGCAGGGCGTGATCAAAAGCGCTGTGGTGAGTAGGCTTGCCCGAAGCAGTCAGCGGTGGACTTACACAGCGCCCCATCTAGAATCGCCACGGCTGGCGCGTTTTTATACCCACTTCTGGGAGCCTGAGCGAAATCTTCCTGCGGTATTTCAATATCGGGTCTTTGCTGGAGTCGCACTCGGCTATACGCCTCATTTGAGTCAGACCCAATTTGCATTTAAAAAAGAATCGGCTTTGGCGAGCGCTGCGATCAGCAGCCAACATGCCAAGCCAGGCTCAACCGCGCTGCTCGTGCCCTTTTCTTCTAAAGAGGCCAAGCAGCTGGATAACCAAGGCATGAGTGTGATGGTAACCACACTGCGTAACCGGGGGTACTCGATTGCATTGGTGGCGGGATCTGAAGCGGAGCGTCAGCGCGGACTTGCGATTGCGGCACTCTCCAATTGCGAAGTGGAAATGATTTATCGACCGATTGAGCATTTCAATGCTTTTCGCAATCGACTGCCAGATTTTGGAATCTGCATTGGTGTTGATACCGGCATCACCCATGTGAGTGCCGCCTTTGGCGTGCCCACCATTGGCATCTTTTCCATCAGCGCCATGCAGACCTATGGGCCCCACCACTGGGCGCCGCATGCCCGATCTCTTCAGGCCGATGATCCTGCATTGATTGCGACCATCACAGAGATGGTGACTCGGCTGCCGGCGGCTCAGCGTCTTGAAGATTCTTCGAATACAGGCTGGCATACAGACCGGCCTTTGCCATAAGCGCCTCATGACGGCCCTCCTCTACAAGTCGGCCATTGGCAATCACAAGTATGCGATCCGCATTCACGATGGTGGAGAGCCGATGGGCCACCACTAAAGTGGTGCGGCCCTGACGCAGCCGATCTATCGCAGCCTTCACGCTTGCCTCGGCCTTGGTATCCAAGGCAGAAGTGGCCTCATCCAGCAGCAGAATCGGGGCGTTTTTCAGCACCGCCCGCGCAATCGCGATGCGCTGCCGCTGCCCGCCCGAGAGCCGTACGCCACGATCCCCGATTACGGTTTCAACACCCTCGGGCAGAGAGGCCACAAAATCAGAGAGATCTGCTGCCGCAATCGCTGCGTCAAGCTGGGCTACTGAGCTATCGGGTGCCCCGTAAATGATGTTATTGCGAATCGAGTCATTGAAAAGCACAACATCTTGCGAAACCAGCGCAATCTGGGCGCGCAAGCTTGCAAGGGTTAATTCAGTGACTGCAATTCCGTCAATCAATACATGGCCTGCAGTGGGCTCATAAAGCCGGGGCAGTAAATTGATCAGTGATGTCTTGCCCCCGCCCGAGGGGCCCACGAGGGCCACCGTCTCGCCCGGCTGAATCACGATGGAGACTGCCTGCAGGACCTCGCGATCACTGCTGGGATAAGCGAGGCTAACGCCTTCAAACGTAATTTCTCCACGCACACGGTCCACCGTTCGGCTACCCGTATCGCGCTCGGATTTCTCATCAATGAGTTCAAAAACCGCCTCTGCCGAGGCAAGGCCCCGCTGCAGTTGGGCGTTGACGTCTGCTAAGTGTCGCAATGGGCCGAACATCATGAGCATGGCCGTGACAAACGAAATGAAGTCGCCCACGGTGGCCTCGCCCGCGCGGGACTGCATCAGCGCGATGGTGAGCACCACGGCAACACCAATTGCGGCAATCAGCTGACTGATGGGCGTCTGCAGGGCCTGCGCGATCGCCAGCCGCATCGACTGGCCGCGGAATTCAGCATTTACTTTGCGAAATCGGCCTGACTCAAACTGATCGCCCTGAAAGACCTTGATCACGCGGTTGCCGAAAATCGCTTCCTCGACCGAGCGAGTCATCTCTGCTGTGGCCTTTAGGGCATCGCGGCTCACACGCCGCATGCGCTTGGAAAAAGCTAGGGTGAGGCCAGCCAAAAAGGGCAGCAGCACCAAAACAATCAGCGTGAGCTTCCAGTTAAGCCAAAACAGCCAGCCCAGTAAGCCGATCAAAATCAGGCTATCGCGCACCAGGGTGTTGACGACATTGGTGGCAGCACTGGTCACGCCATTGACCTCGGCAATCACTCGAGAAATCAACTGGCCCGAAGAGCGGGCATCGAAGGCCGAGGCGGGCAGTGTGAGCAATTTGTTAAACATGGCCTGCCGAAGATCCCGTAAAACACTATTTGCAATCCAGTTCATGGCGTAGACCGAGAAGAACGTTGCAGTTCCGCGCAGCAAAAAAATCAACAGCACTGCGGTGGGCACCCACCAGACCTGAAAAGAGCTGGCTCCGGCAAAACCGTTGTCCAAAAGGGGCTTGAGCAAGGCCGGAAAGGCCGTCTCGGTGGCGGCCGTGACCAGCATGGCCAAGGCCGCGAGAGCAAAGCCAGGCCAGTAAGGCTTGGCATAGGACAGAAGACGGCCGTAAAGGCGGGTCGAGGTCATGGTCGCATTATTGGCCAGTTTATATGTCCCTATTTTCTAGACAGGATAGGGAGTGTTGCTTTTGGACGACAAGGGCATCGGGAAAACCACGGCCGAAGGGGCTTGGAGGGGGATCTGGCTTGAGGGAGAGGGGGCCTCCCGGGAAAATAGCGAGGACGGCTGATCCCAGCAGTCGCTTGGCCGCCGCAAGGCGTCTGGGTGTGAGGTTAATTAATTAGGAGAACATTTAATGAAGAAGCAATTAATTGCTGCAGCAGTAGCTGGCGCATTTGCTCTGCCCGCGATGGCGCAGGTCACCATCAGCGGCTCGATCCAGTCTGGCGTGATGGATACCGGCGCTGCTGGGGCTAAAGCAACAGTCGCTACCCGCCTTGGTGGTGGCCTGAACTCGATCAACATCACCTCGAGCGAAGACCTCGGCGGTGGCATGTCCGCTGGCTCCGCATTCCAGATGCGTTTTGATTCCACTGGTGCTAACCGCGCGACCTCCGCAACCGGCGGCACCCCGAACTGGCACGCTGCCCGCGTGTTTGTCTCTGGCGCCTTTGGTACCGTGAACGTCGGCAAGATCATTGAAGAGTCCAACTGCGCATATGACCCCTGGGGTTGCGGCGGCGGCGCTGGCCTGATGGCTAACTCCGGCGGCACACAGGGTCTGATTTTTGCTGACTCCATGGATCGTTCGATTTCCTATACATCGCCTACGCTTAACGGCTTCCGTTTGATCTATCACACCACCCTGACGGCACCTGCCTCCCCCAACCAGGAGCGCACGCTGACCACGCTGACCTATGCACAGGGCCCGATCACTGCCCAGTACATGATGGGTGAAGTGCAGGACAACGGTAAGCAAAACGGTTTTGGCGCAAGCTATGACCTCGGCTTCCTGAAGGCCAACATCGCCAGCGCAGTTTCAGAGAACTCAGCTGGTGCAAAAACCCGCGACATGATGATGTATAGCGCCACCATGCCCCTGCGTCCCGGCCTGACCGGCCTCGTTGGCTACGCCAAGGACAAGAAGCAGGCATCAAACGCCAACACCCGTTGGGCCGTTGGTGTGAACTATGCTCTGAGCAAGCGCACCACCCTGGGCGCTGACGTATTCGAGCAAGAGCAAGTGGGTGGTTCCACCGGCTTTGTTCTGCGCGCACGTCACACTTTCTAATCGCTTGCTGCCGATTGGCAGCGTAGGTTAGAAATCCTGACAACCCCGGCCTTCGCGCCGGGGTTTTTTATTTGCCGAAGCTGCGTCGAGAGTGCAAGAGCGCCACGTTCATCTCAGCCGATAACTCCGAGGCGTAAAACCGCTCGATCATCTCCACCGAAGTGCGCGCATTGCGGGCAAGCGTTAGTAAATCAATGCCGCGGCCGAACAGGAGCCGAAAGGTAATGGCAGTATGCCGTAGGCTGTAGAGCGTTCGATTCTGTCCGCGCTTGCCGACCCGTAATCCGCTGGCCTGCAGCACCCTACGGAAATAAAGGTCAAGCAACACCATGGCCGTTTTACGATTCTCAACCTCAGGAAGAAATAGGAAATCATCAAGCCGATCACGGCCCGAGGCGCGAGCACTTTCTAGAAGGCGCTCATAGATTCCCACTGCCGCCGGCAT
>CAYXRY010000047.1:0-6618 GCA_964467545.1 uncultured Bordetella sp. | reverse complement strand
AGGCGGTTTTATTGTCAATCAGGCACCGCACTGTGCAGCCCTGCTCAAATGTAAATAGTGGATCAGGATGTTTGCCGTGCACATCCATGTGCGAGCCATGATCATTGCCCTTGCCATTCATGAGCCAAATGGCCTCACGAGTCGCTTTGTTCGATAGCGCACCACCCTCGAGCACCATCTTTACCGATTCAGCGCCCGCGAGCACCGGCTCAAACAGCGTATTTGGGGGTAGCTCCCCGAAGGGCTTACGGGCCCCCACTGCAGAGCGGCTGTTGTAGCGAATCAGGCCAACTTTATTGCGCATCGCCGGGAAGAATTCATCCTCAATCTCAAACTGTGCATTCGGCGCTCCAGTGCAATCCAGTATCAAATCCATGCGATTGCCGGGCGAAAAATAAAAAGACTCGGTCAGCCGATAAGGCGTGCACGGATGCCCATCGTGGGCCACCACCAGCGGCTGATGCCCATGAATCTTGATCCGAAATAATCGCGCGCTTGCGGCATTCAATAAGCGCAGGCGAATTCGCTGGCCGGCGCGGACATCCAGCATGGCCGGGCCGCGCTGGCCGTTGACCAGCACGATATTGCCCAGTCGGCCTGCGTGGGCGGCATCGTGCAGGCTTTTAAAGTTCGGCGCAATCGATGCATCCTTGGTGAGCATCACATCGGAAAGCACCCAGGTGACATCATCATCGACATCCGGCGGCTGCCGTTCTTCGACCTGAATTACGCCATACAGGCCGCGCCCAATTTGCTCATAGGTGGCCACATGGGGGTGATACCAGTAGGTGCCCGCATCCGGCAGGGCAAACTCATACACAAAATCTTCGCCGGGCTTAACCGGCGCCTGGGTGATGCCGGGCACACCGTCCATCGCATTGGGCAGCCGTATGCCATGCCAGTGAATGGTCGAGAGGCTGGCGAGTCGATTACGAAAACGAATCCGCAGCGTGTCGCCCTGGTTGGCCCGCAAGACTGGGCCGGGAATCATGTTGTTAAAGGCCCAGACATCGGTGGCGGGATAGTCATCGCCCAGAAGGCCCAGCCGCGCGGGCTGCGCGATCAGCATATGATCACGAAGCCGGCTGCCTCTTGCCAGGCTCGCCAGTGGCAAGGTGGAAACGCCTGCGAGGGCTAAGCCAGCGGCGCCTGCTTTTAAAACGTGTCGACGGTTCATAATGGATCGCAGGCCAAAGTCTTAAGGAGGTCTCCAAAAAATGCAAGCCGCAGCCCCGCACCTTCTGGCCCTATTGTTGACGGCCGCCGCGGCACCCGCGTGGCCGCATAGCTGTCCGCTTGAGATCTACAAAATTGACCAGGCCTTGTCCACGTCGAAAAATCTTGATCCTGCGCTGATTAAAAAGGTGCGAGACCTGCGTGCAGAGGGCGAGAAATTGCATAAACAAGACAAGCATGGTGAGGCGATGCTGGTGCTGGGCTCAGCAAAAAAACTGCTCAAAATCGAGTAACCCACCGCAGCCCCACGATACCCGGATCCCTTAGCCCACCACATGCGTTATCGGCATCATCTTTTTATTTGCACCAATGTGCGCGATAACGGCGACTGCTGTGCCGCAAGGGGCTCACTCGATCTTTTAAAGCAGATGAAAAATGAGTTACGAAATCGGGGCCTGGATCATGATGGCGGCATCATGGCCAACAAATCTGGCTGCTTTGGCCTGTGTCAACAAGGCCCAAATGTCGTTGTTTATCCGCGGGGATCCTGGCATCGGGTGACCAACGCCGACGATGTCACTGCCCTCATTGATGGCCTTATCCAAACCAGCGCTTGAGCCCATCACTGGCCTGCTGCTTTGCGGCGGCGCAGGCCGACGCATGGGTGGCGCGGATAAGGGGCTGATGAGCTTTCACGGCAAGCTGCTGATCGATATCGCAATCGATCGCCTATCGCCGCAGGTCAATGCACTCATCATCAACGCTAATCGCAACCGCGCGCAGTATCTGCAGCGTGGCCTTCCGGTCATTGCAGATCCAGTCTTCGGCGAGCAGACTCCGAGCTACGAGGGCCCACTGGCGGGAATACTGGCCGGCCTGCAGACGGCCAGCACACCCTGGATGGTGACCGTGCCCTGTGACTGCCCGCTATTTCCGCTGGAACTTGTCAGCCAGCTCTGGGCGGGCCGGTCAGCGGGCGGTGCCTACATTGCCCAGCACCCCACCTTTGCCCTGGTGCCCATTTCAAGCCGCACGCACCTTGAGCATTTTCTTCAGCACGGTCAACGCAAGCTCGGACTTTGGCTTGCCGAGGTCGGCGCATCAGCGGTACAGCCTACCGATGAGGCAGCATTTCGCAACCTGAATACGCCCGAAGACCTCGGGGCCTAGCGCTGTAAGGCGCTGAACATCAAAAAGCCTCAGACGGCCAGGCCCTGGCTCGCAAGATATTCATCATAGGACCCCTTGAAGTCCGATACCGTTCCATCACCACGGACCTCGAGAATGCGATTGGCGACGGCATTAACGAATTCCCGATCGTGAGACACGACAAACAGCGTCCCCTGAAATTTTTCGAGTGCCAGCTGCAAAGACTCGATGGATTCCATGTCAAGGTGATTGGTGGGCTCATCGAGCATCAGCACATTGTGGCGGCCGAGCATCAGCCGGCCGAACGTCATGCGATGCTTTTCGCCGCCCGATAGCACGCGGACCATCTTTCCGACATCGTCACCTGAAAATAGCAGCCGACCCAGAATCGATCGGACCGCCTGATCATCATCGCCCTCCTGGGTGTAGCGGCCGATCCAGTCAGTCAATGAGACCTCTTTTTCAAAATCGGGATAGACATCCTGCTGCATGTACCCAATGTTGGCGTTTTCCGCCCATTTGTTTTCACCGCCATCGGGATCCATGCCACTAACAGTGGCGCCCGCGATACAACGCATCAGCGTGGTCTTGCCTGCGCCATTGGCGCCCACGATCGCGATTTTCTCTCCGGCTTCCACCATCATGGAAAAACGCTCGATCACCGGGCGGCTGCGGCCTTCGAAAGTCTTCGAGATGCTTTGCACATGGACAGCCTGCCGATAGAGCTGCTTATTTTGCTCAAAACGAATATAAGGGTTCTGCCGGGAGGAAGGCCGAACCTCGACGGCATCGCCTTGAATTTTTTCGATCAGCTTGCGGCGCGATGTCGCCTGCTTGGCCTTCGACTTATTAGCCGCAAATCGCCGCACAAACTCCTGCAACTCCGAGACACGCTCCTTACTCTTGGCATTGGCCGCCATCAGCCGAGCCCGGGCCTCGGAAGCTGCCAGCATGAAGTCATCATAGTTACCGGGATAAATCCGCAGCTCACCGTAATCCAAGTCGGCCATGTGGGTGCAGACCGAATTCAAAAAATGCCGGTCATGCGAAATAATGATCATGGTGCTGTTACGCTCATTGAGTACATCTTCAAGCCACTGAATCGAGTGGATATCCAGATTGTTCGTGGGCTCATCCAAAAGCAGCACATCCGGATCTGAAAAAAGAGCC
Source organism: uncultured Bordetella sp. (assembly GCA_964467545.1). GTDB lineage: Bacteria > Pseudomonadota > Gammaproteobacteria > Burkholderiales > Burkholderiaceae_A > Lacustribacter. Next base: position 3,123 of record CAYXRY010000047.1, on the reverse strand, counting down.
TGGGCCAACAACACCCTGAGCTTCCAGCCGGGGGCGATCTCGCGCATCGGGCCCTGGTGCTGCTCGAGCGGAATTCCAACGCCCAGCAGCAACTCGCCAGCCCGGGCCTCCGCGGTATAGCCGTCGTATTCGGCGAACTTACCTTCAAGCTCTGCGGCTTTCATGTAGTCGTCTTCGGTGGCCTCTGGGTTAGCGTAGATTGCATCCCGCTCCGACTGTGCGGCCCACATTTCCTCGTGGCCCATCATGACCACATCCAACACACGGACATCCTCAAACGCAAACTGATCCTGCCGAAGCTTGCCGAGGCGAACATGGGGATCCCGAACCACAACGCCATTGCTGGGCTCAAGGTCACCACCCAGAATCTTCATCAGTGTGGATTTGCCGCAGCCATTAGCACCAATTAAGCCGTAGCGGTTGCCGTTATCAAACTTAGCGTTGACATTTTCAAATAGCGGCTTGGCACCGAACTGAATCGCAATATTGGCTGCAGATAACATCGTGTCTAGGCTTTCATGCGTGTTGGACCCAGTGGCGGGCATTGTGGAACATCATCATCCAGGGCGAGTCGTCGCCCGTCGTGCGGAGTGCCTCGGGGATCCAGGACATCTGCACCTGGCGAAATACGCGCTCGGGGTGCGGCATCATCACGGTAATACGGCCATCCTGATTCGATACCGCGGTCAGGCCGCCGGGAGAGCCGTTGGGATTGTACGGGTAATGCTCTGTAGCAAGCCCCCGTGGATCGACATAGCGCATGACTGCAGCTGCTGGCGGATGGGCCGTGCCAAACGCGGCAAGACCCTCTCCGTGCGAAACCACCACCGGTAAAATGGAGCCCTCCATGCCGGTGGTCAGCACTGAGGCTGAGGCCTGAATCTCCACTAGCGAGAAGCGGGCCTCGAATTGCTCGGAGCGATTCCTGACAAATCGCGGCCAGTTGGCAGCGCCCGGAATGATGTCAGACAAACCGCTCATCATCTGGCAGCCATTACAGACACCAAGAGCAAAACGCGTCGGGTCATGGAAAAACTCTTCAAACTGTAATCTCAGAGACTCGTGAAAAAGAATGGACCGCGCCCAGCCCTGTCCGGCGCCCAGCACATCGCCAAACGAAAAGCCTCCGCAGGCGGCCAGTCCCGCGAATTGATTCAGCTGAATCCGGCCTGCCATCAGATCGCTCATGTGCACATCCCATGATTCAAATCCCGCCCGATCAAAAGCAGCTGCCATCTCCACCTGGCCGTTCACGCCCTGCTCCCTTAAGATCGCGACCCGCGGACGCCTGCCCACCCATGGGGCAGCCAATTCGCCCTGACGTGCTGCGACTTTGGGGCCTAACACAACGCGGGGTAGTTCAGAGTCCTGTGCAATAGCGGCCTCCCGCTCCACACAGTCAGGATGATCGCGGCGCCGACAGATCTCTGCACTCACAGAGTTCCAGGTCCGCTGCAGGACATGCCGGGGCTTTTGAAAAATACACTTTGCATCACGATAAATTTCGATCGCATCACGCGGATTGACCGTGCCGATCTCAAAAGTTAGGCGCGATAAGCCATGCCGGCGCAGACAATCCATCACAGCCGTTCGGTTTGAGCGGTCCACCTGAAGCACGGCGCCGAGCTCTTCATTAAAAAGCGCCTTGATGGTGAGCTCATCGCGCTGCACGGCGACCTGCTCGGGCCGAATCTTGAAGTCACCCCAGTCGGCCGCTACCGGATCAATCGTAATCAGATCAATATTGACCGTGATGCCACAGCGGCCTGCAAACGCCATTTCACAAAGCGCGGCCAGCAGGCCACCATCGGAGCGGTCATGGTAAGCAAGCACCTGATCGCTCTGGTGTAGCTCAGACATCGCTGCCGCAAATGACTGGAGTAACTCAGCACTGATATCAGCGGTCTCATCGCCAAACTGTTGAAGTGTCTGCGCCAAGACCGAACCCGCCATCCGATTTTTTCCCTGGCCGAGATCGATAAAGAGTAAGACAGTAGGTGCCTCTGTCCGCTGAAGCATGGGCGTCCAGGTCCGACGGACATCAGCGACTGGCGCCACTGCCGTCAGGTTTAGTGAGACGGGCGAGATCACCGACTTCGATCCCGAGGCCTCACTCCAGACAGTGCGCATGGATAAGGAATCCTTTCCAACCGGAATCGATAATGACAGTGCAGGACAGATTTCTTTTGCAAGGGCCGCTACAGCATCAAAGAGTGCGGCATCCTGGCCTGGTTCTCCACAGGCTGCCATCCAGTTCGCTGAGAGCTTCACGGTCTCAAGGGGTCCGATATCGGCCGCCACAAGATTGGTGAGGGCCTCGCCAAGCGCAAGCCGAGAGGCGGCGGCGGAATTCAGAATTGCGACCGGGCTGCGCTCACCGAGTGCCATGGCCTGGCCGCCAAGGCCTTCGAAATCCCAAAGTGAGACCGCAACATCAGCAACGGGCGTCTGCCAGGGGCCCACCATCTGATCACGGGCCGTAAGACCGCCGACCGTTCGATCCCCAATGGTGATGAGAAATTGTTTGCTGCCCACGGTGGGGTGGGCCAGCACCTGATCAATGAGGCTTTCAAGCTGCAGTCCTGAGCAGTCCAGCGGCTCGGCGGCCACCGCAACACGATTCGCCTGGCGATGCATTTTGGGCGGCTTGCCCAGCAGCACTGACAGCGGCAGATCGACCGGTGAGCGGCGGCTTTGCGCATCCATGAGCTCAAGCCGATCTTCATCGGTTGCATGGCCCACAACAGCAAACGGGCAGCGTTCACGCGTACAAATGGCTGCAAATGATTCCAATGACTCTGGCGCAATCGCCAACACATAACGCTCCTGGGATTCGTTGCACCAGATTTCGGCAGCAGACAGGCCCGATTCATCACACGGCACATCAGCAATCTGAAATCGGCCGCCGCGGCCTGCGCCATGCACGAGCTCTGGAAAGGCATTCGATAGGCCGCCTGCACCCACATCATGAATCGATAGCACCGGATTACTTTCGCCAAGCGCAGCACAGGCGTCAATGACCTCTTGTGCCCGGCGTTGCATCTCTGGGTTGCCACGTTGCACTGAATCGAAGTCGAGCGCCTCTTGATTGGCGCCCGTCTGAATCGACGAAGCCGCCCCGCC
>CAYXRY010000046.1:0-6838 GCA_964467545.1 uncultured Bordetella sp. | reverse complement strand
CGCGAGCACCACACCGCCCCACCAGATCGGCAGATAGCTTCCCGTTGATGCAAAAATCAATCCGCCTAGCCAGACCCCAATAAAAGCGCCAATCTGATGCGAGAGAAATACAAAACCAAAGAGCATCGAGAGATAGCGATTGCCAAACATCACGCCCACCAGCTGGGCTGTCGGCGGCACGGTTGAAAGCCACAAGATGCCCATCGCCGCACCGAATACCAGCACCGAAGTCGTTGATAGCGGCGCCAGCAGAAACAGTGCGATCACGATGGCCCGCAACAGGTAAATCCAGGACAGCAACACCTTGCGGGATAGCCGAACACCCAGGGGCCCGCTCATGTAGCTGCCGATCACATTGAATAAGCCAATCATCGCTAGGCCCCAGCTTGCAGTCTTGGCCGATATGCCCATATCCGCAAGGTAAGGCGGGAAGTGCACGGTAATAAAGGCAAGCTGAAAGCCGCAGACAAAAAATCCGCCGATTAAGAGCCAATAGCTACGATGGCCAAACGCCTGCCGTAAAGACTCACGAAATGAGCTTGCGGTTGCGGTCAACGGAGCAGCGGCGCTTTGCACCGATCCCCGGGGCCGAAGCGATAGGGCAAGCGCAGGGGTGCTTGCCATTGCACAAGCCATGATGAGAAGTGTCATGCCCCAGCCATAGGCCTCGATGAATGCCTGGCCCAAGGGCACAACCATAAATTGGCCGAGGCTTGCCATCGCAGTGGCCAAGCCCAAGGCCCAGGGCCTGCGCTCAACGGGCATGAGCTGCGCAAAGGCGGCCAACACCGTGTTGTGCCCTGCCCCGCTCATCCCTAAGCCAATCAGAATGCCGCCCGTGAGCGTAAAGGTAAGCGGATCATTGGAAACGGTCATGAGTGCCAGGCCCGCAGCGAAAATTACGCCACCGCCTGCCAACACCTTCCAGGGGCCGAATCGATCCGCCAATGCACCCGCAATCGGCTGGCCAAGGCCCCAGAAGAGATTCTGAATTGCCATCGCAAACGCATAGGCCTCGCGCCCAAACTGAAATCCGCCGCTTCCCGAAATCGGATCCACAAAAAGGCCAAACGAGGAACGCACCCCGAACGAAATCAGCCCAATTGAGCAGCCGCAGATCAGCATCATCCAGAGGGCGATTGTCATGGGACTGTGCTGGGTGGGTTCTTTGACTGCGGGCATGGAGAATCGCTTCGAAAAAAGGCAGACACGAAGTATCCTGACTAAACCTGCTTTGGGCAAGCTGGCCTACAATTTGATGCTATGAATCGGCCCACCTCTTTGCTGCTTAACGCTGCCCATGCACTGGATCATCTGGTGCTGCTCATCTTCGCCTCAGCGGTTGCAACGATTGCAATTGAATTCGGCATTGAGCGCTGGGAAGACCTCATGCCCTACACCGCGGGGGCCTTCATCCTGTTTGGCCTAGGTTCGATTCCAGCGGGCCGCCTGGGTGATCTCTGGGGCCGACGAAAAATGATGTTGGTCTTTTTCTGGGGGATTGCGGCCTCATGCGCGCTGGTAGCGCTCACCCAAAGCCCCATTCAAATGGCGATTGCCCTCACCATCATGGGCGCGTTTTCCTCGATCTATCACCCAGTGGGCATTCCGATGCTATTGAGTTCCACCAAAACGCCGGGGCTCACCATTGGCGTGAATAATCTCGCAGGCAATATGGGGCTGGCGATCGCAGCCATCTTAACGGGATTCATGGTGAAGTATTTTGGCTGGCGGGCCGCGTTTTTACTGCCGGCAGCACTCTCTGCGGTGATGGGCCTGATGTTTGCGCGTCTTGCGCCCGAGGAACTCCATGCGCCCGCTAAGAAAAAATCCACCGCGCATCCGATTCCAAGATACATGGCAATTCGCGCCCTCACCGTCATCACCATCGCTTCGACCTCGGGGTCGCTGCTTTTTAACTTCACCACCAATGGCAACACCGAGCTTTTTCGCGAGCGCTTCATCGGCATCGTGAGTGATCCCGCCACCCTGGGGATGCTGGTGGCCAGCGTGTATGCGGTGGCTGCCTTTAGCCAGGTGATTGTGGGAATCCTGATTGATCGCATGGCGATGAAGCCATTATTTCTGGGAATTGTGCTTTCGCAGATTGTGCTGTTTGGCCTGGCTGCTCAGTCCACGGGCTGGATGCTCTTTGCCTGCGCGTTGGGCTTTATGGCGGCCATCTTTGGCGCGATTCCATTTTTGGATGCGGTGATCGTGCGCTATGTCGATGATCAGATGCGCAGCCGAGTGGCCGGCATTCGGCTGGCGGTTTCATTTGGTGTGAGCGGCATCGCGGTCTACCTGCTGGGGCCAATTGTCAAAGCCTCGAGCTTTGAAACACTGTTTATCGCGATGGCGGTGATTGCCTGCTGCACCGCCTTTACCGTCTCGTGGCTGCCCTCAGAGCGGGCCATTCGCGCCGCCACCACTCAGCCGACATGAGCCACGAGCTCTATGCCACAGGGCTTGATCGGGGCCCTGCAAATTTCGCAGTCCAAAGCCCCATTCAGTTCATTGAGCGGGCGGCCACTGCTTACCCCAATAAAGTGGCGGTGATTCATGGGGAATTAAAGCGATCCTGGAGTCAGACCTATCAGCGCTGCAAAATGCTCGCCAGCGCGCTGCAAAAACTGGGAATACAGAGATCAGAAACGGTAGCGGTGATGCTGCCCAATACGCCGCCGATGGTGGAGGCGCATTTTGGTATTGCCATGGCTGGCGCCGTGCTGTGCGCGCTGAATACTCGGCAGGATGCCCGGGCGCTTGCCTACATGTTGGAGCACAGCGAAGCCAAGGTCTTGATCGTGGATCAAGAGTTTGCAGCGGTCATTGCAGCCTCGCTTCTTATTCTCAAAGAAAAAAACGCTGAATCACCAATCGTCATTGATGTGGATGATCCCCTTTATGTCGGGCCAAGACAGCGGCTGGGAAAGATTGACTACGAGGCGTTTTTAGAATCTGCAGATGCTCATTTCACCACTCTGTGGCCTGAGGACGAATGGGATCCGATTTGTCTGAACTACACCTCTGGCACCACGGGCAATCCCAAGGGAGTGGTCTACTCCCACCGCGGGGCCTACACCAATGGGATTTCCAATGCCTTGGAGTGGGGCATGCAGCGGCATCCGATTTATCTCTGGGTGCTGCCCATGTTTCACTGTAACGGCTGGTGCTTTCCGTGGACTGTCGCCGCCATGGCAGGCGTCAATGTCTGTTTGCGTCGGATTGAGGCCCAGCCAATTTTCGATGCCATACGCAGTCACCAAGTGACCCATTACTGTGGTGCGCCGATTGTTCAGAATATGCTGATCAATGCGCCGCAGAGCATGAAGCTGGGAATCCATCGTCGGGTGCAGACCATGGTCGGCGGTGCCGCACCCCCAGCGGCCATGATCGAAGGCATGGAGAAAATGGGCTTTGAGATCCTGCATGCCTATGGCCTAACAGAAGTCTATGGCCCCGTTTTAATCAGCGTGCAGCAAGATGAATGGGCAGGCCTTTCACTGGAAGCCAGAGCAGAACTCAATTCCCGGCAAGGGATCTGCAAACAGCTGGAGCAGGCAGTCGCAGTGCTGGATCCTGAGACCATGCAGCCTGTGCCCGCCGATGGCGAAACGATTGGTGAAATCATGATTCGGGGCAATGTGGTGATGCGTGGCTATCTTAAAAATCCCGAAGCCACCGCGGCTGCATTAAAAGGCGGCTGGTTTCACTCGGGCGATCTGGCGGTGGTCTACCCCGATGGCTACATGAAAATTAAAGACCGCAGCAAAGACATCATCATCTCGGGCGGAGAGAACATCTCGTCAATCGAAGTAGAGGACGCCCTGTATCGGCATCCGGCAGTGCTGGCGGCTGCCGTGGTGGCCAAGCCCGATGAGCGCTGGGGAGAAACCCCTTGCGCCTTTATTGAACTCAAACCAGGGGCCGCCGCCACAGGCGACGACATCATTGCCCACTGCCGCGGCTTACTGGCGGGTTTTAAGGTCCCAAAAACCATCATCTTTCAAGAGCTTCCCAAAACCGCTACCGGTAAGATTCAGAAATTCGAACTGCGCAATCACTTCAAGCACTCGGCCCGACCATGACCATCAGTCTCGATAAGCCCTTAACAGGCAAAACAATCTTGGTCACGGGTGCCTCCAGTGGCCTAGGGGAGCATTTCTGCAGCGTATTGAAAGCCCAGGGTGCCCGCGTGATTGGTCTTGCAAGGCGCCCGCTTGCGGCAGGCAGCGTTGATCTGGCGATCCAGGCGGACATCACGGATTGCGCATCGGTACACCAGGCCTTAAATGAAGCCTTAGGCAAGCCGGGATCCAAAGAGACGATTTATGGCTTAATCAATAACGCTGGAGTGGCGGTGACTGCGACTTTGCATGAGACCAGCCCGGAAGATGAGCAAAAGACCCTGCTCACCAATATCTCTGGAATCACCACCATGACCCGAGAGATCGTGCCCCACCTCAAGGCGGCAGGCGGCGGCGTGATTGTCAACATCGCTTCGGTGCTGGGGTTTCGGCCACTGAAAAGGGCTGCGATTTATTCTGCAACCAAGGCCGCCGTGATTCAGATGACGCGTTCAGCTGCCATCGAATTGGTCAAAGACAACATTCGGGTGAATGCCCTTGCCCCGGGCTATGTCCGCACCGCCTTAAATGCCGAGGTCTTAAACGGGCCCGCAGGCGAGGCACTGCTGCGGAAAATTCCGCTGGGCCGATCAGCCGATTTAAGTGAGCTCAACGCGCCGCTGCTGTGCCTTTTGGACCCGAGCAACACCTATATGACTGGCTCCGTGCTTCTGGTTGATGGCGGTATGAGTGCGGGACTCTAGAACATCACACTGCGAGTGACTCATGGACTTTAATCTCTCCATCGAACATCAGCTGCTGATGCGCAAAGTGGATGACTTTGTGCAGGACCGGTTGATTCCGCTTGAGCAAGATCACTCCAGCTTTGATGCCCACGAGAATGTGCGTGAAGATTTATTGCAGGCCCTGCGTCAAGAGGTCAAAGCATTGGGGCTTTTTTCGCCGCAGATGCCCAAAGCCCGCGGCGGTCTGGGCTTAACGCCAGTCGGCCAGGCTTTACTCTATGAGCGCATGAACCGTTCACTTTTCGGTCCGGTGTGTTTTAACTGTGCTGCGCCCGATGACGGCAATATGACTGTGCTTTCCAAAGTCGCAACCCAGGCCCAGCAAGACAAATGGCTGGACCCGATTGTCGATGGCCGCGTGCGCTCGGCCTTCGTCATGACCGAGCCCCATCCGGGCGGCGGATCGGACCCAGGAATGATTCGCACCCGGGCAGAGAAAAAAGGCGATCGCTGGGTAGTCCATGGCCAGAAGTGGTTCATCACGGGCGCGGGTGTGGCAAGCCACTTCATTTTGATTGCCAAAACTGGTGATGGATCTCGGGATGGACTCACCGCATTTGCATTTCATCGCGACGATCCGGGCTGGGAGATTGTCCGAAGAATCCCGATCATGGGGCCAGAGGAACACGGCGGCCACTGTGAACTCAAATTCGATGGCCTAGAGATCCCAGATGAACACCGGCTTATGGAAGTCGGTCAGGGCTTAAAGCTCACCCAGATTCGGCTGGGATTGGCGCGATTGACACACTGCATGCGTTGGCTGGGCTTGGCGCAACGCTGCATGGAAATCGCAGGCCGTTACGTCAGCGAGCGCGAAGGATTTGGAATCAAGCTTGCGGATCGCGAGAGTGTGCAGATGCAGCTTGGCCGAGTAGCGATGGCCATCGATACTGGAAGACTGCTGACCATGCGGGCCGCATGGCGCTTGGAGCAAGGCAAAAAAGCAAGGCCTGAGATTTCAATGGCTAAGATTCAGGTGGCCGACACGCTGCATCTGGCGGCAGACACGGCGATTCAGCTATGTGGCGCCCGCGGCTACAGCAAAGATACGGTCTTAGAGTGGATCTATCGCTATGCCCGGCAGGCTCGGCTTGTGGATGGCGCAAGCGAAGTCCATCAAATGGTGATTAGCCGCGCCTATCGCGAGCAAGGCCGAGAATTTTTCGCATGGGGCCCGGGCGGTGACTGATTGGTCAGAAGAGGTCACGCCGTTGATTGAAACGGCAGCCGCAACGCTTGGGCGCAAGCTCTCGATTCAGAAAATTCAACGGCTTTCTGGCGGGGCGATTAATCAAAACTTCTTGGTGGAGCTCTCAGACCACGAGGGTGCGCTACTGAAGTGGGTGCTGCGGCGTGGCCAGAGTCTGCCGATTCCGGGTAGTCTGGATCGCGCTTCCGAGTACGCCATGGTCACCCATGCCGATGCAATTGGCATGACCGTAGCCAAACCCGTCGCTCTAGTGAATCAACCGCAGGCAAGCGCCAGTATTTTTCAATGGTGTGAGGGCCAGACCGAGGGCCGAACTCTGCTTGGCCAGTTAGCGTCAGGCTCGCCCGACGCAATTCGCGGGCTTGCGCAATCATTAGGCGCTGAACTTGGCAGGCTCCACGGTCAGGCCTCAGCAACTCAAGCAGAGAAAGTGCTAGCAGGTGTGCTCGGGAAACGGCCCGGCTGCGGATTTTCTGCAAGCATTGATTTACTGACAAAAAGCTTTGCGAGAGTAAAAGAACCTAAGCGCTACCTGACCGAGGCCTTTCAGCACTGTGTCCGTGAGTCCGAGCAGATTTTTAAGGCTCGCGGTAATGCGTCTGAACCCGCCTGCGTGAGTCACAACGACTTTCGTTTGGGTAATCTCATGATCGAGCCCAAAACCACACGACTCACTGCCGTGCTGGATTGGGAGTTCACCGCATGGGGCGATCCGCTTGCAGATATCGGCTGGCTAACCGCTCCTTGCTGGA
>CAYXRY010000045.1:0-6865 GCA_964467545.1 uncultured Bordetella sp. | reverse complement strand
AATCGTTCCTACGTTCACATGCGGTTTGGTGCGCTCAAACTTACCCTTGGCCATGATGGTCTTCCTTTGAAAATCAATAGTGGTTAATCAATTTATTTAGTGCGGCTTGTAATCACAGCTTCCGCCACATTCTTCGGTGCTTCGCTGTAGTGCTTAAACTCCATGGTGTAGGTGGCACGGCCCTGCGTTAGCGAGCGCAGCGTGGTCGCGTAACCGAACATCTCCGAGAGCGGCACCTCGGCCTTGATCGCCTTGCCGCCGCCAACCATGTCATCCATGCCTTGCACCATGCCACGGCGTGACGACAGATCACCCATGACGGTGCCGGCATAGTCTTCAGGCGTCTCAACCTCGACGGACATCATCGGCTCGAGCAGCACCGGATTGGCTTTTCGGCATCCGTCTTTAAATGCCATCGAGGCGGCCAATTCAAAAGCGATCTGCGAGGAGTCCACATCATGGTAAGAACCATCGAAGAGCGTGACCTTCACATCGACTACGGGATAGCCAGCCAGCACACCGCTATTCATCGTGTCTTTTACGCCCTTATCCACAGAAGGAATAAATTCGCGCGGCACAACACCGCCTTTGATCGCATCCACGAATTCATAGCCCTTACCCTCTTGCTGAGGCTCGACTTTCAGCCAGACGTGGCCATACTGACCTTTACCGCCAGACTGCTTGACATACTTACCCTCGATTTCGGTGGGCTTGCGAATGGTCTCGCGATAGGCCACCTGTGGCTTGCCCACAGTCGCCTCGACACCAAACTCACGCTTCATCCGATCGACGATGATCTCTAGGTGCAGCTCACCCATACCCGAGATGATGGTCTGGCCAGATTCTTCATCTGTGCGGACCCGAAACGAAGGGTCCTCTTTCGCAAGACGGCCCAAGGCGATACCCATCTTTTCTTGGTCGGCCTTGGTTTTGGGCTCCACGGCCTGCGAGATGACTGGCTCAGGAAATACCATACGCTCCAGTACGATCTCGGCATCCGGATCACAGAGGGTCTCGCCCGTGGTGACTTCTTTTAAGCCCACGCAGGCGGCGATATCGCCGGCAAGAATCTCGTCGATCTCTTCACGATTGTTGGCGTGCATCTGCAAGACTCGGCCGATACGCTCTTTCTTGCCCTTAATCGGGTTATAGACCGTATCACCAGATTTCAAAACGCCCGAGTAGACCCGAACGAAGGTCAGCTGACCGACAAACGGATCTGTCATCAGCTTAAATGCGAGGGCAGAAAACTTCTCTTTGTCATCGGCCTTACGGCTGGCCGGCTGCTCGCGCACATCGGTGCCCTGCACCGGAGGAATATCGATCGGCGACGGCAGAAAATCAACAACGGCATCGAGCATGCGCTGCACGCCTTTGTTTTTAAACGCTGAGCCGCAGAGCATGGGCTGGACCTCGGTTGAGATGGTCCGAGCGCGCAGGCCTTTCTTGATATCGGCCTCATCGAGATCGCCGCTTTCAAGATATTTATTCATCAGCTCTTCATCCGCCTCGGCGGCAGCCTCAAGCATTTTTTCACGCCACTCTTTGGCGGTACCCAGCAGATCCGCAGGAATTTCCTGGTAATCAAACTTCATGCCTTGAGACGCTTCATCCCAAATGATGGCCTTCATCTTGATCAGATCAACGACGCCTTTAAAGTTCTCTTCAGCGCCAATCGGGATGACGACCGGCACAGGATTTGCCCGCAGGCGGGTCTTCATCTGGTCGACAACTTTGAAAAAGTTCGCGCCCGTACGATCCATCTTGTTGACGAATGCCAGCCGTGGCACACGGTACTTGTTGGCCTGACGCCAGACTGTTTCTGACTGGGGCTGAACACCACCGACCGCACAATAGACCATGCAGGCGCCATCCAGCACGCGCATGGAACGTTCCACCTCAATGGTGAAATCGACGTGGCCCGGGGTATCAATAATGTTGAAACGATGCTCAGGAAACGACAGGTCCATGCCCTTCCAGAAGCAGGTGGTTGCAGCAGAAGTAATCGTGATGCCACGCTCTTGTTCCTGCTCCATCCAGTCCATGGTGGCAGCACCATCATGAACCTCACCGATTTTGTGGTTCACCCCTGTGTAATAAAGGATCCGTTCGGTGGTGGTGGTCTTACCTGCATCAATATGGGCGCTGATACCAATATTGCGATAGCGCTCAATAGGGGTCTTACGGGCCATAAAACAAACCTGCTTTCGATAACGTCAAATCAACAATTAAAAACGGAAGTGTGAGAAGGCCTTGTTGGCCTCTGCCATACGGTGAACCTCATCGCGTTTCTTCACCGCGCCACCCCGGCCTTCGGCAGCCTCAAGGAGTTCGCCAGCGAGCCGCAGGTTCATGGATTTTTCGCCGCGCTTTTTCGCCGCCTCACGAAGCCAACGCATCGCCAAGGCGGAGCGCCGAGCGGGCCGGACTTCAACAGGCACCTGATAGTTAGCGCCGCCAACGCGTCGACTTTTTACCTCAACCGCCGGCTTGGCGTTATTCAGCGCCTGAAGGAAGATGTCCATCGGGTTCTTATTGGCTTTCTTCTCGATGAAATCGAGAGCGCCATACACGATACGCTCGGCAACGGCTTTTTTGCCGTGGAGCATCACCACATTGATGAATTTAGAGACGTCCTCGCTGCCAAATTTTGGATCGGCAAGAATGAGACGCTTCGGTACTTCGCGACGACGGGGCATAGCAATTTTCCTTATTCAGTTGATTCAGCACATCCGTCTTTGGGGCGGATTCACCGACTCAGTCCAGCACGCGCTTCTCTTGTCTGGACCCTTACGTGGCAGGTCCACCATGGTGGATCGTGCCGCTTGTTGAGGGCAGTTTTTGGTGGGGCCAGATGCAGGCCCCGCCGGTTACGCCGCCTTCGGGCGTTTGGAACCGTACTTCGAACGCGACTGCTTGCGGTCTTTCACGCCTTGCAGATCCAGTGACCCACGCACGATGTGGTAGCGAACACCGGGAAGATCCTTCACCCGGCCGCCTCGAATCAGCACCACGGAGTGCTCCTGAAGGTTGTGGCCTTCACCGCCAATGTAGCTAATGACTTCAAATCCGTTGGTCAGTCGTACCTTCGCAACTTTTCGCAGGGCAGAGTTCGGCTTTTTCGGCGTGGTGGTGTAGACGCGGGTGCAAACGCCTCGACGCTGGGGGCTGCCCTGCAATGCCGGGCTTTTGCTTTTGATCTCTTCAGAGGTCCGGGCCTTGCGGACCAGCTGGTTAATGGTGGGCATTGACGAAGGTCTCTCGAAATAAAAATAAATGGGGGCTCGCCAAATGGCGAAAAGCCTTAGATTTTCAAGGATTTACGGCCACTCTGTCAACCGTCAATGGCTTCAGAATCGCAATGCAGCAGAAACGATTGGTTATCGTAGATTTTTTCATATAGTGAAATATGAGCCGATCGATGGGGAATTAAAAACGGCGCCAACCTTTCGATTGACGCCGTTTCAGAACAACTGCGCTGATGCTTACTCGGCGCTGGCGGCGCCTTCTCCGGGGGCCGGCGCCGCTGACTCGGCACCACCCTCAGTGACCGACTCCTCTGCATCCGGGCTTGAGAACAAGGCTTCGGCCTCAATCGCGGCCTGCTGGGCAGCAGTCTGGGCTTCTGCAGCCTCGATCGCCTCGCGCTCTTTTCTGGCCTTGTGATACGCGAGGCCCGTGCCGGCAGGAATCAGGCGGCCCACGATCACGTTTTCCTTCAGGCCACGCAGCTCATCGCGCTTGCCCATGATGGCAGCCTCGGTGAGCACACGGGTGGTCTCCTGGAAGGAGGCCGCCGAGATGAACGAGTCAGTCGAGAGCGATGCCTTGGTAATACCAAGGAGCTTGTTCTCGTACATCGCGGGACGCTTATTGTCGGCGGTGGCACGATCGTTCTCATCCAGCAACTCGGAGCGCTCGACCTCTTCGCCGTTAATGAAGCGGGTATCCGCGGCATCCGTCACCCGAACGCGGCGCAGCATCTGACGCACAATGACTTCGATGTGCTTGTCATTAATCTTCACGCCCTGCAGACGATAGACGTCCTGGACTTCGTCCACGATATAGCGCGCAAGGGCCTCGACACCGAGCAGGCGCAGAATGTCTTGCGGATCGGCTGGGCCATCAACAATGAGTTCGCCTTTGTTCACGATCTGACCATCATGGACCAGCACGTTTTTCTCTTTTGAAATCAGAGACTCGTGCTGGACACCATCCATATCGGTAATGATCAGGCGCTGCTTGCCCTTCGTATCTTTACCGAAAGACACCGTGCCTGTGACCTCAGCCAGCATGCCAGCATCTTTTGGCGAACGGGCCTCGAAAAGTTCGGCAACACGTGGCAGACCGCCGGTAATGTCGCGGGTCTTTTGGGACTCTTGCGGAATCCGTGCCAGCACCTCGCCGACAGCAACCTCTTGGCCATCACGAACCGTGATCAACGCGCCCACCGGGAAGGAGATGTTCACGCTGTGGTCGGTGCCGGCGATCTTGACTTCCTCGCCCTTGGCATCGATCAGCTTCACCTGCGGCCGCACGCCCTTGACCTGGGCGCCACCACGGCGCTTGGCATCGATCACCACGAGGGTCGAAAGCCCGGTGATCTCATCGATCTGCTTGGCTACGGTCACGCCTTCTTCGACGTTTTCGAATTTCACACGGCCGCCATACTCGCTGATGATCGGACGCGTCAACGGATCCCAGGTCGCCAGCAGCGATCCAGCTTTCACTGACTTTCCATCCATCGACAGCAGTGTGGCACCGTACGGCACCTTGTGCCGCTCGCGCTCGCGGCCGTTGTCGTCTGTGATCAGCACCTCGCCCGAACGCGAGATCACAATTGGCTCGCCCTTGGCATTGGTCACATAGCGCATGGTCGGTGTAAAGCGCACGGTGCCGTTGGATTTCGCCTCCACGCCACTGGCGGCTGCGGTACGCGATGCGGCACCACCAATGTGGAATGTCCGCATGGTCAGCTGTGTTCCCGGCTCACCGATCGACTGGGCTGCAATCACACCTACCGCCTCACCTACGTTGACCAGATGGCCACGTCCGAGATCGCGGCCATAGCACTTGGCACACAGACCAAAACGTGTATCGCAGGTTAATGGGGTGCGAACGCGCACCTCGTCAATGCCCAAACGATCAATCTCATCCACCGCATCTTCGTCGAGCAGCTTGCCTGCCTCAAACAAAGTTGCCTGGCTCTCGGGATTGACCACCTCAGCGGCGGTCACGCGGCCCAAAATACGATCGCGCAGGGCCTCGATCACTTCTCCGCCTTCCACCAGGGCCTTCATATTGATGCCATTGCTGGTGCCGCAGTCGTCTTGAATGACCACTAAGTCCTGGGTCACGTCCACCAGACGCCGCGTGAGATAGCCGGAGTTCGCCGTCTTCAGCGCCGTATCCGCCAGGCCCTTACGTGCGCCGTGGGTCGAGATGAAGTACTGCAGAACGTTTAAGCCCTCGCGGAAGTTCGCGGTAATCGGGGTCTCGATGATGGAGCCATCGGGCTTGGCCATCAGGCCACGCATGCCAGCGAGCTGACGAATCTGCGCCGCCGAGCCGCGGGCGCCCGAATCCGCCATCATGTAAATCGAGTTAAACGATTCCTGACGGACCTCTTTGCCTTTTCGGTCTTTCACGGGCTCAGTGGCAAGCTGGGCCATCATGGCCTTGCCCACCTCGTCACCGGCACGGCCCCAGATATCGACCACCTTGTTGTAGCGCTCGCCCTGGGTCACCAGGCCTGAGGCATATTGCTGCTCGATTTCCTTGACCTCTTTTTCTGCCTTGGAAAGGATGTCGTGCTTTTGCGGCGGCACGAGCATGTCATCCACACAGATCGAGATGCCCGCACGGGTTGCCAGCGCAAATCCGGATTGCAGCAGCTTGTCAGCGAAAATCACGGTATCACGCAAGCCACAGCGGCGGAAGGATGCATTGATCAGACGCGAAATTTCTTTTTTCTTCAGCGCCTTATTCATGTGCACAAACGATAATCCCGGCGGAAGAATCTTCGACAGCAGGGCACGGCCCACAGTGGTTTCGTAGCGCGTGATCTTGGGCGTCTTGGCCCGAGTGACAGGATCTAAATCCACTTCCTGGATTCGAACCGTGATCTTGGTGCCCAATTCCACTTCACCATTGCCATAGGCCCGCTCGGCCTCAGCAACGTCAGCAAAGAACATGCCCTCGCCCTTGCCGTTAATCCGCTCACGGGTGGTGTAGTAGAGGCCCAGCACGATGTCTTGCGACGGCACAATCGAGGGCTCGCCATTTGAAGGAAAGAGCACGTTGTTGGAGGCCAGCATCAGGGTGCGGGCTTCCATCTGGGCTTCGATAGAGAGTGGCACGTGCACGGCCATCTGGTCACCGTCAAAGTCAGCGTTGAATGCCGCGCAGACCAGCGGGTGCAGCTGAATAGCTTTGCCTTCAATCAGCACCGGCTCGAAGGCCTGGATGCCCAGGCGGTGTAGTGTCGGTGCGCGATTCAGCAGCACGGGGTGCTCGCGAATGACTTCTTCGAGAATGTCCCAGACCTCGGGCACCTGCTGCTCGACGAGTTTTTTGGCGGCCTTAATGGTTGTGGCCATACCGCGCAGCTCAAGCTTATTGAAAATAAAGGGCTTGAATAATTCAAGGGCCATCAGCTTGGGCAGGCCGCACTGATGCAATTTCAAAGTCGGCCCCACCACGATGACCGAGCGGCCCGAGTAGTCCACCCGTTTGCCCAGCAGGTTCTGACGGAAGCGGCCACCCTTGCCCTTGATCATGTCGGCCAGCGACTTCAGCGGACGCTTGTTGGCACCCGTCATGGCCTTGCCACGGCGGCCGTTATCCAGAAGCGAATCCACGGCCT
>CAYXRY010000044.1:0-7570 GCA_964467545.1 uncultured Bordetella sp. | reverse complement strand
GCCTCGAAGCTGAAAGAGCATCACCAGGCCTGCGGTCATTACTGCTGCTGCAACCAGGAGGCCTGCGTTGTAGCTGCCCGTGCGCTCACTCATCCACCCGGTGAGGGCTGGCGCAAGGATCTGGGCAACGCCATAGGCGATGGTCAGGGTACTCATCATCTTCGCTGGGCGCGTCGGATAAAAACGGCCAGCCAGGCCCATCATCATGCTCACAATGCCCGCAAAGGTAAAACCAAAGCAGAGCGCGCCAGCAATTGGGCCGAAGAGTCCCCCGCCGGCAAGGGGCAACAAGATACCGGCGATGTGCAGCACACTGGCGATTAATAACGCATCAATAGCGCCCACGCGCCGGGCAATCAAATCCCAGAGCATGCAAGACGGCGCGGCGGCGATGCCGAGGATTACGAACATCCAAAAGCCGACGTCTTCCATTTCTGGCAACGCGTTGACGATTGCGACAATAAATGTCGAGGTCACTACAAATCCAACACCGGCGCAGAAATAAAATGCCAGCAGCAGCCTTCGCACCGCAACTGTTGGCGGCCGGTCCTGCATTTTTGATTCGCGCTCCACCGCTGGGGCAGGCATCGGTTTGGGCAGCCAGGCCCATGCAGGCAGTACCAAAATAAGGCCCAAAAGGCTGAGAAAGAGCCAATTTTCCCACCACAGCACATGCTCGGATAGCATCAATACCGCAAAGGAGCTCATCACAACACTTAAGCCCACGCCGGAAAAATGCACGCCAAGCTCAGCACGGTGGCCATTTCGCATCAGCCAATTCATCACCAACGCGCCGCCCAGCATCATGCCAACGGCAGTGCTCAGTCCAGCAAGAAAACGTGAGATTGCCCAGCCCACCTCGTTAGAAACCATGCCCATCATGGCCGTGCTGATCACTGCCAAAATGAGGCCCCAGCGATAAAGACGATCTTTAAGATTTAAATCGCTGATTCGGCCGCATAGAAAAACGCCAGTGAAATACCCCGCGTAGTTGGCGGTGGCAAGCCAGCCCCCGGCGCCCAGGCCCAGCCCGGCCTGCTCACGCATGATGGGCAGCATCGGTGTGTAGGCAAATCGTGCAATGCCCAGGGTGATCAGCAGGCCGATGATGCCGGCGATACTGGCTTTTGCGCGAAGGGAGATCGCCAAAGGGTCGGGCCGTGTTAGTCGTCTGCGTTACCACCGAGACTTCTCAACACTCCCTTCCATAATTCAGTCATGCGCTGCCAAGGCGCATTATCCTGCCGTCCGCTCGCGAAATCGAATACGGACGTTTGCACCATCACGATCTTGGATTTTGGCTGGACAAAGACCACCTGGCCGTGAATTCCCTGAAGTGCAAATGTTCGCTCACGCATGGGGAAAATCCAAGTCTGATACCCGTATCCATACGATGGCGTCGCCACTTTCGGTCTGAATGCTTTAGGTAGGCGACTTGCATCGGTAGCATCCATCAGAAAATCCAGCGGGATAATGGAATTGCCGTCCCGCTTGCCGTCATTGGCCAGCAGCACACCGAAACGCGCGTAGTCTCTCAGCGTTGCATTCAATCCACCGCCGGTGCTCTCAGCCCGATCGGTAGGCGCCAAAATCCAACGTGCTTCAGCCTCAGCCCCCATCGGCGTCCAGAGCCACTCGTCGGTTAGCTGACTGATCGATTTTCCGGTCGCCTTGATCAAGATTCTTCCGAGAATCTCTGTTTCCACTGTGGCGTATTTGAATCGTGCGCCCTGCTCTGCCTCGCGCTGCGTTTTGGTGTTGAGGTACTCAGCGATTACCTCAGGCCGGCCACGATTTTTTTCTGCACTGAGCACCTGACCCCAGACCCAGATATCGTCATCAGGCGTCCATGTGTAGAGCTCTCGGAAAGGGACACCCGATCCCATCAGCAGTAAATTCCTAATCGTGGTCTGCCCATAAGCGGAGCCATTGATCTCTGGCCAGTAGGTGGCCGCCTTGTCATCGAGAGACTTAATGAAACCCCTCTGATGCGCAATTCCAATCAACATCGCAGTGAAGGTTTTGGCCATCGAAAATGATCGAAAGCGCATCTCTGGTTTTCGATCGTATTGGTAGCGCTCGAGTACGATCTGGCCATCCTTGACGATCATGAGTCCGGTGGCTTTCGTCTCCGCAAGATAGTCATCTATCGTTTTGGTCGAAAATCCCCAGCGATAAGAGAGTGCAGGCGGGTTTTGCATCGCGGGCAGCGGCAACGGATTGCCCGAGGGCTTCACCGCCTCTGTGATCGTGACACGGTCATTGGCCGACCACGTGCCGACCCGACACTCTTGTTTGACGAGCGCGGCAGGGCAAACGGGATAGGCGGCGGCGCGACCCAGCCGATCCGCATCGGGTCCAGATGGGTGGACTCGAGGGCCCTCGGATCCAAAAGCGAAGATTGGGGCCAGCACGAGCATGGAAAAAAGCTGCTTGATAGGGTGGAGCATGGCCACAAGTCTCCCGTCTTCACGCCTTCAGCACAAGTTGAGCCCGTGGCCCGCTCGCCCATCCTGCTGATGTGTCATTGTTTTGTCATATATTTCTATATAATTGGAAATATGGAAGAGAAAGAGATTCTCAAAGCACTCGCCGCCCTTGCCCAACCCAATCGCCTACAGGTCTTCCGGCGCCTGGTGGTGGCCGGGCGAACCGGTGCCACCCCGGGTGAGCTGAGCAACCACCTCGGGCTGCCAAACGCAACGCTGTCATTTCATTTGAAAGAGCTGATCAATGCAGGCCTTCTCATTCAGGAGCGCGCTGGCCGCAACCTCATTTATCGGACGGACTTTTCGCAGATGAATCGTGTCTTGGCCTATCTCTCAGAGAACTGCTGCGAGGGCTCGGCACAGTGCGTCGACACAGTGGATATGACCTTTAAGTGTTAAGGAGCACTTTCGTGAATGAACATTCCTCGCCACTCAATGTTTTGTTTCTTTGTACGCACAACTCCGCTCGCAGCATCCTCGCTGAGGCACTCCTGAATCACATAGGCCGCGGCCGGTTCAAAGCGTACTCGGCCGGCAGCGCTCCGCGAGAAAATCAGCAACCCAATCCGCTCGCCTTGATCACCCTTGAAAACGCCGGGATCACCACCCAGGGGCTCTCGAGTAAGAGCTGGGAAGTTTTTGGCAAGCCAGACGCTCCGCAAATGGATCTTGTCATCACTGTTTGCGATAGCGCTGCGGGCGAGGTCTGCCCGATCTGGCCGGGACATCCTGCGACTGCTCACTGGGGGTTTGCTGATCCGTCAATCACCAACGGAGACGATGAGCGCAAGCAGGAGGCATTCGCCCGGACGATGCTTCTGATTCGCCGTCGTCTCGAACTATTCGTAAGTCTCCCGGCAGAAAACCTCACGAAACTAAAAGTTCAGGCCACAGCTCGCGATCTAGCGAAATCCTGATTCACAATCATCAACATGCCCTCAATACCGCACCACTATGACCATCTTTGAACGTTACTTGACCCTCTGGGTGGGCGTCTGCATTGTGCTTGGCGTTGCCATTGGTCAGCTCTTTCCGGCGGCGATTCAATCTGTTGGTGCCATGGAAATCGCAAATGTCAACCTTCCAGTCGGCCTTTTGATCTGGATCATGATCATCCCGATGCTTGTCAAAGTTGATTTCGGGGCTGTCCGCGAAATCCGCCAGCACGTTCGCGGCATTGGGGTCACACTGTTTGTGAACTGGTTGGTCAAGCCATTTTCAATGGCTTTTCTCGGCTGGCTTTTTATCCGACAGTGGTTTGCACCGCTGCTGCCAGCAGAGCAGATCGACAGCTATATCGCAGGCTTAATTCTTCTGGCCGCTGCGCCTTGCACTGCGATGGTTTTCGTGTGGAGCCGACTCACGCAAGGAGATCCGCTGTTTACGCTATCTCAGGTGGCCATCAACGATACGATCATGATTTTCGCGTTCGCCCCCCTCGTGGGCCTGCTGCTTGGCATCTCTGCAGTCGTCGTCCCCTGGGATACGCTTTTCACTTCGGTCGTGCTGTATGTGCTCATTCCCGTGGTGCTTGCGCAGGCTTGGAGAAAGTCACTGCTCCGTAAAGGCCAGGCTGCGTTCCAGGCTGCATTAGATCGGGTCGGGCCCTGGTCAATCGCTGCTCTACTGGTGACTCTGATTTTACTGTTTGCCTTTCAAGGCGAAGCGATCCTGCAGCAGCCGCTGGTGATTGCACTCTTAGCAGTACCGATTCTGATCCAGGTCTTGTTTAACTCAGCACTGGCTTATTGGCTCAATCGACGATTGGGGGAAAAACACTCGATTGCCTGCCCGTCTGCCTTGATTGGCGCATCCAACTTTTTTGAACTTGCTGTTGCCGTAGCCATCAGCCTTTTCGGATTCCAATCGGGAGCCGCGCTGGCCACAGTAGTGGGTGTATTGATTGAAGTGCCGGTAATGCTGCTGGTGGTGAGAGTTGTCAATCAAAGCCGGGGTTGGTACGAAAGAAAGTCGTGAATGAGTAGAAACCCTATAAACCATCACCTGTGAATTGCGGACGCCCTCGGGGCTGGCATGATTCACGTAGAGGCCTTTGGATGGAGACAGAAAATGCTCAACGCACAACGTTTCATGCAGGTTTGGGGCATGGCAGTTGCAGCCCTGCTTCTTTGTGGTGGTGTAGCGTCCGCGCAGGCTCAGTCGTGGCCCAATCGGCCCGTAAAAATTGTGGTGCCCTTTCCTCCCGGGGGAACCACAGATATTCTTGCCCGAGCCATCGCCCCGGATCTGGCAAAAGCATTCGGCCAGCAGTTTGTCATTGAAAATAAAGGTGGTGCAGGCGGCAATCTCGGCACCGAGCAGGTCGCGAAATCACCCGGCGATGGCTATACCATCCTCATGGGGACGGTTGGCACGCACGGCATTAACCGGGCGCTTTACGCCAAGCTTCCGTATGACCCCTTTAAAGACTTTGTACCCATTACGCTGGTGGCCGGCGTTCCGAATGTGATGGTCGTGAATACCGACTTTGCCAGTGCCAATAAAATTAACTCGGTCAACGACTTCATTCGCTACGCTAAAGTCAATCCGGGAAAGCTCAATATGGCCTCCAGCGGCAACGGCACCTCGATTCACCTTGCCGGAGAGCTCTTCAAAAGCATGACCGGAACCTTTATGACCCACTTCCCTTACCGGGGATCAAGCCCAGCCCTTCTGGATCTGGCGGGCGGCAACATGCACATCATGTTCGATAACCTACCCTCGGCTATGCAGCTCATCAAGTCCGGAAGGCTTCGGGCGCTTGCCGTGACCAGCAGCCAGCGCTCTGCAGCCCTGCCGGATACCCCCACGGTAGAGGAGGCAGCAAATCTCAAAGGCTTTGAAGCGAGCAGCTGGTTCGGCTTGTTGGCTCCAGCAGGCACATCAGCAGATATCGTGAATCGGATTCAGCAAGAGGTCGCGAAATCGCTGGCAACACCTGCGATGAAAGAGCGGCTAGCGACACTTGGGGCCATCCCAAGCGGCAATACACCCGCGCAGTTTGCGGCTCTGATTGAGTCTGAGCATAGAAAATGGGCCGAGGTGGTCAAGGCCTCTGGTGCCAAGGTTGATTAGGGAAGGGACAAGGAATGCCCGCTTATATCGTGGTGGATACGGTCATACAGAACGAAGCCGAGATGGAGCGGTACAAGCTTCGCGCAAAGCCTTTGGTCGAAAAATTTGGCGGTCAGTACCTTGCGCGCGGGGGCCAACTGGTCGTGAAAGAGCGCAAACTCTGGTCGCCTACACGGATTGTGCTGCTACGCTTTGATAGCGTGAAGCAGGCCGAAGATTTCTATGAGTCTGCCGAATATCAGGAACTTTTACCGGTAAGTCGGAAAGCAGCAGACCGCACGTTTCTGATTGTTGAGGGAATTGAATAAGACATCTGGGAAAGGATGACTGATGTCGATATTTGATGTCATCGCGGAAAGGAAGATTCAGCAGGCGATTGATCGAGGGGAATTCGACAGACTTCCCTTTCGGGGAATTCCAATTGATATCCAGGAGGACTTCTCTATGCCCATAACCCTCAGATTATTGATGGCGCGCGCCAAATCGACGTCGCAATCGGCGCCTGAGGATTCACCCCTCGCGCGCTACTGGGCAGCTCGACGATATCAACAGCGCCCTGCTCTCAGCGCTTGGCGTCGTCCGTTTCGTTCGCCGCATCCGCCTGATGCCGCTCTCTTTTAAGTCTTTCTTTTTTCAAATCGTAGAGCTGATGAATACCAAAGGCAAATACCAGTAAGAAAACTCCAAGCTCAATCCATATTCCCATCGCCCCCCTCCATCAACAGCAGTTCCTTCGGTTTTCGTGCCGAACTCAGTACCCCGGAATTGCAGGGCGATTCTGAGCGGCTTTTTCCTCGTCCCGCTCACCGCAAGCAGACAAAGCAAATGCCGCTAACCACAAAAGAATCACGATTCGCATCATCGATTTCCTTGCTGCGCAGACACCACTCTTAACGCTTTTCGCACTCTAATCTCCGCTGGTTGTTGAACCACCGAATGCAGTATGCCACCAGACTGAATCACTGCTCGGGACTTCTCCCCCAATTTTCCGCCAAAGTATCCACTACTTCTTGCCATGCCTTTGGTCCGGTTACAGGATTTCGTCCTGAATGGACCCCTCTGCCGGGATTGACGCCATTTGGAACGTTCGCTCTGAACCTGACTGTACCGATGGGATTATCGAAATCATGGTGACTATCTGGGTAAACGATTACCTTTGCTGACGCTCGGCTGGCCAGCGCAAGGCACGGGGCTGCTGGCGTCCAGTCGTCTAATTCGCCCAGCAGCATCAAAAGAGGGGCCGTGGATCGATAACCAGATCCCAATGCAACACTACACCCGGGATAGAAAGCGATGGCAAGGCTCGGCTGCAGCAACCGGTTTGACGCGGCAGGGTCGTTTGCGTTTGTGGCAGCTAGCACTGTGCTGCCGCCATGTGACCATCCGAGTAAGGCAATCTTAGTGGTATCGACCCAGTGCTGCGCAGAGAGCCAGTTCAGCGCTCCGTTCACATCATTTCGTCTGTGTGCCTGATTAACTCTGCGATCTCGAATTTTCTGCGAGCAGATACTCTGTTCGCCCCGAGCACTAAAGCTATCGGGAAACAAAACCGAATACCCATTTGAATTCAATAGCCTCGCCATGCCCTCGTGCCGAGCGTTCAGCTGCCCATTGCGTGGCCCACGAGTCGCATAAAGTCCAGCGCAGCCGTGCAGGGCAATCACTACAGGACGCGGTGAATCGTGCGACACGCCCGGTGGGTGACTCAGCCAGACCTTGAGTTCAGTGCCGTCCGCACTCGGCAATGACAACGATTGATATGTTTGGGCTACACCAAGCGCTGGGAGCGCGAACAAAATAAAAACGCAGCGATGAAAAAAGCGACTCACGTCAGATCAGGCTCAGGCAGGAGCCTGTCGCCTAGATCGCCTGAATCAACACGGTGTACGCGCCGCTGTCGTGCCCTCCCACCACGATCACGGTGCTGGTGGTCTCGGCGATCGCAAAAGACAAGGATGAATCAAGCCCGGCACTGCCGCCGTTATCATCCCAGATTGCGTCGCTAA
>CAYXRY010000043.1:0-8116 GCA_964467545.1 uncultured Bordetella sp. | reverse complement strand
TCATGACGGTGTAAGTCACCGGCTGATAAAACACGATCTGATCATCTTTTGCCAAGGTGACTTCTTTATCCAAAGTCAACGTCTTGCCGCTGACTGTGAGCACTTTGGCATCCAGCTGGGTGAAGACGCCCGCTTTGGATTTTTTCCAAAGGTACTGGCCGGTCTGAATGGACGTATCAGAGGTAGCGACCGTGATGGTTTTGCTTGCCGTGGTCACCGCTGCACCTGGATAGGCGGTGGTGACCGGATTAAAGAACATCACTTCATCGTCTTTTTTAACGGTGATATCACTACTCAGCTGGAGCGCCTTATTGACCGAAACCGCGATATCTAACGGATCATTTTTATTGGCTGCGGTGACCGTGATATTGGACCCGACAATAGGGGTAGTCAGGGACACACCTAACGCAGTCTTTTCCGCGTCAATCAACGCCTGAACGTTAGCGACAATTGAGCCTGCCCCTGAACCCGCTGCTTCACTGCCCGACACCGTGTAGGTATATGTCAGGCCCTGCAGCCCAACGCTGATTCGGTCGCCCCTGGTATAGGTGCCGCTGAGGGTTATCGTACTGATCTCAGCAGTAGCAGCATCCGCAGTCGCACTCCTGGTGCTGGAGATCGCACCGGTGGATTGGGCCGCACGAGTGCTCCAGGCGCTTCCGAGCAAGGGATCGTTGTTCGATGAGGCAGTCAGTGTAATCACCCCGCCAGCTGCGGCTGCAGATGTCAAACCGAGAGAAGCTTTGTCTGTCGTAAGGTCGGCGGCAATCGCAGTAGCTGCCACGTTTTGAGGATTGCCTCCAGTGACGTCCGCTGCCTTAATCGTATAGCTGTAAACTTTGCCTTTCATCTGAAGGTTAACTACGTCTCCTTCCTTCAGAGCGGCCGTATTTGTAATCGTATGCGTGCTGACCTCAGCTGCCCCAGCAGCAGCGGTAGTGGTGATCGCGCTAGTGTAGACGGCTACCGTATCCACCGCCTTACTCACAACGCCCGTATCTTTACCGTTGACGATCACCCGGGCAAGATCCTTAATGTCTGCGTTGGAATTCACATTGATGTAGCTCTTGCTCGTCAAATCGGTAGTCGCGTTGGTCTTACGGTTCGCCGAGGTGAGATATTTGAACTCGGGGCCAGAGGACTCAGGTGTTAACACCACGAAGGCCTTGTTATTGGCCACGGTAGCGCCTTGCGGATCTGTGGTTCCAGTGGGGTCTGCGATCGAATTGGGTTCGTAGCGCAGATAGGTGCCGTCATAGCTGACGGTCATATTTTTGTCTTCCACCCGGCGGTAGTACAACTCCATCGTGTGGGGGTTGCCCGAATCGCCCAAGTGGTACACCGTCTGGGAAATCTTATTGGAGTAGCTTGAGGGCACCTGGGGATCAAACTTCACGTTACCCTCGGGGATAAATGCGGTCTGCCGTGCATCGAGTGTTGCTGAAACCGTTGAGGCTGATGTGGTCACCGGATCAATGCTGATCGGCGGCATCGCAATCCGATTCGTATGCGTGTTGGAAAGCGTCTTGCCGTCCACTGAGGTGTAACCGGTCAAGAACATGCCGTTTTCATTGACGATGTAGCTGCGCTTGGGATAACTCGGATCAACCTCTTTGGAGATCGCGAACTGACCATTTCGGGTGTAGTAGGTCGCCGCGGGATCATTCACATTCGAAGTCAGGCGGTACATGCCGTTTGACCCCAGAATCGCCATATCCAGGTTGTTTTGCGAGGCCGAAATCGAGCCCATATTCCAAAAGCGTCGGATATTGGCCTTGGCATCACCCATGCCAGCGCGGGCCTTATCGAGTGGATTAAAGGCTTTGTAGAACTGGTCTTCGAATACGAAATCACCAGCCCGATAGCCCGAGGTGCTGGCGTTGGCGATGTTATTGGAGATGACATCCATTGCCTCTGAGGATGTGCTCAGACCAGCGAGGCCGATTCCATAGGTTGGCATATTGATACCCCTTGCTTATGAATAGAGTTGAACTACTGAATTACCCACTGCACCACATCCTTGGGCAGAATCTTCTTGCCATCTGCCAAGGTCAGATTGATGTCATTACCGGTTCGGCCAACCGCGGCCACCACTGATGACACAAACGTATTCGGTGTTGCCTCAGTCGCGCCATCAATGCCTTTGGCCACAATGCGATAGCTGCCCGCGGTCATCGGCTTACCCTCGGCGTCAAGACCATCCCAGAACATATTCATCAGGTCGGTCTTCACGGCGCCGAGTTCCATCGTTTTCACGATATTTCCGGATGTATCCGTAATCTGCAGGCTCGCCTTGGGCATGGGCTTGGCAAACTGCAGTGCAAAGCCGACAGGATTTTTGCCATCGAAGAACATCTCGTTTCCGCCTACCAACGCGCTGCGTCCAACGGTGCCGGCGTAGTTCACCAAGTCAGCTGAACGCATCATCTCCAAGAGAGAGTTCATGGTCTTGTTCATGGTGTTGATGCCATCGACCATGTTCAACTGCGCCAGCTGGGAGGTCATGTCCGCGTTATCGAGCGGATTCATGGGGTCCTGATTTTTCAACTGAACAGTCAACATGCGCAGAAAATTGCTTTGGAGCTCAGTGCTCGAGGTGCCGTCTGATGTCTTGGGTGTGGCCACCGCGGCCTGGGGCTCATAAAATTTCAGCCCGGGGATATTCAGATCTTTGATGTTTGTAGCCATGGTGTTTAGTCCGTGTCGTTAAGAATTAGCCTTTACCCATGCTGAGCGTGCGCAGCATCAAAAGCCGAGTTGCATTCATCATTTCAATATTCAGTTGATAAGAGCGGGAGGCCGAGATCATGTTGACCATCTCCTCGACCGGATTGACATTGGGCATCTCGACATAACCCTGGGCGTCGGCCCGCGGATGACCGGGCTTGAATTCCTTGCGCAGTGGCGCATCGTTTTCAACGATGTTGGCCACTTCAACGCCCGCGCCCGGCGCGCCATCGATCGGCGTGGTGCGAAAGACCACCTGGCGTCCGCGATACGGGCGGCCATCGGGGCCCTCTAGGGTTTCAACGTTTGCAATATTCGAAGCGGTTGTGTTGAGTCGAATCGACTGCGCCACCAGTCCGGTGGAACCGATTTCAAAGGTGCGCATCAGACTCATCGTTCAGTCCCCCTTGGATTAGCCAGGCTGGCCGCTGATCGCCTGAAGGCGGGACTTGATGCTGCCGCTGAAGAACTCGATTGCGGCCTGCATCATCATGGCGTTTTGCGCGAAATGGGTTCGCTCCACATCCGCATCCACCGTGTTGCCATCTAAAGCGGGCTGAAGGGGGCGGCGATACAGCAAATTGGGGTTTTCAAACTCGGCGCCGCCCTGGGTCTCAAAATGCGAAGAAGATGTTCGGGAGACCGTCAGGCGTGAATTGATTTCAATGCCTTGCATCCGCTGCTGCAAGACATCAGCAAACTGCACATCCCGAGCCTTGTAGTTGGGGGTGTCGGCGTTGGCCAAGTTCGAGCCAAGAATCTCCTGACGATAGGCGCGTGCAAGCAGCGACTGTTCGTGGAACGCCAGAGTGTCGTATTGCGGTACGAGTTTCATGCACACCCCTATGCAGGTTTCGGGCCAAACTGGGAACACCCAGAATGGGTCTGCAAGGCTTAAAGCAAGTGGCGTGCCAAATTAATTAAATCAATAAAATCAATAAGTTACTTAAATGTGGAGGGTTTTCGCCGGGGCCAACGAGGATTTCGGTTTAACGTGGAGATACGAATTCGGCAAAACCTGCCGAATGCCCAAGGTAAAGCTTGCCGAAATCAGTGGGCGGCCAGATTACCGTGGCTGGGGGTGGTGGCCACCGAACTGGCGGGCCGGGCACGCGACTCCTTAATCAGCCGGCTATTGCCTGCCTGGATGGGGCGGACATTGCTGGGATACAGCCTGCCGAAGATGGCGGCCTGCTCGGCCGAGATGTCCACCGGGGACTTCAGCACGAACCAGGTGACGCCCTCGGTACAAGGCGGCGTGGTCAGCGATCCCATGTAGGTGTAGTACGAAAGATCGCGAGGCAGAAACTTTGCCAGGTCCAACATCACATCGGGTGGCGCGATGGGCTCATTGCGGACCAAAGGAATGTGGTTCCACACCGCCTGAATAAAGGCGTTTTCTTTGCCGGCCGGATTGAGCAGCACCGAGACGGCGGCCATCCGGCCTTGACTATCCCGCAGGTGCATCTGCATGCTCATGCCATGGGTCTTGCCGTTGATCCGCTCCTCTGCAGGATGCCGAAACTCAATGTGTGACAGCCGATAGGTGTTGCCCAGAACGGTCAGGGCGCCGCCTGCGTTGTAATTGAGCTCCAGCGTTTTGCCCGTATCCAGGACCTTGAATAAAGAGGGCTTGAATTCAAAAGCAATCGGTGGAAGGTCAACGCCAACACCATCCCGAAGATCAATCGGTGACTGAAAACGGCCCTTCTCGCACAGGCCATAGCTCGCATGCAGCTTGCCCCATGACTGGGGACCGCGCTCGCCATCGTAATCCCAGGGCGCCACTGCGACTGGGCGGCCCGTTGCGGGCTTAGGCGCAGCTGCCCGAGGTGCGGGAGTCGCGGGACGCTCTGGCGGGGGTGGTACTGAATCGGTGGACCGAATCACGAGGTCGCCTGAGCCTGCCATCCGCTCACGCAGGGCCTGGCGAACTGCTTCATTAGGATCATTCGAGGGCGCTGCGGGCTGCTGCTGAGACAGCTTCATTGCTGGGGTGCCGTTGATCGACATCGGCACGGGGGCAGCCTGTTTGGTGGGGGCAGCCTGCTTAGCCGATGCGGCGGCGGGCGCTGACTGCGCTGGCTGCGCCGGGGCCGCAGCGGGGGCTGCCTGGGCCTGGGGCGCAGAAGATGCTGGCCCTGCAGCAGGAATGGGTGTGATCTGAATCGGACTGGCCTTGGGCAGGGGCGCAGGCGGATCCGCAGCGAATGCTGTGCTCAACAGAGTCAAAACCCCCAGGGCCAATAGGCCCCGCAGGGGAACAGCGTTATTTTGGCGGCGACGGCGAAGCACGATCATGGAAATAGTTCCTCTCATGACCAGAAACGGCCCGACCACTGAATCTGTTTAGGGTGGCCCTACCCTTCCCTGGGGCTGATTTACTGGCCCAGCCCCTGGCGCATCAGGGCAAAGGGGGCCTCTACCGTGCGGGCCACAAACTGCGGCAAGTCCGGCAGCACGATCATCAGCACCAAGAATGCGAGCGGCACCGTAATCGCAAAGCCAACCGAAAACAGATTGAACTGGGGGCTGGTCCTCGCCAGCACTGCCTGAATCACATTGAACAATAAGTACACCACGATCGATGGCATCGAGAGCACCAGCCCGAGCTGAAATGCCCGCGAAATGAGTACGGTCACCGCCGGCAGCGACCAGACGCTGGGCCACTGGCCAAAAGGCAGGGTCTTAAAACTCTCAATGACCACCTCCAACACCGCCAGATGAATATTGAGCGCAAACATCAGCGCCAGCGTGGTGAGGCCAAGAAACTCTCCCACCAGCCCAGAAGCCAAGTTCGGATCGCGGACATAGTTGGTCGCAAAACTTAAACCTGTGAGGTTGGATAACACTTCGGCCGCCACCTCAACGGCCATCAGGCCCAATCGAATCAAAAACCCAATGAATACCCCGATGAGTAATTCGGTGCCCGCCGCCACAAAAGTCGGCGGCGTTAAGCCAAAGCCCTTAGCCTGCTGCACCAGCCCGGGAAGAATCGCAATCGCAATGGTCAAGACCACCATCAGACGAAGCCGCATGGGAAACGCGCGAAACGCAAACAACGGCATCGAAAGAAAGATTCCGAAAAGCCGCAGGGAAACCAACATCAGCCCCGTGGCCCACTGCATGAAGAAATCTGCAGTGATCGTGAGCATGGACTACGAGGTCACCGAAGGAATGCGAAGAATGATTTCCCTCAGGTAATCCGAAAACAGTGCCAGCAATGGCGGGCCCGACAAAAGAATGACCACTACCATGACGATGATCTTGGGCACAAAGGCGACCGTGGTCTCATTTAACTGCGTAGCAGCCTGCAAAATGCCAATGATCAAGCCCACGATCAACAGTGCCAGCAGAATCGGGCCGCATAAGACCAAGGCCATGCGCAGGGCCTGAAACACCAACTCAATGACCAGCGTTGCGTCCATTATGGGCCACCCGATGCGTAACTCTCCACCAGCGATGCCGCCAGCAGGCCCCAGCCATCGGCCATTACAAAAATAAGAAGCTTTAGGGGCAGCGAGAACATCATGGGTGAGACCATCACCATACCAAGTGAAGTCAGGATGCTGGCCACCGCGAAATCAATGGCCAAAAAAGGCAGAAAAATCATGAACCCGATGATGAATCCGGTTTTGATTTCCGAGATCGCAAAGGCCGGAATCAGCACCGTCATGGGGATGTCATCGCGGCTTTGAATGGGCTTGCCGTAGAGTCGAGCAAAAAGATTTAAGTCATCCTGACGCGTCTGCCGCAGCATGAAGGCCCGAAGCGGCTTTGTACCTTCCGCAACCGCCTGATCAAAGCTCAGCTTTTTCTGCGTATACGGAATGTAGGCGCGGTCATAGATGGGGTCCAGCACTCCCGGCTTCATGATAAAGAGTGTTAAGAATAGCGACAGCCCAACGAGCACCAGATTCGGGGGCATCGTGGTCAGGCCGAGAGCCTGTCTTAGCAAGGCAAACACAATCAAGATTCGCGTAAAGCTGGTCATCAACATCAATGCCGCCGGAATAAATGTCAGCGCAGTCAGCACGATCAGTGTCTGCACCGGCACCGAGTAGGTATTGCCGGAGACCGTCACCAGAGGCAGCGACTGGGCGTAGGCGGTCGCGCCCAGCATCATTAAGCCCAACGCGGCGCTGGCCAGGCCACAGAGCACTAAGGTGCGATGCGGTTTCATTTTTTTGGCTTTCGTAAAAGCTCAGAGAGCCGGGCAGCAAAATCCATAGGCGCAGGAGAGCTGCTCAATCCGGCGACCTCCTGTGGCGAGAGTTCCGCGATCAGACTGATCTGATTGGCGGTGTGGCCCAAGACATAGACACGGCCGACCACACTTGCAATCACAATCCGCTCGCGCGGGCCCAGCGACTGAACCGACAGAATTCGAATCGATGAGCTCGGCACCGTGGAGGTCATATTTTTATGCACCAGCCAGGCAATCAGTACCACCACGCCCGCCAATAACACCAGGGTGATGAAGGTGAGCCAGATCATGCCGCCGCCGCTAGAAGCAGGCGCGTAAACAGATGCAGCAATCGACCCCGTACCAGCGGTGCCAGCTGCGGGAGGCGCCCCGCCACTGGCCTGCGCGAGCGCAGAAGAAGCAGCCCCCGAGAGGGCTGCAAAGACTACCAAGGAGAACTTCGAATGAACGGCTGCCGAAGTGGCAGACTGGAAATAGACAGCAGGAGAAAGACGTTGATCAGGGGGGCTGGCCGGCGGTAACTGGGGTGAGGTGTTGGGTACTACGGCCATTCAATCCCCCTGTGATTGGATCCTATCGGTTGATCTTTCTGAGCCTCTCTGCTGGGGTAACGATGTCGGTCAGGCGAATGCCGTAACGATCATTGACAATGACCACCTCGCCCTGCGCAATCAGGCAGCCATTGACCACTACTTCCAGCGGCTCGCCCGCAAGCATATCAAGTTCGATCACAGAACCATAGGACAGTGCCAGCAGGTTACGGATCTGCATCTTGGCTCGGCCCAACTCGACGGTGACCTGGACCGGAACATCGACAACAAGGTCAATGTCATTGAGTACGGCTGCAGCCCTGGGGCCTGCGTCCGAATCCAGCTCGTCGTAGTCAGCGGGACGCACCGCGGCGGCGGCCCGATCCTTAAGGCCTTCGGCAAGGTTATCGCTGCCGGGTGTGGTGTTCTCTGCCATCTTGTGTTCCTTCCTTTCCTGCAAAAATTACTGCAAATTCACGAGTTGATGTTACAAAGCACAAATCATGCCGAGGCCATCGCCTCGGGCTCAGCTGCGACTTCGCGCTGCTGATAAAACTCTCCACGCTCCTGCGCACGCATCATGCTGGGGCCCAAACGGCCCTTCTCCAGCGGCGCCTTCAGATACTCAGCCGGGTGTTGGATGCTGTTGACC
>CAYXRY010000042.1:0-8289 GCA_964467545.1 uncultured Bordetella sp. | reverse complement strand
TTCTGTCTTACTGTTATTCGGGCGGCCGCTGCATGGCGCTGATTGGCAACGCCGCTCGCATGGGGCTCCACATTCCGACCTAGCAAGATCGAACCCGAAGCAAATCATCGAGTCATCTCAGTCGAGCAACGGGCTAACGTTTTCAGTAAATCGATCCGCTTTTCACAGATAACATGCCAACGGTGATCTGCGAGATGGGATCGGGAACCCGTCGCCCTCTGCCGCTGCTGATGCCATCGATATCGCCTCTGATGCAGAGCCTTAATCTCTGGATGATACAAATGCACCATTGCGGAGATCCACTGGCCGACCGGTGATAAACGGCCCCGTAGCTGGCAGTGAAACTGTTGCAGCGCCGACTCCATCCGCGGCGGCGCTGCCCAGTGCTCCCCCGTCACCCACTGGTTGGTGAGGAACAATCGCGTCGGCAGGCCCCTTTGATTCATCGAGACGCCAACTAAGTGATGAAACCGATGCCCGCCATCGGGCCGGGTAAATATATGGAAGTGGCCATGCTCATCATCGGACTGCTGCGCGCCACTGTGCGCGTGATAGTAGAACTCACTGTCGTGTATTGCATCGACCGCATCGTGGGTAGGGTAGTGCTGCCACTGGATGAATTGCCTGGCGCCACACAAGGCCGCAATGCTGAGATTGGACTGCTGGTGCGCAAGGCGCCCCATCACTCCGAGAATCGTGTCTACGCACTGTCTCGGCTGCACTACTCAGACTTTTTTCGCTTCGGGCCACAAGGATTGCTCGGTCCGCACGGGGTAGCGGAGCGCTTCTTAGGGCCGCAGGGATTGCTCGGCCCACAGGGACTGCTTTTTCGGCTTTGGCCTTTCGGAGCGCAGGGCAACCCTGCTCTGGAGTCCTGCGCGACCACTGCCGCCGGCGCTACGGCACCAGTTGAGAGCGCAAGTACGAGCGCGACTAGTTTGCCTGAAGTGTTTTTCATTTCGATCTTTCTTTCTCTTAGCCCAAGAGCGACCGCATGGTAATACAGTCGGCCTCCAAATGACGACTGCCATTGGCTAAGAGCCCGAACGCTCCTGCCGCAGTCGCTCCGTGATGGCGTTTGCATGCTCCCGCGTTAAGTTAAAAGACTGCCTTAGTCGCTCGATCACACGCTGCTCGTCTTCGCTGATCTCCCCATCCCGCAGGGCCTTCGCCAGCTCCGCCTCGAAGATGGCGCGCTTTCGCGCCATCTGATTGGCAAACGAGTTGGCCACAATACCGGTGAGCAACGCCACCGTGCAGACCCCCAGAAGTGCGGTCATGATGCCGATCACCTTTCCAAGAAACGTCACCGGGGCGGCATCGCCATAGCCGACAGTGGTCAGGGTAATCACCGCCCACCACATGGCATCCGGAATGGAGCCAAATTTATCGGGCTGGGCATCATGCTCGGCGTAATACGCAAGGCAGGAGGTCACCAGTGTTGCAATGGAAAGAATGTAGACCGCAGATAAAAACGACTTGCGCTCATCCATAACCGCAGTGAAAAGATCCTCCAGCGCGGTGTTGTAATGCGAGAGCTTGAGCACCCGAAGCATCCGCACCACGCGCAAAAAACGGAGATCCGCCTCGGGAAACAGTGCGTGGAGATAAAATGGCAGTGTCGCCAGCAAATCAATCAGGCCATAAAAACTAAAGATATAGCGCAGCCGTGTCCGCCATGCTGGGGTATCGGGGCTGCCCTCGGTGCAACACCAAATCCGAACGACATATTCGACCGTAAAAATCGCGATCGCAAAAGCCTCAAAGGTTTTGAACTCATGGTGATAAACGTCGTGAAGTGCTGGTACTGACTCCAGTACGATCGCCACAAGACTGGCGAGCACCAACACGGTAATCAGCACCTCAAGAATTAGGCGCAGCCGATCGCCGGGCTCTTTTCCAAAAAGGGCGTGGTACAGCGTAAGCTTAAGTCCAAGTGTCATGTCACATCCAGAACTACAGACGCTAGGCAGAGTGAGCCCGCCCCTGCCGAAAGTCAACCCTTCACTTCAGTGAATAGAGGTAGAGAAAGATGGGCTGCCAAAGCCGGGGCTGGAGCATCTCCACCTGGCCTCGCGGGTAGCGATCGCTGAAATTAAAGAATTCTCAAGCGATACACGACGCACAACCACGGTCAATTTATTGCGCTGCAAGTGGTAGGTGCCGATCACTGCGGTTTCTGCCGGAAAAGCGCGCTGTCGCAACTGGTTCAGGTCCCGCGACAAAATCACCATCCCATTGGCATCAAACTTGATGGCGCTGGAAACCTCTACCTGCCGGACCGGAACATTGCAGACGTTGAACACCGAGGCCCGGAGTAGCTCCCCCATCGATATGCCCAAGGCTCCAGGCACATAACTCTGGACATCCACCATATCCGGAATGATGTACGCGCTCGGCGTGCCCGCCGGATCAGCGGGCTCCGTGGCCGAGGCGCAGATGTCTTTTGAGACGTCTGCAAGCAACTGGCGCATATTGACGCGGCCAACCGCATCCTCGCGAGACAGCCCGCACTCTTGCAGCGAGTGCTCCTTCAAGACTGCCTGATCGATCCGCTCGACTCCGGTTGCACAACCGGTAAGCAGTATCGCCCCCGCAACCCACATCAGCGCGAGGCGCGATGAGACACCATTCATGAAGTCTGCCGAGTTACCGAGTCAGCTGAACGACCGGCGCAGCCCTTGGCTTATCCACCAGCGAGCTCACAAATTTATCTCGCATAAAGCGGGTCTGGGCGGTAGAGACAACTTGACCAGAAGCCAAATCAAGCACACGCACACTCACCAAAACGCCATCTACGGTCACGGTGTAGGTGCCGGTCACGACATTGGCAGCCGCCATTGATCCGCGTAGCCGTTTCAGCTCCCTGCTCAGGGTGAACTCGCCCTCTTCATTGATGATGAGATCTCGCGTCATTCGCATGTCGGTGACATTCCAGCCACGGATCTGCAGCTGGTGCATGAAGTGCTCTCCCATGAGCCGGCCCAAGGCCGATGTCTCGCTAAGGTTGTTGAGCTCCACAAAACTCGTGATCACGGTCGGGCGAACACGAACTTCGGCATGAGCGTTTCGCTCGATTTGCTCCGTGAGAAACATCATGCCTGTGTTGAAAAGCCCCGACTGGCTCATGCTGTGTTGGATCACGATCGGCTCATAGGCGGTCGTGAAGCGGGAGATGGACCCATCACGGGCCGAGATAATCGCCGACTCGTCTCTGACCACGGGTGCAGCAGCCAGACTTCCTGCCATGAGGCTTGCCCCAAGGGCTGCGATCGGCAGACGGTGGATAAAGTTCTTCATATGTGCTCCTATTTCCCGCATGAGCGATTACTGACCGAGGCCATGCCGTCTCCTAGGACGACCCGCTCAATCGGACGGATTCTGGCGTCTGTCTCTGGCACCTGCACTCGGTACTCGACCGGGTAGTCGTTGCAAAGTGCGGGGCGAGTGACAGCAACCGCGTAGTAAGGGGCCTTTGGTCCGCAATCAGCGCAAGGCGGGGCAGCAGGCTTCTCAGCGCTCTTCAAGTCGGGTAGCTGCGCGCAGCCTGAAGTAACACCCACTAATCCCATTAAAATCAATAACTTATATCTCACTTGTAACTCCTTTTCTGCAGTCTGAAAGCCCTCTTTCTTTGGGTAAAAAACGGCCACCCCAAGCTGAAAACGACTCCTCAGATCAGTTTACGGCTTTCCCCCTGATTCGGTTTAAGGCCCGGGGGTGCGGGCCCTCTGGGGGCCCTATCGCACCCTGCCCCGCGACTCCTTGATTAGCCGGTCATGGGTTGGCTGAATTGGGCGTGCGTTATTCGGAAAAAGCCGGGCGAAGGTTCGCAGCTGCTCGGGCGAGACCTCAACCGGCTCCTTGAATACAAACCACTGGACACCCTCTGAACAAGGGGGTGTAGTCAACGAGCCCATATAGTTATAGAGCTGGCGCTCTTTGGGCATAAAGCGATTCAAGTCAATGCTGACATCGGCAGCCGATGCCATGGCCTGACCCGCCACCAAGGGGATATGGTTCCAGATCGCCTGAATAAATGGATTCTCTGCGCCCACAGTCATCAGTACCGCCACGACTGCCAGCGCCCCTTGGGCGTCGCGATGGACCAGATGGGCCACCATCTCAAAGGATTTGCCCTCAATCTTTTCCTCGGCTGGCCGATGAAAGTGGAATTGCACGAGCTGATAGGTTTTCGTTGCAAAGGTCAGGCTGCCGCCTGCTGGGTAGGCCACCTCCAGGGTGTGGCCATTGTTGGCGACCGAGAATCGTGAGGGCGCATAGTTAAACCGCAACTCCGGAAGATCAACGCCGATGCTGCCGCGGATATCAATTGGGGACTGCTGCTTGCCGGTATCGCATAGCCCGTAGCTCGCGTGCAATTTGCCCCAGTTATCGGGCCCGTCTGCGCCGTGATAGCTCCAGTGCGGCATCGGTGCGGCCTTGGGCTTGGCTGCGCGCTTTGTGGGCGCGGCTTTTTTGGGCGCTGGCTCGGCGGCGGGGGCTGCAGCCGCGGGTGGCGGTGGCGGTGCCGGAGGCATAG
Organism: uncultured Bordetella sp.; assembly: GCA_964467545.1. Taxonomy (GTDB): domain Bacteria; phylum Pseudomonadota; class Gammaproteobacteria; order Burkholderiales; family Burkholderiaceae_A; genus Lacustribacter. Next base: position 3,746 of record CAYXRY010000042.1, on the reverse strand, counting down.
CGGTCTGAGCAGGAGCTGCCGCTGGCTTCACTTCTGCCGCACTGGTCACCCCTGCGCTGAGCGTGAGGATGGCCAGAGTTAAGAGAAGCGGAATTGAGAAACGGTCTGCGCGCGACATCATAGAGAATCCTCCATTGCAACGCTTACGGACAGGCCTGAGGGCAAGTTAAGGTCTGCGCAGCGCCGAGGGCGCCATTTTGAAGACTTTTGAAGTGGTGCCCGGAGCCGGAATCGAACCGGCACGGCTTGCGCCCCAGGATTTTAAGTCCTGTATGTCTACCTATTTCATCATCCGGGCAGTAACTACAGGCCGCATTTTAGCCCTCCGGCCCGCGATCGCCCCAGCCGCCCTCGAGCCACCAGCGCATCAGGTCGCAAGCGTAATAGTCTTTGCGGGATCAAAAAGCGGGTTCTCGTACTCGAGCTGCTCGGGGAGCTTCACTTTGCCCATCGTGGTGGCGTAGCTGCCTGGATTAGCCAGCACGCGGCACTTGCCGACCTGGTAATCAAAACTGTCATGCACATGGCCATGAATCCAGATATCGGCCTTCTCCACCAGTTCATCCAAATCCGAAACAAAGGCCGCATTGCAGGGGTCACCACGAAATCGCGGATGCACGCTGCCGCGCGAGGGTGCATGATGGGTAATCACCACGGTCTTGCCTGAAAAGGGTTCATTGAGCTTGGACTCGAGCCAGGCGCGATCACATTGATGCTGCTCAAAGGCCTGCTGGGCGGAAAACCCTTGGCCGGGCCTATCGATGCCCATAATTTTTCGGTGGTCAGCAATCCGGGCCTCGCTCGCCAACATCGCGGCCAGCTGCCGGCCGCCCGTGCCCATAAGTTGATAGTTTGTCCACAAGGTGCAACCCAAAAAACGCACACCCCCAAAGATCCATTCATCCCGAAACAACACCCGCATTGCGGAGTCGCGCGCTGCAAGACGAATTCTTTCCACTTGCGGATGGATTGCAGTGTCGTAGAACTCATGATTGCCCGGCACATACAGCACGGGAATCTCCCAGCGGCCGAACTTTTCCACCATGTGGGTGTCGACGTGAATATCGCCAGCAAGAATAAGCAGGTCTGCCTCTGCAGTGCTGAGTCGGGCTACGCGTACGAAATCCGGAAACCGCCGATTGAGGTATTCCAAATGCAGATCTGAGGCAAATTGAATTCGCATAGTGCAGCCAGTTTACAATCGGCCAACGTAAGCCGAGACAGGAATCCGTTTAAATCCTGATCGAACGCAAAATTGTTAAGGGGGGAGCCAGATGTCCGAAACGACACAATATGTTGCTGCAGCGATTTTTGCGATCGCCGTACTCCATACTTTCTCCGCCAAGCTCTTTGAGCGGCTTGCCCACCGTTACCCAAACCATCATGGGGTCTTTCACCTCTTGGGTGAGGTTGAGGCCGTCTTCGGATTCTGGTCGATTGTTTTGTTTGCCTGGATGATGTTTTCCGAAGGCTTTCAGCCCGCCGTTGAATACGTCGACACACGAAACTACACCGAGCCGTTATTCGTTTTCGCAATCATGGTCATTGCCGCCAGCCGGCCGGTCATGGAGAGTGCTCGGGGCCTGGTCAGTGCCGCGGCCCGCGCCCTTCCGCTTCCTGCGAGTTCCGCCCGCTACTTCCTGCTAATCACCCTGGTGCCGCTGCTCGGTTCATTTATTACCGAGCCGGCTGCGATGACACTTGCGGCCCTGATGCTGCTGCCCTACTTTCGCGGCCATACTCCCACGAGCTTTAAATACGCCACGATTGGCGCGCTCTTTGTCAATGTCTCAATCGGCGGCACGCTAACCCACTTTGCAGCGCCCCCGGTGCTGATGGTGGCCGCAAAGTGGCAGTGGGATACGGTCTACATGCTGACCCACTTCGGCTGGAAGTCAGCCATCGCCGTATTTTTGAATGGCGCTGTAGTGACCTTGCTTTATCGTGATTATTTGAAAAAAGCAGACAGCGAAATCCGTGAGGCCCTAGCCGCAGCAGAATCCGGAAAAGAATCCATTCCTGCCAGCATGATCGGCTTGCACCTGCTGATGATCGCCGGCGTGGTGCTTTTTGCCCACCATCCGCCCATCTTTCTCGGTATTTTCTTATTGTTCATGGGAATCGCAACTGCCTACCCGCAATTTCAGGAACGCCTGATTCTGCGCGAGGGCCTGATGGTGGCGTTTTTCCTTGCTGGCTTGGTAGTGTTAGGCGGCATGCAGGCCTGGTGGCTACAACCACTGCTTTCAAACATGAGTCCCACTGCGGTCTACTACGGTGCCACGGCGCTTACCGCAATTACTGATAACGCGGCGCTGACCTATCTTGGATCGCTCGTCGAGGGTCTCAGCGAAGAATTTAAATACGCACTGGTGGCAGGCGCAGTCACCGGTGGGGGCCTGACCATCATTGCCAACGCGCCCAATCCAGCAGGCGCTGCAATCCTTCGGCGTCAGTTTGAAGACGAGAATATTAATCCGCTCGGCCTGCTGGCCGCCGCGTCAGCGCCCACGGTAGTGACCATTCTGTGTTTTCAACTGCTTTAGAATGAAGGCTGATCCGAACTAAATAAGAAGCAGAAGAAGCACCAAGAAGAAGAATACCCCGGCCGAAAGCAATTGGCCGAAACTCCAACCAGGCCTGCGGGCCTGGTTTTTTATTGCGTAACACCAGCTAACGCAAGAAATCCATTTCCAGTCGTGCGCGAAGGCCACCCAAATGCGAGAGGGCCTCGGAGAGCCGCTCGATCTCATGCGAATTCAAGCTGTCTAATTGCAATACGTTGGGAGAGACTTCGGCCTGCGCATCGCGCTCGGCTCGGCTGGCGTACTCCAGCTGCGCGCGCAGCCGATAACGCTGTAATACATTAAATGCATCCCGCATCTGCTGTGATTCCGATGCGCTCATCGACTGCCGCTCAACTAAGGCTTGTAGTCGCTCATCGGTTGAGGTCTGGGAAATGCCCTTGGCGAGTGCCAGCACCCGCGCGAAATAAACTACGGGCGCGGTCGCACCTCGCTTCATCTCTAGCTGAGCGGGCGCAAGCCAGTGGGCCCGATAACCGCGCTTGCGCAGTGCTCGGGCCAGGCTCACGCGGACGCCGTTACGCGTAAGGCTCTCAACCCCATCGCGCATCGCGTCCTGGGCAAGTGAGCGCAGGAAAAGCTGATGGCTTTCCACCTGATCCGATAGCCACTTGCGCAATGTGTCTGCGAGCTGCACTTCGCCATAAAGGCCGCGGAAATCAAGAAAGATATTTGCATCTAGCAGGGCCTCCGGCTGCGGCGAACGCATCCACGCACTGAGGCTGTCGCGCCATTCCGTCACGCTTTTGCACCACTTCTCATTCATGGCCATAACGCCGCCTTTGCACAGCGGAAAGCCGACGTCCGCCAACCCCTGGTTGATTGCGGCTGCAAGCTTCATGAATCGGCTGCGAAAAGCTGGGCCATCCGCTTCAAAAATAATGGCGTTATCTTGATCAGTGGCAACCGTTTGCTCTTCTCGGCCCTCAGAGCCCAGTGCCAGCCAGGCCCACGGCGGCAGCGGGCCCAACTGATCTCTCATTTGAGCCTCAGTCAACTGAATCACTCTTCGAGTGAGGCTATCGTTTAAATGGCTCACCAAGCGGGCAAGCGAGGTCGCGGCAACCCCCTGGGCCAAAAGCCTGCGGGCTAAGCGCAGCACTTCTTGGGAGCAGAGCTTGAGCGCGCCAAGGCTTTCGGCCTGCTCAATGCTCGCCGACA
>CAYXRY010000041.1:0-8728 GCA_964467545.1 uncultured Bordetella sp. | reverse complement strand
CCACTACTGGGTACGTTCCGATGTATTACTCACCCGTTCGCCACTCGCCACCAGGAGCAAGCTCCCGTGCTGCCGTTCGACTTGCATGTGTAAGGCATGCCGCCAGCGTTCAATCTGAGCCAGGATCAAACTCTTCAGTTCAATCTCGTGGCGTCAAATAAATACTTCTGACGCAATATTTCTTTACTCAAAAAAATTACGAGGTATTTCTCTTGACAGACAAATACACACGTATATTTTTGTGAGCACTAAGTTTTTGAGCATTCAGCAATGTTTTGTCACGTGAGTTCAAAAACATGCTGTGCGCTGTTACCTCAGTGCCCACACTTATCGGCTGTTCATTGTTAAAGAGCGATTCGCTTGGCTTGCCCAATTTGCGGGAAAAAGAGGCCCTTGGTCTTGCTGGCACTCCGGAATTTTTGCACCGCGTCATTCGCAAGCAGCGAAGAAGCGGAATTATGGCTGGCCATAACGAGTATGTCAAACGCATGAAATGGGCTCCACACATCGTGTGCAAAACACTCCGCCCAGCGGTGGGGTCAGGGCGCGGGAATCAGGCTGGAAAAAACAGTGCTTTGAGCGCCGCGCCGGGGGAGGGCGCCCTCATGAAGGCCTCGCCCACCAGGAAAGTCTCAATGCCAGCGGCCTTCAGCATGGACACCTCGGTTGGCGTGTGGATGCCGCTCTCAGAGACCAGAATCCGGCCGGGAGGCAGCGCTCTGGCCAGCTCCAGGCTGGTTTCCAGGCGGGTCTCGAAGGTGCGGAGGTCGCGGTTATTGACGCCAATTAAGGCGGAGTCGCAGTACGCCAGGGCGCGATCCAGTTCGTCATGGTCATGGACCTCGATTAAGACATCCATTCCGAACGCAAACGCGGCCGACTCAAGCTCACCGAGCTGGGCGTCGGATAAGGCCGCCACGATGAGCAAGATGCAATCAGCCCCCCAATAACGCGCTTGCAGGACCTGATAAGGATCCAACATGAAGTCTTTGCGCAGCACGGGCAGGCCGCAGGCGGCCCTCGCGGCCTGCAGGTGCCCAGGATCCCCCTGGAAAAATTCTATGTCAGTAAGTACTGACAAGCAGCAGGCACCGCCCAGTTCGTAGTCCCGTGCAATCTCGGCGGGATTGTAGGGGTCTCGAATCACCCCCTTGCTCGGACTTGCCCGCTTCACTTCGCTGATCACCGCTGGCAGGCCCCCTCGGTGTTTGGCCTCAATGGCTGAGAGAAACCCCCGGGGCTGGTGGACGGCATCGGCTGCGAGCGCCAATAGCTGTTGCTGCAATACTGCCTCGGAGACTTGCCGGCGGGCCGCCTCGATCTCACGGCGCTTGACCGCGACAATCCGTTGCAAGATGTCGGACATCTAGGTTTGGGCAGACAGGGCCTGAGACAGGGCGATGAACTCGTCGAGTTTGGCTCGCGCAGCCCCCGAAGCAATGGTCCGCATGGCGAGGTCAACCGCCGACTGCCAGTCGGCTGCCACATTGGCGGCAAGCAACGCACCCGCTGCATTCAAACCAACAATATCGCGCACGGGCCCGAGTTCATTGCTGAGTGCCGCACGCAGTTTCGCCTCGGACTCCTCGGGGCTTAGAGCCCGCAGGGCGGCATCGCACTCTTGGACAGAATAATTTGGGAAACCGAACTGCTGCGCAGTGATGGCGTAGTGCTGCACATGGCCAAACTGCAGCTCTCCGATCATGGTCTCACCATGCAAAGCGATTTCATCCATGCCGCTTTTGGCGTGCACGACGAGCACGTGATTGCTGCCAAGCTTTCGCAGCACTTCTGACTGAATCGAGACCAGCTCCGGATGAAACACGCCCATGAGCTGATGGGCGGCACCGGCAGGATTGGTGAGCGGGCCCAGGATATTGAAAATCGTGCGCACACCGAGTTCTTTGCGAATGGGCGCAATGTGTTTCATCGCCGGGTGATAATCCGGCGCGAACATAAATCCAATGCCGCAGCCGCGAATACATTCGGCGACTTTGCTGGGCGAGAGGTGGATATTGGCGCCCAATCTCTCGAGGATGTCTGCGCTTCCGGTGGAAGAAGAGACGGAGCGGCCGCCGTGCTTGGCAACCTGGGCGCCGGCTGCTGCTGCTACAAACATGGCCGTGGTTGAGATATTGAACGACTGCGCGCCATCACCGCCGGTGCCGCACATGTCCACCAAATGCGGCGCCTGAACATGGACGCGAGTCGCAAATTCACGCATCACCGTTGCGGCGGCAGCGACCTCGGTAGTGGTCTCTACTTTGACTCGCATCGCGGCCAACACCCCCGCAGTCTGCACAGGAGATGCCTGGCCCGACATGATGGCGCGCATGATGTCGATCATCTCTTCGTGGGTGAGATCTTGATGGGCCACCACTCGGTTGAGGGCTTGAGCAATTGTGAAGGCCATGATGATTTACCGTTGGTTAGTCAATGCCGGGATGATCCAGGAAATTTTTCAAGAGTGCATGTCCATAGTCGCTGAGAATCGATTCGGGATGAAACTGCACCCCATGCACCGCCAGGCGTCGGTGCTGCAGGCCCATAATTTCCCCGTCATCGGTCCAGCCCGTGACCACAAGGTCCTGGGGCAGCGCCTCTCGGCTGACCGCGAGGGAGTGATACCGAATCACGGTCATGGGACGGGCAAGCCCCCGAAATACGCCCTGGCCGGTGTGTTCAATGGCGGAGGTCTTCCCGTGCATGAGGGCCTTGGCCCGCACTACCTTGGCGCCGAAGGCTGCCCCGATTGCCTGATGGCCCAGACAGACGCCGAGCACGGGAATTTGGCCGGCGGCCTTCTGGATGAGCTCCACTGAGATGCCCGCTTGATCCGGACTGCAGGGTCCAGGAGAGATCACGATTCGGTCGGGCCGCTGGCTGGCAGGCCGGCCCAAGACTTGATCAGCCGAGACGGCATCATTTCGGATCGTTTCCACCGTGGCGCCCAATTCACCCAAGTACTGCACCAGATTGAAGGTGAATGAGTCGTAGTTATCAATCATGAGCACGCGCATGCAAACAACCTTCTAACGGGGGCGAAGCCGCTGTGGTGTGACGACGGCAGCGGGATCGAGGCCTTGCTCCGCGAGTTCAGCGGCACGGATGACGGCCCTCGCTTTATTTTCCGTCTCGAGCCACTCACTTTCGGGAATCGAATCGGCCACGATGCCAGCGGCTGCTTGCACGTGCAGCAGCCCGTCTTTGAGCACACCCGTGCGAATGGTGATCGCAAGATCGAGCTCACCGGTGAAGGAGAGGTATCCGCAAGCGCCGCCATACAAGCCCCGCTTGGTGGGCTCAAGCTCATCAATGAGCTCCATCGCTCGAATCTTCGGTGCACCCGACAGGGTCCCTGCTGGAAAAGTGGCGCGCAATACATCGAGCGCGCTCAGGCCAGGCGTCAGCAGTCCCTCGACATTTGAAACGAGATGCATCACATGAGAATAGCGTTCCACTGTCATCTGCTCGGTGACTCTCACCGAACCAATTTGTGCAATACGACCGATATCGTTTCGAGCCAAGTCAATCAGCATGACATGCTCGGCACGCTCTTTTGGATCGCTACGAAGCTCTTGCTCTAGGGCCGCATCCTGCTCGGCCGTGGCTCCGCGTGGCCGAGTGCCAGCAATCGGACGGATCGTGATTCGTGTCTGCGGCGCGTTATCGATCTTGATCTGATCTTGGCGCACAAGGATCTCGGGTGATGCACCGATGACATGAAAATCCCCGAGATCGTAAAAATACATATAGGGCGATGGATTGATGGAGCGCAATGCGCGATACAGAGTGAGCGGTGCACCTTGGTAGGGCTTGCGCAAGACTTGCCCGATCTGGACCTGCATGACGTCGCCGGCTGCGATGTACTCTTTCGCGGCAGCCGCGGCTTTTAAGTAGTCTTCTTTTTTGAAATCTCGGGTGACTTCGGTCGGATCAAGGCGCTCTGCACGCGGCGCCACAACAGGTGCTACGAGCTTTGATTCCAATTGATCCAAGGCGGCCATCGCCTTGTCGTACGACTGATCCAGGGTCATGGCGGTGGCCGTCGGATCCGCGTACACCACAAGATATAAATGCCCGGCCAGATTATCGATCACTGCAAGCTGTTCGGTGAGCAATAAAACAATGTCAGGCACACCGATCGGATCCGGTTTCCGTTTTGCGCGCTCAGTAGCGAGCCGGGGTTCGATGTGTCGAACGGTGTCATAGCCGAAATAGCCTGCGAGGCCGCCGCAAAAACGCGGTAACTCTGGTGTGAGTGCCACTTTGAATCGGGCCAAATACTGCTCGGCGAAGGCCAGTGGATCGCCTTGGCTTGATTCGGCCGGCTCGCCTTCGGAAAAAACAGTAATTTGTCGATCCCGGGCCTCGATGCGGATTTTGGCAGGCAGGCCAATAAACGAGTAGCGGCCAAACCGTTCTCCGCCCACGACGGATTCCAGCAAAAAACTATTGGGCTGATTGGCAAGCTTTAGATAAAGCGACAGCGGCGTGTCGAGATCGGCTTGCAGCATCCGCATCAGCGGAATGCGATTAAAGCCCTGCGCCGCGAGGGCTTTAAATTCAGCCCGGGTGGTCACTGCCGAATCGCTGACAGAGCAGAGCGGAATTGAGAAAACACGCCCTGGTAGCGGCCATCAGCATCGGGGGCTCCAAATATTGCCGACCCAGCTACAAATGTATCAGCGCCTGCTGCGGCCACTGTCGCCACGTTGTCCACTTTGATCCCGCCATCGACCTCGAGCAGGATAGGCTGGCCGCCCTCGCGGACATGCTGATCAATTTTTTTTCTCACCGCTTTGCATTTCTCGAGCGTTGAGGGAATAAAGGATTGGCCGCCAAAGCCCGGATTCACTGACATCAGCAGCACGATGTCTAATTTTTCCATGACCCAATCAAGATGCTCGACGGGAGAGCCCGGGTTCAGCACCAGGCCCGCCTTACAGCCCTGATCACGAATCAGGCTCAGGGTGCGATCGACATGCGGGGAGGCCTCGGGGTGAAAGGTAATGAGATCGGCACCGGCTTTGGCAAACTCAACAACAAGAGCATCCACCGGCGAAACCATCAGATGCACATCAATTGAGATCTGAACATGAGGCCGAATCGCCTTACAGACCATGGGTCCAATGGTGAGATTGGGGACGTAATGGTTATCCATCACGTCAAAATGAATAAAGTCAGCGCCAGCAGCCTGAACGTGCCGAACCTCTTCGCCAAGTCGGGCAAAATCTGCGGAAAGGATGCTCGGGGCAATCCGATAAGTCGTGGAGGCAGTCATGGTTTTGATTCTAGATCAGCGCTTGCCGCGCATGGTCCACCAGACGATAAAAAGCAGCAGTGCCAGTGCGACACCGGCTTCCAGAAAGATGAGCCACATGGATTCACGGTCATGGATAAGTTGGACAGATTGTACGGCGCATCGCACTGCGCCCCCATCGCGATTGTTCATTCTCTCACTCTGGATTTTTTGCCTATGTCTGCTGCCGGTGGGCTCGGCTGCGCAATCGGAGGCCCGGCTTCGGCCCATCCCGTTTTCCGAGTTGCCTGGCTGGCCGGAGGATGACTTGAAGGGCTTTTCTGCTGCGCTGAATACCAATTGCAGCGCGATGCGGGCCAAAGTGGCCGCCTGGGGCCGGCTTTGCCGGGAGGTCGAACAGATCAACGCTGCAGACGCCTCTGCCCTACGGCAATTCATAGAGTCGCAGTTTGTGCCGCACGAACTGTCGGACACGAAAGGCAGTCGCACCGGATTGATGACCGGATATTACGAGCCGCTACTCAAAGGATCTCGGACCCGCGGCGGCCCCTTTCAGATTCCGCTGTATCGAACACCGAAAGACTTGGTCAACGTGGATCTCTCCTCGATTTATCCCGAGATCAAATCGCTTAGGCTGCGGGGTCGGCTTGAAGGCAATCGCGTGGTGCCGTATCCCACTCGGGCCGAAATCGAACGCAAGGGCCTCTTGGTGGGCGAAGAGCTTCTTTGGGTCGACGATCCGGTAGAGGCCTTCTTCCTGCAAGTTCAGGGCTCGGGCCGAGTCCAGCTGCCCACCGGCGAAACGGTACGGGTGGGCTACGCCGAGCAAAACGGTTATCCATACCGCTCCATTGGGCGCTACCTTATCGATAAAGGCGAGCTCAAGCCCAACGACGCCTCGATGCAAAGTATCAAGGCGTGGGTTGCAGCCAATCCCCATCGTCGCGACGAAGTCCTGCACCAAAATCCTAGCGTGGTGTTTTTTCGAGAAATCACTGCATTGCCAAGTGCGCAGGGTCCTCTGGGATCCATGGGACTTCCGCTGACCGCTGGACGATCGCTAGCGATTGATCCGCGCTTTATCACCCCGGGCAGCGTGGTGTATCTCTCAACTCGGGTGCCCAAGCCCGGGGCGCCGCCACGGGATCCGGGGCTTTTGTTTCAGCGACTCATGATTGCGCAAGACACCGGCAGCGCAGTGCTGGGAGCCCATCGTGGCGATATCTTTTTCGGCACGGGCCCAGAGGCCGGCGAAGTTGCCGGACGAATGCGAGCCGACGGCAAAATGTTTGTGCTGCTTCCGAAATAAGTGTTTAAAAAAATCCTGCGCTTCATTTTGAATCGGCGAATAACTGCTCGAGCCGGTCCCGGCTGATGGCGCCGGTAAGCCGACGGCCATCGCCTAAAAAGGTGGTTGGCGTGCCCGACACTCCCAGGCTGCGGCCCAGCTCAACGAGCTTGGCTGTCGCAAACTTGCAATCTGCTGCGGCTTTGGGCGGCTCTTTTCCAAAGAGCATCCAATCATTCCATGCCTCTTCTCGATTTTTCGCACACCAGGCATTTCGTGAAATGGTCTCCGACTCGGCGCGCAGCGTTGGATAGAAGTAGGTGTAGATGGTGACGTTGTTTAACTCAGTCAGTGTTTTGCGATAAGTCCGACAAAAACTGCAGTAGGGGTCTTCGAAGACGGCCAACGTACGTTTGCCGTTGCCGCGGACTGTCTTCAATGCAAGATCTTTGGGCAGCTTTGCAAAATCAACTCGATTGATCTCTTCTAGCCGAGCGGCGGTAAGGTTTTCTCCCGTTTTGAGGTTTACCATCTGGCCCTCAACAATCGCGAACTGGCCTTTCTCATCCACATAGATCAGATCGGTACCAATTCGAACCTCCGCTATGCCGGGCATTGCAGTCCGGCTGACGCTGTCGACTTTGAAGCGGCCCTTTAACCAGGTCTCGACTGCGCCTTTCACGGCCGCTTCCACTGCGGGGCTGGCCCGTTCTTGAGCGAGCGCCGACGCGAGCGGCATGGTGCCGAGGATGGACAGCAGGCCAGCCGCAAGCATCCACCGCGAGATCACGCCGCGAAGGGGGCCCGACAGATTGATTGATTTCAACATGGTGTATTCCTTAGTGAGGGCCGAGCGCCTGTTTGATCAATAGCTGACGCAATAATCCGGTGTGGGCAACTACTCGCATCCCGATCTCTCGGGCACGCTGCCAAGTAGGATGGGTCTGAACCACCGATCGCTGCAAGAGATCGAGGCCCCATTGGATGCGCTTTAACTGCGGGGCGCGCTGTTTGCCGAAGGCCTGAAGCGCGATACGACTTCCAGGGTCAGCGCGATGGCGCTTCCAAATTGATTCAAGACACAGCAAATCTTGTATGCCGAGGTTCAGTCCGTAACCGGCCAGAGGATGAACGGTATGGGCAGCGTCTCCCACCAGGGCCACACGCATGGCAGTGAGTTGGTCCGTCAGCAACATGCGAAGGGGCGCTGCAGTGAGCGTCCCCTCAAGTTTAAGGCATCCAAAGCGCTGGCTGGTCCGATCCGTGACCTGCTGGGCCATGCCATCTGCCGCGAGAGCGAGCGCGTTTGAATCCATGGGCGAGCGTGACCACACCATCGAGACCCGATGCGGATCTGCAAGCGGCAAAAGCGCAAGAATGTCGCCATGATCAAACCACTGCGCGGCGACACCGCCGTGAGGAAACTCGGTTCGGAATGTGGCCACAATCGCACATTGCTCATAGTCTCGCTGGCCCCACAGCAGGCCCGCCTGGTTCCTGACCCAAGAGCGGGCGCCGTCTGCACCCAAAACGAGTCGCGCCTCAAACACGCTTTCTCCTAGGGAAAGCTGGGCATGATCAGCAAAAAAAGAAAGGCTACTGGGCCGCCCCTCGATGCGCGTGATTGGTGCGCAGAATTGCACCGCCTGCTCTAGAGCGCTAAGTAGGTGTCCGTGGGTCACCATCGCCGCAAGAAATTCCGATCCGGAGTCTGAGGCTGTCAGATCCACTCGCGTTGATCCGGAAAAAACCTCCATCCGAGTCACCTTGCAGCTGAGTTCCTCGAGTGCGGGCCAGACGCCCAGTCGCTTAAGCAAATCCACCGAGGATGGCGAAAGGGCGTAGTTACGCGCCTGCGCCCCATCGATTCGATCGGACTCCGTGGGCCCAAACCACAGCACTCGCATTCCTAGCTGTGCCGCAGTAAGTGCCGAGAGAGCGCCCATCACGCCGCCGCCTACGACTGCGGCAGAGAATACGGATGATCCTGAATGGGGCGAAGTGAATGGACTCATAGATCCGAGAGGATCGCCCGAGAGGGCCCGGGCTGGCAAGTCGCACGCCTCGATCGGCTATACTTTTGCCTCCTTGTGGCGCTCTCGGTTTCGCGCCCGGCTGGCTCGGTAGCTCAGTTGGTAGAGCAGAGGACTGAAAATCCTTGTGTCGGTGGTTCGATT
>CAYXRY010000040.1:0-8762 GCA_964467545.1 uncultured Bordetella sp. | reverse complement strand
CGTCGGTCTCCAAAACCGAAGGTTGGGGGTTCGATTCCCTCTGCCCCTGCCACCAACGCAGAAAGACATCATGTCGCAGCTTGATCAGGTTCAGTCATCGGGAGCAATTGATAAGGCCATGTTGGTCGGGGCGGTGCTCGCCCTGTTGGCGGGAATCGTTGGCTTTCATGCGCTGGCCGAAGCCTCGGTGTGGTTTCGGGCGGGCGCGCTGATCGCGGGTATTGTGGTGGGTCTGATCGTGGCGCTGTTATCGCAGTCCGGCCGACGATTCATTGGTTTTTCGCAGCATGCGATTGATGAGACTCGTAAAGTTGTCTGGCCCACACGAAAAGAAACAATTCAGACGACACTGATCGTGTTTGCTTTTGTGCTGGTGATGGCGATTTTTTTATGGATCGCCGATAAGTTACTGGAGTGGGTCCTCTACGACCTCTTGTTGGGATGGAAGCGTTAATGGCCGCAAAGCGTTGGTATGTGGTTCATGCCTTTTCGGGCATGGAGAAGAGTGTTGCCAAGGCCATCCAGGAGCGGATTGACCGGGCCGGCATGCAGGACTTTTTCGGACAGATTCTTGTGCCTGTGGAAGAAGTGGTCGAGGTCCGAGGGGGCCAGAAGGCCATCTCTGAGCGTCGCTTTTTTCCCGGCTACGTGCTGGTTGAGATGGAAATGAACGACGAGACCTGGCACCTGGTGAAAAACACCAATAAGGTCACCGGCTTTGTTGGTGGCTCGGGCAGTAAGCCCACGCCGATCTCGCAGGCCGAGGTCGACAAGATCATGGCCCAGATGCAAGAGGGCGTCGAGAAGCCTCGTCCCAAGGTCCTCTTCGAAGTTGGCGAAGTGGTCCGTGTCAAAGAAGGTCCCTTCACGGACTTTAACGGCAGCGTTGAAGAAGTGAACTACGAGAAGAATCGTCTGCGGGTGTCGGTCACCATCTTTGGCCGGGCCACACCAGTGGAGCTGGAATTTGGTCAGGTCGAAAAGCTCTGATTGATTGGGTAGTCGATGTTGTTGGTGCAGCAGTAAACCGAGGAGCGTTCGCTGAAGGCGGCCGCGATTGAACTCACTAAGGAGCCCTTATGGCAAAGAAGATTGTTGGTTATATCAAGCTGCAGGTGCCTGCAGGCAAGGCCAATCCCTCTCCACCGATTGGTCCCGCGCTCGGTCAGCGTGGATTGAACATTATGGAATTCTGCAAGGCCTTCAATGCCCAGACCCAGGGCATGGAGCCTGGCCTGCCGATTCCGGTGGTGATCACGGCATTTGCCGACAAGACCTTCACCTTCATCATGAAGACACCGCCCGCAACGGTGTTGATCAAGAAGGCGGCCAAGCTCGACAAAGGCTCTCCGAAGCCCCATTCCGATAAGGTCGGAAAGATTACCCGTGCCCAGGCCGAAGAGATTGCAAAAAGCAAAATGCCTGACCTGACGGCTGCAGATCTTGACGCTGCCGTTCGAACGATTGCCGGTAGTGCCCGCAGCATGGGCGTAACCGTTGAAGGAGTTTGATTGTCATGAGCCAGACAAAACCCACGAAGATTCCCGGCTCCAAGCGTTATGCAGCCGCCCGATCCAAGGTCGACCGGGCCAAGCTTTATACCGCCCAGGAAGCCCTCGAGCTTGCCAAGGCATGCGCCACTGCGAAATTTAAAGAATCAGTTGATGTTGCTGTCCAGCTGGGTATTGACGCGAAAAAATCAGATCAGCTGGTCCGCGGCTCCATCGTGTTGCCTGCCGGCACTGGCAAGACCAAGCGTATCGCGGTGTTTGCGCAGGGCGAAAAGGCCGAGCAGGCCAAGGCCGCCGGGGCTGACATCGTCGGCATGGATGATCTCGCCGATCGCATCAAAGGCGGCACTATCGATTTTGATGTGCTGATCGCATCGCCCGACACCATGCGGATCGTGGGAACGCTTGGCCAAATTCTTGGGCCCCGGGGACTTATGCCCAATCCCAAGGTCGGCACCGTCTCGGCGGATGTTGCCCAGGCAGTGAAAAACGCCAAGGCGGGCCAGGTGCAATACCGCACCGACAAGGCTGGCATCGTGCATTGCTCAATTGGCCAGGCGTCGTTTGAGGTCGATGCATTGAAAACGAATCTGGCGGCGCTGATTGATGCGCTGAACCGGGCTAAGCCTCAGTCATCAAAAGGAGTGTATCTGCGCAAGGTGGCGATCTCGACCACGATGGGCCCGGGCATCCGTGTCGATCAGGCGAGCATCATGCCTGCGCAATAAAAAGACTTTGGGCTGCAGGCCCCGGGGCATCCGACCGGAGTCTGCAGGTTGTCAAAGACCGTTGGGGTGTTCGATGTTTTGGTGGGCACTTAATCGCAGCCTCTTGAGGCGGCACCCAACGCAGATGGCGATCCCGAAAGAAGTCGATGTTCAGAGTGGTTGTGATTCATCGAAGAATTCTGGTCTCGCCGGTTTCAACCGTTTCAAATTCCGTAAGGAATACGAAACATTGAGAAGGAGTGAAATGTGGCACTAAACCGCGAAGCAAAAGCCGCGGTGATTGATGAAGTCTCGGCCCAGGTGGCCCAGGCCCAGTCCATCATCTTGGCGGAGTACCGTGGTCTTGATGTGGCCAACATCACCGATCTCCGCAAGAAGGCGCGCAATGCCGGCGTGTACCTGCGGGTGTTGAAAAACACTCTGGTCCGCCGTTCCGTTGCAGGAACACCGTTTGAGCCGCTGGCCGACAAGATGTCAGGCCCGCTGATCTATGGTATTTCGAAAGACCCTGTTGCTGCGGCAAAGGTCATGCAAGACTTTGCCAAAGGCAATGAGGTTCTCGTCATCAAAGCGGGCGCGATGCCGAATTACGTGATGGATGCAACTGGCGTGAAAGCGCTGGCGGCAATGCCTTCGCGTGACGAGTTGCTCGCGACATTGCTCGGCACGATGCAGGCCCCGATCGCCAAGTTTGTGCGAACCGCCAACGAGATCCCGTCGAAGTTTGTTCGAACGGTAGCTGCGTTGCGCGATCAGCGCGAACAGCAATCGGCCTGATCATCAAGGCAATCGGATTCAAACCAACTGAACAGAAAATTTTTGGAGCAAGAACATGAGTAAAGATCAAGTATTGGACGCAATTGGCGCCATGACCGTGCTGGAGCTCTCCGAGCTCATCAAGGCCATGGAAGAAAAATTTGGCGTGTCAGCTGCCGCCGCAGCAGTCGCAGTTGCTGCCCCGGCCGCAGGTGGTGGCGCTGCCGCTCCGGCCGCCGAAGAGAAGACCGATTTCACCGTGGTGCTGGCTGCCGCAGGCGATAAGAAGGTTGAAGTCATTAAGGTGGTGCGTGCTGCCACTGGACTGGGTCTGAAAGAAGCCAAGGATCTCGTTGATGGTGCGCCGAAACCCGTCAAGGAAGGCATCAACAAGGCCGACGCTGAGGCGCTGAAAAAGCAGCTTGAAGAGGCCGGTGCCAAGGTCGAGCTGAAGTAATCGACCTGCGCATTCTCGAAGGCCACGCCGTTCGATGTGGCCTTCGGGAGTGCGGGCTATGCCATGGCGATGCACACAAGATGTGGTCCGCGTCGCCATCGCATAGCTCGGAATGGTAAGCAGTGCAGTGGGCTGTGGTAGTCAGGTCGAATTTTTTGAGCGTTTCTCAACAGGAGCCGTGATGGCCTATAACTTCACCGAGAAAAAACGTATTCGTAAGAGCTTTGCCAAACGTAAGCCCGTACTGGAGATCCCCTATCTTCTGGCGACCCAGCTGGCTTCCTACCGTGCTTTTTTGCAAGAAGAAATTGTTCCGGCGACCCGCAAGAACCAGGGCCTGCAGGCTGCTTTTCAATCCATCTTTCCCATCAAGAGCCACAATGGGATGGCCGAGCTTGAGTTTCTGTATTACACGCTGGGTGTTCCCGCCTTTGATGTTCGCGAGTGTCAGCTACGTGGCCAGACCTTCGAGGCCCCGATTCGCGCTCAGGTGCGATTAAAGATTTATGACCGTGAGGCTGCCAAGCCGACCGTCAAAGAAATTCGTGAAAAAGAAGTCTTCATGGGCAACATCCCGCTCATGACCGACAACGGCTCGTTTGTGATCAACGGTACTGAGCGGGTGATCGTTAGCCAGCTGCATCGCTCGCCAGGTGTGTTTTTTGAACATGATCGCGGCAAGACCCACTCCTCGGGCAAACTGCTCTTCTCGGCTCGGGTCATTCCTTACCGTGGCTCCTGGCTCGATTTTGAATTCGATCCGAAAGATATTCTTTATTTCCGTGTCGACCGTCGGCGCAAGATGCCGGTCACCATTCTGCTGAAAGCAATTGGCTTAAATGTCGAGCAGATCCTGGCCCACTTTTTCGACTTCGATCATTTCTCGCTGCATCCGGAAGGCGCCCAAATGGATCTGGTCGCCGATCGTCTGCGCGGCGAGCAGGCCCGATTCGATATTTCGGACAAAAACGGTAATGTCATCGTCGGCCGCGATAAGCGGATCAACGCCAAGCACATTCGTGACATCGAAAAGGCGGGCCTGAAGCGGATCAGTGTTCCGGATGATTACCTGCTGGGCCGAGTCCTTGCTCATGCCGTGGTCGATCCCGAGACCGGCGAAATTATCGGCAAGGCCAATGAGGAGATCACTGACGAGCTGCTTGCCAAGATGCGCGGCGCAAAGATCCGCGAATTCAAGACCCTCTACACCAATGATCTGGATCATGGTCCCTATATGTCATCCACGCTGCGCATGGATGAGACCCCGGATCAGATCACGGCCAGAGTGGCGATCTATCGCATGATGCGCCCCGGTGAGCCGCCCACCGAAGATGCTGTTCAGATGCTTTTTGATCGGCTCTTTTTTAACGAAGACTCTTACGATCTTTCGGCAGTCGGCCGCATGAAATTTAACCGCCGCCTGGGCCGCGAAGAGGTCATTGGTCCAATGACGCTGACCAATGAGGATATTCTCGACACCATCAAGCTGCTGGTCTCCCTGCGCAATGGCCGGGGTGAGATTGATGACATCGATCACCTTGGCAATCGTCGCGTGCGTTGCGTCGGTGAGCTGGCTGAAAACCAGTTTCGCTCGGGCCTCGTGCGGGTGGAGCGGGCGGTGCGTGAGCGCCTGGGTCAGGCTGAGGCCGATAATCTTCAGCCCTATGATTTGATCAACAGCAAGCCGATTACCGCTGCAATCCGTGAGTTTTTTGGTTCATCGCAACTCTCGCAGTTTATGGATCAGACCAACCCGCTTTCCGAAATCACCCACAAGCGTCGCGTATCGGCACTCGGCCCTGGCGGACTGACACGTGAGCGTGCGGGATTTGAGGTCCGCGATGTACATCCCACCCACTATGGCCGCGTCTGCCCGATCGAGACACCTGAGGGTCCGAACATTGGCCTGATCAATTCGCTGGCGCTGTACGCACGTCTGAACGAATACGGATTCCTCGAGACGCCCTATCGCAAGGTGGAAGACGGCAAGGTCACCGACAAGATTGAATATCTTTCGGCGATTGAAGAGGGCCGCTATGTGATTGCCCAGGCCAATGCCGAGATTGATGGCAAAGGCAAGCTGACCGGTGACCTCATCTCGGTCCGCGTCAATGGCGAGACCACGCTGTCGACCGTCGAGAAGGTGGAATACATGGATGTTGCGCCCTCACAGATTGTGTCGGTAGCTGCCTCGCTGATTCCCTTCCTTGAGCATGACGATGCGAACCGCGCGCTGATGGGCTCCAATATGCAGCGCCAGGCCGTGCCTTGCTTGCGTCCTCAGAAGCCCTTGGTGGGCACTGGCATCGAACGGACCTGTGCAGTGGATTCCGGCACCGTGGTCCAAGCCCGCCGTGGCGGCCTGGTCGACTATGTCGATTCGCGGCGCGTGGTGATTCGTGTCAACGACAACGAAACCAAGTCAGGCGAATCGGGTGTCGATATTTACAACCTTCAGAAGTACACCCGCTCCAACCAGAACACGAATATCAACCAGCGGCCAATCGTTCGGCGTGGTGATGTCGTGGCCCGTGGTGACGTGATTGCCGATGGCGCCTCAACCGATATCGGCGAGCTGGCGCTGGGTCAGAACATGCTGGTGGCCTTCATGCCCTGGAATGGATATAACTTTGAGGACTCGATTCTCATCTCCGAGCGTGTGGTATCCGATGATCGATATACCTCGGTCCACATCGAGGAGTTATCGATCCTCGCCCGAGATACCAAGCTCGGCCCTGAGGAAATTACCCGCGACATTTCGAATCTCTCCGAGGGCCAGCTGGGCCGTCTGGATGAGTCGGGCATCGTGTATGTGGGTGCCGAGGTGCAGGCCGGCGATGTGCTGGTGGGCAAGGTCACGCCCAAGGGCGAGACTCAGCTTACCCCAGAGGAAAAACTCCTCCGCGCGATCTTTGGCGAGAAGGCCTCGGATGTGAAAGATACCTCACTGCGGGTGCCATCAGGCATGAGCGGAACAGTGATCGACGTACAAGTCTTCACCCGTGAGGGCATTGCCCGCGACAAGCGTGCCCAGCAGATCATTGATGATGAACTGCGACGCTTTAGGCTTGACCTGAACGATCAGCTGCGCATTGTGGAGACCGATACCTTCCAGCGAATAGAAAAACTACTGATTGGTAAGGCCGCCAATGGCGGACCGAAAAAGATCGCCAAGGGTTCAGCCATTACGTCTGAGTATCTGGCTGATCTCGATCGGTATCAGTGGTTTGAACTTCGTTTATCGGATGAGTCAGCCGCCAAGCAGCTGGAAAGCCTGAAAGAGTCGATCGAGTCCAAGCGTCATCAGTTCGATTTGGCCTTTGAGGAAAAGCATAAAAAGCTAACCCAGGGCGACGAGCTGCTGCCGGGCGTGCTCAAAATGGTCAAGGTCTACTTGGCTGTGAAGCGCCGCCTGCAGCCGGGTGACAAGATGGCGGGCCGCCATGGCAACAAGGGCGTAGTTTCGCGGATTGTTCCGGTGGAAGACATGCCCTACATGGCAGATGGCCGTCCGGTGGACATCGTCTTAAATCCTCTGGGCGTTCCCTCGCGGATGAATGTGGGCCAGATCCTGGAGACCCATCTGGGCTGGGCCGCCAAAGGCATCGGCCAGCGTATTGGCGACATGCTCGAGGCGCAGGCGTCTGCCAACGAGGTCCGTAAATATCTGGAAAAGGTCTATAACAGTAGCGGACACCCCGAGGACCTCAAGCATTTGGCAGACAAAGAGGTGCTTGAGTTGGCCTCGAATCTGACCGATGGCGTTCCTTTTGCAACACCAGTGTTCGATGGTGCGGCGGAAAAGGAAATCCACAACATGCTCGAGCTGGCCTATCCCGCAGAGATCGCCAAGCGTATCGGCCTGACCGAGACCCGCACCCAGGTGCAGCTCTTGGATGGCCGCACGGGCGAGCCTTTTGATCGCAAGACCACCGTGGGGTACATGCACATGCTCAAGCTCCATCACTTGGTGGATGACAAGATGCACGCGCGTTCGACGGGCCCTTACTCGCTGGTGACTCAGCAGCCCTTGGGCGGAAAGGCCCAGTTCGGCGGCCAGCGTTTCGGTGAGATGGAGGTCTGGGCCCTGGAAGCCTATGGCGCTTCCTATGTGCTGCAGGAAATGCTCACAGTCAAATCCGATGACGTCAGCGGACGTACCAAGGTCTACGAGAACTTGGTCAAAGGCGAGCACACCATTGATGCGGGCATGCCCGAGTCGTTCAATGTGCTGGTCAAGGAGATTCGTTCGCTGGGCATTGACATCGACCTGGAGCGCAGCTGATTGGCCGGCACTCGGAACGCAAAGGATATGGGCGCAAGCTCACGAGAACACACTTATTGAGGTAGATCCATGAAGGCACTACTCGACTTATTCAAGCAGGTTCAGCAGGACCAGGTTTTTGACAAGATCAAAATTGGCCTTGCATCGCCGGAGAAGATTCGCTCCTGGTCGTATGGCGAAGTCAAAAAACCGGAGACGATCAACTACCGTACATTCAAGCCTGAGCGGGATGGCCTTTTCTGCGCCAAGATTTTTGGCCCGGTAAAAGACTATGAATGCCTGTGCGGCAAATACAAGCGCCTAAAGCATCGCGGCGTGATTTGTGAGAAGTGCGGCGTCGAGGTCACCCTGACCAAGGTCCGCCGTGAGCGGATGGGCCATATCGATTTGGCCAGTCCCGTGGCCCACATCTGGTTCTTGAAGTCACTGCCCTCGCGTCTGGGCATGGTGCTGGATATGACCCTGCGGGATATCGAGCGGGTGCTGTATTTCGAGGCCTACGTGGTCATTCATCCCGATGTCACGCCGCTGAAGCGCGGCCAGATCATGACCGAAGATGATTACCTCGCCAAGCAAGAGCAATACGGCGATGGCTTTGTGGCCATGATGGGCGCAGAAGGCATCCGTGAGCTGCTGCGTGAGATTGATCTGAAAAACGAGATCGAGAGGCTGCGCTCGGAGCTTGCTGAGACCTCGTCTGAGGCCAAGATCAAGAAAATTGCAAAGCGCTTAAAGGTTCTGGAGGGCTTTGATAAGTCGGGCGTGAAGCCCGAGTGGATGATTCTCGAGGTGCTGCCCGTATTGCCACCCGAGCTTCGCCCCCTGGTACCCCTGGATGGCGGCCGGTTTGCGACATCGGATCTCAATGATCTGTATCGCCGCGTGATCAACCGTAATAACCGTCTGCGTCGTCTTCTGGAGCTGAAGGCACCCGACATCATCGTGCGCAACGAAAAGCGCATGCTGCAGGAGGCCGTGGATTCGCTTCTGGATAACGGCCGCCGTGGCAAGGCCATGACGGGTGC
>CAYXRY010000039.1:0-8905 GCA_964467545.1 uncultured Bordetella sp. | reverse complement strand
TGCCGTTACCAGCAGGCTCAAGCCACCTACCCGCGCACATCGGACGGGACATCCTTTCCGGCAAAGCCGGGCATGCGCCTATTTGGTGTTGCTCCGGGTGGAGGTTGCCGCGTTTCACATCCGCGCGGTTGCCCGCGCTTACTCGTCTCTGTGGCCCTATTCCTCGCCTTGGGCGACCTCGCGATCGCTTGCTGCGTACGGCCGTTAGCCGTCACCCTTCCCTAAGGAGTCCGGACCTTCCTCTCCCGTGATGTACACGGCAGCGGCCGCCCGACTTACTTCCCAACCCGATCATAGCCAATTGCCCTCAATGTGGTCGAGTGCTATTTTTACTATAGAACATAGAAATAAGTAACATGGACATTAAAGATCCCCACATTGCGCGATGGATCTGGGGAACGCGGGGCCCGGGCCGGCCGCTGCGCACCACGCTATTGCTGCTTATTTTGCTGCCACTGATCGCGGCGCTGATTGCGCTAGGCTGGGCCATGATGCATTCCGCACGCAGCACGATCTCGGATAGCGAAGGACAGAAACTCGCGGCGCAGGCCCAGGCAATCGCTGAAATCATTGACACAACCATCGGCCAGCGACTCGATGACCTGCGATCGCGGGCCGCTTTGCTGCCTGCCCTTCGCCTGCACGAGCGGCCCGATCTCCTCGAGCTCTGGATCAATACGATTCAGCAGCATGTTCCCGAGTACACCTGGATTGGATTCGCAGACCGAACGGGAACGATCCGGTCTGCGAATCAGGGCATGCTAGTTGGAAAAAATGTGGCCGATCGTGACTGGTTTCAACAAGGTTTAGCGCGTCCAACAACAGTCGATCTGCACGAGGCCGTGCTGCTCGCAGACCTTCTTGGACAAAATCCTTCGGGTGGTCCGTGGCGATTTATTGATCTTGCGACCCCCGTTCGAGATGCTTCGGGCCGAACCTTGGGCGTACTGGGTGCCCACCTGAGTTGGGACTGGCTTTTAGCCCAACACAAACGCTTTTTGCAGTCGATTCCCAAGCATCTTCATGCAGAAATTATTGTTCTTGGTGGGGATGGAACCACCCGGCTCATGGCCCCCGCGGTCCACGCGGGAGAATACTCCCACCTGCAAAGTGTGCAGCAGGCCCGTGCTGGCAAACAAGGATGGCTTCGAGAGCAGTGGCCCGATGGCCGCCATTATTTGGTGGGCTATGTTCGTAACCCTGGCTACGGTAGCCACCATCAGCTGGGATGGATCACCCTCATCAGCCTGCCGGATGAGGAAGTCAATGCAGAGATCGCGCCAGTCGTGACGGGCATCTGGGTCGCCTTGGCCCTCACAGGGCTGATGTTTCTGGCCGCACTGGCTTTGTTGCTCAATAAAACCCTCGGGCCCATGGAGCAGATGGCCAGCGAGATTGAAAAAGTTTCTCGAGAGGGCGGCAGCCTAACGCCAGGCCACAATCCACCACGCGAATTTCAAATGCTGACCCAGATGACCAATCAAATGATTCGCTCTCTTGAGGCCCAGCGGACAGCCGATCAAAATAAATCACGGTTTATTGCCGACATGAGCCACGAAATTCGAACACCGTTAAATGGCATGGTTGGTCTGGTGGAGCTGATGAAGCAGCGCAGCCCGACTGCCCAAGACCGGGCCGATCTCGAGTCACTTACCCAGTGCGGTAAGGAGCTAAATGCCCTACTCTCCGATTTAATTGATTTTTCTGCAATCGAAGAGGGCCGGCTACGATTTGACTCAGCACCGATACGACTGACGCGCTTGATTGAACAAAATATCGCGCTTTTTCGCGGGATTGCCGAACAAAAAGGATTACGGCTAGACCTGCGACAGGAAATTCCAGATGATCTCTATATCTGTATCGATCCTTTACGCTTGAGTCAAATTCTTAAAAATCTCATCTCGAACGCGATCAAATTCACCGCCCAAGGCCGTGTTGAATTACGCAGCCGACTTATTCCGCCAGGCAATGCAATTCAACATCAAACCGTTGACGTACTGATTGAGGTTGAAGATACCGGCATTGGTCTTACGCAAGATCAGCAAGAAATTGTTTTTGGCCGCTTCCAGCAGGCCGGTGCATCGATCGCACAACGCTACGGTGGCAGCGGCCTGGGCCTGACGCTGGCCCGCAGTCTTTTGGAGGCAATCGGTGGACGCTTGGTGCTGCGCTCAGCGCCCGGCGAGGGCAGCTGCTTCACCATTCAGTTCTCGGCCACGACGGCGACTGCGCCAGAGATGACGGCAGCCCAGCCATCTGACGAATCTGCAGCCATCTTAAACGGCCAACGAAAAATTCTTGTTGTCGATGATGTTGCAATGAATCGGGAAATTCTTGTGCGCTGGCTTTCGCATCATGGCCTGCAGGCTGACGCTGCGGCCTGCGGCGAAGAGGCCATCGAGAAAAGCCGTTCCATGGCGTATGACTGCATCCTGATGGATATCGATCTTCCGGGCATTTCCGGCCGAGAGGCTGCCCAACACATTCGCGCAGTCCATGGCCCCAGCCAGCAATGCCTTTTGATCGCGATCTCTGGACATGCGTTTTCCGAAGATATCAGCGCCTCCTTAGCTGCCGGGATTGATCTTCATCTCAGCAAGCCCATCGACTTTGATGGGCTACTCGAATTGATTCGCCATCCGCAGGATATTCAGCGTCTTGGGGGACGAAAGACCGAGCGGTCTTCATAAAACGCCGGCTGAAAATTCTCGGGGTGCCAGCCTGGCAGTCCCATCACAGGCAACGGATAAAAATCTCCAGGGCCGAGACGGTCCGAAATGAGCGTCGCGAGGCCATTATCAATCGCTTCCGGAGCCAACGAGGCGCAGTCCAGAAGCCGACAATGTGCGCTGATTGACTTATACGGGCGCATTAACTTCTCTGCGAGTGCGTGTCCAAAAATTCGTGGATGCCATACGCCCGCCCAGCGATGGCGATAGGTCAGAAAAAGCTCAGTCCAATCATGGGCCTTCAATAAAGCCGCCAGGTGATCGGCATGATCAAAACAAACCAGAATTAAAAGATTCTCATCCCAGAGCGTTGCAGCGTCCCGGGCTGATCCGCGCGCTGCCTGCACTCCGCGCCGTGAAATTTCATCTGCCTGGAGTCGATTCAGAGCCGCCTTGGTTTGCGGGTAAAGCAACCACATCATGGCATTCAAACGATCATGGGCTAGATCGCGGGTCGGCACGCTGCCGGTTTGAAAAATCCAGGCCTCATAGTTCTGCTCGATCGGCAGTTCACGCTGCGGCACAAAATGCAAGGGCTGATGTCCGCCAGAGCGCAGGCTATGTGCTTTGGCATGCTGATTTACTGCCTCCAAAAATTCGATAAACGGCAAGGCCTGCAGCCGCGCAACGAGACTGGCCTCAGACGCAGTCCACCAAGGCGAGCCCAGCATAGACGCCTCTCGGCTCAGGCAAAGCCCTCAAATCGCCAATCGAGCTGCTCGCCAAATCCCAGCGGCACCAGAAACCCGCCTTCGGCAGCAATCGGCGATGAGATCTTCTGCGCCGTACGGCTGAGCTTAATTTTCCTTGTGTTTCGCGGCAGACGATAAAAATCTGGCCCATGAAACGATGCGAAAGCCTCAAGACGATCTAAGGCACCCGCTGATGCGAACGCCTGGGCATAGAGTTCTAAAGCGTAAGGCGCAGAAAAGCATCCTGCGCAGCCACAGGCGGTCTCTTTAGTCGCCCGCTCGTGGGGAGCACTGTCTGTTCCGAGAAAAAACTTCGGGCTTCCGCTGCTGGCTGCAGCCAGCAGCGCCTGCCGATGAACTTCGCGCTTAAGCACTGGCAGGCAGTAGTAGTGAGGCCGAATTCCGCCCTGGAAAAGAGCGTTGCGGTTATACAGCAGATGTTGTGGCGTGATGGTCGCAGCAATTGGCCCGGATGCCGACTGCACATAATCGGCGGCCTGACGGGTTGTAATGTGCTCAAAAACAATTCTCAGCTCAGGAAAACGGTGGCGCAGGGGGATCAATACCTGGTCAATAAAGACGGCCTCCCGATCAAACACATCAACATCCTGATGGGTCACCTCGCCATGAACGCACAACACCATTGCATTTTTCTGCATTGCTTCCAGGGCCTTGGTGCAGTGATTAAGATCGGTCACGCCGCTCTCCGAATTGGTGGTGGCGCCCGCCGGATAGAGCTTCAAGGCCTGCACGACCTCGCTGTCGCGCGCACGCTGAATCTCATCTGCCGATGTATGGTCAGTGAGATATAAGGTCATCAAGGGATCAAATGCAATATTTTGTTCAGCACTTCGTTGCGCAAGAGCAGCACGAATACGTTGCGCATATTCTGTCGCCTGCTTTACGGTAGTGACGGGCGGCTTCAGATTCGGCATCACAATGGCCCGTGCAAACTGGCGGGCCGTATACGGCAGCACCGTACTCAGCATCTCGCCATCTCGCAGATGCAGATGCCAGTCATCGGGCTGTGTCATGATAATTTGCTGAGGAGTCATGGCATCACGACAAGGGCCCGGTAATCATTGACATTGGTCAGCGTCGCTCCGGTAGTGATCACGTCTCCAAGGGGTTCAAACAAACTAAGGCCGTCGTTGTTATCTAAAAGCGGGCGCAGACTCAGCCGTTGATCTCGTGCTCGCCGAATCGTATCCGGCAATAGAATCCCCCCGGCATGCGGGCTCACGCCATCAATCCCATCGGTATCAGCTGCAATACCTGCGATGCGGCCTGAAATGCCCAATTCATCGCAGGCATGTGCAAATGCCAAGAGAAACTCAACACATCGGCCTCCACGGCCATTTCCACGAACGGTGACTGTGCATTCACCGCCAGAGATCAAGACCACCGGGGTTCGGGGCCGAGGCTGGGCAAACAGCGCGATCTCGCGGGCCCAGGAGGCCATGACCTGGGCCACATCCCGGGCCTCTCCCGTAACCGCATCGCCGAGCATGATGATTTGAAATCCGGCGTCAGAAAAAACCTCGGCTGCGGCCTGAAGACTCTCGCGTGCAGTTGCTATCACGGTAGTCTGCGCATGCTGCAATCGGGGATCCCCCGGCTTCGGGGTCTCAGGTAGTGCGCCCGAGAGTCCGGCGCTCAGGTGTGCAGCAATTGAAGCAGGCGGTGTGACCGACCAACGCTTGAGTACATCCGCCGCATCTTGAAACGTCGTTGGATCCGCTGTGCAGGGGCCGGATGCGATGGCTGAGGGATCATCGCCCACCACATCAGAGATCACCAAGGCCGAGACGGGCGCTTTGCAGGCAAGCGCAAGCCATCCGCCCTGAAGTCGAGACAGGTGCTTACGCACCGTGTTCATCTCGGTGATGGGAGCCCCAGACTTCAGTAAGGCCTGAGTCAGAGATTTCAGGTCCGCCATGCTGATGGTCTCAGCCGGCAGCGACAACAGGCTCGAACCGCCGCCGGAAACCAGAACGATGAGCTGATCCTGCGGGCCAAGGCCCAGCACCGCATCAAGAATCTCCTGCGCAGCCCGCTCTCCGGCCTGGTCCGGCACGGGATGGCCGGCCTCAACACAGCGAATCCGCTTCAGCGGCAGGCCATGTGCGTATCGCGTGATCACGATTCCCGTGAGCGCCGCATCGACAGGCCAAACGGATTCCACTGCAGCGGCCATGCTGGCGGCTGCCTTACCCGCCCCCACGACCAAGGTGCGGCCCTTCGCGGGTGGCCTCGGAAGATGGGCAGCCACAATTTTTCTGGGATCAGCCGCCGCAACAGCAGCATCAAAACTCTTTTGCAGAAGGGATTTCAGTTCAGAGGAATTCACGAGACGAGACAGACTTAAGCAATAAGAGAGGGCCGCATCGATGGCAGGTCATTGGCAGCGACGGCATCAGCGATCGCCCGTCCGACCTCCTCGGTGCCTGCCGATCCACCAAGATCCCGCGTCTTCGGGCCGGCCGCAAGGACCTGCTCGATCGCATTGAGAATGAGATCGTGGCCCTGTGGAAAGCCGAGAAACTCCAACATCAGTGCCGCTGACCAGATCTGGCCAATCGGATTCGCAATGCCCTTTCCAGCGATATCGGGCGCGGACCCATGCACCGGCTCAAATAACGAAGGGAATCGACGGTCGGGATTTAAATTCGCAGAGGGCGCAATTCCAATGGTTCCGGCGCAGGCCGGTCCGAGATCAGAAAGAATATCGCCAAACAAATTGCTGGCCACGACCACATCAAACCAGTCGGGATGCAGTACAAAATTCGCCGTAAGAATATCGATGTGATATTTGTCGACACGTACCTCGGGGAAAGCCTTTGACATCTCGAGAACTCGGCCATCCCACCATGGCATGGTAATCGCAATGCCATTTGATTTTGTCGCAGAGGTCAGATGACGTTTTGGTCGCCGCTTGGCAAGATCAAAAGCGAAACGCAGAATCCGATCTGTACCAGTGCGGCTCATGATAGTCTCTTGGACAGCAATCTCGCGCTCAGTATCAGGAAACATAATGCCCCCGACTGATGAGTACTCGCCCTCGGTATTTTCGCGTACGACAAAAAAATCAATATCACCCGGCTTACGGCCTGCCAGTGGACAGGGTACGCCCGGCATCAGCCGCACCGGCCTCAGATTGACATACTGATCGAAGTCTCTGCGAAACTTCAGCAGTGAACCCCAGAGTGACACATGATCGGGCACGGTCGCGGGCCAGCCCACAGCGCCGAAAAAAATTGCATCATGGCCGCCAACAATTTCTTTCCAGTTGGCCGGCATCATCTCGCCGTGCTTTTGATAGTAAGCGCAGGAGGCAAATTCGAAATGGTTCAGCCTGAGGTTCAAGCCCAGCCGACGCGCAGCCGCTTCCAGCACGCGCACCCCCTGCGGCATGACCTCGGTGCCGATCCCGTCGCCTGCGATGACTGCGATTGAAAAGGAAGTCATGCGGCGATTATCGCCGATCAGTGGCTCAGAATCTTGGAGAGAAACTCCTGGGCCCGCGGGCTTCGCGGGGCCCCGAAGAATTCATCAGTATTGCAGTCCTCGACGATCTTTCCCGAATCCATAAAAATTACCCTGTCCGATACTTTTCGGGCAAAGCCCATCTCGTGGGTGACCACCATCATTGTCATGCCATCGCCCGCCAGGGCCACCATCACATCCAAGACCTCGTTGACCATTTCGGGATCTAGAGCAGAGGTCGGCTCATCAAATAACATGGCCATGGGGTCCATGCATAAGGCCCGGGCGATGGCGACACGCTGCTGCTGGCCGCCCGAGAGTGGGCCAGGAAACTTTTTGGCTTGAACACTGAGCCCCACACGGTCAAGCAGCTGCAGTGCTTTTTTCTCCGCCTCATCCGGCGACCGGCCAAGCACCTTCATCTGGCCTAACGTGAGATTCTCAATTACAGAGAGATGGGGAAAGAGCTCGAAATGCTGAAAGACCATACCGATCTGCGAACGCAATTTTGGGAGATTCGTTTTTGAGTCTCCCACCGAGATGCCATTGAAAAATAACTCTCCCTTCTGAAAAGGCTCAAGACCATTCGCGCACTTGATGAGCGTTGATTTTCCCGAGCCCGAGGGGCCACAAACCACAACGACCTCGCCCTTAGAGACCTGTGTAGAGCAGTTGTCCAAGACTTGAAACGTGCCATACCATTTACTGACATTTTTAAATTCAATCATAGTCAAATCAATCTAAAGTTAGCGAATGATCGAAATACGGGCCTGCAGCCTGCGCACATAAAGGGATGCAGTAAAACAAATAATGAAGTAGATCAAGGCCGCAAAAGTGTACATCTCGACAAGCCGATGATCACGATTAGCAACCTTGACTGCTGCCCCAAGAAAATCGGTGCTTGAAATGACATACACCAGCGAAGTATCTTGAAACAAGATGATGGTCTGAGTGAGCAAGACCGGCAGCATGTTGCGAAAGGCTTGTGGCAGTATGATCGTTGCCATGGTCTGGCGATAGTTCAGCCCCAAGGCATATCCGGCCGCCATCTGACCTTTCGGGATGGACTGAATTCCAGCCCGCATGATTTCGCAGAAAAAAGCAGCCTCAAACATCGTGAAAGTGATCAGCGCGCTTGCAAAAGCGCCGACTTTTATCGGCTGATTACTGCCTACCAGCCAGCCGCCAATATAGGGAACCAGAAAGAAAAACCAAAAAATCACCAAAACAAGCGGCAATGACCGCATGGTATTCACATAAGTGCCCGCGATCAGGTTCAGTGTGCGGTAGGACGACAATCGCATCAGGGCCAATAGCGTACCGAGTACGATTCCCCCCAGCGTGGCCAAGAGCGTCAGCGTGACTGTAAAACTCATGCCCTCCCGAAAGAGGTAGACCCATGATCGCTCGATCACATCAAAATCAAAACCGCCGCCCATGATCAATGCCCCGCCACGGTCTGCTGCTGGCTTCCAATAAAGCCAGGGACTCGAATTCGTTGCTCAAGCTTACGCATAGCCAGAACCACCAAAAGATTCAGCAAAAGATAGATGACCGTTGCCGCCGCAAAAGCCTCAAACACCTGAAAACTGAATTCCTGCATCGCCCGTGCGCGGGCCGTTAGCTCCATTAAACCAATGGTGAGCGCTAGGGATGTATTCTTAATGGTGTTCAGAAACTCGGAAGTCAGCGGAGGAAGAATGATGCGAAAAACCATCGGTAGGAGCACATATCGATACGTTTGAACACGCGTAAGTCCGACGGCAAGACCCGCCAGCTGCTGGCCGCGTGGCAACGATTGAATTCCTGATCGCACCTGCTCAGCAACCCGAACGGACATAAAAAGCCCCAGGCAAAGCACTGCGGGCACGAGCGAGCCCCAAGGCGGCGCCATCGCCTTCATGGCATTGCCAAGCTGCTGGGGTAGCAATTCGGGCAGAACGAAATACCAAAGAAACATCTGAACCAGCAGAGGAATATTTCTAAAACACTCGGTAT
>CAYXRY010000038.1:6206-9076 GCA_964467545.1 uncultured Bordetella sp. | reverse complement strand
GCCCCCCGATCTCTTGGGCGCAGGCCTGAGCATTGTCTTTACTTCGACTCCAGACGCGGATTTCATCAACGGGCCGAACCAGGCGCAGCATCTTGGCGTGGCTTCTCGCCAAAACCCCACTGCCCAGCATGGCAACGATTTTTGGCCCGGCGGGCGTAAGCGCATCAGCCGCAACCGCTGAGACCGCAGCAGTACGCATTGCTGTAATGGTGGCGCCCTCAAGGATGGCGGTCGCAGCCCCAGTATCAGGGTCCATTAGCACGATGGTAGCCAAAAGGGTGGGTTGGTTTTTTGCGGCGTTACTTGGCACCAGCGTGATGAGCTTGGTGGCGAAGGCGCCGCCCAGCTGGGCGGGTTTTAAAAATAGAAGACCATGTTCGGACGGGCCATCGGCAGCCAGATTTTCGCCTGCGGCGGATGGCTCCATGGCCGCATCAAACGGCATCACCATACGAAGCGGCTGGTTGGCTTTTCCAGCTGACAGGTCGATCAGCGCCTGCCGCATCGCATCGATAAGGGCAGCCGGGTCAAGGCACTCGTTAACCCGTGCTTCACTGAGGTAGGGAACCGCGGTCGGCATATGCGAAAAAGCCTTGTTTTATTTGCGTTTTCCCCTAATTAGGGGCGGATCAATTCGACTTTATACTCGGCCGACTCTGGCAACGCACTTAGTGTAAGCACCCAATGAGCAACGACATCATTTTAGAGACCAAGGACCTTGTGAAGGAGTTCAAGGGCTTCGTGGCGGTGTCGAACGTCAATCTGAAGGTGAAGCGTGGCCATATCCATGCCCTGATTGGCCCCAACGGTGCGGGCAAGACTACGGTTTTTAATTTGTTAACCAAGTTTTTGATTCCGACCTCTGGCCAGATTTTGTATAACGCCGAGGACATCACCCGCCAGAAGTCCGCCCAGATCGCCCGCAAAGGCGTGATTCGGTCGTTTCAGATTTCAGCAACATTTCCGCATCTGTCGGTTTTAGAAAACGTACGTATTGGGCTGCAGCGTGAGCTGGGCACATCCTTTCATTTCTGGAAATCAGAGACTTCGTTAGAAAGTCTGACTCCCAAGGCGATGGAGTTACTGGAGACGGTAGGACTTACCGAATTTGCAAATCACACTACGGTCGAGCTTCCCTATGGCCGCAAGCGGGCTCTGGAGATTGCCACTACCTTAGCGATGGATCCGCAGCTGATGCTGCTCGATGAACCCACCCAGGGAATGGGCCACGAAGATGTTGATCGGGTGACTCAGCTGATTAAAAAGGTATCGGCCAATCGCACGGTGTTGATGGTAGAGCACAATATGAATGTGGTGGCCCGTATCGCGGACACCATCTCGGTACTCCAGCGCGGCCAGATCATCGCCGAAGGCCCCTATGAAGTGGTCTCTAAGGATCCGCAGGTTTTAGAAGCCTACATGGGCAGCAGCGAAGTCGAATTGCAGGGCGCCCATTAAGATGAGTGAGCTGCTGCGCCTAGAAAATGTCCACGCCTTTTATGGCGAGTCGCATATTCTGCACGGCATTAATCTGCATGTGCAGCAAGGCGAAGTAGTCACGCTCTTAGGCCGCAATGGAGCCGGCCGCACCACCACATTGAAAGCAATTCTTGGTCTTGTTGGTAGGCGCACCGGCTCGATTCAAATTAAAGGCCAGGAAACGGTGAGTCTGCCGCCGCACAAGATTGCCCAAATGGGTATTGGTTTTTGCCCAGAGGAGCGTGGCATTTTTGCAAGCCTGACCTGCGAGGAAAATTTACTGCTGCCGCCAAAGGTTGCCGAGGGTGGCATGACCGTGGAAGAGATTTATTCGCTTTTTCCAAATTTAAAGGAGCGCCGCGCAAGCCCCGGGACCCGGCTTTCAGGCGGCGAGCAGCAGATGCTCTCAGTTGCCCGAATCTTACGCACGGGCGCAGGTTTATTGCTCTTGGATGAAATTTCCGAAGGCCTTGCCCCTGTGATTGTTCAGGCCCTTGGCCGGGCGATTCGGATGCTGCGCGAGCGGGGCTTTACGATCGTGATGGTGGAACAGAATTTCCGGTTTGCTGCACCACTAGCAGACCGGTTTTATGTCATTGAGCATGGTGCGGTGGTGGAGGAGTTTTCCGCCTCAGAGCTTAATGCAAAATCGGATCTCCTCAAGGAGTATCTTGGAGTCTGATCGGTTTTTTTAAAAATGCTTGAAAAAGAGGAGATCAAACGATGAAACTGAAACAGAAACTGCGCGCCACCTTGTTGGCCGCAAGCATTGCTGCAATGGGTGCCACATCGGCCCAGGCCCAGATCTCGGATAACGTGATCAAGATTGGCGTGCTGACCGATATGTCCAGCCTTTACACTGACCTCTCGGGCAAGGGCTCTGAGCTTGCCGCCCGGATGGCGGTTGAAGATTTTGGCGCTGCCAAAAAAGGCATGAAAGTCGAGATTATTTCGGCGGACCACTTAAATAAGCCTGATGTCGGCTCTAACCTTGCGCGTCAGTGGTATGACGTCGATAAGGTCGATGTGATTGTCGATACGCCAAACTCAGGCGTAGCTCTGGCGGTCAATCAGGTGACTCGTGAAAAAGGCAAGGCCTTCCTGGTGTCAGGCGCTGCAACTGCAGCTCTGACCGGAAAGGACTGCTCACCCAACACGATTCACTGGACCTATGACACCTGGATGCTGGCCAACGGCACCGGCCAGGCGATTGTGAAAACCGGCGGAGACTCCTGGTTCTTCTTAACTGCTGACTACGCTTTCGGCCATGCCCTTGAGGGTGACACCGAAGCTGTAGTGCGGAAAAACGGTGGCAAGGTGCTCGGCAAGGTACGCCATCCGCTGAACACTCAGGATTTCTCGTCTTTCCTGCTGCAGGCTCAGGCATCGAA
>CAYXRY010000038.1:0-6106 GCA_964467545.1 uncultured Bordetella sp. | reverse complement strand
ATCCGCTGAACACTCAGGATTTCTCGTCTTTCCTGCTGCAGGCTCAGGCATCGAAGGCAAAAATTGTCGGCTTGGCAAACGCAGGTGGTGATACCACCAACTCGATCAAACAAGCGGCTGAGTTTGGAATTGTGAAGGGCGGCCAGAACCTGGCAGGTCTTCTCGTGTTCTTAACTGATGTGCATTCACTGGGTCTGCAAACAGCCCAAGGCCTGATTCTGACCGAGACCTTCTACTGGGATGCCAATCCCCAGACCCGTGCATTTGCTAAGCGCTTTTCAACTGCCAACCGTGGCATTCACCCCACCATGGTCCATGCTGGTGTGTACTCGGCAGTGCTGCACTATCTGAAGGCGGTTGAGGCTGGCAAGACTGATGACGGCACCAAGGTGATCAATCAGATGAAGTCAATGCCGACTGATGATCCGCTTTTCGGTAAGGGCTCGATTCGTCAGGATGGCCGCAAGATTCACCCCGCCTATCTCGTGGAAGTGAAAAAGCCCTCGGAGTCAAAAGGACCCTGGGACTATCACAAGATCCGCGCGACCATCCCTGCTGATCAGGCATTCCGCCCGATGAGTGAGGGTGGCTGCCCGCTGGTGAAGTAAGCCGGCTTAAGGGCGAGTAGTAATGACTAAATTCACGGCGAGAGATAACTAAAAGATGGAAATCTTTGGTATTCCCTCTCAGGCCCTGTTTGGGCAGCTGCTGATCGGGCTGATTAATGGCTCGTTTTATGCGCTGCTCTCGCTCGGTCTAGCCGTGATTTTTGGTCTGCTGAACATCATTAACTTTACGCACGGCGCCCAGTACATGCTGGGCGCCTTCTGCGCCTATTTGTTGCTCAATAAGCTGGGCATTGGATACTGGTGGTCGCTTGCGTTAGCGCCCATCATTGTTGGATTGACAGGTGTGGTCATCGAGCGGACCATGCTCTCCAAGCTCTACAAGCTCGATCATCTTTATGGATTACTTTTGACCTTTGGTCTTGCTTTGATTATCCAGGGCCTGTTTAGAAATGAATTCGGCTCCTCCGGCCTGCCTTATCGCATCCCGCAGGAGCTCCAAGGCGCACAAAACCTGGGCTTCATGTTCCTGCCGAACTACCGTGCCTGGGTGATTGTGGTCTCGTTGGTGGTCTGCCTTGCGACCTGGTATGTGATTGAGCGCACCAAACTTGGTGCTTATCTGCGTGCCGCCACCGAGAACCCACAGCTGGTGCAGGCCTTTGGCATTAATGTGCCGCGCATGATTACGCTTACCTATGGGTTTGGTGTGGCGCTTGCAGCCTTTGCTGGCGTGATGGCCGCACCGATTTATCAGGTCAACCCGCTCATGGGTGCAGATTTAATTATTGTGGTGTTTGCCGTGGTGGTCATCGGCGGCATGGGTTCGATCATGGGCGCGATCGTCACCGGCTTTGGCCTGGGCATTATCGAGGGGCTGACCAAGGTCTTCTACCCCGAGGCTTCAAATACCGTGATCTTCATCATCATGGCTATTGTCTTGATGTTTAAACCCGCTGGACTCTTTGGCACACAGAAATGAGCGGATCGACTCCCAGCACCTCCCACACATCCTCCCCGGCCGGGGATGAATTGCGGGCCCAGAAAATCGCCTTTTTGGTGATGGTGGCGATCATCGCCATTGCGCCAGTAGTGGTCTATCCGGTCTTCATGATGAAGGTGATGTGTTTTGCGCTTTTTGCCTGCGCATTTAATTTGTTAATCGGCTTTGGTGGCCTGCTGTCATTTGGCCATGCCATGTTCCTAGGCTCTGCAGGCTATGTCTCGGCCCATGCCGCAAAGGTATGGGGCCTAACGCCGGAGCTTGCGATTCTCTGTGGCACTGCCGCCGCTTGTGGCGTTGCCTTTGTGTCGGGGCTACTGGCAATCCGCCGGCAGGGAATTTATTTCGCGATGATCACCCTGGCCTTAGCCCAGATGATTTTCTTTTTCTGCCTGCAGGCCCCCTTTACCGGCGGTGAAGACGGTATTCAGGCAGTTCCGCGGGGCAAACTTTTTGGCCTGATTGACCTCTCGAATATTGCTGCCATGTACATCGTGGTGGCGGTGATTTTCCTTGGCGGCTTTTTGTTGATCTTCAGGATCGTTCATTCGCCCTTTGGCCATGTTCTGAAAGCGATTCGTGAAAACGAGGCCCGCGCCACTTCGCTGGGCTATGACACCGATCGTTACAAGCTGGCTGCCTACATTCTGTCGGGCACGATTGCTGGCTTAGCCGGCGCGACCAAGGCCCTGGTATTTCAACTCGCATCACTTACCGATGTCCACTGGACTATGTCGGGCGAGGTCGTGCTGATGACCTTGCTTGGCGGGCTGGGTACTATTTTCGGTCCAGTGGTGGGAGCAGCAGTGATCATCACCATGCAGAATTACCTTGCCCAGTTTGGTGCCTGGGTCACCATTATTCAGGGCGTGATCTTTGTGATCTGTGTGCTGGTATTTAGGCGCGGAATCATTGGTGAGATCGCCCATGCCCTTAAAAAATCCCTCTAGTTCTTCAGCACCCAGGTCGCAGGACCTGGACCGCATTGATGTCGCGATTATCGGTGCGGGTGTTATGGGCGCTGCCACTGCCTATTGGCTAAAGCGAATCGATCCTAATCTGAGTGTTGCTGTGGTTGAACGGGATTATTCATTTAGTAAGGCGTCCTCGACGCTTTCGGCAAGTTCGATTCGGCAGCAGTTCAGCTGCCCGGTCAATATTCAGTTATCTCAGTTTGGAATCCGGTTTCTGCGTTCTGTTTCGGATCATTTGTCTTGCGCAGGCGAGGCGATTGATCTGGGCCTAACCGAGCCCGGCTATCTGTATCTGGCAAACGCCGATCAGGAGCCAAGTCTGCGGGCGGCCTGGGAAATTCAGTCACGGTATGACGCAAAAATCGCGCTGTTATCGACTGCAGAATTAGCAAAGCATTTTCCTTGGCTCAATACCGATGGAATCGCCCAGGGCGCTTTGGGCTTAAGTGGCGAGGGTTGGTTCGACGGGCCTGCGCTTCATCAGGCGTTTTTGAAAAAAGCATTATCACTTGGGGTGATCAAGATTCAGGGCGAAGTGAAGGCCATTCATTGCGAAAGCAGCGGTCAAGGTCTGCGTTTTGCGAAATCGGTACGCCTTGCTGATGGCCGAGAGGTTAATTGTGGGGTCTTGGTCAATGCGGCTGGGGCCTGGTCCTCGCGGTTAGTGAAAGATTTGGATATCGAACTGCCGATTGGCGCTGCCCGCCGAACCGTGTTTGTGCTTTCCTGCCCAACTCTGCTTACTGATTGTCCTTTGCTGATTGATACCACTGGATTTTGGCTGCGGCCCGAGGGCCGCTTTTTGATTGCCGGGATGGATCCGCGGGCTGAAGAAGATGATTTGCCGCTTGAGCCCGATTACTCGGAGTTAGACGAAGCACAGTGGGCGGTGCTCGCCCATCGGATTCCGGCGTTAGAAGCGATGCGCATTGAGCGGGCTTGGGCGGGTTATTACGAGATGAATCACTTTGACCACAATGCGGTGATCGGCCCTTTGAGCGGATTTGAAAACTTCTACTGCATCGCGGGTTTTTCCGGTCATGGCATGCAGCATGCTCCGGGTGCTGCGCTAGCATTAGTAGAGTGGATACTAAACGGTGTTCCTCAGACGATTGATGTCCACCCTTTGGGCCACGATCGGATTGTCCGCGGTGAACCGCTGCGAGAATTAAATGTGATTGGTTAGAAATCTGCGAGACTATTTGGCAAGCTTATCCAGAACCTAAATGCCCTCTTTAATTACCCCTCAAATCGGCGGCCAGCTGGTCGTGAAAGCCCTGCTCACCCACGGTGCCAGGGTGGTCTACTGCGTGCCCGGAGAGAGCTATCTGCCCGTTCTGGATGCCCTTTATGAGGCCCGCGATCAGATTCGGCTCGTGGTCTGCCGCCAAGAGGGTGGGGCAGCCAATATGGCCGAGGCCTTCGGCAAGCTAACCGGCGAGCCCGGCATCTGCATGGTCACCCGCGGCCCGGGTGCTTCGAACGCCGCCATCGGCCTGCACACCGCTTATCAGGACTCCACGCCCATGATCTTGCTCATTGGCCAGGTGGGTTCGGATTTTGTCGAGCGCGAGGCCTTCCAGGAAGTCGATTACCGGCGAATGTTTGGCCAGAGCGCGAAATGGGTAGCCCAGATTGATCGTGCAGATCGGGCCGAAGAAATGATGAGCCACGCCTTTCATCTGGCGACTTCGGGCAGACCCGGGCCCGTGGTGCTTGCACTTCCTGAAGATATGCTGACCGCGCAGGCGGCCCCTTTGATGCTCTCGCGCTATCAGCGCATTGCTGCTTCGCCATCGGCAGCCCAGATGGCACAGTTTCAAGAGATCATCGCCAACGGCAAGCGGCCATTGGCGATGCTAGGCGGCAGTGGGTGGACAGCGAAATCCTGTGGCGAGATGCTCTCTTGGGCGGAGAAAAACACAATTGCGCTTTGTACTTCGTTTCGATGCCAAGACTTAGTTCCCAATCAGCATCCTCTTTATGTCGGCCATGCAGGAATTGGCATTGCCCCTGCGCTTGCCGAAATGATCCGCCAGGCCGATCCTTTAATCGCGATTGGCCCTCGGCTGGGGGAGATGACAACAGCAGGCTATAGCCTGATTCGTGCACCAAAGCCGGATCAGCAATTGATTCATGTGCATGCGGGCGCAGAAGAGCTTGGCCGTGTCTACCAGGCCGATCTCATGATCAATAGCGGCATGCCGGAATTCGCCGAGATATTAAGTCGCATGCCCTCACTACCCAGCAATCCGGATGCAAAGCGCTGGGCCGAACAGGGCCGATCACAATTTGAGGCCGATACCCAGCCCACGCTTACGTCTTCATCTTTGGATTTGGCGGCGGCGGTGACGATGCTTCAAGCCCAGCTCGGCGATCAGACCATTGTTGCTAATGGTGCCGGCAATTACACCGGCTGGGTCCATCGCTACTGGCGCTATGGGGGCTTTCGCACGCAGCTCGCCCCTACCAGTGGTGCCATGGGATATGGTGTGCCGGCAGCCATTGCGGCAAAGCTTGAATATCCCGATCGCCATGTGGTCTGCTTTGCCGGTGATGGCTGCTTTCTGATGACTGGCCAGGAATTCGCAACCGCTGTCCAATATCAAGCCAATGTGTTGATCTTTGTCGTCAATAACGGCATGTACGGCACCATCCGCATGCACCAGGAGCGCGAGTATCCCGAGCGGGTCTGGGGCACCGATTTGGTCAATCCAGACTTTGCGGCCCTTGCCCGGGCCTATGGCGGCTACGGCGAAACAGTACGGCAAACCGCAGAGTTTTTACCTGCGGTCAATCGTGCGATCGCGAGTCAAAAGCCCGCAATCATTGAGCTGATCGTCGATCCTGAGCAGATCACCAGCAGAACAACCATTCAAAAAATCCGCGCAAATAACTAGCCGCGGAAATTCCAGATGGCAAGATCCGCCGCCAGCTCTTCCTTAGCAAGCATTGCTGCTGAATCGCTGTTGGTGCTATCCGTAGAATCTGATTTTGGCAGTCTGAGTGCGCCGCGGGCAAGCCGAATTGCATTTGCCGACATCAGCGCACTGTACCGTTGCAGCCCCGAGAGGCCCGATGCCAGATGAGCTTTCAAGTGTAGCCCCGCCTCCGATAGCAGCCGATCCAGTTCAGACTCAACCGGTCCCGGTGGCTGAAGTGTTGTCTTGGGAACATCGCCCCAGTAGTGTCCAAGTGTTGGTTCGAGAATGCTTGCGACCATCGCCCCTGTAAGAAGAAGCTCAAGGGCCTCGCTATCTCCGCTTACGGCACGCTCACCCTGTTGGGCCGCGATGATGGCCCAGCGCAAGTGAGCATAGCGCTGCCAAAAGTGAAGCTCCCGGGCCACACGCTCCTTCAGTTGCTGATGGTGGGCTGAATCTTCATTCGCAGATGTATAGCCCACCAAAAGATCATCGATCTCACCAAAACCTGCCACAGCCGACTTGCCACCAAATCTCCAGCAAGGAGCGGTTAGCCAGCCGATATCCGCAAGTGGGTCGCCCCATGCGGTGAATTCCCAATCCAGCACGGCAGTGAGTAGTGCGGTCTTGGGTTCGACC
>CAYXRY010000037.1:0-9126 GCA_964467545.1 uncultured Bordetella sp. | reverse complement strand
ACACTCTGTCTGGTGATCGTTGCAATTTGGATTTCCTCATTTGGAAGTGGCGGACAGCTGACGGCCAACCCCACCGCCCGCCATACCGCCATGATTGATCTGCAGGGCATCATTGATCACGGCACCACTTCGAGCGCCGAGCTGATTAACGAGTCGCTGCGTGAGGCATTCAAAAATTCCCATGCGGCAGGAATCATCCTGCGCATCAATAGCCCGGGGGGAAGCCCAGTCCAATCCGGCATTGTGTTCGATGAGATTCGGCGGCTGAAAGCCGCCCACAAAGATAAGCCGGTGATTGCAGTGGTGGAAGATGTTGCTGCCTCGGGCGGCTACTACATTGCTGCCGCCGCTGACTCCATCTATGTCAACCAATCCAGTCTGGTGGGTTCAATCGGTGTACGCATGGATGGCTTTGGATTTACCGAGGCCATGAAAAAACTCGGTGTGGAGCGACGGGTATTGACCGCGGGCGAGAACAAGGCACTCCTGGATCCGTTTCTTCCGATCGATCCGAAGCAGCGGGCTGCCGTGCAGAGCATGATCAATGAAGTCCACGGCCAATTCATTGCTGCGGTCAAACAAGGCCGTGGCGATCGGCTGAAGTCAGGCCCCGATTTATTCACTGGCATGGTCTGGACGGGCGCGAAAAGTGTCGAGCTGGGTTTGGCCGATGGCCTGGGCACCGTCGACTCTGTGGCCCGCGATGTGATTAAGGCTGAAGATGTGATCGACTACACCTTGGCGCCGAATTTTGCTGAGCGGCTTGCCAAGCGCTTTGGGGCTGCAGCTGGCGATGCCATCTTCAGCGCAATGATGCGTTGGTCGATTTATTAATCTCAGCTTTGCGACAGCGCCGATAATTCAAACGATTTGAGTAAATCGGTCAGCGCGATGAGGGGCAGGCCGACCAGCGCGGTCGGGTCTGGGCCCTCAATGGATTCCATCAGCGCAATGCCAAGGCCTTCTGATTTTGCAGCGCCCGCGCAGTCAAGGGGGTTTTCAAGCGCGATGTAGCGGCGCAGTAGGCCATCGGGCAGTTCGGCAGCACTTCTAAACCGCACACGCGTAGCAACACAGGCCTCTTTCACCATCTGACCGGCCTTGGCCGCCACACACACTGCAGTAATAAATTCCGAGGTCTTGCCCCGCTGCAGCTGCAGCTGCGCTAACGCACGCTCGGCGGTGCCCGGCTTATCCAGGCGTTGGGCCTCGCAGCTGGCCACCTGATCTGCGCCGATCACAATGGCGTTCGGGTGGG
The DNA here is from genome assembly GCA_964467545.1 of uncultured Bordetella sp. GTDB lineage: Bacteria > Pseudomonadota > Gammaproteobacteria > Burkholderiales > Burkholderiaceae_A > Lacustribacter. The sequence goes on along the minus strand of CAYXRY010000037.1, from coordinate 7,868 downwards.
ATTGCGCAACCGCGACCGCTTTCTCGCGCGCAAGCCGCACTGCAGTCTGCAGAAAGGATTCCCCGGCATGCGGGGCCTCATCGACCTGCGGCGCGTGCACGTCAAAGCGCAGCCGCAGCCGCGCCAGCAGCTCCCTGCGATAGGGGCTGGTGGAGGCGAGGATCAACGGTGTGTACATGCTGGCTTGAAAGGCGCTCGGAAGGAGAATAAGGTTTGCTCATTATGGCGGCGAAATTCGATCTCGATAGTCTGCTGACTGCATCCGCGCTTGAGCGTGCGCTATCGGCCGGCCAGCTTCCCGCATCTGGCGAAATTCCTGCGGCTGAATTCACACGCTTGATGGCCTCCTGCCATCGCGCGCAGGATCCGGTGCAGTGGGCCTTTGGTCCGGATGCATCGGGCCCGGGCCCCGGGCATCCGCGTCGACGTTGGTGGCTTGCCGCCCGCGTCAGACTCGCGTGCATCTGTGAGCGCTGTCTTGAGCCAGTTGCGCTTGTGCTTGAGTCGCGACGCGGGTTTGAATTTTTCGAGTCCGCAGCCCTTGCTGATGCTCGCACTGAGCAGGTGAGGGCCGAAGATGAGGCCCGCGACCCGGACCTGCCGGTGGTGGATTTTTTGGCACCTGAAGACTCCGCCAGTCTGCTCGGATTGATTGAAGACGAGCTGCTACTTGAGTTGCCGATGGCGCCGAAGCATGCCGACTGTCAGGCACCCCTTACAGTCGAATCGAATGCGGGCGATCGGATCCGGCCCTTTGCGGGCCTAGCCGAGCTGCTGCACAAGCCTTCAAAAGGGAAAAATGCCTTATAATTCAAGGTTTTCCGGAGCTTAACCATGGCTGTCCAACAGAATAAGAAGTCGCCGTCAAAGCGCGGCATGCACCGTTCGCACGATTTTCTGACCAATCCGCCCACGGCTGTTGAGCCGACAACCGGCGAGATTCATTTGCGCCACCACGTTAGCCCCTCGGGCTACTACCGCGGCAAGAAAGTCGTGAAGACCAAGGCCGCCTAAGTTTTTTTCCCGCGCTGTGACTTCGTCGCAGTCTGTCTGTGTCGCCATCGATTGCATGGGTGGCGATCACGGACTCTCCGTCACCATTCCCGCAGCAGTCAGCTTCCTGAGCGCGAGCTCAGGCCGGCGGGCGCTGCTCGTTGGCCGCGAGCCCGAGCTCTCTGCAGCGTTACAGTCCGCAGGCCCGAGCGCTGAGGTCCGCAGCCGCCTCGAGATCATCGCCACCGATGAAGTGGTGCTCATGGATGATCCGCCGGCTGTCGCGCTGCGCAGTAAACGCCGCTCGTCGATGCGGCTTGCCATTGAGGCGGTCAAAGAGGGCCGGGCCCATGCGGCCGTGAGTGCCGGCAATACAGGCGCATTGATGGCGATTGCACGCTATGTGCTTAAAACCATGGACGGCATTGACCGGCCGGCCATTGCAACGGCCATGCCCAATCAAAAAGGTGGCGTCACCACCATGCTCGATTTGGGGGCCAATGTCGACTGCAATGCGGATAACCTGCTGCAGTTTGCATCGATGGGCGCTGCTTTGGTGTCGGTGATTCATGACAAGCAAAACCCAACCGTCGGCCTGCTGAATATTGGCGAGGAAGTGATTAAAGGCAATGACACCGTCAAGCTTGCGGGCGAGCTGCTGCGGGCGAGCCATTTGAATTTCTACGGCAATGTTGAAGGCGATGATATTTTCAAAGGCACCACCGATGTCGTGGTCTGTGATGGCTTTGTGGGCAATGTTGCCTTGAAAACCGCCGAGGGCCTTGCCCAGATGCTACGCAGTTTTATCAAGCAGGAATTCACTCGAAGCGGCATCAGTAAACTGCTGGGCATTATTGCGATGCCGGTGTTAAAGCGTTTCTCGCAGCGGGTTGATCATCGTCGCTATAACGGCGCCGCACTTCTTGGGCTGCGCGGCATTGTGTTCAAGAGCCACGGCTCTGCGGACGCGCTGGCTTTTGGTTACGCATTGGGCCGCGCGGCCGATGCGGCTGCACACGGATTAAACGAAAAAATCGCCCAGGCCATCGCCCTGGATCGGCCGGAGGCCATTCCCCATCCTGACCTAAAATCGCAGTCCACTGAGGCTTCTGAGGATTTGGCGTAATGGAGATGTTCTCGCGCGTGGTGGGCACGGGGCGGGCCCTTCCCGGGCAGCCAGTAAGCAATGCCGCTCTGGTGGAGCGTCTTGCGAAATCCGGCATCGACACCTCGGATGAATGGATCCGCGAGCGCACCGGCATCTCTCAGCGCTACATCGCGGCCGAGGGCGTCACCAGCAGTGATCTCGCAGCCCAGGCCGCTCAGCATGCACTGAGTGCTGCCGGCCTATCGGCTGCGCAGCTCGAAATGATCATCGTGGCGACCTCTACGCCCGATATGATTTTTCCGTCAACTGCTTGCCTGGTGCAGAAAAAAATTGGTGCCTCCGGCGGGCCAGCATTTGATGTGCAGGCGGTTTGTAGTGGCTTTGCCTATGCCATGGCCACTGCTGATTTGTTTATCAAGGCGGGCAAAGTCCGCAATGCATTGGTCATTGGTGCCGAAGTCTTCTCTGGCATTTTGGATTGGACTGACCGCGGCACTTGCGTGCTCTTTGGTGATGGGGCGGGCGCTGTCGTGCTCACGGCCGATCAGCAGCCGGGGGTGCTGGGCCATCGACTGCATGCCCGCGGTGAGTTTGAAAATATCCTTCGCACCGCCGGATCAGTAAGCCATGGCAAGGCCACCGGCCACCCGTTTCTGACCATGGATGGACAGTCAGTATTTAAGCTGGCAGTCCAGGTGCTCGACAGTGTTGCCCGGGAAGTCTTGGCCGACGTCGGTGATCAAGTCAGCGATATCGATTGGCTCATTCCGCACCAGGCCAATGTTCGTATCTTGTCGGCCACCGCCAAGCGGCTGGGCATCGATGAATCCAAAGTTATTGTCACGGTGGATCAGCATGCCAATACCTCGGCGGCCTCGGTGCCGCTCGCGCTTGATGTGGCGGTCCGTGATGGCAGAATTCAGCCCGGCCAGCGGCTCATGCTGCAAGGTGTCGGCGGCGGCTTTACCTGGGGCGCGGTGTATCTTCGCTATTGAAATGAACACACTTGCGTTTATCTTTCCCGGCCAGGGATCGCAGACCGTCGGCATGCTGCAAGGCTTTTCTGAAAACGCAGCAGTCAGCGCCGCACTTGCTGAAGCCTCGGAGGCGCTGGGCCAGGACCTGGGCCAGCTGATTGCGCAGGGCCCTGCAGAGGCCTTAAGCCTGACCGTGAATACACAGCCCGTGATGCTGGCTGCCTCGATTGCGTTTTATCGGGCATGGTCTGCAGCCGGTGGCCCGCAGCCGGGCTGGGCAGCTGGCCACAGCCTCGGAGAATATTCTGCGCTGACCGCAGCCGGCGTCTTTGGCCTTGCAGATGCAACGCGGCTCGTGCGCTTTCGTGCCCAGCAGATGCAGTCGGCAGTGCCGGTTGGCGTGGGCGGCATGGCCGCAGTGCTCGGCATGGATTCGCAGGCCGTGATTGCGGCGTGCGCAGATGCCGCCCAAGGCCAAGTCGTGGAGGCCGTCAATTTCAATGCGCCTGATCAGACCGTGATCGCAGGCCATCAAGAGGCAGTCGATCGGGCCTGTGCCATCGTCAAAGAGCGCGGCGCCAAGCGCGCACTGCCGTTGGCGGTATCTGCGCCGTTTCATTCAAGCTTGCTTGCGCCTGCTGCGGATGCGCTGCGTGAAAGGCTGTCACAGACTGCGGTCAATACGCCATCAATTCAGGTGGTGAACAATGTGGATGTTGCCATTGAGCGCGATGCTGATCGCATTCGCGATGCCTTATCGCGGCAGGCGATGCGCCCTGTGCGCTGGGTGGAGGTGATTGAAAAACTCTCTGCCAATGGCGTCACCACCATGATTGAGTGCGGGCCGGGCAAGGTGCTTACGGGCCTGGTGAAACGGATCGCGCCACAGGTCACAACATTTGCGATCAATGATCAGTCCAGTCTTCAGGCTGCGCTAGACGCGGCGTCTGCGTAAAAGGAGCGCTACGCGAATGGGTGAAACTTCAAAGGTCGCCTTGGTGACGGGTGCAACGCGCGGCATCGGCCAGGCCATTGCGCTGGCCTTGGGCCAGGCTGGCCACACCGTCATCGGCACGGCAACGACCGATGAAGGCGCCCAGAGTATTTCGCAGGCACTCTCGGCCCATGGACTCAAAGGCTGCGGCATGGTGTTGCAGGTCAATGATGCTGCCGCATGCGATAGCCTCCTTGATCAGATTGTGCAGCAGTTCGGGCCGATAGGCATCCTAGTCAACAACGCTGGCATTACCCGCGATAATCTCTCGATGCGCATGCGAGACGACGAATGGGATGCCGTGATTCAGACCAATCTCACGGCAGTCTTTCGGCTCTCGCGCGGCGTGCTGCGGGCCATGATGAAGGCCCGCTGGGGACGGATCATCAATATCACCTCGGTCGTTGGAATCTCGGGAAACCCGGGCCAGATGAATTACGCCGCTGCGAAGGCCGGCGTGGCAGGCATGTCCCGGGCTCTGGCCCGCGAGGTCGCCAGCCGCGGCATCACCGTGAACTGTGTTGCGCCGGGCTTTATCGACACCGACATGACCAAATCCCTGTCAGACGATCAGATCAAGTCCCTGACCAGCCAAATTCCCGCCCAACGTCTCGGAACTCCTTCGGATGTGGCTTCATCTGTCGTCTTTTTGGCCTCAGAAGGTGCAGGCTACATCACCGGGGTTACCCTGTCCGTCAACGGCGGCATGGTGATGTCCTGATACAATCTGCCGCGGTTTTACCCCAAAGGAAAGAGCTTCATGGAAGACATTGAAAAGCGCGTGATTGGCATCGTCTCTGAGCAGCTTGGCGTCAAGATTGAGGACGTCAAGAAAGAGTCCAAATTTGTCGATGACCTCGGCGCTGACTCCCTGGATACCGTCGAACTCGTGATGGCCCTGGAAGACGCATTCGGCTGCGAGATCCCCGACGAGGAAGCTGAAAAGATCACGACCGTTCAGCAGGCGATCGACTACGTTACGTCCCACCTGAAAAAGTAAACGGGTTTTCTGCCGATGAGCGGTCCTTCACCATCGGGTGCCGCGGGTCGGCGCCGCGTTGTCGTTACCGGACTAGGCTGCGTTTCCCCCTTGGGAAACGAGGTTGAGTCCTCCTGGTCGGCGCTCGTCGCCGGCAAGTCCGGCATCGCTACCGTCACCAAGTTCGACCACAGTGGCCTCCCCGTGCATTTCGCTGGCGAGGTCAAGGGATTTGCCATTGAGGACTATCTGCCCGCCAAAGAGGCGCGGCACATGGATACCTTCATCCATTACGGAATCGCTGCTGGGGTTCAGGCGCTGAAAGACTCCGGCATCGAGGTCACGGATGCCAATGCAGAGCGCATTGGCGCTTTTGTGGGCTCGGGCATTGGCGGTCTGCCATTAATTGAAGAGACCCATGCGGAGTACACCAATCGCGGTGCACGCCGCATCTCGCCGTTTTTTGTCCCTGGATCCATCATCAACATGATCTCGGGCCACCTCAGCATCCTGCATAACCTGAAAGGCCCCAATGTGGCCGCCGTCACGGCCTGTACGACGGGGCTGCACAGCATCGGGCTGGCAATGCGATTGATTCAATATGGCGATGCAGATGCCATGCTGGCTGGCGGCGCTGAGTCCACGATTTCTCCCCTGGGCATTGGTGGCTTTGCCGCAGCACGCGCGCTGTCCACGCGCAATGACGATCCTGCTGCAGCATCACGGCCGTGGGACAAAGACCGCGACGGATTTGTGCTGGGCGAGGGTGCTGGTGTGTTGATGCTCGAAGAGTATGAGCATGCGCGATCCCGTGGCGCGAAGATTTACTGTGAGCTTGCAGGCTTTGGGATGTCAGGCGATGCGTTTCACATGACTGCGCCGAACATGGATGGTCCGCGTCGTTGCATGCTGAATGCCTTAAAAGACGCGGCAACGCCCGTGGACCAGGTCGATTATGTGAACGCCCATGGCACCTCGACACCACTGGGCGATAAAAACGAGTCCGATGCCATCAAGTCAGCTTTAGGCGATGCGGCACGTCGTCGTGTCGTTGTCGGCTCCACCAAGTCAATGACCGGCCATCTCTTGGGGGGTGCCGGCGGCCTTGAGTCTGTCTTTACCGTGCTGGCCTTACATCATCAGATAAGCCCGCCGACCATCAATATCTTTAATCAAGACCCTGAGTGTGATCTTGATTACTGCGCCAATACCGCCCGCGATCTTTCGATTCGGGTTGCCCTGAAAAATAACTTCGGATTTGGCGGCACAAACGGCACGCTCGTCTTTCGCGCAATCTAAGTGCGCGTTGCTGCGGGCTGCCCATGAGCGATCAGCGTGAGACCGATGCCGAACTCGTATTGCGGGTTCAGCAAGGCGATAAACGGGCCTTTGAATTACTGGTCGCCAAGTACCAGCGCCGAGTCGAGCGGCTGATTTCTCGGCTGATTCGCGATCCCGCCGAGGTCGAGGATGTGGCCCAGGAGGCCTTTATCAAAGCCTACCGGGCGCTGCCACAGTTCAGGGGGGAGAGCGCCTTTTACACCTGGCTGTATCGGATCGCGGTGAATACTGCTAAAAACTTTCTGGTCAGTCAGGGCCGCCGGCCCAGGCCCCTGGCGGATGCGCCGATAGAGGAAGATGGGGAATCTTTTGATGCCGCCGATGTCGTAGAGGACATCAACACCCCGGATGCGGTGCTTCATAGCCGTCAGGTGGCCGAGACCGTGAATGCTGCCATCGATGCATTGCCTCCGGATCTGCGCACGGCGCTGACGCTGCGGGAGATTGAAGGACTGACCTACGAAGAGATTGCCGAGGCCATGGATTGCCCAATAGGCACAGTCCGATCACGGATATTCCGCGCCCGAGAGGCCATCGCCGAACGCTTACGGCCGCTGCTCGGCACCGCCGAGGGCAAACGCTGGTAGGAAGGCATTAAACCACTATGTCATACCACTATAAAAAAGAAAGTGATCGCAACAAGGGGAGCGCGCGATGAACGCACATGAGGAACTATCAGCGTGGATGGATGGGCAGGCCGCCGAGGGCCGTGCAGAGCGCATGACCAAAAAAATCCTTCAGGATTCCGAGAGCCGTGCCCGCTGGAATGAATACCATTTGATTGGCGATGCGATGCGCAGCGCAGCGCTTGCCCGTAAAAGCAATGTTGCCGATGCGGTAGCGCAGGCCCTTGAAAGCGAACCCAGTCATCTCGGTGCTGCGGCGATCACTTCTAAAAATCGATTGGGTGTTCGCCGCCGAAAAATGTCACGCATGGTCTCGGGATTGGCGGTTGCAGCAGGCCTTGCCTTTGTTGTTTTTGTCGCGGTCGCGCCGCAGATGCAATCGCCCGGCGGCCCCGAGCAATTGGCGGCTGGCAGTTCCGCCATCAAGGCTGCTGACGGGCCAGCGGCTGTCGATACCTTAGCAACCACTGCGGTGCTGCAGGATGCCCGTCTGCGAGAGCTCTTTGATGCGCATGGGTCAATGTCCATTCGGCCCGTATCCACCGAGGTCCGTTGATGCGACGCCGGGCTGCGCAGCGATTCATTGCTCTGGCATTCACGAGTGTCTTGGCATTCAGTTCGGCGTATGCCCAGTCCGAGTCGCCAGTGATGGGCTTATTGGAGCGCATGCGGAATGCTGCCCAGAGCCTGAGCTTTACCGGGACATTCGTGCATCAGCAAGACGCGGTCCTGCAGTCCTCGCGTATCACCCAGACCCGGGATGCGCGGCAGTCGGTGACCAAGCTCCAAACGCTGGAGGGCAACCGCCAAGAAGTCATTAAACAGTCGGGCGAGATTCGGATTTATATGC
>CAYXRY010000036.1:0-9554 GCA_964467545.1 uncultured Bordetella sp. | reverse complement strand
GGAATCCGCCAAGTCCGATGCCCATCGTGCCAGTCTCTGGCGTCACAATGACGACTGGACTGTGGGCCCAGTAGGCCGCCGCGATTGCGGTCACACAGTTGCTGATGCCTGGGCCGTTCTGACCAATCACCACACCATGTCGGCCGGACACGCGCGCGTAGCCGTCGGCCATATGAGCGGCGCCCTGCTCGTGCACAACCGGAATCAATCGAATGCCGGCAGGCGCAAAAATATCCATCGCATCCATAAACGCCGATCCCATGATGCCGAACATTTCGGTGACTCCATTGGCCACCAGCGTCTCTACAAATGCCTCTGACGGCGTCATTTTCTGCATGCCCTGAACGGGCCGACGAATCTCTGCGTGTGTGTTCATATGTTCTCCTCAGGTCATTCATGAATGCTGCACAACGTCCGGCCTTGTGGCCTTTCGGCGACTGATTTGAGTCTAGGCGATCTGGCCCAAAAATGTCAAAAAATTTTATTTTTCGGAATATATTGTTTTAAAAAACGAAACCCAATAAGATTTCGGGCCATGAATCTGCCCGCTGAACGCCTGATGGCCCGGATCGATGGGGACACCCCAAATCTCCGGCTTTTTGCCCTACTGGAAGTAATCGCCCAGAAAGACGCACCGTTTAGCCTGCAGGCCATTGTCGATGACACCGGCCTGCCCAAACCCACCCTGCACCGCATGCTGTCTCAGTTGGAGTCGGCCGGAATCTTGCAGCGGGATGGAAATGGCCGTCACTACAGCACAGGCCAGCGGCTTGTGAGACTCGCTGAAAGCCTTTTGCTCAACAGCACCACCCGTGGCGCGCGGCACGCGATTTTGCGCAGGCTCGTTGAGGCCGTGGGCGAAAGCTGCAACCTCACTGCATTTTCCGGCAACGAAGTGCTCTATCTTGATCGTGTAGAGACTGCTGCTCCGCTTCGATTTACCCTGCATCCAGGTTCGCGGGTTCCGGCCCATAGTTCGGCGACTGGCAAACTCTTTCTCAGTCAGATGGCGCCCATTCAGCGGCGGCGGCTGTTAACCGCAGTGCCATTGGAGTCCTTTACCGCAAACACGATCACCTCTGTGGAGGCTCTGGAGTCTGAGCTCGATCGCGTCAAAGGACTGGGGTATGCCTTTGACAATGAAGAGTTTCTTCCTGGGCTCATCTGCTTAGGCGTCTTGGTGCCATCGATACGCGGCACCTCCAATATGGGCATCGCCTTACAAGCCCCCGTCATGCGCTGCTCAAAAGAGAAGGCCCTGGCTTTATTGCCGACTTTGCAAGAGGCCGCCGGGGCGATCGCAAGAATCAATCACGATGCCGCGCCGGAGGCTGTAATCGACGATGAATAAAGTTGAGGAGCTCTCGCCCACGGTCGAAGTCGATGCCCGAGCGCTATTTGGGATCGATACCGCCATGCGGATTCCGACGTTCGCTTCCCGCACTGAACACGTACCGGAAATTGATCCCGTATACCGCTTTCAGCCAGACGTCACGATGGCCATACTGTCTGGCTTTGTATTCAATCGTCGGGTGGCGATTCAGGGGCCACACGGCACCGGAAAATCTACCCATATCGAGCAAGTCGCAGCACGACTGAACTGGCCCTGCGTTCGGGTCAACCTCGATGGCCACATCAGTCGCCTCGATTTGGTGGGCAAGGATGTCATTACGCTTCGTGACGGCAAGCAGGTCACCGAATTTCAGGAGGGTATCCTGCCCTGGGCCCTGCAGCGTCCGATGGCCCTTGTATTCGACGAATACGATGCAGGCCGACCGGAAGTCATGTTCGTGATTCAGCGGGTGCTGGAACGAGAGGGCAGCTTTACCCTGTTGGACCAAAAACGAGTCATTCGGCCCCACCCCTTTTTTCGGCTTTTTGCAACGATGAACACCCTTGGTCAGGGCGATGCGCTTGGACTGTACCGCGGCACACAACGCCTGAATCACGGCCAACTCGACCGATGGAATCTGATGGCCTCTTTGGACTATCTGAGCCCAAATGAGGAACTCAAAATTGTCACTGCGCGCGTACCTGCAATGGACAGCCCCGCCGGCCAGGAGACCGTTCGTGCGATGGTGGCGCTCGCAGGGATGACACGAAAGGGGTTCTCAGTGGGGGATCTGTCCATCCTCATGTCGCCACGCACCGTGATGAGCTGGGCCGAGAATCTTCAGATTTTTGGTGACTTGAAACGCTCCTTTCATCTCTCGTTTGTGAATAAATGCGAACCGACCGAGCGTGCCATCGTTGGGGAATACTTCCAGCGATGCTTTGATCAGGAGCTCTTCGAAGCTGGGGCGGATCCCCTCGACCCTCTGGCAGGCCCACCCCATGCGAGTTGATGCAGCCTCCGAGGGCATTGGGAGCGCAATCGTGCGGACCATCACGGGAAACCCCCACCTTCAGTGGACCGGCAAAACGCTCTACGACGGGGTAGAGCCCGTTGCACTGCGCTCCGCACATCATCAAGACATCGCCGATGCATGGCCTGGACAGCGCGGGCTGCTCGACGGTGCGGCGCTTCGGCTGTTGTACAGCGATTGCTCGCTCTATGATCTTCATGCGCCCACTGATGAGACTGAGCTTTTCGTCTTTGAATTACTTGAACAACTCAGGGTCGAGAGCCTTGCGCCGAGCACGCTTCCCGGCCTGCGTGGAAATCTCCAAAAACATTTCCTGCGGTGGGCAGAGGATTTCATGAACTCTGGCCTGACCGAGACTGGTCTGGGTATTTTGCTGTTCACCATCGCCGGCATGAGTTGGTCGAGACTCAACGGACACGAGGTTCCCGATCGAATGGGGGATCTCATGGAGGCAACGCGCGCCAATATTTCGCCAGCCATTGGCGCAGATCTGGCCGGACTGAAGACCAACGCAGACTGTCAAGCACAATTTATTCCGCATGCACTGGCCATCAGCCGCTGGGTAAGCGAAACCTTCAAAACCGCCCTGGCTGACGCAGCAGGGCAGCAAAAGCCGTTCAAGAGCAGAAATCATTTTGTGCTGCGGCTGACGAGGCCACACGATCAATCCCCCACACCGCCCGTGGCAATCAGCGGGGAGAGTTCCAGTTGGCAGGCCAGCCACCAGCGGTACCGAGTCTTTACGAAAGCCTATGACGCCGAATCCCATGCGATCCATTTAATTCGTCTCGCGCAACGTTCTGAAATCCGACAACAAATGGATGTCGAGCTTGCCGAGTTACGCCTCAACATTCCACGACTCGCCCGCCTACTCAAATCTCGGCTCTCCTGTCCGAGTCAGAACCAATGGATATTTGGTCTCGAGCACGGCTTCATCGACGCCTCTCGACTCGCGCAGATCGTCAGTGATCCAAGCCAGCGAGATGTTTTCAAAGCAGAGCGACAAGTCGCTGACGTTGACGCTGCTGTAACCTTCTTGATCGACTGTTCGGGCTCGATGAAGGCCCATGCCAATGCCCTATCGTTGCTCATCGACACGCTTGGCCGCGCCCTCGATACAGCCGGCATCCCCATCGAAATTTTAGGCTTTTCCACCCGATCCTGGAACGGCGGCCGAGCCCAGAGAGATTGGCAGCGTGCAGGCCGCCCACCGCTACCAGGGAGGCTGAACGAAATTCAGCACCTTATTTTCAAAGCAAGTCATGAGGTCTGGCGGCGTGGCCGTCAGGGCCTGGCTGGACTGAGAAAATTCGACTTGTTTCGCGAAGGAATCGATGGTGAGGCCCTGCAATGGGCGGCGCAGCGTCTGTTAGCGCTTCCTGTTTCACGAAAAATTCTGGTGGTGATCTCAGATGGTTGTCCAATGGACAGCGCAACCCACAAGTCCAACGACGATCATTACCTCGATGCCCACCTGCGTGCGGTCGTGAGCGATCTGGAAGCCCAAGGCTCAATTGAGCTCTGTGGTCTGGGAGTCGGCCTTGATCTTGGCTGCTTTTATCGCCATCGACTGGCGATCGATCTCGGCGAAGGAATCTCGGAGGCGCTCTTGCTCCGAATCGCTGACATGATGACTACTGGTTATGCTCAATACCGACACTGAACGCAAAATGGAAACTGAGAAACGCATTCATAAAAGACTGGCGGCAATCATTGCTGCGGAGCAGACTCAACTCGCTCTCGGAGTGGTCTATCCCTGCGATGCTGTATCCCTCGAGTCTGCGCTGCAGATTCATGCGCATCGACTGGCAAAGGTGGTGCTGGTAGGCCCGCCCGAGGCCATCCGTTCCGTGGCCAAAGCAAGCCAACTCAATCTCTCGGGCCTTGAGATTGTGGCAACCCCATCAGATCCAAAAGCTGCGGCAAGTATTGGGGCATCCTGTGCCGGCCGAGGCGAACTTGCAGTGCTGATGAAGGGGTCTCTTCACACCGATGAATTCATGGGAGCCATTGTCAGCAAGGAGGCGGGGCTGCGTACCGAGGCTCGAATCAGTCATGTCATGGTCTGCGATATTCCGGCGTACCACAAGCTACTTTCACTCACCGACTGCGTGGTCAATATCGCCCCCGATCTGGAGCAAAAAAAACATATCCTCACCAATGGCGTTCGTTTTCAAATTTCCCTCGGATGCCAGGAGCCAAAAGTGGGCATCGTCACAGCAGTTGAGACCGTCAACCCGTCGATACCAGCGACTGTCGATGCTGCAGCGCTCGTTGAATTTGGCCAATCCAACGGGTTTCCAAAGTCGACAGTGGCAGGGCCTTTTGGTTTTGACAACGTCATTTCGAAGGACTCAGCGCGCATCAAACACATCTCGTCGAGCGTCTGCGGCGACCCTGACTTGATCCTTCTGCCCGATCTTCATTCGGCCAATATTTTGTACAAATCACTTGTATACCTGGCTCAGACAGCCTGTGCAGGTGTCGTGGTCGGCGCCCGTATTCCCGTAGTCTTGACCTCGCGGTCTGAATCTTTATTCTCGCGACTTGCTTCCGTTGCTGTCGCAATACGTTCAGCGCGTCACCCATATTCGATTTGATCAAAGAGCCTCTCATGCCCAACACCACCAGCAACACACCACTTCATGATCCTATGGGTGGCACAGCGCTAGGCACAACCGAAATCAAGACCACCACCTGCTATATGTGCGCATGTCGCTGCGGCATTCGTGTCCATCTGCGCGACGGCGAAATTCGCTACATCGATGGAAATCCCGATCATCCTCTGAATCAGGGTGTCATCTGCGCGAAGGGCTCTTCGGGCATCATGAAACAAAAATCCCCCGCCCGACTGACCCGACCGCTACGTCGTATTGCCGGCCGCGATCGCGGGGAATCGGCTTTTGAAGAAATATCCTGGGAAGAGGCATTTGCCATACTAGAAAAACGTCTGGCGCATATCCGATCCACCGACCCAAAACGGTTTGCATTGTTCACCGGTCGCGACCAAATGCAGGCCCTGACCGGCCTCTTCGCCCGGCAATTCGGAACGCCCAACTATGCCGCGCACGGGGGCTTTTGCTCCGTGAATATGGCAGCCGGGATGATCTACACCATTGGTGGAAGCTTTTGGGAATTCGGCGGACCGGATCTTGAGCGCGCCAAGCTATTTGTGATGCTGGGAACTGCCGAAGACCACCACAGCAATCCGATGAAGGCTGCCCTATCAAAATTCAAGCGGTCTGGCGGCCGCTTCATCAGTGTCAATCCGATTCGAACGGGATATTCAGCGATTGCCGATGAATGGATTCCGATTCGACCCGGGACCGATGGCGCACTCTTGCTTGCGTTGATTCATGAGCTGATCCGAGACGATCGTATTGATCACGAGTTTTTGAAAAAGTTCTCGAATAGCCCTGACTTGGTCTGTTTGGATGATTCTGCCGAAAACGGATTATTCCTGCGCGATCCTGAACGGGAGACTGTCAACGAAGACCTACCGCAAAATAAATACGCCTGGGATCAAGTGCGTAACGTCCCAGTGCAAAGAGAAACTGCTAAGACTGAACATTTTGCCTTAACCGGTGAATTCGTCATGCCGGCCGGGCCCCACCGTGGAAAACGAGTGGCAACAGCCTTTGAGCTGCTGCGTCGTGAAGTGGAGACTTGTACGCCCGAATGGGCCGGTTCCATCACCGGCATTTCCCCATCCCGAATTCGCCTACTGGCCAAAGAACTCGCCCACGCCGCATTTGAGCAGGCATTTGAACTGCCGATTGCCTGGACGGATGCCTGGGGCTGCCATCATGATGCCGTCATCGGCCGGCCGGTTGCGTTTCATGCGATGCGTGGTCTAGCGGCGCACTCTAATGGATTCCAGACCGTGCGAGCATTGGCAATCCTAATGAGCCTGCTGGGCACGATTGATCGGCCGGGTGGGTTTCGTCATAAGGCGCCCTATCCCCGCCAAACGCCTCCGAGGGTAAGAAATGTTTCTGATGAAAACCAAATCAAACCCAACACGCCGCTAGGCGCAGCCCCTTTGGGATTTCCCGCCCGGCCTGAAGACCTCTGTGTTGATGCCAATGGACAGCCGATTCGAATCGACAAAGCCTTTTCTTGGGAGCATCCGCTATCGGCCCACGGGTTAATGCATAACGTGATCACGAATGCTGTGCATCAAGATCCCTATGCGATCGATACCCTCATGATTTTCATGGCCAACATGGCATGGAATTCCACCATGAATACCACGTCCATTCGAGCATTACTCAATGAAAAGGATGCTGAAGGAAACTTCAAGATTCCATTTTTAGTGGTCTGCGACGCCTTTGATTCGGAGATGGTTTCCTTTGCCGATCTGGTGCTGCCCGATACAACCTATCTTGAGCGCCATGATTGCATGAGCATTTTGGACCGACCGATCTCAGAGTTTGACGGTCCGGTCGATGCTGTGCGTGTCCCGATCGTGCCGCCGCATGGTGAATGCAGGCCTTTTCAGGAAGTCTTGATTGAGTTGGCGTCAAGGCTAAAATTTCCAGCGTTTACCACCGCCGATGGTAGCCGAAAGTTCAAAGACTATCCCGATTTTATTGTTCGCTATGAAACTGGTCCCGGCTCAGGCATCGGATTTTTATCAGGATGGCGGGGCCCACACGGCGATCAGTCATTACGTGGTGAGCCAAATCCGAAACAATGGGAGATGTACGCCAGCAATAACTGTGTGCATCACTACGAGATGCCAGTCGAGCATCACTACATGCGCAATTGGAACCGTGGCTATATGAAATTTGCCAAAGAGATGGGCCTGCGCCAAAAAGAGGACCCAATTCAAATCGCGATTTACAGCGAAATTCTGCAGCATTTTCGCCATTCAGCTTCGGGCAAGCGGCCGGGAAGGCAGCCTCCGGACCACCTGCGCGCACGAGTTGCCGCTTACTTCAACCCCCTACCTTTTTGGTATGCCCCGCTTGAGTATGGCGCGACAGAGCTGGCCAAATACCCGCTCAACGCCGTCACGCAGCGGCCGATGGCCATGTACCACTCCTGGGATTCACAGAATGCTTGGCTCAGACAAATCCATAGCCACAACTATCTTTTCATCAACCCCATCACCGCCAAGAGCGCCGGGATTGAAGATGGCGGTTGGCTATGGGTCGAGTCACAGTGGGGAAAGGTGCGCTGCATGGGCCGTACCTCTGAGGCCGTCGAGCCCGGTACGGTCTGGACCTGGAATGCCATCGGAAAATCGGATGGCGCCTGGCACCTTCAGTCGGGTGCCGATGAAGCCCGCAAAGGATTTCTACTCAATCACCTCATCTCGGAAGATTTGCCTTTTGATGGTTCAGGCCGAATCAGCAACTCCGATCCCATTACGGGCCAGGCGGGCTGGTACGACGTGCGGGTTCGAATTCGCCCGGCCGACGACGATGAACCAAAAATCACTTATCCGCAGTCTCGATCACCGTCGACTACCGCCGCCGAGAGCACGCCCAAAGAACTGGCTTACTTTGCCGGGAGTTCAAAATGAATCAACCTGCTGAAAATCGTAAACAGCTCGCACTGGTAATTGATCTGAACGTGTGCGTTGGATGTCACGCCTGCGTCACTTCCTGTAAGCAATGGAATACCTCCGGTGCGGCCGGCCCGCTTTCCGATCAAAATCCATACGGAGCTGATCCCACTGGAACATTTTTTAATCGCGTTCAGACCTACGAGGCGGGTGCCTTCCCCGATACCCAAACCATTCACTTCCCGAAGTCTTGCCTGCACTGCGAAGACCCCCCCTGTGTTCCGGTCTGCCCAACAGGTGCCAGCTATAAACGCGAAGAGGACGGGATCGTGCTGGTCGACTACGATAAGTGCATCGGCTGTAAATACTGTGCCTGGGCTTGTCCTTACGGTGCAAGAGAGCTCGATGAATCTCGGCAAGTGATGACGAAATGCACCCTTTGTGTCGATCGTCTTTACGATCAGAGCCTGCCGGAGAGAGACCGGCAGCCCGCCTGTGTCATGGCCTGCCCAACACAGGCAAGAATTTTCGGCGACATTCACGACAGTCATTCCGAGGCGTCAAAAGCCATTCGGGAGCGCGGGGGCTATGCTCTCATGCCAGAGCACGAAACCCGGCCCGCCAATCACTACCTGCCACGACAAATTACCCCGCCGCGTTACAACGCCGGCCAAGAGGATTAGCATGCATCCCGCATTTTCGGTGATTAGCTTCACAACACTCTTGGGCGCAGCCCAAGGTCTGCTCGTCAGCCTAGCCACGCTTCAGATTTTCGGCGTGCCGATACCCGAGTTGCCGATCTTGCTCGGGATCGCGACCACGTTGTTGGTGCTCAGTCTCGGAGCGTCATTTCTTCATCTTGGCCATCCCGAGCGCGCCTGGCGAGCGGCGGCGATGTGGCGGACATCTTGGCTATCTCGAGAAGTGATTGTTCTTCCTATTTTTATTCTTCTGGCGGGTGCTTGGACTGTACTCGAATTGATCGGACAGAAAGCCACCTGGATTCTAGTGCCTGTGATTGTGGTGTCGCTTTTGCTTTGGCTATGCACTGCCATGATCTATGCTTGCTTGAAGTTCGTTCAGGAATGGGCTCACCCTCTCACCCTCATGAATTACCTCGCACTGGGCCTGGCCTCGGGACTTGTTCTGCTGATCAGTCTGCTGACGCTCGTGGCAGTTGACTCGCAACTCACAGCACAGTTACACCCCTGGGCTATTGGGGCGACTCTGATTGCGCTGATTTTGCGTCATATGAGTAGTATCCGAAACAGAGACCTAAAACCCAAATCGAGCCTTCAGACGGCGACGGGAATTCGACAACCCCATCTGACCCAAAAATCGATGGGTATGTCAGCTGGCGCATTCAATACCCGCGAGTTCTTTCACGGAAGAACTGTCCTGTTTTTACGTTACGTAAAGTCGATCATGTGGAGTCTATGCTTCGCAATGCCCCTCGTTTTGCTGCTACTCAGTTTGGTCACAAAGAACTCGATATTCGCGGTTTTCGCCTTTCCGATTCAGTACATCGGTCTGCTGGCAGAGCGCTGGCTATTCTTCGCTCAGGCCCGACATCCGCAAAATCTTTACTACCAAACGGTGTCCTGATCCGCCGAGTTAGAGTGGACAGCTACAACTGATCAATTGAAGTGGTCGAAGGGGGTGCCTCCTGCGGCGCG
>CAYXRY010000035.1:0-10925 GCA_964467545.1 uncultured Bordetella sp. | reverse complement strand
TTTACATTTGAGCAGGGCTGCACAGTGCGGTGCCTGATTGACAATAAAACCGCCTGGTTTCATCCCATGCATTTTCATGGCATCGTGTTCCGCGAACGGCTGCCCAACGGCCAGTGGGGCCCGTTTAAAGACTCAACGCTGGTCTGGCCGTTTAAGACTCAAGAGATCGCGTTTGTTGCGGAAAGCCCAGGCGATTGGATGATTCATTGCCATGTGGCTGAGCATCAACACTCTGGATTGATGGGCACGTTCCGTGTCGCAAGCCTCTGCCGAACACCGACGGCACCGAAGGCCTAAGTTATTTCAGCAGTAACACATCGATAGCTGCGCCCTCGGCCAGC
Source organism: uncultured Bordetella sp. (assembly GCA_964467545.1). Lineage (GTDB taxonomy): Bacteria > Pseudomonadota > Gammaproteobacteria > Burkholderiales > Burkholderiaceae_A > Lacustribacter. Next base: position 10,584 of record CAYXRY010000035.1, on the reverse strand, counting down.
GGCCCTGCATCGTGCGGCAGCACTGCAAGGCCATCGGCATCCACCAAGGACTTAATGCTGGCCGCACCCTGAGAGGCTGCGATCTCGGCGCGCCAGTCGCCTTGTGCATCGCGTGTGAGTTTGCAGCGGAGAAATTCGGTTCGGCCCGGTGTTTTTTTGGTCGCCCTCGCAAGCCGTGCGCGCACGGTGGGTTGCTTAACCGGAGTCGCACCACCGAGCCGCTGCAGGCATGGCCCAACAATGCCTTGAAAAGTCACAAAGGCCGCAACAGGATTTCCTGGCAGACCAAAAAAAGGTGTCCGCTGACCGCTTTCGTTATGGATCCAGCCTGCGGCAAGTGGCCGGCCCGGTTTAATGGCCAGCTTCCAAAATGCAATTTCACCGAGTGATTGCATGACGGCCCGAGTGTGATCTGCTTCGCCAACACTGACGCCGCCTGAAGTAATCACTGCATCTGCAATGGATGCGGCATGCCGAAGATGGTGCCGCAGACTATCCGCGTCATCGCGAACAATGCCCAGATCGATAGCGTCGGCACCAATTGCACGAATCAACTCCATGAGCAGGGGCCGATTCGCATCGTAGATTGCGCCTTCTGGCAGTGGGCCTCCGGGATCCGCAACCTCATCGCCTGTGGAAAGTACCGCCACACGCAGTGACCGCATGACCTCCACTTGCGCAATCCCGATGGAGGCGAGCAGGGCGATTGCCTGCGGGCTGATGCGCGTGCCGGCGGCAAGTGCGACTGCACCGCCCGCAATGTCTTCCCCGGCCTGCCGGATATTGGCCATGGGCGAGATGCCCTCAGTGGAAAATTCAACTTGTTCACCAGATGTTGATTGGCTGACGCGCTCTTGGGGAATGACAGCATCAAAGCCCTCCGGCACCCGGGCGCCGGTGAAGATTCGAATGCAGCCTGCAGGGTCAGCGAAACCCTCGAAAGGCCGGCCTGCGAGCGATTTTCCAGTAACCCTGAGGGATAGGGGTTTATTCGTATCGGCTTTGTTCAGGTGACTAAGGGAAAACGCGAATCCGTCCATGGCAGAAAGCGGATGGGCAGGCACGTCTTTCGGGCTGCAAACATCACGCGCCAGAAAGCGGCCCCCGGCTGCAGCAAGCGGGATTTGCTCTGCACTTACTGACTCACTGATCTGGCTGGAGATGGCCTGCAGGGCCATGTCAAGGGTCTGTGGGGCAAAGTCGTCGGGCACGTCAATCCATTCAAAAAGGGCGTGGTGTCGATGATCGGGAGCGCAAAGCCTGCGGAAGTCAGCCTTTTTAGTCAAACCGTCTGGGGGTAGGGCTCAGAACCAAAAAGAACACATGTCTAGTGCAAAACATCGACAAACGACTGTATTCGGGTTCGCGAATGTTGCAATGCACCTTGTAACTGTAGGGGAGAAGCTCACACTCCACTCAGCGAAAGTCCGCAAAGCTTTTGCTGTAACTCAATTGGTACTTGTTCAACGTTCGTTCTGGAGGGACACAAATGAACGCACCGATGTCTCGCCGACAGTTCTTTAAGGTCTGTTCGGCAGGTGTCGCGACTTCATCGGCAGTAGGTCTCGGGTTTGCGCCCGCGTCTGTGCATGCTGGAGTCCGGGCTTTTAAATTAGCCCGCACCACTGAAACCCGTGGCACATGCCCGTACTGCTCTGTCAGCTGCGGCGTCTTGATGTATTCAAGAACTGATGAAGCCACGAAGAAAACCAAACTCATTCACATCGAGGGGGATCCTGATCATCCGGTGAACAAAGGCTCGCTGTGCCCGAAAGGCGCAGGCCTGCTGGACATGGTGCATTCGCCCAACCGGCTGATGCATCCCGAGGTCCGCGAGGCTGGCTCGAAAGAATGGAAAAAGATTTCTTGGGAAGATGCATTGAATCGCGTTGCACGCCATATGAAGGCCGACCGCGATGCAAACTTTGTTGAGAAAAACGACAAAGGCGTTCCCGTTAATCGCTGGAATACGACATCACTTCTTGTATCAAGCACCACCTCCAACGAGGCAGGCTATGCGTTAGTCAAAATGGCGCGCGGCCTCGGTATGGTTGCGCTTGATACGCAAGCACGTATCTGACACGCCCCCACGGTATCCAGTCTGGGTCCGACGTTTGGGCGTGGCGCCATGACAAATGGCTGGCCAGATATTCAGCATGCAGATTTGATTTTAGTAATGGGCGGCAATGCCGCCGAGGCGCACCCCTGCGGGTTTAAGTGGGTGACCGAAGCGATGGAGCACCGCAAAGCGAAGTTTGTGGTGGTGGATCCGCGCTTTACACGCTCGGCTGCAGTGGCGGACTATTACGCGCCGATTCGTGTTGGCACGGACATCGCCTTTCTGGGTGGGGTGATTCATTACCTGCTCTCGAAGAATAAGATTCATGAAGACTATGTTCGCCACTACACGAATGCGCCGTTCCTGATCAATGCGGATTACTCCTTCAAAGACGGCCTGTTTACCGGCTACGAAGAGGAGAAGCGGTCGTACGACAAAAAGACCTGGACCTACCAGATGGGCGATGACGGCTTTGCCAAAGTCGACATGACCATGAAGGATCCTCGTTGCGTGTATCAGCTGATGAAGTCCCACTTCAGCCGCTACACGCCCGAGAAGGTCTCGGCGATATGCGGTACGCCAAAAGATCAGTTCATCAAGGTCTGTGAGTACATCGCCGAGACTTCACGCCAAGACAAGGTCATGACCATCATGTATGCCTTGGGCTGGACCCAGCATTCACATGGTTCGCAAAACATTCGCACCATGGCCATGATCCAGATGCTCTTGGGTAACGTCGGCCGTCCTGGCGGCGGTGTAAATGCGCTGCGCGGCCATGCCAACGTGCAGGGCATCACCGATATGTGTGCCTACTCGGAAGTTCTGTCGGGTTACATGGTTTCGCCGATGGAGTCCGATGACACCCGTGAGACTTATCTCAAGGTGCGTACGCCCAAGGCCACACGTCCGAACTCGATGAACTTCCCGCAAAACTTCCCGAAGTGGAATACCAGCCTGATGAAGGCCTACTACGGGGACAATGCGAATAAAGATAACGACTTCGGCTACCACTACCTGCCCAAGCGCGATGCAGCCTACGACACATTGGCGAACTTCGAGCGCATGGTTCAGGGCAAGATGAACGGCCTGATTTGCCAAGGCTATAACCCGCTTGCTGCGCTTCCGAATAAAGCCAAGCTTCACAAGGCGCTTTCCAACCTGAAGTACATGGTGGTGATTGATCCGCTGAAGACCGAGTCGGCTGAGTTCTGGAAGAACTTCGGTGAGTTGAATAACGCTAAGCCCGAGGACATCAAGACCGAGGTGATCCGCCTGCCGTCCACCTGCTTTGCAGAGGATCCGGGCACATTCACCAGCTCCGGCCGTGTCGTGCATTGGCACTATGCTGCTGCGGATGCCCCGGGCGAGGCCAAGACCGATCGTGAAATCATCGGCACACTCTTTACCAAGCTTCGCGAGATGTATCGCAAAGAAGGCGGTAAGGGCCGTGATCCGCTGATGGCGATCAAGTGGAACTACACCAATCCATCGAACCCTGCACCTGAGGAGCTTTTGAAAGAGATCTCAGGCCGTGCCTTGGTCGACATCAAAGATCCCAAGACCGGCGCGGTGCTCTTCAAAGCTGGCGAGCAGCTGCCGGGCTTTGGTGTGCTGCGTGATGACGGCACGACGGAGTGCGGCAACTGGATCTATGGCGGTTCCTGGTCGCAGGCCGGCAACCTCACGGCGCGTCGAAATAACGCCGATGAGAGTGGCATGGGCATCCACCAGCAGTGGGGATACTCGTGGCCCGCCAATCGCCGGATTCTTTATAACCGTGCGAACTCGGATCCGACAGGTAAGTACTGGGATGCCAAGCGCCCGACCATTGAGTGGGATGGCACCAAGTGGGCGGGTCCGGATATTCCGGATATCGCGCCTGCATTACCGCCGGCAACCGGTCCCTTTATCATGAACCCTGAAGGAGTTGGCCGCCTGTTTGCACCGGGCATGGCGGAGGGTCCGTTCCCCGAGCACTACGAGCCGTTTGAGACACCGGTCGGCAAGAACTTGATGCATCCGAACAATCCGAAGGTCACGAGCAATCCTTGTGCACGCGTGTACAAGGCGGATGCCTCTTCGTTCGGCAAGGCAGATGAGTTCCCGTATGCCGCAACCACCTATCGCTTAACGGAGCACTTCCACTTCTGGACGAAGAACGTGCAATCCAATGCCGTCACGCAGCCGCAGCCATTTGTTGAGATTGGCGAGGCTTTGGCCAAGGAGAAGGGCATTCGTAATGGCGATATGGTTCGGGTCTGGAGTAACCGTGGCCAGGTCAAGGCTGTCGCCGCGGTGACCAAGCGGATTCGTCCGATGACGGTTGACGGCAAGCCTTTGCATCACGTCGGCATTCCGATCCACTTCGGCTTCGTGGGTGTTGCCAAGAACGGTTTCTTGGCCAACGAACTCACGCCGTTTGTGGGCGATGCCAATTCACAGACGCCAGAGTTCAAGGCGTTCCTCGTCAACATCGCTAAGGTCTAAGGAGGATAACAATGGCTACAGCAACAACTATGAACATTGTGAATCGCTCCGCAACCACGGCGGAGATGCCGATTAAGAGCAATCCGGACATCGCCGTTGCGAAGTTGATCGATGAGTCCAAGTGCATCGGCTGCAAGGCCTGCCAAGTCGCCTGTATGCAGTGGAACGACAACCGGGATGAGATCGGGTCGATGGTCGGGGTGTATGACAACCCGGCTGACCTCACGACCAAGTCCTGGACCGTGATGCGCTTTAACGAAGTCGAGCGGGCTGACGGCGGCCTCGATTGGCTGATTCGTAAAGATGGATGTATGCACTGCGAGGACCCCGGCTGCTTGAAGGCCTGTCCTGCGCCGGGTGCGATCGTCAAATACGAAAACGGCATCGTTGATTTCGTTAAAGACAACTGCATTGGCTGCGGCTACTGCGTCGCTGGCTGCCCCTTTAACATTCCGCGGATCAGCAAGACCGATCACAAGGCCTACAAATGCACGCTCTGTTCAGACCGTGTGGCAGTGGGCGAAGGCGCGGCCTGCGCGAAATCCTGCCCGACCAAGGCCATTCGCTTTGGCAAGAAGAAGGATCTCGTGGCCTGGGCCGATCAGCGCGTGAAGGACCTCAAAGAGCGCGGCTATCAGAATGCGGCCTTGTACAACCCGCAGGGTGTGGGTGGTACGCACGTCATGTACGTGCTGCGCCATGGCGATAAGCCCGAGGCCTACAACGGCCTTCCCAGCGATCCGCAGATCAGCCCAACGGTTGGCCTGTGGAAGGGCATGACCAAGTCCGTGCTGTCCTGGGGTATGGCAGCGGCAGTTGCCGTTGGAATCGCCCACTACTTCATCAAGGGTCCCAAGACTGTTGATGAAAAGGAGGTCTGATTCATGAGCCAAGGCAATGAAGTGCAGCGTTACGCCGCCAATGAGCGCTGGAACCACTGGCTAACAGCAATCACGTTTGTGTTGCTGGCCGCCAGTGGCCTGGCGTTCTTTCATCCGACGTTTTGGTCGCTGAGTGCTGTGCTGGGCGGGGGCGAGTTATCGCGCATGCTCCATCCCATCATTGGCGTTGTAATGTTCGTTTCCTTCATGATCTTTGCCATCCAGAAGTTCAGTGACAACGTCATGAGGAGTTACGACTGGAAGTGGCTGGGCCAGATTGGTGATGTGCTTGCCAATCGCGATGATCGGCTGCCGGCGGTGGGTAAGTACAACGCCGGTCAAAAGCTTGCCTACTGGGCGATGCTGCTCACCATGCTGGCCTTGATGGCCAGCGGCATCATCATCTGGCGGCAGTATTTCTCGCATATGTTTGCGATTGATACGCTTCGGCTTGCAGCCTTGGTCCATGCCGTGGCGGGTGCGCTGCTGATCATCACGATCATCGTGCATGTCTATGCCGCCATCTGGGTGAAGGGCACCATTGGTGCCATGACCAAGGGCACGGTATCGCGTGCCTGGGCGAAGCATCACCATCCGCTGTGGTACCAGTCGATCGATAAGCGATAATCGGCTTCGGTCAAGCAAGGAAGTGGTAAGTGATTCCGGCCCCGCAAGGGGCCGGTTTTTATTTTGAAGTGGATTGCCCAGCAAAAGAGGAAAACGCAGGTATGCCGACCCCCATCATTACCGACGGCACGATGGACCGACTCATCAAAGCTCCGCGGGTCGTGCTGCCCGAGCCGCAGAGCCTGTTTCGAGATCGTGCGGCCCGCTTTGATGCTTTGGCCGCACACGACGATTCGGGTGCCTATATGAGGTTTCTCGGCCAAGTCTGCCGCGGCCAAGCCAAGGCCTATGCGGCCCGACCGGCCCATGCGGTGCCTGAGAAAGCAGTCGCCAATAGCCGCCAGTACGGCATGCCACCCTTATCGGCCCACGTCACACCGCGCGATGTCCAATGGCATGCCGATCTGCGTGATGTTCTGGCTGAAGTAAACGCCCAAGGCCAGGCCAATGCCCAGCTCGCAGCGGTTATTGCTGAGCTGACATCGGCCTTGGCATCTGATCCAGCAAAAATTGAAGCCATTGCCGATCGAATCATTGCCGGCATTCCTGAGCCCGACGATGGCCCCTTGTATCCGCTCATTGGTGCTGCCCTGCAGGTCTATTTTTCTCGGCTGGCAGCTTCGCTGACTGCAGAAGATGTTGGCGCAAGCGATGTGCCGACGGTCTGCCCCTGCTGTGGCATGCGGCCGACCGGCAGCCTGGTCAGGATTAACCCCGATCGGATGAATTACCGGTACCTTGTTTGCGCACTCTGTATGACAGAATGGAACATGGAGCGGGTAAAGTGCACATCGTGCGAAGAAGAAAAGGGCGTGGCTTATCTCACCGTTGAGGTGGAAGGCCGTCTGCCGGCAGATGTGCCGATTCGTGCGGAGACCTGCGATGAATGCAAGACTTATTTAAAGATTTTTATGCAGGAAAAAGATCCGAATATCGATCCGATCGCAGATGACTTAAATTCGTTGGCCCTGGATATGCTGGTCGACGAAAAGGGCTACTCGCGGACCGGTCCGAATCTGCTGTTCTATCCCGGCCACGACTAGCCATGTCATCCTCGATTCTGCCCGGTTCGGGCGAATCCGAAGTCCGAAAAAATCCCCGCCACCTGCCTTCGGTGGACCGGCTGCTGGCCACACCCGCACTTTCTACGCTTTCTGAAACGCTTGGCCGCAGCCTTGTAAAGCGGGCGGTTCAGGCCGAGCTCGCCAACGCCCGTGCACAACCTTCTGGGCCAGCCGATCCGCCTTCAGAGGCCCTGCTCATTGACCGAGCGCTTGCCCGCGCTCAGCAGGATGCCGCCTCGCGGCTGCGTGGCGTGATCAATCTCACCGGCACCGTCATTCATACCAACCTGGGCCGCGCGCTGCTGGGTGAAGAAGCCATCGATGCGGTTGCCGCCGCCATGCGTGGATATCGTGCCCTAGAGTTTGATATCGCCTCCGGTGAGCGGGGTGACCGGGATGATGTGATCGAGGAGTTGCTCTGCAGGCTTACGGGTGCCGAGGCTGCAACCGTTGTGAATAACTGTGCTGCCGCAGTGCTGCTCGCTTTGGTTGCGCTGGGCGCCCGCAAAGAGGTGCTGATCTCGCGCGGCGAGCAGATTGAAATTGGTGGCTCATTTCGTATGCCCGACATCATGCGCGCCGCGAATTGCAAGCTCATTGAGGTGGGCACGACCAATCGTACCCATCTGCATGATTATCGTGATGCAGTTACCGAGAAGTCATCGTTGATCGTGAAGGCCCACCGCTCGAACTATGCGGTGACGGGATTTACCTCAGAGGTTGGGGATGCCGAGCTGGGCGCCTTGGCGCGGGCCCATGGGCTTATGTATATGGTGGATTTGGGCAGTGGCGCATTGATTGACCTCAGTCAATGGGGTCTGCCACGCGAACCATTGCCTGCTGATTCATTAGCCAAGGGCGCTGATGTGGTGATGTTCTCGGGCGACAAACTCTTAGGCGGACCCCAGGCGGGCATCATTGTTGGCAGTCGAGTGGCGATTGACCGTATCAAACGCCATCCCTTAAAGCGTGCCCTGCGGGTATCAAAACTTGTGCTGGCTGCCTTGGAGGCGACGCTGCGTGTTTATGACTCAGGCCATCGGCTGCCCGAGCGGCTGCCGGTGTTGGCGATGCTGACGCGCTCGCGGGCAGATATTCAGCAGGCCTGCCACCGTGTTGCCGGGCCGATTGCAGCTTTTGTCGGTGATGTGTTTGATATGCAAATCGCCGATTGCGCAAGCCAAATTGGATCAGGCGCGCTGCCCGAGGAGCGGCTGCCTTCGGCAGCCGTGATGCTGCGCCCCAAGGCCGCCTTGCGACGCAGCGGCGGATTGCTGCAGGAAACACTCGCTCGTTTTCGTCAGCTGTCCACGCCGGTGATTGGCCGCATTAGTGATGGCGCAATTGTTTTTGATTGCCGATGCCTCTTGCCGACCGAGGAGGCGCTGCTGATTGAAGCGCTGCGTCAGGCCAGGCCATGATCATCGGCACTGCCGGGCATATTGATCACGGCAAGACCTCCCTGATTCGCAGGCTCACTGGCAAAGATACCGATCGTCTGCCAGAAGAGAAACGTCGCGGCATTTCCATTGAGCTGGGCTACGCCTATCTTGCGGTCGCGGCCGGAGAAACTTCAGCGGAAAACACAATTGGCTTTATCGATGTACCGGGCCACGAGCGTTTTGTGCATGCCATGGTCTCGGGGGCCAGCGGAATTGACTTTGCGCTCTTGGTGATTGCAGCCGATGATGGCCCGATGCCGCAGACCCGCGAGCATCTAGAGATCCTCAGGTTAATGGGAATCAGCCGGGGCGCGATTGTGGTGACCAAGATTGATGTTGTTGAACAGGCCCAAGGGGACGTCGCCATTGCAGCGATCGCCGAGGCGGTCTCGGGTCAGCCTGCAGAGAAGTGGCCTTTATTTCCGGTCTCATCGATGACCGGTGAAGGAATCGAGGGCCTGCGCGAGTTTCTACTCGCCCAGGCGGCCGAGATGGCGCACCGGCAGGCGGGCACTAATTTTCGGCTTGCTGTAGACCGGGCTTTTTCTCTCTCCGGTGTTGGCACCATCGTCACCGGTACTGCCCACGCAGGCAGGGTCGTCGTCGGGCAGCCGGTCAGCATCGCGCCGCTGTCGGGATCATCACGACTTCAGGCCCGTGTGCGGTCGGTCCATGCCCAAGATCAAATCGCCCAACATGGCAGCGCAGGCCAGCGGCTTGCTTTAAATCTTGTTGGCGTATCGGTGGAAGAGATTCCCCGTGGCAGCTGGATCACCAGCGCTGATCTTGATCATGGCGCACAGCGCTTTGATGTTGCGCTCACGATCTCTGCGCTGCACGACCGAAGCATCAGCCAGGGTCTCGAGGTCCATCTGCATCATGGCGCAGCAGACGTGATGGCGCGCATCTATCCTTTGGATGTCGAGCGGGCCCAGCCAGGTGCCGAGTGTTTCGCCTCGGTTGTGGTGAGCGACGGCCTGAGCATCTGCCGTGGCGATCGGCTGATCTTGAGGGATAGCCAGGCCCAGACCACCCTGGCGGGCGCCCGGGTTCTGGATGTCCATCCACCGCATCGGGGCCGCCGATCGGCCTTGCGGCTTGCCTGTCTCGAATCGCTGCGCACCTTGGATGATGCGCAATGCCTCACCGTCATGGCGGGCGCAGGCCCGATTGCGATCGGCCGCCTGCGTCAGGGCTGGAACACGACAGAGCAGGCCTTAGCCCAACTGGCAGACCAGGCTGGACTGCGTGTGGCCGCTGGAATGATTTTTCATCCCGATCAGTGGGCCGGCTATCAGGACCGGCTCATCCTGGCCATTGATGAGAACCATCTGCGTGATCCTGAGATGCAGGGCCTTGAAGTCAACCGGGCCCGCCGTGTAGCCGCCCCGCAACTCGACAGTGATGCCTTTGATGCGTTGGTTGATCAACTCATGGCGCAGCAGCAGGTTGAGCGTCGCGGCGCATTTCTGGCCCGGCCAGGCCACACAGTTGAGCTGAGCAAGGCTGAGGAGAATCTCTGGAAGTCAATCGCGCCGCTGCTGTCCGAGTCGCCCTACAATCCGCCGCGGGTTAGGGATATCGCCAAGCTTACCCATATCCCTGAGGCAGAAATTCGTGCCAATCTTCGCCGTGTTGCCCGAATCGGGGAAGTCACCCTCGTGGCCCTGGATCATTTTTTTCTCACGGTACATGTGAGCAAGATGGCAAGGATTGTGGGGGAGTTGCAGGATCAGCATGGTGCGGTACGTGCTGCAGATTTCCGCGATCAGATCGGCGGCGGCCGAAAAGTAGCGATACAAATTCTGGAGTTTTTTGATCGAGTGGGTTACACGCGCCGTGTGCGGGATGACCACTTGATTCGCAGAGATAACCCCTTTGTCATGCATTAAAACTTAGACTGAAAATGATGACGCAGGAAATTCAATGGAAGGGTGTCGCGGCCCGGTGGTCCGGTCAGACTTCAAATCTGATAGGGGTTGCCAGCAATCCCTGGTGGGTTCGACTCCCATACCCTTCCGCCA
>CAYXRY010000034.1:0-11075 GCA_964467545.1 uncultured Bordetella sp. | reverse complement strand
CACTAAGGCCTGCTTCGGGGGCATCCCCTCGCTCCTGAGGCGGCAGCATTGCAATCGATAGAAAGGATACGCCGTGACCGACCCCGCCTTCAAACTCCTCAGTGACCGCGTCCCGTACAGCGCTATTGTTGACCGGCCGCCACTGAAGGGCCCGGACGGCGCGCGCGTGTTGCTCTGGCTGATCGTCAATGTCGAGCATTGGTCCATTGAGCGCGCGATGCCCCGGACGGTGCTTTCACCGCCAATGGGTCAGCCGCTGCTGCCTGACCTGCCAAACTGGTCCTGGCACGAATTCGGCATGCGCGTGGGCTTTTGGCGGATTCTGAGTGCGCTCGATCAGCGCAAGATTCGGCCAACCATGGCGATTAACGGTGTGGTGTGCTCCAGCTACCCACGGATTGCTTCGGCCGCCCGCGATCTGAACTGGGAGTTCATGGGCCATGGGTTTGTCCAAGGCCCCATGCATAAAGTCGAGGATCAGCCCGCAGCGATTGCACAAACCATCCAGGCGATCAAATCCTTTACGGGCAAACACCCCCGCGGATGGGAGAGCCCGGGGCTAACAGAGACCGATGCCACGATTGATCATCTCTCGGCCGCAGGCGTTGACTATGTCGCAGACTGGATTCTCGATGAGCAGCCCTGCTACATCATGGCCTCGCCGAAGCCCGTCATTTCAGTGCCCTATACGGTAGAAGTTAATGACATCCCCGTCTTCGGCCTACAGAATCATCGGTCCGACGAGTTTTATCACCGCGGAGTCGCACAACTGGATCGACTCATCGCAGATGGAGCGCAGAGCACGCGCGTCATGGCCGTCAGTGTGCACGCCTACCTGACCGGCGTTCCACATCGCATCGCCGGTTTTGAAAAACTCTTGGACTACATACAGTCGCGGCCCGAGGTCAAGATCATGACGGGGGAAGATATCGCCGACTGGTATCGCGCCCAAGTGCCGCCGCCAAGCGCGCGTTAAAGCGGCCGCCACATGAGCGCAGTCATGAAAGCGTCTGCCGATGCGGCTTCGATCAACACGCGGGCCTTTCGCAACGCGCTCGGCACATTTCCGACCGGCGTGACGGTAATCACGGCCCTGGATCGCGATCAGCATCGGGCAGTCGGCATGACCATCAGCAGCTTTAACTCAGTCTCGCTTGACCCGCCGCTGGTGCTGTGGTCCCTCGTCAAATCCTCGCCCAATCTGCCTGTTTTCGAGATTGGCTGTCACCACGTTATCCATGTCCTTGATGCACAGCAGCAGGAACTGGCCTTTCGGTTCTCGACGCCGGGAATCGATAAGTTTGAATCGGTGGCCCTGCAGGAGCCACTTTCAGACGTGGCGCCGCCGGTGATCGCTGGATGCGCCGCCTATTTTTTCTGCACCGTAGCATCACGCATCGACGGCGGGGATCACGTGATCTTGGTGGCCAGTGTTCAGCGATTCGATCGCGTGGATCGAGAACCCCTTGTGTTTTATCGCGGAGGCTTTGCCGCGCTGGACTCGCGCACGAGCTGAGGATAGACCTTGGCGGCACCCGCCAGGAAAAGGTCGACCGCATCGGCTGCGCGAATTTCGAATGGCACTGATGAATCGATTCCAAAAATATTACATCGCACCGCCCAGTAAAACATGCTGCCATGCAGATTCCAGATCACTTCGATTTCACGCGAGGAAATCTTCGCCTGGCCCTTCATGGTCTTTGATCGTGAAAACTCGTAACGAATCTCTTCACAAATCACGGTTAGCAATTTGCGCCGAACAAAATCAAGGTAGTTCCGATTCCAGCCCATGCCCGCAAGGCCTGCGAACATGTAAATGCGGATCCACTCGGGCCGGTAAGTGGCGTTGGCATACTGGGTGTAGAAATGAATGAGCCGCTCTCGAATCGGGGTCTTCCGGTGGCGGAGATCACGAATCCATTGCGGATTCCACTTCCGCATAAATACCGCCTCAAACACCTCATCGATCAGGTCCGCTTTAGATGGAAAGTATCGATAGACCAGCGCCTGGGATACGCCAATGCGACGGGAAAGCTCGCGGGTCTGCCCAGAAAAACCAACCTCAGCGAAATAATCGATCGCCGCTTTGAGAATTTGTTCTTTGCGCGCCTGCGGGCTGAGTCGAATCCCGATCTCGGGATCCTGCGCGTATTTTGCCGTCTGAGATTTTTTCAAACCGAACCCGCCTCTGATGACCTCTTGGCTGAAAGTGTAAGGACTTTATAGTCATGGCGAAAACAGCAATCGTTATTGGCGGCTCCATGGGCGGGTTATTTGCGGCCAACTTGCTGCTGCGCGCGGGATGGGATGTCAGAATTTTTGAACGCTCTGAGACACCGCTCAGTAGCCGCGGGGCCGGCATCGTGACACACGAAGGCCTACGGCAGGTGCTGGCGCTTGCTGGTGTGGCCGTCACCGATAACCTGGGCATCCTGATTGCGAAACGGCGGGCCTTTGACCGATCCGGAACGCTGCTGGCAGAGCTCAATTTGCCGCAGATTCTGACCTCCTGGTCTCGGCTTTTGAGCCTGCTGATGGCGGCGTTCCCGCAGGACTGCTACCACCTGAATCATGCGGTGGATCGGGTTGAGCCCGGCAGCGCAGAGCGGCTCGCTAAAATCCACCTGGCCAATGGGCAGGCCCACGAAGCACACCTCGTGATTGCTGCTGAGGGCCTTCGTTCTTCGACTCGGCAACTTCTTTTCCCCCAGCAAGGCAGTGTCTACGCCGGCTACATCGCCTGGCGGGCGGTCGCGGATCAGAGTCAACTGAGCAGTTCTGCGCAAGGCTTTCTTGCAGATGCATTTTGTTTTTCCCAGATTCCGGGCGAACAAATCTTGACCTATCCGATCGCTGCGCCCGACAGCGTCAACCGCATCCAGACGAACCTCGTTTGGTACCGTAAAACCTCAGAGGCCCAGCTTGAATCAATGCTTACCGACCGCTTCGGACAACGATTTGAAGGCGGCATACCCCCAGACCGCATTGGCCCGCAGCATCTTCGAGCTGCTATCGCTGAGGCCGCCGACCGCTTTCACCCCTGCTGGAGCGAGGTGCTCTCCAAACGCATCGGCCCGCTGATTTTGCAGCCGGTCTTCGATCTTGAATCAAGCGCAATGGCGCGCGAGCGGCTTGCGCTGATTGGTGATGCGGCCTTCGTCGCGCGGCCGCATATTGGCCAAGGTGTGACCAAGGCCGCCGGTGATGCGCTTGCCCTGACCGAGTGCCTCGCCGATATCAAGGACGGTCACGCACCCGAGGTGGTCCAGGCCTTGGCCACTTTTTCCAATCGACGGGTGCCCGTGGGAAGTGGCGCCGTTGCGCAGGCCCGTCGAATGGGAACACCGATTGCGATGATCCATGACAACAGCAGCGATGATGAGCAAACGGTGCTGATGCAGCATTACTCAAATCCCGAGCATTTGCTGCGTGAGACCGCCGTCGAAATCGCCGGTATGGCCCATCTCCGATGAACCTACATGGGGCCAACTGAAACCAATTTTTAAAAAGCTGAGGAAATCATCATGAATGAAAACAAACCCATTGTAGGAGTCGTTGGACTCGGCATCATGGGCAGCGCGTTTTCGAAAAATCTTCTTGAAAAAGGCTTTCGTGTGATTGGTTTTGATGTTGCGCCAAAAGCCCGCGAACACGCTGCCCAGCTCGGGGTTGTCATTGCGGATTCCCCGAAGGCTGTCGGGGAACAGTCCGACTGTGTGCTCTCCAGTCTCCCCACGGCAGCCGCGTTTCATGCCGTGATGACGGGACCCGATGGTCTCATCAACGTGAAACAACGGCCGGCTCCGACATCAGCCCCGTTGGTGGTCGTGGATACCTGTACGCTGGCACTGCAAGACAAGTTCCAAGCCCACGAAGCACTGCAGTCTGCCCAGGTGGTCATGATTGACGCGCCGATTAGCGGCACGGGCGCCCAGGCAGCGCGGGCGGATCTGGTGATTTTTGCCAGTGGTGAACCGCAGGCCATTGCATGGCTGGATGCTGTCTTCATGGCCATCGGCCGGGTGGTCCACGATCTCGGCGCCTTCGGAAACGGCAGCAAGATGAAATACGTTGCCAATCTGCTGGTCGCAATTCATAACGTTTCTTCTGCTGAGGCGTTCGCCTTCGGAATGAAATCCGGGATTGCTCCTGAGACGATTTACAAAGTGCTGCATGGAAGCGCAGGAAGCTCCAGAATGTTCGAGGTCCGGGGGCCAAAAATGGTGGCCAATCAGTACGATCACGAGGTCTCAGCCACCCACCGCATGATGGCCAAAGATATCTCCATCATTACTGAGCATGCGCAAGCCATTGATTGCCCGACCCCACTGTTTTCTCTGGCCTCCAATATCCATGCATCCGCGATGGCGATGGGCCATGCTGGCTTTGATACCGCCTCCGTATGCGCCGTCTTGGAAAAGCTCTGTGGCGTTCAGCGGCCGGGCAAAAACACGTTGGCATAGCGGAGGTGTCCCGGCTTAGGGCTTTCGCTAGTGCGCGTGACATTGCCGTACTTCTGGAGTCTAATGCCAGTTATTGATCAGTTGTTCAATAAGGCGGTGTCGATCCCATCCGCCCTAAAGGAATCGCGATGAAACTCGGAACATTCATGATGCCCCTGCACCCCCCTGGCCGGCACGCCTGGGAGACGCTCGCGGAAGACCGCGAGGCAATTCTGTTGGCAGACCGTCTCGGCTACAGCGAGGCCTATGTCGGCGAACATGTCACCGATCTTGCAGAAAATGTGACGTCGTGCCTGATGTTTCTTGCCTCAGTTGCCGCAGAGACCAAACAAATCAAGCTTGGCAGCGGGACCATCAATGTTCCCAATAGCCATCCCGCCGCGATCGCCGCGCAGGTGGCCATGCTCGACCACATGCTCAAAGGCCGATTCATTATGGGGATCAGCCCCGGCGGCCTGATGTCTGATGCCGAGGTCTTTGGAAATTACGGCAAGAATCGGCTCGATATGTTTGTCGAGGGCATGAATATGGTCCTGGAGATATGGAAGGGCCAGGCTCCCTATAACCTCGAGGGCCAGTTTTATAAAGTCACCACCGCGAACACCATGATTCCGGAAATCGGCCAGGGCATTATTTTGAAGCCTTACCAATCACCACATCCCCCCATCGTGGTGACAGCGGTCGCGCCGTTTTCCAAGGGAGTCACCAGCGCCGCCGCCCGCGGCTGGGAGCCGATTTCGGCAAACTTTCTGCTTGCCGAATGGGTGAAAAGCCACTGGCCGAGCTATGTTGAGGGCTGTGCCCAGGCCGGGCGGCCTGCTGACCCCGCGAACTGGCGGGTTGCGCGCAGTATTTTCGTCACCGACAACGACGACAAGCTTGCCGAGCGCTATGGCCACGGCAGCGATGGCCCCTACTACTTTTATTTCAAACAACTGATTCGCAAGCTGGTGGGCTTTGGCAGCCGCTCTAATTTATTCAAACTGCATCAAGACGAGCCCGATTCCTCCATCACCCCGGAATCCATGCTTCCAAAGCTGGTCTTTCAGGGGTCCGTCAATAAGGTAGTGGATCAGATCCTCGCGTTTCGCGAAAAGATTGGCGATTTCGGCACGCTGCTGTATCCCTGCCACGACTGGGCAGATCGCTCTCTTGGAATCCGTTCGATGGAATTGATGGCCGAGAAAGTTATGCCGGCAGTCAATGCCGCAATCGCTCGCGGCCAGTCAAAACAGGTGGTCAACGGATAGCAACGAATGTCACAGGCCGGGGCACCCGCAGTGCGGCGTGCCGACCTCGCCCTCATTCTCCTGGTGACTCTGGCCTGGGGATTGAATTATCCCGTCATGAAGTCGGTGGTCGCTGGCTACCCGCCGATCACATTTCGCGGACTCACATTCCTGCTTGCACTCATCGTTATTGGCTTGTACGGCCTATACCGTAAGGATCACTTTCGCGTTCCGCCCAAGGAGCGGGCCCAAGTCTTTCGGATCGGGCTCTTCAATATGCTGTTTTGGCACCTGGG
The DNA here is from genome assembly GCA_964467545.1 of uncultured Bordetella sp. Lineage (GTDB taxonomy): Bacteria > Pseudomonadota > Gammaproteobacteria > Burkholderiales > Burkholderiaceae_A > Lacustribacter. The sequence continues at coordinate 5,087 of CAYXRY010000034.1, read as the reverse complement.
GTTGATTCTCAGTCTCACGCTTTTAAACTCAGGCCGGGCTGCGATTGTTGGGTATTCAATGCCGATCTGGGCATTGCTCACCAGCGTTCTAATCTATAAACAGAAGATGACCCTGCGTGCAGGGGCGGGGATTGTCTTGGCGGTCTGCGCAACTTACCTGCTCACGATCGATGAAATTGGAAAACTGACTGGCCAGCCCTTGGGCATGGCGTTGATTCTTTGGGCGGCGATCTGTTGGGGCATTGGCAATGCGATGGTCAAGCACAGCAGTCTCACGGTGAGTAACGTCGTCTTGAATTTCTGGTCTTTGGCACTGGCCTGTGTCATTTGTCTTTCAGTGGCGGCAGCGATGGAGTTGGCGCAATGGAGATGGCCTAACGCATTTGAGTGGCTGGGAATTATTTATAACGGCGTCATCGCCCTGGCCCTGGGCTATGTCGCCTGGTTTACTGTCGCCCGACGGCTCTCTGCCGTGAGCAGCGGCCTCTCGATCATGCTGGTGCCGATGGTCGCGGTTATCGGTGGAGCAATTTGGCTTAACGAGTCTGTGACCAAAACCGATCTATTGGCCTTGGCGTTTATTCTCGCAGCCATGGCCACTGTGATGCTGCCGGCTCGCCCGCCGAAGCCCGCCACCACGACTTAAGACTAACCCTCATGAGGCGACCCATTTCGCAAACGGGGGTTCATAATTTATCGTTATTAACATCTTGATCAGCAGGCAGTCTGCAGCGTAAAACGCTCCGGACCCAGAGGGAGTTGCGATGGCAGGATTTCAAGTCGGGGTAGACATCGGGGGCACATTTACAGACTGTGTTGCAATCGATGCAAAGGGCAATCTGTACGCCCGAAAGTCGCCTTCCACGCCACCGAATTTTTCGGAAGGCATGCTCAACGCCCTGGCGCTCACCGGCGAGGCCATTGGGCTAGCCTTCGAATCCTTCTGTAGCCAGATCGATGTGCTCACCCACGGCACGACCGTCGGCACCAATGCCCTCATTCAAAGACGCGGGGCTAAGGTGGGGCTCATCACCACCAAAGGCCACGAGGATGCGATTCACATCATGCGCGGCTCCAGAGGCGTGACCTCCCGAAATCTCAATCAGGTTGTGCATTTTCCCGAAAGTCAAAAGCCAGATCCGATCGTTCCGAAGAAATGGATTCGTGGTATCTCGGAGCGGATTGATTGCATGGGCCAGGTCGTGGTCCCGATCAACGAGGCCGAAACACGAAAGGCTGTTCAAGAGCTATTGGATGCTGGCGTGGAGGCCTTTGCGGTTTGTCTGTTGTGGTCTTTTAAAGCGCCAGAGCATGAACACACCGTTGCACGAATCATCCGGGATCTTGCCCCAAACACCTTTATCAGTTGCTCGGTCGATCTGGTGCCAAAGTGGGGTGAGTACGAACGGATGACCGCGACTGCGCTCAATGCCTATATCGGGCCAGTGACTTCCCGTTACTTGCGACAGCTTGATGCAAAGTTAAAGCAAGCCGGCTATAAGCGGCCGCTCCAAATCACACAATGCGGTGGCGGCTCAATCTCTGTAGAGCGCGCGATTGAGGCGCCGCTCTTAACGCTGGATTCTGGTCCCGTATCGGGTGTCACGGGATCACAGTTTCTGGGCCAGATTCTCAAGATTCCCAATATCATCACCACCGACATGGGTGGAACATCTTTCGATGTCGGCGTAATTCACGGGGGTGTACCGAGCTTTAGCTTTATTGCAAACGTTGCGCAGTATGAATATTTCATTCCGAAAGTTGATATTCAGGCCATCGGCTCCGGCGGTGGATCACTTGCCAAGGTCGACCCAGCGACAAAAACACTGCGGGTCGGACCGGATTCGGCCGGCGCTGACCCGGGTCCGGTCTGCTACGGCAAAGGCAACACCACACCCACCGTGACCGATGCCGACTTAGTGCTGGGCTATATCGATCCGAATAATTTTCTGGGGGGCCGGGTACGGCTAGATCGCGAGAAAGCAATTCAGGCGGTCTCCCGGGTCGCCGAGGGGCTGGGCATCAGCCTAATGGAAACAGCCGCCGGCATTGCGAAGATCGCCGAATACAAAATGGCGGACATTATTCGCAAGACGACCGTTGAAAAAGGCCTTGATCCGCGGGATTTCACCCTGTTTGCATTTGGCGGTGCTGGCCCTGTGCACGCCGGCGTTTTCGCCCGAGAGCTGGGAGTCGCTCGTGTCTTGATTCCGCTGAATCGCATCGCATCGACCTGGTGTGCACTGGGTGCCGCTACCGCCAATATTCTTCATATCCACGAAAAAGTCGATATTCTTGGCTCGCCCTTCATGCTTGAGAATCTAAATGCCACCCTGAGAGAACTTTCAAAGCGGGCCATCAAGCAATTCGATCACGATGGCATTCCGGCACGCGGCCGGGAATTTACATTCTCCGTCGATATGCGGCACCGCGGTCAAATCAATGAAGTTGAAGTCTCCCTCCCCTCAGCTCGGGCTGCTGATCTCACGTTGAGTGAAAAGCAACTACGCGCCATTCCCGAGCAGTTTTATGAACGCTACGAGGCGATCTACGGCAAGGGGTCGTCCTACAGCGAATCGCGACTCGAGATGGTGACATTCCGTCTGCGCGCACGGGGCGTGGGCCGTACGATCGCCTTACCAAAGGCATCCCGACTGACCAAGGCAGTCAAAAAAGCAGCGCTCACCAGTCACCGGAAGATCTACTGGGCAGATCATCGAAAAACAGTCTCTACTCCGATTTTCGATGGCGCCAAACTTCTTGCCGGAAATCTGATTTCTGGGCCAGCAGTCGTTGAAACAACTGACACCACCATCGTGGTCCATCCAGAACAGCGTCTCACCGTCGATGCTTACGGTAACTTTGAGCTTCACTTTGATGCCAATCGAGGCTAAGGGGAATAGTCATGCCCAAAATCAGTGAAATTAAGAACGTGAAATTCAACGGCCGCGAGACCGGCTATGTGCCGCCGGAAAAGCTCAGCATCTCGCCACGTCTGAAACTTCAAACCACTGCCGCTAAAAAAATTGATCCGATTACCTACGAGGTGATTCGACATAGTCTGTGGAATATCAATGAAGAGCATGGCGCTACAATTCAACGACTTTCTGGCTCACCAGTGGCAATGTATGCACTGGATCTAAATCCATCCATACTTACCGAAAGCGGTGAGTTCGTATATTTCGGCCCCTACATGCAATACATGTCAGGAGTGACCGATACCCAGGTGAAATGGATTCTTGAAAACCGATCAGAGAATCCCGGCATTCATGATGGCGACATGTTCCTGGCCAATGACCCCTGGGTAGGCGCCGCCCATCAGCAGGATGTGATGCTGATTTGTCCCGTGTTTCACAAAGAAAAGCTCTTTTGCTGGGTGACCAACTGTCTACATCAATACGATATCGGTGGTATTACACCGTCCAGTTTTTGTATGTCAGCGGAAAACGCCTATGAAGAAGGCATCTTAATTCCGCCAGTGAAGATCATCGAGAAGGGAGAAATTCGCAGGGATATCGAAGAGCTCTACCTTCGCTCTTCTCGCAAGCCAGACTCAGTCGCGCTTGATTTTCGTGCACAACTCGCCGGAAACACCACCGCCAAGCAGCGAGTAGAGTCGCTACTAAAGCGCTACGGCCCAGAGACCGTCAAGGCTGTGATGCACAAGATTCTCAATGACGGGGAGTCTGCATTTTTAGAGAAAATGCGCAGGCTGCCGGATGGGGTCTGGCGGGATCGCACTTATGTTGAGTGCTGCCGTCCTGGCGATCGCAAGACCCACCGCGTGCAGCTGACCCTGCGTAAGGCTGGAAACACGCTGATTTTTGAAAACGAAGGTACGGCCGACCAAGATGGCGCGATGAACGCCACGTTCTCGGGCTGGCGTGGATCCATCATGGTGGCCTTAAATCAGCTGCTCTGCTGGGATCAGTATTTCGCAATCGGTGGGGCGCTGCGCCATGTCAAGTTCGACCCCTCCCCCGGGACAATGAACTGCGCGAACTTTCCGGCGTCGGTCTCTACCGCCCCCGTCCAGGCCATGGAAATCTCGCTTTATCCCGCCTACAACGTCCTTGCGAAAATGATCTATAACGACCCAGAGATGCGCAAAGACATTATGTGTATTGGTGGCACCAGCCAGTGGCCCGCCACAATCTTTCGTGGTCAGGACCAGTGGGGCGAGCGCTTTGGCTACTTGCTCGTTGATCCGATCGGGGGTGCGATTGGGGCCTTCGCAACCGGCGACGGCATCTCCACTGGCGGCCAGTCCCGAACGCCCATTTGTAAATTGCCGAATGTCGAACATACCGAGCAGACTTTTCCGGTGCTCTTTATGTACCGAAAAGAGGTCGTGGATTCCGGGGGTGCGGGCCTACATCGCGGCGGGCTCTCGGCCGAGTCCTGCTTTAAGGCGCACGGTACACCGACCATTACGCACGACACCCTATCATCGGGCAACGCCATTCCCACATCGACCGGCATGATGGGCGGCTACCCCGCCACGGTCAACATTTATAAATTTAAGCGCGACAGCAATATCAGCCAGCGATTGAAAAGCCGCGATATGCCGGCAGATATTGGGGAGCTCACCGGCCGTGACGAAACACTCGCCTTGCGTCAGCAAAACTTTCAGCAAGGTCCATCCGATGTCTATGCCGTCACGTGGACCGGAGGCGGTGGCTTTGGTGATCCACTGCAGCGCGATCCGGCGAAGGTGCTGCACGATGTTGCTGAGCAACGGGCTGTATCTGTTGATGCTGCCCGCGCTATTTATGGTGTGGTACTCAATACAAAAGGTGAGCTGGATCATTCCGCAACCGAGCAGCTTCGCGCCAAGATGCGCAACGAGCGCCGCTCTCATCCGGTTGCCGATCAGCAGCTTGCAAAGAATCCCCGCAGCCTCTCAGGGAAGAAGATTCTCGAGGCCACTGAAAATCTATGGGTCAGGGCGGACGATCGCGGCCCACGCTGGAGTTGTCGCTGCTGCAGCCTCGATTTAGGGCCCATCAGTCAAAACTACAAGCTCGGCTGTGCCCAGAAAAATGCGCCGATTGAAAGCTCAAATCCAAACGTTGGCGACTGGAAAC
>CAYXRY010000033.1:0-11746 GCA_964467545.1 uncultured Bordetella sp. | reverse complement strand
TGGCCACCCAGAGCCGCAGGATATCCGCGCCCATGGTGTCGGAGACCTTCTGCGGTGCGATCACATTGCCCACCGATTTACTCATCTTGCGGCCCTCGCCGTCGACCACAAATCCGTGGGTCAGCAGTGCTTTGTAGGGTGGAATACCATTGATCATGCAGCTGGTGAGCAGCGATGAATGAAACCAGCCGCGATGCTGGTCGCTGCCTTCGAGATACAGATCCGCAGGAAAGATGGATTCCTGGGCGTGGGATCCGCGCAGCACGGTCTCGTGGGTTGTGCCGGAATCGAACCAGACATCCAAAGTGTCGGAGTTTTTGACGTACGAGGCCGCCTCATCGCCCAGCATTTCCTCTGCGGTAATGCTCTGCCAGACCTCAATGCCCGAGGCCTCTACACGCTTTGCAATGGACTCAAGGAGCTCTGCGGTGCGGGGATGGAGGGCGCCCGTTTCTTTATGAATAAAAAACGCCATCGGCACGCCCCACTGCCGTTGGCGCGACAGCGTCCAGTCAGGCCGATTGGCGATCATGGCATGCAGCCGCGCCTTGCCCCACTGGGGATAAAAGGCGGTGGATTCAATGCCCGCAAGGGCAAGCGCACGCAGGCTTTTGCCACCACTGTGCGGCGCAACGTCCATGCCGGCAAACCACTGGTTGGTCGCCCGGTAAATCACAGGAGATTTGTGTCGCCAGCAGTGCATATAGCTGTGGGTGATGCGCTCGGAATGCATGAGAGTTCCGGCCTGCGCCAAGGCGGCAACAATTTTTGGATTGGCATCCCAAATCGTCAGATCGCCAAAGAGCGGCAGTCCAGCCGCATAGCGCCCATCCCCCATGACAGGGGTCAGAATCTCTTCATCGGCCATGCCCGCGGATTTGCACGATAAAAAATCCTCAATGCCATAGGCGGGAGATGAATGCACGATACCAGTGCCTGAATCAAGATTTACATATTGGGCCGTCAGAATCGGGCCGCTCCGGGCATAGCCTTCGTGGGCGCGTGACAGCGGGTGATGCAGCCGAATATTTTGCAGCTTCAGCCCAACGCAATGGCCTGCGATCTTGCCCGATAAGCCCCATGCCGCAAGGCAGGCCTGCACGCGGTCTTGGGCCAGCAGCAGCCAGCGGTAGCGAAGATTCGGCGGGAATTTTCGGCGACCTGCGGTCTCAGCGGGGCCGGTGATTTCAACCAGGGCATATTGGAATTCCGGATGGGCATTTAAGGCCTGATTGGCCGGAATCGTCCAGGGTGTGGTGGTCCAGATCACAGCGGCGATCTCGCCCTGAAGTGTTGCTGCCGGGAGCCCAAAGGCCTGAGCGATTGCCTGCTTGGCATCCGAATCCGCCTCGAATGCAACATCGATGGCGGGATCGCCGCGGTCCGCATATTCCACCTCGGCCTCGGCCAGGGCAGAGCCGCAGTCGAAACACCAATTCACGGGCTTGAGACCACGAAATACAAATCCCTTTTCAAGAATCTTCTTCAGTGCCCGCAACTCATCGGCCTCGTTTTTTGGGGCCATCGTGGTGTAGGGCGCATCCCATTGGCCCAGCACGCCGAGTCGGATGAAATCTTTTTTCTGCCGCTCAATCTGCTCGGCAGCATAGGCCCGCGATTTCTGCTGGACTTCGCGGGTGGGCAGGGCCTTGCCGAATTGTTTTTCAATCTGAATCTCAATCGGCATACCGTGGCAGTCCCATCCGGGCACATAGCGTGCATCAAAGCCCGCCAGGGTCTTCGATTTCACAATCATGTCTTTGAGAATCTTGTTGACCGCATGGCCGATGTGAATATCGCCATTTGCGTAAGGCGGACCATCGTGAAGCACAAAGAGTGGCCGGCCAGCGGTGCGGGCCCGAATCCGTCGATAGACGCCCGCGGTCTGCCACTGTGCGACCCACTGGGGCTCGCGCTTGGGCAGATCGCCGCGCATCGGAAAGCTGGTCTTCGGTAAGTTCAGAGTGCTGTCTTGCGATCCGGATTCGGCGGGAGAATTTTTTTCAGACATAGCGCGGGGATTAGTGGACATGGTGGCTGAAGTACTGCCGGGCCTGCTGGGCATCAAGATGCATCTGCTCGGTCATGGACAGCAGGCTCTCAAAGCGGACCTCATCACGCAGTTTTTCATGAAAGGTGACCTGCACGATTTTTCCGTAGGCATCGCCAGACCAATCAAAGAGATGCACCTCCAAGAGCAGTCGGCCTGACTGCTCAATGGTCGGCCGGTGGCCCAGGCTGGCAACACCGGCAATCGGTGCATCCGCTAAGCCGCTCACACTGACCACAAAGACACCCGACAGCAGCAGGCTGCGAGGCACTGGAATGTTAAGGGTCGGATAGCCAAGATCTCGGCCCAGTTTTTTGCCGTGGATGACATGGCCGGAGAGAAAAACGGGATGGCCCATCAAGGCCTCAGCCTCGCGAATCTCGCCACGCGCAAGCAGTGTGCGCAGACGCGAACTCGAGGCACGCTCGCCACCGACATGCACTGCGTTCATGCAATGGACACGCCAGCCGAACTGGCGTGAGGCCTGCTGCAGCAACTCAAGGTCGCCGCGGCGCCGAGCGCCGAATCGAAAATCATCGCCAATCACCAATTCTTTGGCCTGCAGTGATTCAAAAAGAAATTTCTGCATGAAGTCTTCTGCAGACATCGTGGCGAGGGGCCGGCCAAAGCGCAGAATCCAGAGCTCATCAATGCCGAGGCTAGCCAATACGGCGGCCTTGGCCCGCAGACCTTGAATTTTTCCCGGCGCACTCTGGGGGCTGAAATAGGCCCGGGGATGGGGTTCGAAGGTCACCAGCGCGCTCTTTAAACCCTGCTGTTGGGCCAGCGTCACGGTGCGATCAATCAGGGCCTGATGTCCAAGGTGAACACCATCGAAATTTCCAATCGTGACCGCGCGGCCCGAGGGCAGCCTGCGGCGAGGGGAAATTCCTTGAAAAATCAGCATGTTATGCGGGCTTTCCGGGCTGAGATCGAAACGGTGGATTATAGGGGGCCGCTAGAATCGAGGCCTTATGAAGCGGCTAGCAGTGCTGATCTCGGGACGCGGTTCCAATTTGGATGCACTGCTCAGTGCAATCCAGCATCATGGCTGGCCGATTTCGGTGGTCGCTGTGATTTCCAACCGGCCGAACGCGCCTGGCCTTGAGATTGCCCGCGCCAAAGGGATTGCGACTGAGGTCCTCGACCATACTCAATTCCCGGATCGCAAGGCCTTTGATGCGGCACTTGGCCAGAAGCTTGAAACTCAGGGTCCAGACCTGGTGGTGCTGGCGGGATTCATGCGGCTGCTGACCGCCGAATTCTGCGCGCGATTTCGCAATCGGCTGGTCAATATTCATCCCTCCCTGCTTCCTGCATTTAAGGGCCTGGAGACACATCAGCAGGCCCTTGATGCGGGGGTCCGAGTCCATGGCTGCACGGTGCACTTGGTGACGGCTGAGCTGGATCATGGGCCCATCCTTGCGCAGGCCGTCGTGCCGGTACATCCGGACGATACCGTCGAAGCGCTTGCCGCACGAGTGCTGAAAATGGAGCATGAGATTTATCCGATGGCGATCGCGGCCTGGCTCTCTGGGCAGCTGATGATTCAAGAAGACCGGATCGTCAATCGGGGTGAGGGCGCGTTTCCAACTGGATTTATGCCGTGCCGACTGCATCCCGATCTCGCGTAAGCCGAAAGCCTGCACCAGCAGGACGGCTGGCGACGCTGGCAGCGTTGATCGGTAATTTGCTGGAGTTCTCGGCGCCCGCCGATGGCACGATGTCGCGTTTTTTTAAGTCTCATCCTGAGATGGGCGCCCGCGATCGGCATTTTTATGCAGAAAGTGCCTGGGCCGTGCTGCGCAATCTCAGCTGGTTTGAGCATCTCGCTAATGCAACCGCGAAAGATCGGCTCCATTGGCGGCTTGCGATCTTAGGCGTGCTACAGGCACAGGAGCCGCTTCCTGCAGAGGCCGATCGCGATTCAACCGATCGGATCTGGCGCGAGGGCCTGCCAAAGGCGGAGTCGGCTGAGGCAGATCCGTTTTTGCGCGAGAGTATTCCGGCCTGGATCGCGCAGGCTTTCATTGCTGCGATCGGAGCGCAAGAGGCGCGTGCCTGTGCGCATGCACTTCGTCAGACCGCGCCGCTGGATCTTCGCGTGAATACGATTCGGGCATCGGTGGCCGACGTGCAGGCGATGTTAAGTCGTGATGGCATTTCGGCCCAGCCCTTGGCAGCCCTCGATGGAGCACTGCGAATTGAGGGCAAGCCGGCGCTTCAGCGTAGTCGCGCGTTTCGCGAGGGATTGATTGAAGTCCAGGATTTGGGCAGCCAGATCATTGCGGCACTGGTAGCTGCACGGCGTGGAGAGTTCATTGTTGATTTCTGCGCCGGCGCTGGCGGCAAGACTCTGGCCCTCGGTTCGGCCATGGACAATACCGGAAGGCTGTATGCACTCGATACTTCTGCGGCCCGTTTGGCGCGATTTAAGCCAAGGCTTGTGCGCAGCGGGTTATCGAATGTCTGGCCGATCGCGATCTCGGGCTTAAATGACGATCGCATTAAACGCCTGTCGTCAAAGGCCCATGCCGTGCTGGTGGATGCGCCTTGCAGTGGCCTGGGCACCCTGCGCAGAAACCCCGATTTAAAGTGGCGTATTGGGCCGGAGTCCGTCGCCGCGTTGCAGCAGCAGCAGGAAAAAATTCTTCGGGCAGCGTCGCGGCTGGTCAAGCCAGGCGGCCGATTGATTTACGCCACCTGCAGCCTCTTGCCGCAGGAAAATGAAGAGCTGGTTGAGCGATTCTTATCGAGTTGTCCCGAATTCAGTCGGATCCCCGCTGCCGAGGTCTTAGCGCGTCAGCGGATCAGAATTCCATCCGACTGGCAGCCCTTAAATGCCGCCGGCGATCTCATGCTGTGGCCCCATCGGGCAGAGTCAGACGGATTTTTCGCCGCTTGTATGGTCAGGGCTGGAAGTTGAGGCAGGGGGGTGGGATAATCCCAGGGTTTTCATAACAGAAGGCCCGTTTGCCGTGGAGTTCTCGGCCCCGGGCATCAGGGGAGATCTTGTTGGACGCCATGACCGCATTTTTGGAACTGCCGACTGTCGCTGTACTGTGGGATTTTGTTCGCTACGGCCTGACAGGCTGGGGCGCTGTCGCAATCGTGCTCTTCACGCTGGCGGCGACCCATCTCACGATCATTGGGGTCACCGTCTATTTGCACCGCTGTCAGGCCCACCGCGCGTTGGAGCTGCATCCGCTGATCTCACACCCCTTGCGCTTCTGGCTTTGGATGACCACTGGAATGGTGACGAAGGAGTGGGCAGCGATTCACCGCAAGCACCACGCCAAATGCGAGACCGAGGAAGATCCCCACAGCCCGCAGACCCGCGGCATTGATGCAGTCCTATGGCGGGGTGCCGAGCTCTACCGTGTGGCGGCTGCGGATCGCGAGCTTGTGGAGCGCTATGGCCACGGCACGCCCGATGATTGGGTTGAACGCCATGTCTATTCTCAGCACAGCGTGCTGGGCGTATCGCTCATGTTGATTGTGAATGTGATGCTTTTCGGAGTTGTCGGCGCTGCCGTATGGGCGGTGCAGATGGCCTGGATTCCTTTTCTGGCTGCAGGTGTCATCAATGGCATTGGACACTTTTGGGGCTACCGTAATTTTAAAAGCCCCGATACCAGCAGAAATATTTCGCCCTGGGGCATTCTGATTGGTGGCGAAGAGCTGCATAACAATCACCACACATTTGCCACATCGCCAAAGCTCTCTTCGAAGTGGTATGAGTTCGACATCGGCTGGCTCTATATTCGATGTCTGGCGATGCTTGGCCTGGCCAAACCGCGGGCGCTGCCAGCCGAAATGTTTCTTGATCCCGCGCGCAATCAAATTGACGCTGACACGGTAGAGGCGGTGATTTCACACAAGTATGAACTCATGGCCATGCTCTCGAAATCATTTAAAAAGCATGCCCGTCGTGCCCAGTTTCAGCCGGCAGTGGTCGAGAAATGGACTGAGCTTCGAAAAGAGTTTGAGACCATGTGGAGCCTTCGGCATCTGTCGGTCGAGCAGGCGGTGGCGGGCCTGCAGTCGTGGTGCAATCGTGCCGAAGCCTCCGGCATCGCAGCCCTGGCTGATTTTTCAAAGCGGATTCGAATGGTGAGCCCGCGTCGCACCGCCATCGCCGCCTAGCGGGATTCGTCGCGCCGGCGCAAAGTGCGCTAGGAGCTAGCTCTTGTCTCAGAACTGCCCGGTGATTTCGCCGGGCTTTTCTTTTGCTCCGGAGATTTTTTCTTCTCTGGGCTGGGTTTCTTTTTCTCAGGGTTTGATTTCTTTTTTTCTGCGGTCTTGCGCGGTGGCGCCTTTTTCGCCGCAGGCTCAGCCAGCGGAGGGTTGGCAGCCTCGGCAGAAGACAGGACCGTGCGCTTGCCGCGCTCATCGGTCACTACGGTCTGGGTCCGGGCGGGCCGAATCAAGAGCCGCTGCCCAATGACGGGCTCGCCCTCGAGCTGATTGGTGGACTTCAGATCACTGGCAGTAACGCCGTAGCGCTTCGCAATTTTCGCAAGGTTATCTTTCTTGGTGACCCGGTGATACACCGGCCCCAAGGTTTCTTTTTCAATCACACGCGACCCGGTGAAGCGCGCCAGTGTGGTCTCGATGGCGGGCTCGGGGCTATCGAGTGCCATTGGTGCGAGCAGCACCGTGCCGGGCAGCGGCCGTGCATTTTGCTTAAGGCTATTGGCACGGATGAGATCCTGCGGGGCGATACCGGCGCGTTTTGCCAAGGTGAGCAGGGTGTCATTTTCTTTGAGGGTGTAGGGCTTCCAGGTCACCAGGGGCAAGCCGCGGGCGATATGGTCCTGCAACTGCTGCTGAAAGCCGGTCGCCCGATCTGCAGGCAAGATGATGCGATCGGTTCGGGTCACCGTAATTACTGGACGGTTCAGCGACGGATTGAGTTCCGTGAATTCGGCAATCGTCATGCCGGCAAAGCGGGCCGCCAACGATAAGTCGATGGACTGCTCCTTATCCATCACCACAAAAAATGGCCGATTCGGAATCACAGGCAGCGTGAGCCCATGTTCATTGGCCCGTGAGAGCACATTGCGAAGCGCAATCAGCTTGGGCACATAGTTCTGCGTCTCTTTGGGCATCTTCAGGCTGGCGTAATCGGTGGGCCGGCCTGCCGCCGCATTGCGCTTGCGGGCGCGCAAGACGGCGTTCTCGCCCCAGTTGTAGCTGGCCAGGGCAAGAAACCAGTCGTTGTCTTGCAGTTCGTAGAGCCGCTGCAAATAATCAAGCGCTGCCCTGGTGGACTCGATAACATCGCGACGCTGGTCCATCCACCAGTTCTGCTCTAGGTCGTAGATACGGCCAGTCGAGGGAATAAACTGCCAGAGGCCAGCCGCTTTTGCTTTCGAGAGCGCATTCGGCACAAACGCACTCTCGACAATGGGCAGTAGCGCAAGCTCGGTCGGCATATTGCGGGCCTCGAGCTCTTCGACAATGTGATACAGATATTTTCCGCCGCGCTCTAAGACACGCTTTAAGTATTCCGGATTCCGCAAAATCGAACGCTCGTGCTGCTCGACCAATGCCAGCTGCAAGGGCGGCATTGCAAACCCCGCCACGATGCGGTCGGTCAAGACCTCGTACCGTGCGGTCTGTGAAGCGGGGGCTGGGCTTAATGCGGCGATCGGGCCAGCCGCAGTAGCTGCCTCATTGCGGGCTGCGGGCGCGGCGGGCCGGGAGGCAGGTGCGGCGGATCCAGGGGGCGGCGATGAGTTCGGCGGCGGGATGGCGGAGACCACGGGGGCTTGTCCCCTAGCGGGGGCAGAGCCGGGTGGGGCGACCACACAGCCGGAAAGCGTAAGCGAGACCGCCAAGAGGGTGAGAAGTCGCATTGGGCTGGATTATCCGCGAAAGCTGTCTTTTTGCTGTCGCAACTGGGCAAATGCCTGCGCGTTGGCACAGAGCAGAAAGGGATTGGTAGCGCGCTCCAGTGCAATGGTGCTCGGCAGCGTGATGCGCTCTTGATCACGCAGCAATGTCACATGTGTGAGTCGATCGGTAATTTCTCGGTGATGTGGGTAGGCAGCAGACGCAAAACGCAGGTTCGCAAGGGTGTACTCATGGGCGCAATACATCGCTGTCTGCCCTGGAAGGCCCGCAAGCTTTTGCAGTGAAGCCCACATCTGCTCTGCAGTCCCCTCAAACAGTCGCCCACATCCCGCCGCAAACAGTGTGTCGCCGCAAAAGAGCACAGGTGCACCGTGGTGATGGCCATAAAACGCGATATGGCCTCGCGTGTGCCCTGGAACATCGATGATCTGAAACGTACAGTTCAGTCGGTCCAGCACAACGGAGTCTCCCTCACGCAGCGGGTCGGTGATGTCAGGAATTGATTCGGCAGCTGGACCATAGAGCCGCAGACCTTTCGGCATGGAGCTGCGCTGATGGGCAGCCTTAAGCTCAGCGATTCCGCCAGTGTGGTCGCCGTGGTGGTGTGTTACCAAGATGGCTGCAAGCTGGAGCCGATGGCGCTGCAGAAAGTCCAGCACCGGGCCGGCGTCACCCGGATCGACTACCGCAGCAAGGCCCTGTTGGTCATCGGTAATCGCCCAGATATAGTTATCGGCAAATGCCGCTATCGCCTGAATCATCATTCAATCCTTTTCAAGACTGGGGCCCATGGAGCGAAACACCCTTGGGCCGGCGTCTCATCCAGGAGGAGCAGGCCTGGCTCGATCGCAGCCTGCAGGATGTGTTTGGATACAACGCGGTCCAGATCGGCCCGTTGCCGCTGGACGCCCTCAGGGCGAATCGTATGTCATGCCGGGCCCGGATGGTATGGCCCAAAAGCGGCCACTGCCCCCCGGCGGAGGATTCCGATGATGTCGGCACCATCGCCGCGGTCGCTGGCTCGGCCCATGAGCTGCCTTTTTTGACTGAAAGCCTTGATTTATTGGTCCTGCCCCATACGCTGGAGATCGCCCTTGATGCCCACCATCTCTTGCGAGAGGCTCAGCGCGTGCTGATCCCCGAGGGCCGGATCGTCATCACGGGGTTTAATCCGATGAGCCCATGGGCACTGCGAAAAAGTTCGCGCTCCGTGACGCGTTTTCCACCCTCTGGCCATTCGTGGATTTCGCTGCCGCGTCTGAAAGATTGGCTGCGACTTCTGAACTTTGATCTCGGTGCTGGCGGAGCGAGCGCTTTTGGGGCCTATGTGCCGCCCTTTGAGTCGGAGCGGTGGCTGAATCGAATGCAATGGATGGATCCCGCCGGCCGTCGCTGGTGGCCCATGGCGGGCGGCGTTTATTTTCTGATGGCCGTGAAGCGTGTGCACCAGATGCAGCTGATCGGACCCAGCTGGCGTGATCGCAAGGCAGTCACAGGGGCTAAAGCGGCAACCGCCTCCTCAGTGCGGCTTCATCGGAACGATTCACCAGAGCAAGAAGCGGCCTCCAATCAATACAGGGGCGGGGCCAGCCATTGAGCAATTCCGCTGAGGTCGTGATCCACACCGATGGCGCCTGCAAGGGCAATCCTGGTCCGGGCGGCTGGGGGGCGTTATTGGAATACGGTAATCAGGAGAAAGAGATATTTGGTGGAGAGATCAACACCACCAACAATCGAATGGAGCTGACTGCGGTCATTGAGGCCTTACGCTGCCTGAACCGCTCCTGCCGGATTCTGGTCGTGACCGATTCCCAATACGTGCAAAAGGGCGTCCAATCCTGGATGGCCCAATGGAAGCGCAAACACTGGAAAACCTCTGCCGGTAAGCCTGTTGCGAACAAGGAACTATGGCAGGCCTTGGACCACGAACTTGCCCGCCACACGGTCGATTGGGAGTGGGTCCGGGGCCATCAGGGCCACTTGGGCAACGAAAGGGCCGATGCACTGGCCAACCGGGGCGTCGAATCCATTACTCTAGGGGCATTCGATCCCTCTTCAGAGAAATAATGCCCCTCCCAAACTCCGCCCGACGCTGGGTGGTTCCCGCCATTGTGATCGCAGGCCTGGTTGCCGCAAGCCTTGCGGGCATTCGAATGAACACCCAGAGTCAGGCTCCGGCGCCCAAGGCCGCGGGTGGGCCAGTGGTGGTCGAGGCCGAGCCGGTTCGAGTCACTGAGATTCTTGATGCGGTTACGGCAGTTGGAACGCTTCGCTCCGCGGAGTCGGTCGTGCTGAAATCTGAAATCCCTGGCCGCATCGCGCGCATCACGTTTGCCGATGGCAGTCAGGTGGCCAAGGGGGATGCTTTGATTGTCTTTGAAGCATCCGTACAGCAGGCACTGGTGAATCAGGCACGCGCGGAGCGCGATCTTTCGGCAGCAAAGCTGAAGCGCACTGAAGAGCTCTTTCAGAAAAAATTTCTTTCTGCAGCCGCACTGGATGATGCCAAGGCCACCGAAGAAATCGCCGCAGCCAAGCTTGCGCTGGCACAGGCCAATCTCGACAAGATGACCATCCGAGCACCTTTTGCAGGCCAGATCGGTATTCGACAGGTCAGCGTGGGCGATTACCTGAAAGAGGGCGTCGACTTGGTGAACCTTGAGGATCTCAGCTCTATGAAAGCGGATTTTCGCGTTCCCGAGCAGATCAGCGGAAGGCTTGCGGTGGGCCAGACCGTGCAACTGCAGTCGGATGCGTTCGCAGGGGCAGGCTTTCCTGCGAAAGTCGTCGCGATTGATCCAGCGGTTGACGCGGCGGGCCGATCCCTGCTGCTTCGTGCAGAACTACGTGATGTCTCTCGCCGCCTAAAGCCCGGCATGTTTGTCAGGGTGCGGCTGGTGCTGGAGTCGCGTTCAAATGCGATCGTGATCCCCGAGGAAGCTTTGGTGACCGCCCAAAATCGGCTGACAGTTTTTAAGGTTGTGGAAGGTAAGGCAGTCGTCACTCCGGTCGTTACTGGATTGCGTTCGCAGCTCGATCAGCGAGCGGTGGTTGAAGTGGTGAAGGGTCTGGCAGCCGATGACGTGGTCGTCACAGCCGGCCAAATTAAAATTCGGGGCAACAATGTGCCGGTGAAAGTCGCCGAGCCGACTGCCGCGAGGGGCCCCGGCGGTCCACCAGGCAAGGGCTCCGGGCAGGCGCCAGCACCAGACAAAAAGGGTGCGGAGCGGGCTGAGGAAAAATCAGTCGGCGGCGCGCCCGAGAAATCTGCGGCCAAAAAGGCCCCCTGAGGTGGCTGTCTTGACCGTTAACGTATGAGACTTCCTGAAATCTGTATTCGACGGCCCGTTTTCGCGACGGTGCTGTCGCTGATCATTGTTTTGGTCGGTGCCGTCTCCTACACCCGGCTGTCGGTTCGCGAATATCCTCGAATCGACACACCAGTCGTCACCGTCGAGACCCGATATTTGGGCGCGTCGGCAGAGGTCATTGAGACCCAGATCACCAAGCCTCTGGAAGACTCCTTGGCGGGCATTGACTCGATCGATGTCATCACTTCGATTTCGCGAGCGGAGCAGTCACAAATTACGGTGACCTTCCGGCTGGAGAAAGATGCTGATTCTGCCGCCGCAGACGTCCGAGACCGCGTCTCTCGTGTGCGCGCCAAGCTGCCGAAATCGGTGGAAGAGCCGGTGATCGCCAAAGTCGAAGCAGACGCCAATCCAATCATCTGGCTATCGTTTTCCAGCCCGACCCGATCCGCGCTCGAAGTCAGTGATATCGCGAATCGGGTGGTCAAGCCTCGGCTTCAGGTACTGCCAGGCGCGGCGGATGTTC
>CAYXRY010000032.1:0-12048 GCA_964467545.1 uncultured Bordetella sp. | reverse complement strand
TGACTGGCAGCCGGATCAATCGCAGGGGGGTTTTCGGTTTCGGCCATGGGCGTTCAATCGGCTAAGTCTTTTCGCAAAGCGGCAAATTTAGCCGTTTATCTCCATAAATATTCATCAGTATCGGTTCGTAGAGTTCCCGTGTAGTGATCGCATAGGCCCTCTGCACCAAGGCATCTACCTATGGCCTGCAGAGGGATTGTCGAATTACTTGGCACTCTTTCATCCTTTGCTGAAGGAATAGCAGCATTTTTTGTGCCAGGAGGAAGGGTGTATCGCCATTAAGACCTTTTATTTACATAATACACATTATGCGACATGTCAATTCCTAGCGAATCCCGGGAACAACCTCTACCCCCTGGGCTGGTGCCACCTGCGGCAGACGATCAGTCGCAAGCCCATCGGCCCCGGAGCTTGGCTCACGCTGGGTCGGCCGTACGGTGACGACTTCGCCCCCTGATTGCTCAACGACATCACTTAAAGTCGCATCAGGCCGAAGATTCGGTAATCGCTTTAAATATCTGTTTGTAAACGATATTTCCTCAAGCTCGAGCCAGAAAGCTAGATCCCGATTGCCTTGCTCCTTTGCATAATCCCGGGCATTCAAACCGGCCTGATTGGTGATCGTTGGATCCGCCCCGAGCTGAATCAACTCAGCCGCGGCTGGCCTGTGATTGAACCGGGAAGCCATCATGAGTGGCGTCGTGTTGTTCGGGCTCATGGCATCGACATAAGCGCTGTGCTCACCCAAAAGCCGAATCACTGCAACACTGCCAGAGGTTGCCGCGTAATGCAGTGCCGTCCAGCCCGGCCGATTCACCTCGGCACCAATCTCGACCAGCCGCTTGACTGCCCGATCCAGGCCCTTAATGGCGGCAATCATGAGCGGCGTCTCCCCTAGCTGGTTCTGGTGTTCAATTACCTGCAGGCCTTGCCAATCCGGCTGGCTGAGCATCGCCAGGGCGAGATCCTCCCCCGCCTCCCGCAGCGCTAGCATCAGCAGATTGTTGCGCAGGCTATCGCGGCTTTGGGCATCTAGGCCCAGCTCTGGCAGCCGGCCCAGAAAACTCGCGTCGTTTGCTTTTGCAGCGAGAACAAAACTCTGGAGGGAATCGCGGGGCCAGGCCGCCATCGGGCCGCATAAGCCCACCAGGAAAACCAAGCCCGTCAAGTAGCCACGGATCTTTTGGCTCAGAGGTAGGAGCGCCATGCCGCGAGCGTTCAATGCTGGGCGCCGAGCGCCCCCGCAGCAAATCGAGAGAAATTCGCTGAAGTCACCCGGGCAACCTCTTCGATCGGCAACCGCTTGAGCTCGGCAATCTTCTGCGCCACGTGGACAACATACGCGGGCTCGTTGACCTTGCCGCGATGAGGTGCCGGAGCAAGAAATGGAGCATCGGTCTCGATCATCAGGTGTTCAAGAGGTATTTCAATGGCGACCTGTTGGACTTGTTTTGCATTTTTGAAGGTCACGATTCCTGACAGCGAAATCAGAAATCCCATTTCGATGGCCGCCTTTGCAACCTCAACGGACTCGGTGAAGCAATGCATCACGCCGCCCACGGCAAAGGCCCCCTCCTCTTGAAGAATTTGCAGCGTGTCTGCAGCCGCCTCTCGGGTGTGAACGATGATCGGCTTACTGACCGCGCGGGCTGCCCGGATATGAGTGCGAAAGCGTAACTGCTGCCAGCCAAAGTCATCGGTCTTGCCATCGCCCTCGCGCCGATAATAATCAAGGCCTGTCTCGCCGATCGCGACCACTTTTTGGCTCCCCGCCCGCCTGACAAGGTCTTCCACGCTGGGCTCCTGGACCCCCAAGTTGTCGGGGTGCACCCCTACCGACGCGAGCAAAAATGGGTGGGCATTGGCCAAGGCCAAGACTTGATCTGCCTCTTCCAGCGTCGTGCAGATGTTCAAGGCCTGCTTCACGCCCGCCGCTTGCATCCGCGCAAGTACGCCCGTCGTGTCCTCGCTCAGACCCGGATAGTTCAGGTGGCAGTGGGAATCAACAAAAGTCATCACGTCACCTTAGAGGAAGGCACGCTGAAATCGATCAAAAATCGTTTCAAAAAAAAGCTTCGGATTAAGCGGATGGTCAGCCACTGCACGCTGCCGCTGCAAATCGGCCATAGCGAGACCGAAACGCTGGACGGATCGCAGCTGCTCCGCATGGGCCTGAAGCGCTGTTTGAAGCTCGGCAAAATGCCGAGGAGCGATACCCAGCCTTACCCGAGCAACATCGTTCATCCAGCGCTGAAGAAGTTCTAAAACATCGGCCGGCGGAGACTTGCCAGCACGCTCTGCCCAACGCAATGGGTCGATCAGCCCTGAGCTCAAAGCGGGAAGCAACCACTCAGCAGACGCGCTCTTGGCCAGCTGCAGTCGGGACAGCTCAGAGTCGGCGATGGGAAGGCTTAGCCGCCTGCAGCGGGAAAGAATCGTCGGCGGTATTCCCCTGAGACCATCTGCCACCAGGATAAAAACAAGGTTTTCCGACGGCTCCTCAAGCGTTTTCAAAAGCGCATTAGCGGCAGCGTAATTCAGCCGGTTTGTAGGATTGATAAGGACCACTTTCAGCCCAGCGCGGTGGGCGCCGATATTTGCAAATCCCGCCAGAGCGCGAATCTGCTCAATTCGAATTTCCTGGGATTTCTTCTTATCCCCCGGCCCGACGTCAGCGGCTTCGGCAGCCTCTGGCCCGTCGGCGAATTCATGAAAATCTCCCTCCTCGGCCGCCAATGCATCGGGCTGAACCCACCGAAAATCAGGATGCTGGGCCGACCGCATCCACTGGCAAGACCGGCACACACCGCAGGCGGACCGATCCTTTGCCAGCGGCGATTCGCACAGCAGTGCAGCCGCGATTTCTCGTCCAAGGCCAGTCTTTCCGATACCGGCTGGGCCCACCAGCATCAAGGCCGATGGCCGTCTCGCCAGCGTCGGCTGGACCAACTTCCACCATTCATGAAAAAAAGAAAAGTCATTATTAATCATAAACTTGAGATTATCTTCTCCAAATCGATTTCAATTCGTGAAACATCAAGTTCTGCATTAACAATAGTCGTTCTCTCTCGGCCGTTGGGCCTCATATTATTGCGATAGACGTCCCGAACTCGCTCAAAATACGCCACATCCTGGACCTCGAAGCGGTCGGTTAACCCCCCGCGCCCACCACGACGCGCGGCAGCTATCTCGGCAGGCAAATCGAACAGAATCACCTGGTCCGGAACCACTGAACCGCAGACTTGAAGATTCAGTGCATCTATCCAGCCGAGATCGACCCTGCCTCCCCCGCCTTGATACGCCCGGGTCGAGTCGATGAATCGGTCACACAAGACCCACTCCCCGCGATCCAGCGCGGGGCCGATGCAACGCTGAACATGATCCAGCCGTGCCGCAGCCACCATCAGCACCTCCGAGTGGACGTCCATGGGTTCGTGCAATACGAGTGTTCGGATTTTCTCCGCCAACGGAGTTCCGCCCGGCTCTCGAGTAATCAGGACCTCAACTGCATGGACCGCCCGAATCGTGGCCGCAATGAAATCGATGTGGGTACTCTTGCCTGCCCCATCAATCCCCTCGAGCACAATGAATTTGCCGCGTTTTGCGGGGGCCCGGTTCACTTTGAATCCTTGCCGGCGGCAACACGCCGAATGAATCGATCCACAGCGTGGTTGTGATCCTTCAGCGTCTCAGAAAACTCGGAGCTTCCGTCTCCGCGGGCGACAAAATACAAAGCTTTGCTGCTGGCAGGATTCATCGCCGCCCGAATCGCGCGAGGCCCTGGATTAGAAATGGGTGTGGGCGGAAGCGTTTTTCGGGTGTAGGTGTTGTAAGGCGTATCCTTTTTGAGATGCTTGCGGGTGATGTCTCCCGTGAATTCCTTGCCGAGCCCGTAAATCACCGTCGGATCAGCCTGCAGCGGCATGCCCACCTTAATCCGATTGATAAATACTGCGGCCACCTTCTCTCGGTCTCCAGGATGCTGGGTTTCTTTCTCGACGATTGAAGCCACAATCAGTGCTTCATAGGGAGACCGATAAGGGACTTCCGGCGCGCGCCTCTCCCACTCCTGTGTGATCACCTGACGCTGGATCTTTGCTGATCGGCGCAGCAGTTCGGAGGCGGCCGAGCCTTTGGGCACGACGTAAAGATCTGGGTAGAGCCAGCCTTCCGGATAGGGTGAATCAAGCCCGAGCATGCTGGCGACCGCATCGGGCCGAGAGGCCTGGGCCTGAATATCGAATCGAATATCGGGCTGCCGGCCGAGGGCCTCCATGGTCTGATCGACGGTCCAGCCTTCCAGAATTCTGAATTCCGTGCTGGCCCGATCCTGGCGCGATAGCCTCTCAATGAGCTGTCGCTGAGTGATGCCCGGTTCAATCTGATAGACCCCCGCCATCAGCTGGCGCTCCACCCCCCGAAAGGCGGCATACCCTAAAAACAAATACTCGTTGACGGTCACCCGGCTTGATTGCAGCAAGGTAACAATTCCCCTGGCCGGAGTGCCATACTGAATCACCACATCCAGCGGCTGATCTGCGGCATACACGGACTGCTCCGCCTGGTAGAAAAACCAGCCCGCCCCAGAGGCTGCACCGAGCAATACGACCGCAAGGCCAATGGCAAGGCTGCGCAACACTCGGGTTAGCCCGCTGCCCAATCGGGTCTTCGCTGGGGGTTTCGACTTCGGACGTGCCATGCCGCTATATTAAGGCGATGGACACACATTCCCTATCCTCACTGCTTACCGTAACGCGATGGGCGAGGCTTACCAACTTTGCGGGCTTTGTGGTTTCCGGCCCCGATGCTCGCACCTTTCTTCAAGGTCAGCTGACCAACGACATTGAGTCGGCCACGGCCGAACACCATCAGCGGACGGGCTATTGTTCCCCCAAGGGTAGGCTGCTGACCACCATGCTGCAGTGGCGGCTTGACGAAACATCATGGGCCCATCTGCTTCCAGCAGAAAGCCTTGATCGCGTCTTAAAGCGCCTCAGCATGTTCGTGCTTCGATCTAAAGTCACATTCTCACCATCGAACGAGTCTCTTTGCGCAATTGGCCTATGGGGCACGGCAGCGGAGCAGCTCAGCTCTAGGTCAGCCTCCGAACTCGAAGGCCGGTCGTTTGCGATTTCGATGACATCCGCCTCCGATGCAGCAGTTGCAGCCGTGCCCGCCTGCCACTTATTGATGGATACGCCATGCGCAGCGCTGGGACTGCGCGGCTGGCTCGTTGGTCCGTCAGAAGCGATCCATCAAATCATCGCACCGTTGGCCACCGCCCAGGAGCTTCCAGAGGCAGCGTGGCTATTCTCTGAGATTGGGTCTGGCAAGGCCTGGGTCGGGGAGAAGACCCAAGATATTTTCGTGCCACAAATGGTGAACTTTGAATTGATTCGAGGCGTTAGTTTTACGAAAGGCTGCTACCCCGGTCAGGAAGTGGTGGCCCGAAGTCAATACCTCGGAAAACTGAAGCGTCGGACCTTTCGTGCCGACCTCTCGGGGACCGAAGTTCAGCGGCTCAACATTCCGATCTCCGAGTTGCCGGGCCAGGACGTCTGGTCTAGCGTATTCCCCGCCGAGCCTTGCGGCCGAGTCGTGGCGGCTGCCCCCGTATTTGATGTTGAGGGCCGGTCGCAAGCCGGGGCCGCTTTACTGATTGAACTCACCCTCTCGGCCTGGGATGCCGGTGGTCTAGCGATCGGCAGCCTGAATGGTCCAACCCTGGAGGCGGGCCATCTGCCTTATGGCCTAGCAGACGCCGCGTAAATTCTTGCGATACGTTGACCATCGGTGTGTCTGATCGGTATTCATCTCGGGACAGGCCCCAGACTATTGATCACCGCAAACCGTGATGAATTTGCGGGCCGCCCGACCATGCCGTTGCACTGGTGGCAAGAAGGCCTACTCGCCGGAAAAGATCTCCAGGCAGGCGGCACCTGGCTGGGCATTACTCGGAGCGGCCGCTTTGCTGCCGTCACCAATGTCCGAGACCCAGCCCTTCGGACTGCTGCAGTGCCCTTTGGCTCACGCGGACTGATGGTGAAGACGTTTCTTTTGTCGGATTGCGATCCGCAGGACTACGCACAACAGATGCTGGCGGCAGTCTCCGAGGCATCGCCTTACAACCTAATTCTTGGCCGGATTCAGATGAATTCAATCCAAACGCTCTGGCTTGGCGGGCGGAGCCGCGCACTCATGCCACTGCAGGCCGGTAGCCATGTTCTATCCAATGCCGAGCTCAACACCCCCTGGCCAAAGGCCCGCCGTCTGAAGGCGGCACTGGCAACCGAGGATGAGGAGGCAATTGATGCCGTCATGCATTCACAGACACTTGCAAGCGATGATGAGCTGCCTGCCACCGGTGTTTCTTTTGGCTGGGAAAAGCGACTATCTGCAGCACTGATTTCCGGGGAGGACTATCACACGAGATCCTCCACGCTGATTCGGTTGGATCCGCAAAAGGCGTCGATCCGAGAGATCACCTGGTCACCCTCTGCGTCAGCGATGGCCACCCTGCACGAACACTTTGAGTTCACGCGATAAACGATGATCAGAAGGCGGACGCCTAATCCGCCTTACTGCCGCGCCTGCGATTAAAACTTCGCATACGTTTGAAGGTGCCTGTCGCACTGGCCAGCAGGCGGCCATGCTGATCCCGCAATTCACCATGACAAAACGCCATAGTGGTGGAAAAGTGGTCACACCAGCCAAGGGCATGCAGTTCACCCTTGGCGGGACGCATAAAGCTCGTGTTCATGCCGACCGTCACCATGCCCATCTGATCGGGGTCTGCTGAACGGGCCGCAATGGCCATGACCACATCCAAAAGCGTCATCACCACGCCACCATGAGCCACGCCAAGCCCGTTAAGATGCTCGGGCTTCAGCACCAGCTTAATCTCGGCATGGCCCGATTCAGCCCGAACAGGCTCGACACCGAGATAATCCACAAACGGCGTAAAGCCAGAGGTGCTGGGGGATTGCATGACGCCAACGATAGCAAGACTTACACTTCGTGGACATGAATGCACCTGAGAGCCTGCGGCCAAGTCTGCCCGCGTTACCTCCCTTCACCCCCCACCCCGAGCCTGGCGCTGCGCCGAGGATTGACCTTGGCCTGCCAGCCGGCTGGTCGCCTGGATTTGCGGGCCTTGCTGCTGACCCTGAGGAACCCTTTATTCGGCCCTGCGACCCCTCACCATTGCAGGAATGCCGTTTGCTCGCGGTTTCTGAAGATGCTGCTGCACTGCTGGGTCTTGATGCGCATGAACTGATGCAAAGCCCGCAATGGCTTGCCTTACTTTCAGGTAACGCGGTGGGCAGGCATCTTCAGTCCTATGCCAGTGTCTATGCGGGACACCAATTCGGAGTCTTTGTGCCTCGACTCGGCGATGGCCGTGCGTTAAACCTCGGCGCACTTCGTGGCTGGGAACTGCAGCTGAAAGGCGCGGGCCAGACCCCTTATGCGCGATTTGCTGATGGCCGAGCGGTACTGCGCTCATCCGTTCGCGAATACCTGTGCTCAGAGGCGATGCATGCTTTGGGCATTCCCACCACTCGGGCCCTATCGATCGTGGCGTCTGCGTCTCCCGTGTTGAGGGAGACTGTCGAGACCGCCGCAGTGGTCTGTCGAGTGGCACCAAGCTTCCTGCGTTTTGGCCATTTCGAATATTTCGCATCACGGCAGCGGCTGGATCTGCTCGAGCAGCTGGTGAGTCACGGCATCGAACTCTTGGGCTGTAATCCTATCGCCAACACTTCAACTCTGCCCATCGCTGAGCGGGCGGTGGCGATGCTGCATGAAGTTGCCCGACGAAGTGCGAGCATGACCGCCCAATGGATGGGAGTCGGATTTATGCATGGCGTAATGAATACCGATAACTGCTCTGTTCTTGGCCTCACCCTAGACTATGGCCCCTTTGGTTTCATGGATGGCTTTCATGCTGGGCACATCTGCAATCACTCTGACCATCACGGCCGCTACAGTTTTCAATCGCAGCCACAGGTCTCGTTATGGAATCTCAGTCGGCTCGCCAACGCCTTGTATCCTTTGGTGAACGCACGGGAGCCGCTGACTGAGGCACTGGAGACTTTCAAGTCAAGCTACGCGCAATCGATAGAAGGCCTACTGAGAAAAAAATTGGGACTACAAACCCTGCCGGAGGAGCACTGGAGCCCACTGCTCGATGATTTTTATGCCCTGCTGCAGTCGCAAAGAATCGATTACACACTTGCCTTCCGGACGCTCTCGCACGGCCAGGAGCAGGCATTCATGAACCTTGCGCCTGATCGGGAGGCCTGTAGACCATGGCTGAGTCGATATCAGGAGGCGGTGGCACTCAGTCTTGCTCGGCAAGGACTGCCTGCCGAGCAACGGCTCCAGCAGATGCGGGCAATCAATCCGAAATACGTCCTGCGAAACTGGGTGGCCGAGGAAGCCATCAGCGCGCTTCGAGATCAAGGCGATGCTCAGCCCTTTCACGATATTGCCCGCGTGTTGCGCAGCCCATTTGAGGAGCACCTAAATTTTGAGCGTTATGCTTCACCACCACCTGATTGGGCACAGCATCTATCGGTGAGCTGCTCAAGCTGATCAAAAACCCACTCATTGCGCAGGAATTCGCCATGAAATCTGACGAGGAATATCGAAAGTCACTCACTCCGATGGAATATGAGGTCACGCGGCGCAAAGCCACCGAGCCCCCGTTCACAGGTCGGTACTGGGACCATTTTGCGCACGGCACTTACCGGTGCATTTGCTGCGATCAGCCGCTTTTTGATTCGGAGTCAAAATTTGATGCGGGCTGTGGCTGGCCCAGCTATTGGCAGGCCATTTCCGACGGATGTATTCGAGAGGCAAAAGACACGAGCCACTTCATGACCCGAACCGAGATCCTGTGCGGCCAGTGTGACGCCCATCTTGGTCATGTTTTTGATGACGGGCCAGCCCCGACGGGCCTGCGCTACTGTGTGAATTCGGCCTCGGTAAAATTTGAGCCACGATGAGACTGCTTGCCGACTGGCTTCCGATTGTTTTATTTTTTGCGGTGTATAAGCTGTCCGATTTGTATTGGGCAACAGCCGTAGCCATTATCGCAACGCTGGCTGTGATGGGACTATTGAAGCTCAGGGGCCATCCCATTGAGGCCATGCAGTGGGTGAGCCTTGTGCTCATTGTGGTATTTGGTGGGGCCACCATCTGGCTTCAGGACGAGCGTTTTATCAAACTCAAACCCACCCTTCTTTACGGTCTCTTCGCCGCGGCCTTGATCGGCCCGCAGCTGTTGAAGCGCATTCTGCTCATGGAAAAACTCATGGGGTCGAAGATCAGTATGCCCACGCATGCGTGGGCCAAACTGAATGCTGCCTGGGGCTTATTTTTCGCTGCCTTGGGAGGGCTCAATCTCTGGGTAGCGCATGCCTTCTCCACCGATACTTGGGTGAATTTCAAGCTCTTCGGCACCATCGGTCTGATGGCCGTCTTTATCGTCGGGCAGGCGCTTTGGATGAATCGCTTCGCCACCGCGGAGTTGCCGGATGTTCTTAAAGACCAAGAGCCTCGATGAGCCGGCTTGCCCCCAGTGTTGAAGAAATTGAAGCCCGGCTTCGCGCTGCATTGCCCATCAGCGCCCTTCAGATCCGTGACGACAGCGCCCAGCACCATGGCCATGCCGGGGCGGCCGCAGGCGGAGGGCACTTCCACGTTACAGTTGTTTCAAGCGCCTTCGCCGGCAAAGGCCGTCTTGCCAGGCACCGGCTTGTGTATGATCCCTTAAGCGACTGGATCCCCGCGCGCATCCACGCCCTTTCGATCGACGCGCGCGACCCCTCGGAGTCTTCATGAAATCGTTTCACACTACCGCCATCGGCATTGCCCTGCTCCTTATTTCGGGAATTGCAGCCGCACAAAATATCGCTGTAGTCAATGGCAAGCCCATACCGCGGGCGCGGGCCGACGCCTTCGTTGCTGAACTGGTCAAACAGGGCCAGCAAGATACCCCTCAGCTGCAGGCACTGGTGCGGCAAGAATTGGTGGATCGGGAAATCCTGGTTCAAGAGGCCGAACGCCGTGGGTTATCCGCGAAGCCTGACGTCCGATTTCAGCTTGATAACGTTCGGCAGCAAGTGTTGATCAACGCGCTGGTACAGGATCAACTGGCCAAGGCTGGCGTAAGCGATGCGGAGATCAAAGCTGAATATGATCGCCTCGTGAAAGGCGATGGCGGCAAGGAATACCGAGCCCGCCACATCTTGGTCGAAAAAGAAGACGAGGCCAAGGCGATTATCGATCGCTTAAAGAAAGGCGTGAAGTTTGAGGAGCTTGCCAAGCAATCCAAGGATCCGGGCTCGGCTGCGAATGGGGGCGATCTGGACTGGGCCAATGCACAATCGTTCGTGGAGCCATTCTCGAAGGCCATGGTTGCACTGGAGAAAGGCAAATTCACGGAGAGTCCCGTTCAGACCCAGTTTGGCTGGCATGTCATTCGGCTCGATGATACCCGCACTGCAAAGCCCCCAGAGTTCGATCAGGTCAAGGAGCAGCTCTCCGAGTCCATGAGGCGTAAAAAGTTGCAGGACTTCCAGCAGCAGCTTAAAGCCAAGGCAAAGATTCAGTAGAGGTTGCCGCTCGCTGCTTTAGCTGATATCGACGGTCGTACCGACCGGCGCCCAATCAAACAGCGACACAATGTCGCTGTTTTTCATTCGGATGCAGCCAATCGATCCAGGTTCGCCCATCACGGCGGTATCGGGGCTGCCATGCAAATAGATATATCGGCGCATGGTGTCAACCTCGCCAAAACGATTTTTCCCGGGTTCAAGTCCCGAAAGCCAAAGGATCCGCGTCAAGATCCAGTCCCGCTGAGGAAACTGGCCCGCCAGCGCAGGCGACCAGATCTCTCCGGTTTTGCGTCGTCCGACGAAGACCGTATTCCAGGCAGAGCCCGCGCCAATTTTTGCGCGAATTTGATGGCGTCCATGGGGGGTTTGATAGCTGCCTTGCTGCTGACCGACGCCATTTTTTGAACTTGAAATTAAGGTCTGCATGACCAGGGTTCCGCTGGCATCTGGGGCCCAGCGCAGGCCCCCTTCCAGCGACTCTGGGGTCAGCCGCAGCAGCGCGAGCGTCTGGGCTTGAGTCGAGATGCGAATGTGATATTCGGAGGCCATAAAAATGAGCTGGGCAGCCTTTTTCTCACGCCGGCGGTGACTTGGAGGCCGCTCGGCGGCGAGCAAAAAACGACTGCAGCAACAATCCACAGGCTTCGGACATCACACCTCCGCGGGCAGAGGCATGGTGGTTTAAGCGGTGTTCATCAAAAAGATGAGTCACGCTCTCCACCGCACCCGTCTTGGGATCGGCGGTCCCGTAAATGACTTCCGTGATGCGAGAATGAAATATCGCCCCAGAACACATGACACAGGGCTCAAGCGTCACATACAGTGAGCAGCCCGTCAGCCGGTAATTACCGAGATGCTGCGCGGCTGCCCGAAGCGCAATCATTTCTGCGTGGGCGGACGGGTCGTTTCGCCCGATGGGCTGATTAAAGCCGCGGCCGACGACGGCCCCATCTCTCACCACGACAGCGCCGACTGGCACCTCGCCAGCCGCTTCGGCGAGTCTGGCCTGGTCGAGAGCGAGGCCCATAAAGTGCTGGTCTGCGGCATCGGTCATGAGGCTGGCGGGGCCGAATGTCTCAGATCAGACCGCAAGGCAGGTCCGTGCCGGCCCCATGCTAAGCACTGCTTGCTTTTTTAAGAATTGAATACAGCCGATCTTTGAGCATCAGCTTTTCTTTTTTCAGAACTTCAATCTCCTCGTGGGTACCCAAAGCAATATGGTTTTCCATATTCTTGATTCTTTGATCCAAATCATTGTGCTGGTCAAATAGCCGCGTGAAATGGTGGTCGGACGTTTTGAGTTTGCTGATGAGATCACGATATTCCGGAAACATGCCAGGCCTCCTTTAACTCCGATACGGGAATCGCAAGTTTACTCGCATGACTCTCCAAGACAATCCGGGAGAAATGCTCCTTACTCCCACTC
>CAYXRY010000031.1:0-12074 GCA_964467545.1 uncultured Bordetella sp. | reverse complement strand
CTTCACACGGCGGGGGTCCCAAGTTCGAAACTTGGCGCGTCCACCAGACAAAAACTCATAACAGCGTTAAAGCAACATTCGATACTGCACAAATCCGCTTTTTTCAGCGATTCGGTCATACAGCACCATTGCTTGGCTGTTTGATTCATGGGTTAGCCACCAAACGCGTGAGGCGCCCGCCTCCAGAGCCTTCGCTACCACATGCCCAATCAGCGCGCGGCCGACCCCTTTACCACGAATTTTGGGGTCAACAAATAAATCCTGCAGATAAACGTAGTCGCCTTTAGTCCAGCAGCTACGATGAAAGATGAAGTGCACGATTCCTATCAGCTGTTTGTCAGCTTCTGCCACCGCACAATGAACAGGCTCGGCTGGGTTCAAAAAACGCTGCCATGTTGTCGCAGTTACGCCCTCATCAATCGTAGTCTTGTAAAACCTTTGATAGCCACGCCATAGCGGCAACCACTGATCACGGTCGTATTCACAAACGGCACGAATATTCACTGCACTCTCTCCAAGAGTAATGGGCTACATAAATCAAGAGAGAGAAATTGTACGATCGAGTGTACTGAAGTGGTAGATGCACCGTACATTCTGCGGTGCCAACACCGCGTATACGGCCAATCGTTATTTACGAACCCTTTAAGTAAGTCGGAACCGCTGCATCACTGAATGCGGTCTCAGACGCATGCTCATCGAATACCATCACTGCCTCTGAACCGCGACCTGGCCGACCGTTTAAGCATTCATCGTAAGCAGAGACGAGTTCGAAGAAGCGGTCCTCATGGCGATAAAACGCATAGACGTTTCCGGCCTCGATATTCAAAACGTCTTCAGGCCGAATGCCAAGCCGGGCGGCGCAATCGCGAAGCGAGAGACCCTGCCGCAGTCGCTCCCGATTGAGCTGCGATCCAGTCTCTCGGCAATGACGCAGGTCTTTGGAATTCTTCACCACCAGCCCCCTGATAAGGAGGGGACAGCCTACAAATCCTTCCTGTCCGCCACAAGTGCCCGAAAGTACAGATCGGATAATTCAAGGACAATCCGG
Source organism: uncultured Bordetella sp. (assembly GCA_964467545.1). GTDB lineage: Bacteria > Pseudomonadota > Gammaproteobacteria > Burkholderiales > Burkholderiaceae_A > Lacustribacter. The sequence goes on along the minus strand of CAYXRY010000031.1, from coordinate 11,026 downwards.
CTTGGTGGTCGCATCCTTGGCCCCACGAGACCCCACTATCCTACCTAACTTATTGATTATTAATGTGAATTCACAATGCCAAACGAATCGTTCCGCGGCAACAAGTCCTTCCTGCCCAGTAAGCCCTGCCAGGTCTGCGGCCGGGCCATGGTCTGGAGAAAGGCATGGGCCAAGAATTGGGAGAGCGTGAAATATTGCTCGGATGCGTGCCGCAAAAAACCTCTAGCCGCCAGAGTCGTTCATGACGCGGCTTAGAGTTTTTTTCGATGGCGGCTGCCCTGCCTGCAGCAAAGAGATTGCGCTGTATCAGCGCGCCGACCGACAGCAAGCAATTGATTGGCAAGATGTCGCGCAAGCGTCTGGCAGCTTCAGCCTACCACTTCCGCGAGAAACACTCTTAAAGCGCTTTCATGTGCAACGGCCCGATGGCGAAATGGTCAGCGGGGCCCGCGCATTCATCGAGGTCTGGGCAGCGCTGCCCGGCTGGCGATGGCTGGCCCGACTCTGTCGCGTTCCGGGGATGCCCAGCCTGCTGGAAGTCAGTTATCGAATTTTTCTAAAGCTGCGGCCCACGCTGCAGAAATTTCAACGCAGAAAGTCGTCAACATGAACACCCGGAAAAACTTTTTAATTTTTGGCGGTATCGGAGGAATCGGTGGCGCACTCTGCGACGTATTGGCGGCACAAGGCCACTACGTCATTGTCACCACATCCAAGCCAGAAAAAAATCAGCTGACGACCCTTGCAAAGGAGCAGGTCCTCACGGTTGATGTACGAGATCATCAGAGCATTCGCGATGCCGTCGCCATGGCGGGCGCGCAAGGCCTTCACGGAATGGCTTACTGCGTTGGCACCATCGATATCAAACCTTTAGCCCGGACCACTGCAGAGGATCTGCGGAATAGTCTTGAAATCAACACGATCGGGGCATTTATCGCGATTCAGGCGGCAGCACCAATACTCGCCCAGCACCAGGGTGCGGTCGTTTTGTTTTCTTCAGTCGCAGCATCGCGGGGGTTTCCAAATCACAGCGCGATCGGTACAGCAAAAGCAGCAGTGGAAGGCTTAACGCGCTCAATTGCGGCTGAGCTTGCGCCAAAAGTACGCGTGAATGCGATTGCCCCAAGCCTCACCGACACACCACTTGCCGAGTCCATGACAAAAAACCCGAAAATGGCGGAAACTATTGGGGCCATGCATCCCCTGCCACGGCTCGGCAATGCCCTAGAAATGGCCAAGGCAGCGGCGTTTCTCTTGTCGGAGGATTCGGCCTGGATGACTGGCGAGATCCTGCATATCGATGGCGGACGATCGCATCTGGAAAAAAACCGCTAGTCTCGATCGGAAGGCTCTTATGGTGAAGCTGTTACTTGCAAAACTGAGTCGCCAAGTGGCGGCATTCACTCTAACAATCGCTGCGAGCTCCGTTATGGCAATTGAAGAACCCTCTTATCAAACCCTCGTGAACGAGCCGCCTTTTGAGCATCGCCGCTATTCGGGCTTCGTTGTCGCGGAGACCACGCTGGAGGGGGGCTTTGATGCGGCAAGCCGGGCCGGCTTTCGGCGGGTTGCGGGCTACATCTTTGGCGATAACACCATACAAACTGGAGGCAGCAAAAAAATCGCAATGACCGCGCCAGTTACTGTAGAGCCCAAAGAGGGCGGCTGGCGGCTGCATTTTGTAATGCCCAGCGCGGAAAAACTTGAGTCGCTTCCCCGGCCGAATAACTCAGAAGTCAACCTTCGGCGTGTGGGTGAGCACGATGTTGTTGCGATTCAATTCAGTGGCTGGACAACAGAAGCCGCAATTGCTGAGGCGACCACAAGATTGAAGTCCTGGGCGCAGACAAAGCAGTTGCAAATCGTTGGCGCTCCACAAGTCGCCCGTTACAACGATCCCTTCACCCTGCCCTGGCGGCGACGCAACGAAATTCTGATTGAAGTCGCCAGATAGATTTTCTATCGCGACATCAGACGACGGCTTAGGTAAGACAGACTGTCGACCAGCACCACCAAAATGATCATAGCAATCAAAATGCTGCTGGTCTCTTGCATCTGAAAAAGTCCCATGTGAAATGCGAGCATCTGGCCCAATCCACCACCGCCGACTACGCCAAGTACTGCTGCAGCGCGGATATTGTTTTCCCAGCGATACAACGTGTAAGAAAGCAGCTGTGGCAATACGGTGGGCAGTGTTGCATAGAGAAAAATTCTGCCTTCGGCAATTCCCTGGGCCCGCAATGCATAAGCCGCACCCTGTGGCGCATTTTCAATCGACTCGGAAAACAACCGGCCCAAAACACCCGTTGTATGAAGCGCAAGCGCCAGCGTTCCTGCAAACGGTCCAAGGCCAGCAGAAATCAGAATCAAGGCGGCCCATACCAGCTCCGGAATTGATCGCAGGGCATTGAGCACGAGGCGGGTGATCCACCGCCAGCGCGCAGGATCATCACGATGACTTTTGCTCGCGGGAACCGCCAGCATCAGGCCAAGCACCGCCGCCAGCAGCGTTCCCAAGGCGGACATCGCGAGTGTCTCAACGCTGGCAACGCCAAGTTTGGTGAGAAATTTTGGATCAATATTAGGCGAGATCAGTTCGCCAAAGAATCGACCCATGCGCTTGGCGCTATCCATGGAAAAAAGACGGCCAAGCTGCAAATCCAGTGACCAAAAGCTGGCCACCACCAGCACCGCTAAGCCAACGGTGACCCAGCAGACCGAGCAATCCCAGCGCAGCCATGGATTGGGCCGAGCATCGCGCCTCATTGAATCACACGCCTTAGCCAAGCGCTCAGCAGATCGGCCAAGCCCACCAGTGCCATAAAGACCAGCAAGATGGTTGCGACCTCACCGCCATTAAACATCTTCATAGAAGCATCCATCTGCTGGCCCAGCCCGCCTGCACCCACAAAGCCCAAGACCGCAGAGGATCGAATCGCGCACTCCCATCGATAGACCGTGTAGCTGGTGAGTTCAGTGGCATTTTGCGGCAGCAATCCAAAGAAAAAAGCCTGTAGCCGGCCGCCTCCGTTACGCAGCAGTGTGGTGGTGGCATGGGCATCACCACTTTCTAAAATCTCGCTGTAGACCTTACCGAGCATACCGGCGTAGGTCAGCCCAATGGCCAATACACCGGCCGCAGGCCCCAGGCCCACGACCCTCACAAATACTAGGGCCCAGACCAATTCAGGGATGCTTCTTAAGAGAATCAAAATCCATCTCAGGGCCTGGCGAAACCCAAACGGTAGCGCATGCATTCGGCCTGATAACGACGACACCGAGAGCACACTGGTCGCAGCCAGTGTCATCGGTATTGCAACAACTAACGCCAGCGCCATTCCGGCGGATGCGATGGCGATCGTCCGCCAGGCCTCAACCATCACCATCCGCAAAAACTCAGCGCCGGTCTCTGGCGGAAAAAAATCTCCAATAAAACGGCTTGTGACTTTTAGATTGTCAGCATTGAAAAAAATCCAGGGCTTGAATTCCGTTGCAATCAGGGCGGGGATCAACAGCACCAGTGCGAAACTGGCCCAGGCGACCCGCCGAGTCCAAGCGGGATCACGAAGCGAGGGGTCCGATGTGAGGCTCACCACAGCTAGCGGCAATGCACGATCTTTGGCGGGCTGGGGTCAGTCGGCAGATCAAAGCGCGGGCCTGCCACATCCGCTAACTCGTGCTCATGCTGGGCGTAGAGCTCGGCAAGCCGCTGCTGCGTGACCGCGTGTGCGGGCAGATCAAAGGCACAGCCGCCGTCTCGTAATCCGATCACGCGCGCAAAGCGACTGGTCGCAACATCCACCTGATGAAGCGTCACCACGAGCGTCACATTGCGCTCGCGGGCCTGACTGATCAGGGTGTCAATGGCCTGCCTGGCCCGTTTTGGATCCAGGGCCGATAGCGGCTCATCCACTAGCCATAGGGTTGCCGGCGACATCAGTGCCCGCGCAAGACCCACTCGTTGACGCTCGCCGCCCGATAGCCGATCCACACGATCCCAAAGCTTCTCGGATAAATCAAACGCTTCGAGTGCCGATACGGCCGCATGCGGCTCTCTGGGATAGATGAGCTGGCCAATGCTTTGCAAAAACGAGAGCGCCGGGAGACGGCCAGCTGTAAGCGCAGTGATTACCCTTTGGCGCGGCGGCAGTGGCGGTGTCTGCGGCGCATAGAACAGTTGGCCGCGAAGCCGCTGCAGCGCGGCGGTGGAAAGCGCCCAAGGATTTTGATGATTCAGGGTCAAATCGCCCCCTGTCGGCTTTAGCGCTGCTGCCATCAGCTGCAGCAGGGTTGTCTTACCCGCGCCCGACGGCCCAATGATCGCAACCTGCTCGCCGCGCGAGATTGACAGGGAGAGTGCGCGGATTGCTGCAGGGGCCTGAGCAGCGGCCGCCCAATGTCGCCCCTCGACGTGATCTAAAGAAAGATCCAATTATTTAATCAGCCCCATGAGCCGGCCAGCCTCTTCAAACTGTCGATAGTTTTCATTCTTGGTTGGCACGTATCGGGTCGCCCGATTCAAAGTAAGAATTTCCTTGCCTTCAGGGGTATTCATATCAAGGGCCAAAATCGCTTTGGTGATCCTGTCTCGGAGAGCAACGGGCATATCAGCGTGAACTGACCAGTTGTAGTTAAAAAATGGTGGCGTAGTGTGGAACACATCTACTTTCGCGGTATCGACTTTCTTATCAGAGACAAAGCGTCTCCAGACCGTGATATCCAGCGCTGCAGCCGCTACTCGGCCACTGACAACTGACGCAATCGTGGCATCGTGGGCCCCGGAATAAGCAACACGTTTGAAGTCCTTATCAGGGTCGACTCCGGCGCGTAGCAAGTTAAACCTCGGCATCAAATGTCCCGATGTGCTGGACTGAGAGCCGAAACTAAATTCTTTGCCTTTTAAGTCGCTTAAGTTCTTTATACCTGAGTCTGTCTGTGCGATGAAAACTGAACGAAACTTATTATCGTCCTCTTCTCGTTGGGCGATCGCGATGATCTTTCCACCCGAGCGGATCTGCGCCTGTACATGGGTGAAGCCCCCAAACCAGACCAAATCCACCTGCTTATTCACAAGGGCCTCGACAGCAGCGGGATAGTCATTGACCGGCGTGAACTCGACTTTCATGCCGAGTGATTTTTCAAGATAACGCGTAATCGGCCCGAATTTTCTGAGCTGCTCGGTGGCCGCCTCTTCCGGAATGGTCGTGACCTTTAAGACCTGCTGGGCTTGCAAGGGAGAAATAGCGATCAGTGCTGCAGAAAAAACTGCATGACTAAGCCAGTGACGACGAAGCATTGTGAAATCCTTTTGTGCTGAATTGGACCCGCCCGGGGCACGAGATGAGGCTACCCGCCAAGGGGTAGCTAACTTCGAATCTTAACCGGAAAACTTTATGGCGGGGCTTCGGGCGGTTGCGGGCAGACCATAAAAAAAGCCCTCGCAAGGAGGGCCTTTTCTGGGGGCCGAAGCCGCCTTAAATACCGAGCAGTTTTTTGGCCTCGCCAAGAGTCGACATCGACTCGCCATGCTTGCCATCTTTGTGCAGCTGCTCACCTTTGGCGCGCAGGTCTTTAACTTTCGACATTTCTGCCGGAGCGAGCTTTGCCGAAGGCAGACGCTCATCGATTTTCTTCATTTCCCCTGGGCAGCCATGGGCAAATGCCAAAGAGCTGCACACCATCAACGACGTCATTACGAGTATCTTTTTCATTCCAATCTCCAAAAAAATTAGGTTTTGCCCTCTGAACGAACCACTTCATGTATTCAATTGCGAATCATGCCTGATTTCTTGGCGAAAAACCCCTAATTAAAAGCCAATCGCTGCGCCATTAGAGCGCGGGTCATAACCGCCTTCGAGCACCCCATTGGCGTGCCGCACAATCATGCCCGCATGTCCGAACGACTCATCCCAGGGACCGAACTCCTCGACCTGATGGCCCAGCCCGCGAAGGGCGTTAAAGACCTCCGGCGCGAATCGCGATTCGAGTTTGAGGGTGTCCGATGCCGCGCCCCAGGTGCGGCCCAGAAGCCACCGCGGCCGCTCAATGGCCTGCTGGGGATGGTCGGAAAACTGCATCACCCGACTGAAGATGGTGGCCTGAGTCTGGGGCTGGCCATCCCCACCCATGGACCCGTAAACCATCGAGGTGCCCGAGGCGCATTGCGCCAGGCCGGCATTGAGCGTGTGAAAAGGCTTTTTCCCGGGAGCAAGCGTATTGATATGGGCAGGATCCAAAGAAAAACTACAACCACGGTTCTGCCAGTTCACGCCAGACTCCGGCAAGACGATTCCAGAACCAAACTCGTGATAGATGCTCTGAATAAACGAGACTGCGATTCCTTGGGCATCTGTGACTCCCATCCAGATCGTATCGCCTGGCTTGGACTTCCCGCCCCAGGGTGCCGCACGTTGCATGGAAATCTCGGCCGCGAGTTGATCCAGAAGTGCGGGCTCAAGCAGAGAACTTGGGGCCCGTTTCATAAACGCCCGATCCGTGAGGTGGGCATCGCGAATACGAAATGCAGCCTTTGTGGCTTCGACCTGCGCATGAACAAACTCAGCCGACTCCGGACCTTGATGCCAGCCCTCAAGCCGATCCATGATGCCGAGGATCATGAGCGATAAGACCCCCTGAGACGGGGGCACCATGTTAAAGAGCTGTGCCTGCCTGCCCGCGCGCTCGGATCGAATGCCAACCCTTGTTGTCAGTGGATCAACCCGATGGGCCTGATGCCGATTCAGATCTATCGCGGCAAGTGGGCTGCCGACTTTCGCAAGCTCCCGGGCCATGAGCTTGGATAACTGTCCTCGATAGAATGTCTCGGTGCCCTCTTTGGCGATGCGTTGAAGTGTTTTCGCAAGACGCGGCTGTTTAAACAAACTGCCCGCTTCGGGCGGGCGGCCGTTGACTAGAAATGTTTCCGCAAATCCCGGGATATCTTTCAGTTCAGCGAGCTTAGCCTTGGTGCTTGCGGCCTGACTGGCCGTGACGGGGCTGCCCTGCTGTGCCAAAAAGATCGCATCGGAAAGCAATCGCGAGAGCGGCATTCGGCCGCCGAGGTGCTTGCGCGAGAGTTCATGGGCCGCTCCCCAGCCTGAGATTGTCCCGGCAACAGTTAAGGCCGCAACACCGCCACGAAACGGAATCTTGTCATGAACGCCGCGATCCAGAAACCAATTCTTTGTCGCCTTCAGCCCGCTGGCGCCGCTCGCATCGATGCCGCCGACCTGGCCGCCCGGCCCATTGATGACCCAAAACCCGTCTCCGCCTATTGAATTCATATGGGGATAGACGACTGCAATCGTTGCGGCAGCAGAAATCATTGCCTCAAGAGCATTGCCACCATCACGCAACACATGAATTGCGGACTCGGCCGCTAGTGAATGTGGTGCTACCGCCATCCCCCGAAGTCCCAGCGCAGAAAATGCCACTTTGGTCGATCCTTTTTAAGAATACGTTTCTGTTAAAGATTTTTGAGTGACGCCTTGCTTCGGTGGTCTACCATCCGATTGCCTTTGGGAGCCACAGCGCGATCTGGGGATACATAAACACAATGATCAAAGCAATCGCCTGCATCAGCACAAAGGGTACTACCCCCTTGTAAATATCTGCAATCGTTACCCCGGGGGGCGCAACGCCCTTCAGATAAAACAGAGCCCATCCGAATGGTGGGGTGAGAAATGAAGACTGCAGATTCACTGTGATCAACATCGCAAGCCAAATCGGGTCTACCCCTTGGGCCAATAAGACAGGCAAAAAGAGTGGCACGGCGATATAGCTAATCTCGATCCATTCAATAAAAAAACCAAGAATGAAAATGATCAGCATCATGAACCAAATATCCGAATTCACGCCGCCGGGCAAGAATTCAAACATCTTGGTAATTAAGTCTTCACCATGAAGGCCGCGAAACGCCAGGGCAAAGACCTGAGCCATCATGAGAATGAACATCATGACGGCAGTGATCTTTGTGGTTTCGCGGGCGACATCCCGTAACACCGCCCACGAGAGCCGCTTTGAAATCAACGTGATCAGGGCCGAGCCCAGTGCCCCCATGCAGGCTGCCTCTGTGGGTGCGGCCACGCCCCCAATAATGGAGCCCAAGACTGCGACCACTAGCAACACAGGCGGTACCGCCACCTTCCAGAATCGAATAAATAGCTCACGACGGGAGACTTCATCCCGCTCTTCTTGGGGCATTGCCGGCATGAGCTCTGGCTTTGCCCAGCCCAAGAGCAGCAAGAAAATGATGTAAACCGCAGCCAGCAGCAGGCCAGGGCCGACTGCCGCGGCAAACAGAGTGCCCACCGACTGCTGCATGATGTCGGAGAGCAGAATCAGAATTAGGCTTGGCGGAATAATTTGGCCGAGCGTGCCCGAGGCACAGATGGCACCGCAAGCAATCGATTTGTTATAACCCCGACGAATCAGCGTCGGCAGGGTTAAAAGTCCCAACGTGATCACCGTGGCACCGACAATACCGGTCGTTGCCCCCATCAATACACCAAACAAAATAATGCCTACCCCCATGCCGCCACGAACGCCACCCGCGAGATGGCCCATAACATCTAGCAGATCGTTGGCGAGCCGCGATTTTTCGAGCATCACCCCCATAAACACAAACAATGGAATCGCAAGCCACTGGTAGCCCGTAACGACTCCGAACAGGCGCGCCGGAATCAGGTTAAAAAGTGTTGTACCAAAGCCAATTCCACCGAATACAAATCCGACCGTTGCAATACTGATCGCAACCGGAATGCCGATCATCAGCATTCCGAAAAATGCGACCAGCATCAGAATGGCAAGAATCTCAAAGCTAGGCATTGGCTGCCTCCGGCTCTGGATTCTTGTCAAGGAACCACAGCTTTAATAAAGCGCCGAATGACTGAAGAAATAACAGTCCGTATCCCAGTGGTAATAACGACTTCAGCAGCCATCGCATGGCGATGCCGCCGGGATCGGGAGACTTCTCGGCAATGGCATAGGACTGTCCCACATACTTCCAAGACAGAAACACCATGATGACTGCAATTGCCATGGTGAGAATCGCCGAGGCGATATCCACCCAACGCTTTGTTTGAGGGCTGTACTTCGAGTAAAAAATATCGACGCGAACATTATCGCCCCGCAGCAGCGCATAACTCATGCCAAATAAAATAAGCGCCGCCAATAAATGCCACTCGAGCTCCTGGGCCCAGACAGTCCCCAGACTTAGCGAATAACGCAGCAACACGTTGCAGGCCATCAGTACGATGATGACCAGGGCAAGCAGCGATGCTGCCTGCCCGATACGATCAATCACCCACTCAATGCGCGCAATGACCCCCGCGATGGACTCTCGCATCGTTACAGCCCCCTCTTTCGGTGGTCTTTAGCCGCGAATCTTGGTGTGATAAGGCAGCTCGCTGTAGCCTGACCAAGAGTCAAACTTCGCCTTAAACGCCATATAAGAGTCGTGGACCTTCTTGGTGAGAGGATCTTTGGCGATATTCTCGGCCAGAACCTTGCGGGTCTCATCCCGAAGCGCCTTAATCACTGGATCCGGGAGTGGCCGGGCCACAACCTTTTGATTTTTAATCAGATCTTCCATCGCCTCGGCGTTATTGCGCTGACACCAGCCTTCGCTGATGACATTACACGCGGCGGAGGCATTTTCAACAATGGCCTGAAGGTCTTTCGGCAGCTTTGCCCAGGCTGCTTTATTGATGAGCAGCTCAGAGACTGTTGCGGTCTCATGCCAGCCGGTGGTGTAGTAAAACTTCGCGGCCTTGTGCAGGCCAAGACGGCGATCCTGAAATGGGCCAACGAATTCAGCCGCATCAATCACGCCCCGCTCCAGTGCCGGAAAGATCTCGCCGCCGGGAAGCACCTTTACATCAACGCCCAAATTCGCATAAACCTTGCCGGCAAGGCCCGGGATACGCATCTTCAGGCCCTCTAAATCTTTGACCGTCTTGATTTCTTTTTTGAACCATCCTGTCATTTGTACGCCAGTGTTACCGCAGGGAAAGGCAATCATTCCAAAGGGATCGTAGACCTCGTGCCATAAACCCAAACCGCCACCATCGTAAAGCCAGCCATTCATGCCTTGAAAATTCAAACCAAACGGAACAGCAGTGAAATATTGCGCAGCGAAGGTCTTTCCGGTCCAGAAGTAGCTGTTGGCGTGATTCATTTCGACGGTGCCTGCGCGGACCGCATCAAAGCCCTCGAACGCAGGAATTAACTCACCGGCTCCAAATACCTGGATGCGCAGGCGGCCATTGGACATCTCGGTAATGCGGCGTGCGAGATCAGTCGCGCTGCCAGGACCTTCCATGTAAAACGGCGAGCCTTTGCCGTAGGCGCTGGTCATCTTCCAGTTAAACGTCTGCTGGGCTTTCGCGATCATCGGAAAGCCAAGAGTTGATGCGCCTGCTACGCCAGCAACAGCGCCTTTTGAGAGAAACTTCCTACGGTTCGATTGCATGCTGTGTGCTCCGAGGTTGAAGAGGTATGAGGGTGAAACACGTCCACCACCATCAGCAGCAACAAGCGTGCCAAGCGAATCAAACTCGTGTGGGCGCGAATTTCATGCTTTCGAGAAAGCCAAAGGGTGCTCTCAACGAGCGTAAACGCACCACAGAATCTCTTCGTGCCCCAGGCCGGTGCGAATGCGCATCTGAGAGGCTAGAACAAAAAAAAACCGCTGCAGATTTTTTGTCTGCAGCGGTTTGATCAACTGCCCTAGCTACGTCTAGGGCTAACCACTTCATGATCGCTTAGCGATCGACCCCTCACTTAGTTGGGGGAGGGGGCGGTGGCGGTGGGGCTCCGGGTCCCTTCGGCGGAGGTCCTTTGCCAGGCTCACCCTTGGGGGGTGGAGGTCCTTTGCCAGGCTCACCCTTGGGGGGTGGAGGTCCCTTTCCATCCGGCGGAGGTCCTTTGCCAGGCTCACCCTTGGGGGGTGGAGGTCCCTTTCCATCCGGCGGAGGTCCTTTGCCAGGCTCACCCTTGGGGGGTGGAGGTCCCTTTCCATCCGGCG
>CAYXRY010000030.1:1903-13252 GCA_964467545.1 uncultured Bordetella sp. | reverse complement strand
GAGATCGCCAATGCGCACAGCACACCCATCCAAAAGCCTGCGATCTGAAAACCTGGAACCATCTTGGCGACACCCAACAAAACCAAGCCGTTGAATAAAGGCAGTGCCAGACCAAACGAAAACAAGGTCAGCGGCAGTGCAATCAGCAGCAGCAAGGGCTTGAGCGTCAGGTTAAAAACAGCCAGCACGAGTGAGGCCAACAACAGACTCTCCGGGTCGGAAAAACTCAGCCCATCGAGCAGGCCATCGACAATCCAGAGGGTCAGTGCGGTGCTCAGCCAGAGCAAAAAGAAACGTTTTAGGGACAACATTTACGAATTATTGATCACTCAATGCGCACAGAGTGCAAACTTCGCGTAGACTTCGTTGGTTGTTATCGCCCCTCTCTGCCTTTCCCGCCTGTCGCTTCACTGACAACCATGCCCGGAATCTGCTTGAGAGCTGATTCCCTCTGTTGTCTTTTTGAAAGCACCGATTGAAAACTTTTGCTGACCTCGGCCTGGCCGATCCCGTTTTGCGCGCGGTCAATGCGCAGGGCTATGCCCATCCAACCCCAATTCAAGCTGCCGTTATCCCAGAGATGATGGCAGGCCGCGATGTCATTGGTATTGCCCAGACGGGCACCGGAAAGACTGCATCGTTTGTACTGCCGATTCTGCATGGCCTCGCCTCGCAAAAGCTCGGTCCTCAGAAATTTTCAGGCGCGGGTCCCAAGGCCTTTCGCCATTTGATTCTCGCCCCCACTCGCGAACTCGCGCAGCAGATTTCGGAAAACATTCGCACCTACGGAAAATTCATGCGGCCGATGGTGGGCCTTGTCGTGGGGGGTGCAAATCCGATGCCGCAAATCAAAGCACTGGCAGCGGGCCTGGATATTGTGGTGGCGACACCAGGCCGGCTTTTGGATCATTTGCGTGCCGGAAAGGCGCGGCTGGATAGGACCACAACCATCGTGCTCGATGAGGCCGACCAGATGCTTGACCTTGGCTTTATGCCCGCCATTCAGGAGATTCTTCGTGGCGTCGGTCCGAATCGCCAATCCCTGCTGCTGTCCGCCACCATGCCGCAGCCGATTCGTGTGCTCGCCCAAGAGTTTATGAATGCGCCACGTGAAATTGCGGTCGCAGCCGTCTCCAAGCCAATCGAAGCCATCGAGCAAGAAATCATCATGGTCGATCAGTCGCGTAAAAGCGATTTACTGGTGGATTTGCTGGCGACCCGCGAGGTCGAGCGTGCGATTGTCTTTACACGTACCAAGCGCGGCACTGACAAAGTCGAGCGCATGCTCAATGATGCTGGCCTGCGCTCCATCGGACTTCACGGCGACAAATCACAAGGCCAGCGCAATAAGGCCCTTGCACAATTCAAGGCAGGCACGAGGAAAATTCTAGTGGCCACGGATGTGGCTGCACGGGGTCTGGATGTCAGCGATGTCTCCCATGTCGTGAATTTCGACATGCCCACAATTCCGGAATCCTATGTCCACCGCATTGGCCGAACGGGCCGCGCCGGCCGGAGCGGAAAAGCCATCTCGCTGTGTGACCGTTCAGAGCGCAATTTATTGCGCGATATCGAGCGCCTTACCCAGACTGCGTTGGCGCCGATTTCATCCACAACGTCGGGCGAGGCTTCCCCGCGCTTCACGTTGATTCCTGCGCCGGCCCAGGCCCAGCGGGCCGCGCCGCGAGGGGGCCAGCCACGCCAACATCCGCGATCCGGGGCCCGGCCGTATTCGCCGGCGAAAAAACGAGCCCAAAAAGGATTTGCGCAACGCCGGAGTGCTGCCGCCTCGAGCTAAAGTGGCGGAAGCGGTGAGATTCGAACTCACGGAGGACTTGCGCCCTCGCCGGTTTTCAAGACCGGTGCATTCAACCGCTCTGCCACGCTTCCCCGGCTGCAAATTTTATCAGGGTATTGCCCGAGGCCTTGCCGTCGGCCCTGGCCGCGAATCTTGATATTGTCATCGTCTCAACACGATGACATCCGTTATGAGTAGTGAATCGAAATCGGGCCTTCGCCAGGGGCTGGTGAGTTACGGCGATCAAGACTTCTCGCTTTTTTTGCGAAAGGCCTTTATCAAGGGCGCGGGCTTTACCGAGGATGCGCTGAATCGGCCCATCGTTGGCATCACCAACACCGGCAGCGGCTTTAATCCCTGCCACGGCAACATGCCGCAACTCATTGAGGCCGTCAAACGCGGTGTAATGCTCTCCGGCGGCCTGCCGATCGAGTTCCCAACCATCTCGCTGCATGAGAGTTTCGCTCGGCCGACCAGTATGTTTCTGCGCAATCTCATGGCCATGGAGACCGAAGAGATGATTCGGGCCCAGCCCATGGATGCGGTCGTGCTCATTGGTGGCTGCGATAAGACCGTTCCCGCACAGCTGATGGCGGCCGCATCGGCAGATCTTCCTGCCGTTCAACTCATCACAGGATCCATGCTGACGGGCGCCCACGCCGGCACGCGGGTCGGTGCCTGCACCGACTGCCGTCGCTACTGGGCGAAATTTCGAGCCGGCGAAATTGATCAGCAAGAAATTGATGCGGTAAACGATCAGCTGGTGGCTAGCGTTGGCACCTGCTCAGTGATGGGCACCGCAAGCACGATGGCCTGCGTCACTGAAGTCCTGGGCCTGTCGGTGGCCGGCGGTGCTTCACCGCCGGCGGTGAGTGCCGATCGTATTCGGGTGGCGGAGTCCAGTGGCGCAGCTGCGGTGGCATTAATCGCCCGACAGCTCACGCCGAAGAAAATACTGACACCACAGGCATTTGAAAATGCGCTGCGTGTTTTGCTGGCCATCGGCGGCTCGACCAACGCACTCATCCACCTCACAGCGCTGGCTGGCCGGCTGGGGATCAAAATTGATTTGCAGCGACTGGATCGGTTCGCCAGAGAAACGCCGGTGTTGGTTGATCTAAAGCCCTCGGGCCAGCACTACATGGAAGACTTCCATCATGCTGGTGGAGTGCCTCGCCTGCTTCGCGAATTAAAGCCTCTGTTGCACCTGGACTGCTTAACGATTTCTGGAGCTACCCTCGGTGAACAGATCGATCGCAGCCCTGCACCATTTGCGCAGGCAGTAATTCGGCCGCTTTCTGACCCCATCTATGAGCAAGGCGGTCTCGCTGTCTTGTTTGGTAACCTCGCGCCGCTTGGCGCCATCATCAAACAATCTGCTGCAAGTCGTGAATTGATGCAGCACGAAGGCCGTGCTGTGGTGTTTGAAAATCTGCAGGATATGGCGGAACGGATTGATGCGGATGATTGTGACGTTCATGCCCAAGACATTTTGGTGCTCAAAAATATTGGGCCCAAAGGCGCTCCAGGAATGCCCGAGGCCGGTGCCCTGCCGATTCCACGAAAGCTCGCCCGCCAGGGCATCACCGACATGGTGCGCATCTCGGATGGCCGAATGAGTGGCACGGCTGCGGGCACGGTTGTCTTGCATGTCAGCCCCGAGTCGGCGGTTGGCGGTCCGCTTGGCTTGGTGCAGACCGGGGATCGAATTCGACTCGACGTTGCCAGCCGCACGATCAGCTTGCTTGTTGACGACAATGAATTAAAGCGTCGCCGGGAGTTACAGGCCTTCACGCCGCCGACCGCAGAGCGCGGCTATCGGAAGCTTTTTCTTGATGCAGTGCTTGGTGCTGATGAAGGGGCAGATTTTCATTTTCTGCGGCCGCCAAGTACCGTAACGATCCCAAAATAAAAACTGTGCCGAGAGTAAAACCATGGCCCACCATTCATCGACACTTCCGGCCGTCTTAGCGCCTGTGATCACTCCCTTTGATGCAAAGGGTGCACCGGATGCCCAACGACTCGCGCGCCAATGCCAGTGGCTGCTGTCTCACAAGGTGGGCCTTGCCATCTTTGGCACCAATTCCGAGGCCAATTCAATGTCGGTTGCTGAACGCATTCAGACACTTCAGGCGCTGCTTGACGCCGGCCTGCCCGCGGACCAAATGATGCCGGGCTCGGGTGCCTGCGCGGTGACCGATGCCATCACGCTCACCCGTGCCGCAGTTGAGGCAGGCTGTGCCGGCACGCTGACCCTGCCGCCTTTTTGTTACAAAGACGTTTCTGATGACGGCCTGTTTGCCTATTTCGCCACCATCATCGAAGCCGTCGCCCACCCGAAGCTGCAAGTCTACCTCTACAACATCCCGCCTGTGGCAAAAGTCGGTTTCTCGATTGCCTTAATTGAACGGCTGATTAAGGCTTACCCAAAAACCGTTGTGGGGATGAAAGACAGCTCGGGTGACTGGGCCTATACCGAGTCTGTGATGCAGGCATTGAACAGCACCGGATTTCGCATGTATGCCGGTGCCGAATCTTTTTTAATGCGAACCCTGCGCGCCGGCGGTGTGGGCTGCATTTCAGCCACGGCCAATGTCAACCCCGGTGCGATTGCTGGTCTTGCTGCCAATTGGCAGCAGCCCAGTGCAGATCAACAGCAGTCCGAACTGGACCGGGTACGTTCGGTCTTTCAGCGCCGCCCAATGATCGCTGCGATGAAAGCCGCGGTTGCCCGCTATAGCGGCGATGCGCAGTGGGCTGCAGTCCGGCCGCCGCTGGTGGCCTTAAGTCCTGCAGAGCGCGACAGCCTACTGGCTGATCTCGATTCAATCGGTTTTTCGATCTCGGGCCTCTAAGATCTCAGCTGCTAAGAGCTCGCTTGCGGCAGCAAGCAGCGTCTCGTAGCGCTCCCGCTCGCTTGCAATTCGCTCGGGTGTCCAAGCATAAAAGCCCCGGCCAGTCTTCATGCCCATCGCCCCTTCGCTGACCAAGCGCGTAAGCGAAGCGCTGGGCTGAGCATCATTGCAAAGGTCGGGATAAATCGACCCTGCAGCTGCATGATGAATATCGAGTCCGGCATGATCTCGCTGCAGGCAAGGGCCTGCAGCGAGATAGCGAAATCCAAATCCAAATCGAACCGCTGCATCAATATCCTCTGCCGAGACAATACCCCGATCCATCAGACTCAGGGCCTCACGAGAGACGGCATGCTGCAGTCGATTAACTAAAAAACCAGGCAGATCCCGCTTCACACGAATCGGTACCTTACCCACTGCCCGAAGGACATCGGCAACCTCGTCTGCGACCGCAGGGTCAGTCTTGGCGGAACAGACCACCTCTACCCCCGGCACAAGATGGGCCGGCATAAAGTAATGCGTGCCCAGCATGCGATGTTGCGACTGAAGGCCCTGCCCAATACTGCTAATCGGCAGGGCTGAAGAGTTACTGCAAAGTGGCGTCTCAGGCCGGGCCAGCAATTCAAGCTCTCGAAAGATGCTCTGCTTGATCGGCAGTGACTCCGGGGCCGCCTCGATGACCAAATCGATCTGGGCCCATTGCGCCTGATACAGAGCCTGCACCAAAGCGGGCCGGCTGCTGGCGGGCCGGCCAAGCCTGGCGATGGCCAGATCAAATCGGTCTTGGATCGACTCAAACCGGCGATCGGCTGGGTTCACAATCGTCACGGCCCATCCGTAAATCGCAAATGAGGCGGCGATATCAACACCCATGGTGCCCCCGCCCACAACCAACAAATGCCGCTCTGTATTCACGCGCTGCCTCCCGCAAAAAACGTACTTTTCCAGGGGTTCCTAGTGGTTTTCCTAGGTCTCTGCAGGGCCAAACGACTTGAAAAAATAGACCCCACCTGAGACCCTCTACCTCTTCTGTGACCCACGTTAAAAGGACTATACATGCGCCTTCCTAAGCTTCTTGCCGCACTCGCTCTTGCGGCCTCCAGCAGCGTTTTTGCTCAGAACATCTCGATTGCCACCGGAGGCACCGGCGGGGTCTATTACCCCATGGGCGGAGGCCTCGCAGCAGTGCTCTCTAAGCATGTTGCGGGCATGCAGGCCACCGCTGAGGTCACCGGCGGCTCAGTCGATAACTTGAACCTGATTGCCAGCGGTAAGCCTTATGTTGGCTTCTCCATGGTGGATGCGGCGCTGGATGCCGCCCGCGGCGTTGATAAATTCACCGGCCGGAAAGTCGACCTGCGGACCCTGTTGGTGCTGTACCCCAACCGTATGCATGTCGTGACTGTGGAGTCCACCGGCATTAAGACCATGCGCGATCTCAAGGGCAAGCGGGTTGCAACCGGAAGCCCGGGCAGTGCCACCGAAGTTATGGCCCTGCGCTTAATTGAGGCTGCCGGCCTGGATCCAAACAAGGATATGACCCGCGAGCGTCTGAGCGTTGCCGAGTCCGTTAACGCGATTAAAGACAAGAAAGTCGACGCATTTTTCTGGGTCGGTGGCCTGCCCACCGCGGCCGTGACCGACCTGGCCAGCACCCCGGGAACCAAGATCCGCATGATCGATCACGCTGAAGCCGTCGCCGCCATGAATAAAAAATATGGCGACCTCTACTATGCCGATACTATTCCCCGTACCACCTACTCAGGAATGGATGCCGACAACAAGATTGCTTCGGTCGCCAACATTCTGGTGGTCAACGCCAAGATGCCCGATGATCAGGCTTACAAGATCGTGAAAGCAGTGTTTGATCACCAAAAGGATCTGGTTGCAGTCCACAAGGAGTACTCCAGCGTGACGATTCCGAATCAGAAACAGGCCTCCAGCCCAATCCCCTTCCACCCCGGTGCGGTAAAGTTCATTCAAGAAAAGGGCGGCAAGATTAACTGACCACTCAGCCGTTCATCGCCCAAGACAAGCTGAAAGCCCGCATAATGCGGGCTTTCGCTTTTAAACTCAGCGTCCGAGCTTGATCAGCGTAACCGCGAAGGTATCGATATGAGTGACTCCCTGCAGAAGATGGGCGTGCCCGAGGGCGATCTTGATGCCGAGACCCGCCAGCGGGTCGAGAGCCTGATCAAGGAAGAAGAAGGCGATACCAGCAGCTACCGCGGCGTGTTGGCCGTAGTCCTGACGCTGGTGGCTGTCGGGATGTCGCTGTTTCACCTGTACTCCGCCTATGCAATTGTTCCGGCCCAGATCATGCGGATGACCCATGTGGTCATGGTGTTGGCATTTATTTTTATTACTTTTCCGATTGCCGCCCGCTATAAGAATCGGCTGATGTGGTGGGATATCGTGTTTGCCGGTCTGGCGATTGCGGCCCTGGTGTATGCGATTCGTGGCGGCGATAACTTTACCGATCGAAACACCTTCCCGCTGCCCATGGATGTCGCCTTTGGCGGGATTCTGATCCTGCTCATCTTAGAGGCCGTCCGCCGGACCAATGGATTGGTGCTGCTGTCCGTAACGATCGCATTTTTACTGTACGCGCTTTTTGGTGATTCACTTCCCGCGCCGTGGACCCACAAGGGCTATGACTTGTCCCGGCTGGTCGGCTTCATGTACATGACACTGGAGGGCATCTTCGGGGTTGCCGTGGATGTCTCCTCGTCGCTGATTATTCTTTTCACCATTTTCGGCGCCTTTCTTCAGTTCAGCGGTGCAGGAAAATTTTTTATTGATTTCTCGTTTTCTGCAATGGGCGGAAAAACCTCGAGCGTTGGCCGTACCGTGGTGCTCTCTTCATTTCTGATGGGAGGCCCATCGGGCTCGGGCGTGGCCACTACGGTGACAGTGGGCTCGGTGGCCCACAGCATGCTGACCAAGGCCGGCTATGACCGCAATGCCGCCGGTGGTCTGCTGGCTGCAGGCGGCCTGGGCGCCATCATTTCGCCCCCGGTCTTGGGCGCTGCGGCGTTTTTGATTGCGGAGTTTTTAAAGATCTCGTATCTCGATGTGCTGCTGATGGCGACCATCCCCACGTTTTTATTTTATCTGGGGCTCTTTGTGATGGTCCAAATCGATGCCCGCAAATACAACATGTCGGGCCAGACCCTTCCGGGTGTCGAAAGCGCCTGGGGGCTGGCGAAAAAATATTGGTTCCACTTTTTCTCGCTGATATCAATTGTGCTTTTTATGCTGATGGGCTTTTCGCCCATCATGTCGGTCTTCTGGGCGACCATGGCCTCGCTTCTCACCAGTTTTTTGCGGCGAGACTCGGCAATGATTCCGTATGAGGTCCTGATCGGCCGGGCCCCATTCTGGAAGGGCCTTTATCAATCGCGGCTCACCGAGGCCCTCTCCAATGGCTTTACCCAGGTCCTATCGATTGCCGCGACTTGTGCAGGCGCCGGTTTAATTGTGGGCGTGGTCGTGCTCACAGGACTTGGCCTGAAATTTAGCGCCATCGTGATTGAGTACGCAGGCGGATCACTTTTTCTGACTGCCCTGTTCACCGCCCTGATTGTATGGATTGTCGGCCTGGCAGTTCCTGTGACCGCCTCCTACATCATCTGTGCAGTGGTCGCAGCACCTGCCTTGATCAAACTCGGTGTGCCCGAATTCGCTGCCCATATGTTTATCTTTTATTACGCGGTGCTCTCTGAGGTCTCCCCGCCGACCGCCTTAGCGCCCTTTGCGGCAGCTGCAATCTGCAAAGGCAACCCCTATCGCACCACATTCCAGAGCTGGAAATATGTTGCGCCAGCGATTCTGGTGCCCTTTATCTTTGTGCTCGACCCTGCCGGAGTGGCCCTGCTGCTGATGGGCTCCACCAAAGCTTTGGCCAAGGCCAACTGGACCGATATTGCATGGATCACCTTTACCGCATCGGTGGGCATCGTCGCCCTTGCAGGTGGCCTGCAGAACTGGTTCATTCTTCAAACCAAGCTGATCGAACGCTGGCTGCTGATTGGTGCGGGATTGGCCCTGACCTACCCCTCTGCCACCACCGATATCGCAGGATTTGTTGGATTCGGCCTGGTATTGGCCAGCCAGCTCTTCAGACGATCGCGCGGACCGCACGGCCAATCGCCAGGCATGACGTAAGGCCCGGCGATTCAAAACCAAATAGGTTGATAAGCCCCGTACATCCGTGATCCGACGGGCCCTGCAGCATGAAGTCGGCCGCGGGCTCACCCGGACCGGCGAGTTTGGGCCGAACACCTGAGTAGCCCGGCGTAAGTGCTCCGCCGGGCAGCCCAGGCCACCAACTCCGCACATCGCGCTCAAAACCTTCGAGCTCATCTGCATTGACCGCATAATCAAAGGCTTGAATTAATCCGGTCTCAATCTGTTGGGCCGAGGGCGCATCGAGCCACTGTACGTTCGGGCCAAACTGGGCCTGGCCACCACAGTCAAGTGTCAGATGGGTGCCCAAGCCACCCGGAACAGGCACCGGATAAATCAGCCGAGAAAAGGGTGGCCGGCCCTGCAGCCTTGCATAGCTGCCCTTAGCGAAAAACATCTCTGGGATGTGCTGTCCACCCAGGCCCTCGATGCGGCTGGCGACGGCAGCAGCATCCAAGCCCGCAGCATTGATGAGCCAGTCGCACGCAACTTTTTGGCCAAGGACTTCAGATTCCCAGCGTCCATTAGCCCAGACGCTACGATCAAACCGACTCTGCAATGCGAGCGTCGCACCATGGGCCTGTGCATCCCCCAAAAGCGCGAGCATCAGATCATGCACATCAATAATGCCCGTCGATGGCGAATGGATTGCGATATCACAGCGCAATTCTGGCTCCATGGACCGGGCCTTTTGTCCACTGATCATCGTGAGGTCGTCTACGCCATTGGCAAGACCAGTCTTAAAAAGGTTTTCGAGCCGCGCCGACTCGGAGCTTGCTGCCACGATCAATTTCTCAGTGCGTCGATGGTTAAGGTGATGCTGCCTGGCATAGGCATAGAGCAGATGCCGGCCCTCAACACACCAGCGGGCTTTATTGGATCCTGTCGGGTAATAAATCCCAGCATGAATCACGCCCGAATTGCGTGAGCTGGTGCCAGTGCCAATGGCCGACTGGCTCTCCAGGATCACCACTTCGCGGCCCGCCTGGGCCAGCTCGCGGGCGATGGCCAAGCCGATGACGCCGGCCCCAATGACGAGGACGTCGATCCGGTCCATGCAGCAAATGCTTAGAAAAAGGCCTGCAGGCCCGTCTGCGCTCGGCCCAAGATGAGTGCGTGAATATCGTGGGTGCCTTCGTAGGTGTTGACCACCTCAAGATTCACCATATGACGAATCACGCCATATTCATCGTTGATTCCATTGCCACCCAACATATCGCGGGCTGTCCGGGCAATATCGAGGGCCTTGCCGCAGTTATTGCGCTTCACGATTGATGTGATCTCAACAGCTGCAGTATGTTCATCTTTCATCCGGCCAAGACGCAGCACAGCCTGTGTCGCCAGCGCGATTTCAGTCTGCATATCCGCAAGCTTGCGCTGAATCAGCTGATTGGCGGCCAAGGGCCGGCCGAACTGCTTGCGATCCAGTACATATTGCCGGGCGGTATGCCAGCAGGATTCAGCCGCGCCCAGCACTCCCCAGGAGATGCCATAACGAGCGGAATTCAAGCAGGTGAACGGCCCCTTCAATCCACGGACATCTGGAAAAGCGTTTTCTTCAGGCACAAAGACCTGGTCCATCATGATCATGCCGGTGATGGAGGCCCGCAGCCCAACCTTGCCATGAATGGGGGGTGCGGTCAGGCCCTTCATGCCCTTGTCGAGAATAAAGCCGCGAATTTCATCGGCATCGTCCTTAGCCCAGACCACGAAGACATCGGCAATGGGGCTGTTGGAAATCCAGGTCTTTGAGCCGGTCAGCAAATAGCCACCGGGTGCTTTTTTAGCACGGGTCACCATGCCGGCAGGATCAGAGCCATGATCGGGCTCCGTTAGACCAAAACAACCGATCCACTCTCCTTTGGCAAGCTTGGGCAGGTATTTCTGACGCTGCTCCTCGGTGCCGAATTCATAAATCGGCAGCATGACCAAAGAACTCTGTACACTCATCATGGAGCGAAAGCCACTATCAATGCGCTCAATCTCGCGGGCAATCAGGCCGTAGGAGACATAGTTGACACCGGCGCAACCATAGTCCGCAGGAAGATACGGCCCAAGAAAGCCCATCTCGCCCATTTCACGAAAAATTGCCGGATCCGAGGACTCCTTGCGAAACATCTCCAGCACACGGGGCTGCAGCTGCTCCTGACAATATGAGCGGGCCGCATCCATGATCATGACCTCGTCTTCCGAGAGCTGACGGGACAGCAAAAAAGGGTCTTCCCAGGAAAACTTTGGATTCGATTTCAACATGATGGGGCTCCTATCCTCCGATGCTTGCAATCATGCCACCATCGATACGCATCATGCATCCGGTGATGTACGAGGCCTGCTGACTGCATAAAAACCCAACCGCGGCACCAAACTCATCGGGCTCGGTCCACCCAGAACGATCCCCTCCTTCTCAAGAAGGGTGGAGACTTGCGAAGCGAATTCTTCCGCCCCAATGTAGGTCAGACTAAGAATCCCAACCTTACTCGCTTTTTCCAAAGGTCGGTCGAATAAATT
>CAYXRY010000030.1:0-1893 GCA_964467545.1 uncultured Bordetella sp. | reverse complement strand
ACTCATCGGGCTCGCCATAGCGGCCCAGCGGAATGGCAGAGAGGCTCTCGCCAATAACATCATCCACCGGCCGAGACTCCCGCTTGGCCCGGCCTTCATCCAGGCTACGCAGCCGATCAGTGGCGATCCGGCCCGGCAAGGCCATATTGACCGTGATGCCTATGGGCGCAAGCTCTCGAGATAAGGTCTTGGACCAGCCCACCAGGGCACCCCGAAGCGAATTGGATAGGGCTAGATTCGGAATGGGCGCCACCACGCCCGATGAAGCGATGGTCACGATCCGGCCCCATCCCGCTGCGCGCATATCCGGCAACACTGCATCAGTAATTGCGATGAGACTCATCACCATGCCGCGGAAATGCGCTGACCAAAGATCAAGCGGCTGGCCTGCCGCAGGAGATGGCGGCGGGCCTCCGGTGTTGTTCACCAGTATTTCGATCGGGCCGCTCTGTGCGCGAATCTCGGCAATTCGGCCCGCAGCCTGCTCGGGGTGTGAAACATCCCAGACCACCTGCGTGGTGGGCCCGGCCATCGCCGCCGCTGATGCGGCCAGCACCTCGGGCCTTCTGCCGACCAAGACCACATGGGCCCCTTCTGCAGAAAGTGCTCGGGCTGATGCAGCCCCCAGTCCGCTGCCGGCACCGATCACCAGCGCTGTCTTTCCCCTTATGCCGAAATCCATGACACGCTCCACTTCTGTTGTTGCATTCGCTCAAGCCAAAGGCCGCACGCAAGTGTTTTGCTATCCGTAATCTCACCGCGAAACACGGCATCAAAAAATTCTTCGGGCGTCAGCAGCACAATCTCCATGCATTCGCCCTCTTCTCGGGCCGCCGGCCCCGCAGTCAGACCGCGCGCAGCAAACAGATGGATCGCTTCCGTGGAATAAGCAATCACGGGATGCATGACGCCCAGCCGGGCCCATTGCTGTGCCCGATAGCCAGTTTCCTCGATCAACTCGCGCTGAATGGCCAGCAGCGGATCCTCGCCCGTGTGGAGCTTGCCCGCAGGAAACTCGAGAAAGCTGCGATTCATGGCATAACGCCACTGGCGCTCCATGACAAGACGACCATCTTCAAGAATCGGAATGACCGCGGCGGCACCGGGATGTAGCGTGTATTCAAAGGCCTGTTCATGGCCATCCGGCGCCCTGACCCAATCCCGATGTACATGCAGCAGCCGGCCCTCATAGACCGATTCACCCATTAGCCGTTCTTCGGCCAGCTCAGGATGTGGCTCGTCGGGCTGCCGGGCAGGCCGGGGGTCGGGCCGATCCATCAGGAACTCCCCGCTGACGAAGCACGCCGTGTGCGGCGCAGATATCGGTAGATGAAGCCGGGATAAGCCAGCACCAAAAAGATTAGCAGTGTGATTGCATAAAACTGCCAGGCCTGGGCGTGCAGCCTGCCGACATAGGCTTCGAGCGCACGGCCAAGGCCAATGAAAATTCCGTAATAGACCAAGACCTCGAACAGCCTCCACCACAGCGACTTGGTCTTGCGCAGCGCCACAAGCAGAAACAGCCGCTCGGTAAAAAACGCAAGATTCGCTAACCCCACTGCAACCACCAGCAGCAGGAGCGCCGCCGCACCGGTATTCATGCCGACAGCGACATGCGTACTGTGTACAGGCAGGCAGCCATCAGCGGGCCCGGCAAGATGCCCAGCAGCAAAACCGCAGCACCATTGACAGTCAGTACCGACTGGGCAAGACGGCCGCAATCCAGCGGCGCTTCGAGCTTGGACTCATCGAAATACATCACCTTAACTAAGCGCAGGTAATAAAACGCGCCGATCAAAGAGGCAAGCACCGCAAAAACCGCCAAGCCGATGTGGCCAGCCTGCACGACGGCTTCTAGCACCGAGAGCTTTGCGTAAAACCCGACCGTCGGCG
>CAYXRY010000029.1:0-13497 GCA_964467545.1 uncultured Bordetella sp. | reverse complement strand
TGACTGGCAGCCGGATCAATCGCAGGGGGGTTTTCGGTTTCGGCCATGGGCGTTCTTTAAAGAATCAAACAGAGCGTGAAATGCGTGCCCGATTACTGCATCACCAGGCGATCGAACAACACGCCTTGCACGGGCAGATCCATCTCGGTGACCTTCCAATACTGGGCAGCCGCCTCAATCGCAGTCTGACTTAAGCGCTCACCTGCTGTTGTTTGCTTGGGAACCGCGCCGATACGCTCCAGATTCGCTAATTCTGCGGACTCTAAGCGCTGCTGCAGAATGTAAATGGCAGTCAGCTGGGGCTCGATGATCGAATTGATCACCAAGGCGATCTCTTTGGCCATCGCATTTTTTCCATCAACGGTGGCCAGCTCCTGCATCGTGCGAGACGACAGCACCAAAATGATCTTGTCGCGAATCACAGGCAGAAACTGCTTGATCTTGCCCTCGGTGCCCGCATCACCCGTACGCAGCACTACTGTGGTCTGCAGGTAATGCTCGCCGCCTCGGCCGGGAAGGTTGACCGTGAACTCATCCATCTTGATAAAACGTGGGGGCTTATTCTCTTTGCGGAATTCCATCTGCTTTTTCAGCTGGTATTCCGGTGTCGCCTCAAGCTCCGCTTGTTTGCGCTTGGCCTCAGCCTGTGACTGCGACCACATGTAGTAGCCCACGCCACCGCCGATGGCAACGACAGCGCCCAAGATGATGAAGATCAGCTTCTTTTTGCCTTTCTTCGGTGCCTCCTCGCCCTCCGGCAAAGCCGGGGTGGGAGCGGGGGCCGCCGGGGCGGCGTCTGCGGGGAGTACGTTTTCTTCAGCCATGATGTTCTCTCACTGTTGGTGTGGCGAATTGTTATGCAACCAAATGAATTCCGTCATCTGTCAAAGTAGACCGCTTGGCTCCGGAAATATTCCCGGAGGCCTGACCAGACATTGATGACTGTGTCTGTCCCGCGCCTACCTCGCGATCGTTTTGTCTCGACTGACCAAACTGCCCCTGGCCAAAAGCCTGTGCCTGGGCATTGGAGTCATTACGCTCGCGCATCTCAAGATTCAATGCAAGCCCCATCGAGGCCATATCCTGACGTAAAAAATGGGCGCTGCTTTCAAGGCGTGCCTTCATGCTGTCGGTTAAGCCCTCTACCACGAGGCTGGCTCGGCCTGCGCCATCGAGCTGCAGATCAATCCGAATCGGCCCCTGATTAGGCGGTGTGACCTCCAGAACTGCCCGGCCCCCGCCTTGGCGAGTGAGTTTTAAGACCTCGACATTCAGGGGACCCGAGCCCAGCGATGCCCGCGCTGCCTCCAGGCGGCTTTCTGCACGCGCTGATTCAGCCGACTGGGCAGAGGCTGCGGCTGCGCCTGTGGCTGCCGCGCCATCCACGCGCTGTGCAGATTGCCGTGCGCTATCGGCCGATGCTGCAATCGCATCCGCATTGGATTTGGTGGTCAGGATGACATTACCGAGATCATTTGCCGCGGTGCCTGCCATCGCAGTCTGCTTGGTTGTGTGCTCTGGGGAGTCGGATTCCGAGCTCAATTCAGTAGCGCCAGCCTGCTCTGCAACACTGGGTTGACGATCGGCGTTGCCTAGGCCTGACTGATCCTCCGAGTTGGAATGCTTTTGCTGGCCCTGCTGGGCAAGCGACGGACCCGCCTGAATGGTCGTGTTGGATGCAATCGACGGGGATGAAGAATTTTTACCGCTGAGCTCCAGATCATCTCCGGTTTGCCCGCCCGCTTGCGCGCTGGCAGCGGCTGCTTTTTTCGCCTCGCTACTTGCTTGCGCCAATTGCGCGGCCTGATCGGCTGTCGGTGTTGCCGACTCTGTGGTCGCCGATTTTTGTGTGGTCTGCGATGCCGCCTGAGCCAGCAAATCTTGCGCAGAGCGCTGCGCCGTAACGAGGCCTTGCTCGCGCAAACGCTGAGCGTCGGCATCGGATTGCTGTTGTTGAGAATCTTCTTGGGCGCTTTGGGCCGCAGCCGCAAGCGCTGCGTCGGCTGCATCGGAGACGTTTTGAACCGTTGCGCTTTGGGCTACAACTACTCCCGCTGCCAGCTCGACTGCTTCAAGGGCGCCGGCAGAAGCAGCAAGCGCGGCATCTGTAGCTCCGACGGACGAGGCGTCGGCCTGAACTGCGCCATTTAAAGCGGCAAAACTTGCCAAAATGGCATTCTGGAAGGCTGGATCAAGTGGCAAAGTCTGCCCTTGGGCCTGGGCGGCCAAGTTGGGATCAACCGTCTGGGCCGCTTGTAGGGCTGGATCGAGAAGGTTTTCTGCAAGTGCTGTTGTCTGTTCTGCCTCGAAAGAGGCCAAAGCAGCCGCCAGCTCAGCAACAAACGGGTTTTCTGCGGATTCGCCTGCTTCGCCGCCTGATAAGGCTGCAGCCTCGGGCGATAGGCCCATCAGCATGGGGTCTAAGCCCCCAGGCAACGCTCCCTTACCAGGGGAGGCGTTGGTTCCACCACCGACAATCTGCATCGAAGCCATGACAGTTCAACCTCTTCAAAAGAAAGTTGAACCAACCTAAGCATCTTTCGTGCCAGAGGCCCCCTCCCCCTGATCCTTCTCAGAGAAGGGCGAACGCCGGTGTGAGAAGGCGTCCTCAATTTCCTGCCAATCGGCCTGCTGCTGTTCTTGTTCAGCCTCTTTTTTGCGACGTGCAAGCGCGCGATCTAAGCCCTGGCTCTTCATTTTTGCCGACAGCGCGGCGCGATTGGCCTCTTGGAGCTGCCTATGCATGTAAGCGGTCGCTAACTCTTGCTCTTTCGCGCTAGAAATTAGACGGGAACTGAAGGCCAGCGAGTCATTGAGCATCGCAACCGAGATGCCCCTTTCGCCAGCCCGCATGGCAGAGTCGTCGTACTCCTTGGCGTACTGAAGGACCTGCTCGCTGAGATCACGGGTCTTGGCGAACTCGCTGGCGATTCTTTTTGCCCGGGCCATGGCCATGTCCTGTCGGACCTTGGCCAGCCGTGCCATGGCCTTGATTGCCCGGCTCATCTAGCGGTGCCCCATCTAGCCAGCCTGCCTGGCAGCAGCATTTGCCGACGGCGCGCCGCCGGCTGCGGCAGCGATTTTCATCATCTCAGCCAAAGCATTTTCCATCGAGTGGGCTTCCTCAGCATCCTGCTGCAGATAGCGCTGAATCTGAGGCCACATGCGCACGGCCATATCGAGTTCAGCATCACCGCCCGGGACATAAGCGCCCATCGATAAAAGCTCGCGGCCCCGCATATACCGTGAATACAGCATCTTGAACTTACGTGCTGCGGCTTGATGCTCTTTGGTCGTGACCTTGGGCATCACTCGAGAAATCGATTTCTCAATATCAATTGCCGGATAGTGGCCGCTATCGGCGAGCTCGCGCGATAAGAAAACGTGGCCATCCAAAATACCTCGGGCAGTATCGGCCACGGGGTCATGAACATCATCGCCTTCCAGCAATATGGTGTAAAACGCGGTGATCGATGCATCCTCTCGGGCGCCGTTGCCGACGCGCTCCACCAGCTCAGGCATCTTTGCAAATACGCTTGGCGTGTAGCCCCGCGAGACAGGTGCCTCACCAAGACTTAAGCCAATCTCTCGCTGGGCCATCGCAAACCGTGTCAAGGAATCCACAATCAGCACCACATGCTTGCCCTGATCACGAAACCAGGTCGCGACATCCGTAGCGTAATAGGCGCCCCGCACTCGCGCCAGCGGAGAAGCATCGGCAGGCGCTGCCACCACCACCGAGCGGTGCATGGCCTGATCGCCCAAAATATCCACACAGAACTCGCGCACCTCGCGGCCGCGCTCACCCACCAAGCCGATCACCATGACATCGGCAATGCAGTTGCGCGCCAGCATGCCCAGCATCACGCTTTTGCCAACGCCTGATCCTGCAAAAATTCCAACGCGCTGTCCGCGACCTACCGTCAGTGCGCCGTTGATCGCACGTATCCCAGAGTCCAAAGGCTCACGAATCGGTGCGCGATGCAAGGGGTTGACGCGCCGCGTGGGCACGCCCGGCACGCCATGGGCATCAATTCCTTTGCCGTCAATTGGCCGCCCGAAGCCATCCACAATTCGGCCCAAGAGGCTTTCGCCCAAAGGTAAGGCAGAGGCCGTTTTCTGAACCTTAAAGCCCGCCCCTTCAAAGTAAGGCGTTCCCAGCGGATAGACTGCGGCGCCCGGCGAGATGCCTTCAACAGGATCCACCGGCATCAGATAGGTCGTGCCGCCATTAAAGCCAATGCACTCGGCCTCGACCGCCTGCTCACCCAAATTAATTGTTGCCCGATCGCCAATCGTCATGGGAAGTCCGTGAACCTCGTACAGCAGCCCCGACACACGGCTAAGCCGGCCCTCACGAACAGATCGGGGCATTTCGTTTAAGCGCGACTTAAATCCGGCGACGCGCTCAAGCGATTGATTATTCTGCGGATGCATCCAGACCCAGGGCCGTCCGCACTAAGGCACGGCGGGCCTGCTCCCCGACATTTAGGCGCATTCCCTGGGCCTCGACATAGGCATGGCCTTCGGGAACATTTTCATCAATCACCACCGTGCACTTAAAGGGCAGGCCCGGATCTTCGATTGCCTTTTTCCAAGACTCGGCCTCTTGGGCGCGAATGCGAAAAAACAATTTCTCTCCCGGCTTGGGCAGTCGCATCAACGCCTCTTGGACCGCAGTCACGAAAGGAGTGCGCTCCATGCCATCTTTGCCCGAGAGGCGCTCGCCAATTTGATACGCCAGCTCCACCATGGGCTCACCCATCGCCTGGGGAAGTTCATTGATGGCCTCCAGCAATGTGTTCAGCGCCGCAGTCAGCCGTTCAATTTCCACCTTGGATTGCTCGTAACCTGCGGCGTAGCCTTCTTCGTGGCCCTTTTGCATGCCCTCTAAGTGGCCAGCGGTAAATCCCTCTTGCTTGCCTTCGGCGTAGCCCGTGGCATGCCCCGCTTCCATGCCCAGGCGGGCCGCCTCAGCACGAATGGCTTCTACTTCTTCAACGGTGGGCAGCGGTGCACGGGGAATTTCAGTGGGCGGACGCGGATCAAATGACGGTGGCTTCCAGACCCGCAATGATGCAGTCAGCTCTTTTTCGAGCTCGGCCTCTTCTGCCGCTCTGCGCGCTCGGCTTTCTTCGGCAGCCTTATAGACCGAGTCGAGTGAGTACGTCATGACTTAGAAGATCAGACGAACTGATCGGCCGCCTTACCGCGTTCCATATTGATGCGGCCCTCGTCGGATAATCCGCGGGCAATGACCAGCACAGCTTTTTGCTGATCTTCCACATCCTGAATCTTCATTGGGCCACGGGTCTCTAAGTCTTCCTTTACGCCCTCGGCGGCGCGGCGGGCCATGTTCTTTAAGAGTTTTTCTTTCAGTCTTGGGCTTGCGCCTTTGAGCGCCACCACCAGCATGTCCTGGGGGACTTCCAGCAGCAGGGTCTGCAGCGAGCGATCATCGATATCCACCAAGTCTTCAAAGGTAAACATCTGCTCCAAAATCAGCTGAGCGAGTTCGGCATCGTGCTCGCCGATCTTGGCCAGAGCGGCCTTATCCATACCGCCAGACATGAAGTTCAAGATCTCGGCAGTCGGCATCACACCGCCCACAGTGCTTCTGCGTGTATCGCTGGTGCCTTCCATGGCGCGTGACATGACCTCGTTGAGTTCTTTGAGCGCCGCAGGCTGAACCTTTTGCAGCAAAGCCACCCGAAGCATGAGCTCATCCCGGATCTCATCAGGAAAGAGCTTGGCGGTGGACGCAGCATGTTGGGGCTCAAGAAAGACCATCACAGTCGCAATGATCTGCGGGTGCTCGTTTTTAATCATCTCATAGAGCACATCCGGCTCCATGCGTTTTAAGGCCTCTACGCCCGACATGTCGATGGCCGATTCCAGCTTACCCAGCAGGTCGGATGCGCCCTCGGAGCCGAGCGCCTTATGCAACATGTTCTGCATGAAGGAGTCGGTATCAAAGGCCACCTGGGCGTTATTCGCTGTTGCGTCTTTAAATTGCCGCAGCACCTCAATCACCAGCTCACGCGGCAAGGCGCGCACCACTGCCATTTTGGAGGAGAGTTTTTGCACCTCGAATGGCGAGAGCAGCCGCAGCACATCAGCGGCTGCCTCAGGGCCAACGGCAAGCAACACCACCGCAGACTTGGAGGCGCCATCCAGATCATCGATGGAGGTCGCAGCTGCCGAAGTGGCGGACCGAACCCCCTCTTTCAGGGCCTGGGCAATGGATATCGGTTTATCTTCGACTTGTGAGTCGTCATCAGCCATGAGCGTTCTCCTTAGGCAGCAGGCTTCGCATCATTGCCCATCCAGCCCTTGAATACGTTTGCCACCACGCGCGGGTCTTTTGCCACAAAGTCTTTGGCGTACTGCACCAGCTCATCGTACTCACGCTGGGCCTCTTCGGCCTTGCGCTTGCGCTCCTCTTCTGCGATTCGGCGCTCATCCTCGGCAGCACGACGTTTTTCTTCCTCTTCGAGACGTTTTTTCTCGCGAATGAGCTCCATCTCCATGCGCTTTTTCTCACGGATCTCTGGGGTCATCATCGCCAGCTCCGCCTTCATGCGCTCATCAATCTCATCTTCAAGCTTCTGCTCTTGCTCGGTGACCTCCACCAGAGGCGGAAAGAGAATGGGCTTGACGACCACAAAGAAGAAAATCGCCAACGCGCCAAGAATGATGGCGAACTTGGAGATCTCTTTTGCGAGCTCGATAAAGCCCGCATCCTTATAAAAAGGCATGTGCTCCACGGGCTCCGGTGTAAACGGAATATTGGCCACACTCACCGAGTCACCCCGCTCTTGGCGAAAGCCCACCGCATCTCGGGCAAGCGCAATCATCTGCTGGAGTTCAGCCGGCTGATACGGGGACTGCTTGACTTCGCCAGACTTTGAATCGGCCTGTGATTTGTAATTCACCACCACCGCGGCCGACACTCGACGCAGCTCGCCCTTGGCGCGCTTTAAGTACTCAATCGTGCGATCCACTTCGTAGTTGGTGGTGAGCTCATTGCGCGAGGTCTGGCCCTGACCACCGTCGCCAGGAGCGTTGAGCGTTCTGGCTTGATTGGCACCAGGCCCCGCAGCGCCTTTTTGTATGGGGGCTTGGGCGTTTGGCGGCGGTTGATTGGTGAGCGCTCCGGGAATGCCTCCTGTAGAGGGTGTTGTGCCCTGAAGGTTGATGCTTTGCTGGCTACGAATTGCACCGGGGCTTGGCGGTGTGTTTTTACCGAATGCCTCTTGGGTGCGCGCCAGCTCATTGAAATCCATATCGAGAGTGACCTGGGCCTTCACATTGCCCTTGCCTGTAATCGGCTCCAGGATGCTGGAGACACGTTTCGATAGCGCGGCCTCAAGTTCTTGCACGTATTTCAGCTGCGATTGATTCAGCCCCTCGGCGCGATCAGGGTTCGGAGACAGCAGGCTGCCCTCGGAGTCCAAAATCGTGACATCCTGCGGGCCCATCTGCGGCACAGAAGATCCCACCAAGTGAGTAATGGCAAGCGCCTGCTGCTTGTCTAAGAATCGGCCAGGGTGAAGCGTGAGCACCACCGACGCGGTTGGCCGCTGCTGCTCGCGGACAAACGCTGATTGTTTTGGCACCGCCAAATGCACGCGCGCAGTTTTCACTGGCGTTAACGCAGAGATACTTTTAGCAAGCTCCCCTTCGAGGCCGCGCTGATAGTTGACCTGCTCGACAAACTGGCTGGTGCCCAGACGCTGGTTTTCCAAAAGCTCAAAGCCCACGAAACCGGATTTCGGCAGGCCCTGGCCCGCTAGCTTCAGACGCGTCTCATGAACAGTCTTGGTGGGCACCATCAGGGCGCCGCCGCCCTCCGTAAACTTGTACGGAACACCCATTTGTTGTAAAGAGGCAACGATTGCCGCTGAATCTTTTTCATCGACATTTGAAAAGAGGATCCGATAGTCGTCTTTTGCCCCCGAAAACGAGGTGAAAAGAATAACCAAAAGCAGAAACAGCGCGCCACCGCCCAGGATCGCCTTTTGCGCCATGGGCAAGGCTTTCAGCCGATTGACGAGGTCCTGCAAAGCCTGCGAGCGGTCCGTCCCAAGCGGTTTTTGGGCAGAATTTGCCGAAGCCGCTCCTGGAGCAGCCGCCGCAGCGGCACTACCGCCGATATTGACGACCGCTGCGTTGGCATCAGCCGCCTGAATTGGGTTTTGGACGTTGTCAGCCACTCGGGTTGTAGTGCAAAGTTAAAGTACTTCGTTAAATTTTCCGCGGTTATGACACTATTTACCGACTTCGTCAAGAAAAAAGAGTCTCCGGCCCTAGCCTCTATAAGCAAGGAACACGCCATTGATTGAGCCCGCCGCATCAAGCCTGACGGCCCTCTCCGGGGCAGAAAGCAGCCAGAGCACTCAGCTCGAGGAGGCCTTCCGGCTATTTTTGCAGGCCTCCCAAGAGCTCGAGAGCCAGCAGTCGCTTTTGCAAAACCAGGTCAATCGGCTTTCGGAAGATCTTGCCGCGGCCAATCAGCGCCTCGCGGCCTTGTTAGGGGCCCTGCCCGCCGGCGTGCTGGTGATTGAAGAAGGCCGCGTGCGGGATTTGAATCCCGCCGCAAAGAGTCTGCTTCCCGAGATGCAGGAGGGCTCAGCATGGAAGATTCCGCGCGGCTGGTCCGCAACACCGGTTGCCGGGGAGTATCAGACCACCACCGACTCCACGAGCCGCACGGTTCAGGTCAAAGAGGTGGTGTTTGGTGATCGAAAAATTCTGCAAATTCAAGACATCACCGAAAGCCTCACCCAGCATGCCGAGACCCAGCGGCAATCCAAACTGGCTTCGATGGGCCAGATGGCTGCAAGCATTGCCCATCAACTGAGAACACCACTGGCCACAGCAACACTGTATGCGGGCCACCTGACCGATCCGCTGCTGGCACCCGAGCGTCAACGCGAAATGGCCGAGAAGTTGCGCCGTCAGTTAAGTTCTTTGGAAAAACTCACCACACGCATGCTGCAGTTTGTGCGGCAGCGGCCACAAAAAACCGAGCGCGTATTGATTGCCGATTTATTGGATGAGGCCGAGCAGGCGATTCGGCCTGTCTGCGAGCGCTATGGCGTGCCACTTGAAGTGGGCTTAAAAGGTGAGCCGAGTCTGGTGTCGGTCGAGCGCGATGCCATCGTCTCGGCGCTGGTGGCAGTGTTGGAAAATGCGCTACAGGTCTCACCGCAGGGCTCGGTCATCCGCATGCAGGCCAGCGTGGAGCCAGCGCGGGTGCGCATCAGCATCGATGATCAGGGCCCGGGCATTGAAGAGGCGATGCTGCACTCAATGTTTGAGCCCTTTACCACCAGCCGAGTCAATGGCACTGGCCTTGGGCTTTCGATTGCACGCAACGCGATTGAGGCCCATCGTGGCGAAATCCACGCCAGCAATCGCTCCGAGGGCGGTGCGCGCTTCACGCTCAGCCTGCCCTGCATGCCATCACTTTAAACACACTCCTTTCATAGAAAAGAAAAGCACCATGTCCCACCCTCCCGTGATGATTGTTGAAGATGATGCCGATCTGCGCGAAGCCATTTGCGTGACACTGGATCTTCATCAGATCACCTACCAGGCCTTTGAAGATGCCGAAAGCGCACTCATGGCCTTTGGTGCCCAGGAGTATTCGCTGGTGGTCTCAGACTTTCGACTTCCCGGCATGGATGGTCTGACGCTATTGCGCTCCATTCGTAAAAAAGTCCCGCAGCTGCCCGTGGTCATCATGACCGCCTTTGCAGAGGCCAAACTGGCAGTAGAGGCATTGCAAACGGGGGCGCGCGATTTTCTGATCAAGCCCTTTCAGCCCGAGCACTTAGTCGGCGTGATTGCGCGCTATCAGCCTGCCATTGATACGGTGAGTAACGGCGGTGGCCAGCCCATCATTGCCCGAGCACCGGCAACACTGTCGGTGTTATCGCGCTGTCAGCGCGTGGCCACGACCAACGCCACGGTGCTACTCACCGGCGAAAGCGGCGTGGGCAAAGATGTCTTCGCACGGCAAATCCACTCGCGCTCGCCCCGCTCAGCAAAGCCCTACATCGCCATCAATTGCGCTGCGATTCCCGAGACACTGCTGGAATCGACACTTTTTGGTTTTGAGCGCGGCGCATTCACCGGCGCAGTAAAACCTCAGGAAGGAAAATTTGAAACGGCCAATAGCGGTACGCTTTTTTTGGATGAAATCGGTGAGCTTCCGATTGAGCTGCAAGCAAAACTCTTGCGCGTGATTCAAGATCGTGTGGTAGAGCGCATTGGCTCCACCAAATCTCAGGAAGTCGATGTACGAATCATCGCAGCGACCAACCGGGATTTACTGGAACGGGTCTCTGCCGGAAAATTTCGCGAAGATCTTTATTACCGGCTTGCGGTATTTCCGATTGCCATTCCACCGTTAAGGGAGCGCATGGAAGATGTCATTCCTATGGCAGAGCTTTTCTTAGAGCGCTATGGCAGCACCATGGGCAGGCCGGGGCTGTCATTATCTGGAGATGCCAAGTCAGCCATCAATGCCCACCGCTGGCCCGGCAACGTCCGCGAACTGGAAAACGCAGTCCAGCGGGCATTGCTCCTTTGCGATGGGGATGAAGTCATGCCCGAGCACCTCGAGCTCAAGCCGGCTGGGCAGGGGGTAACCGCAGGGGTAGGACTTGCCGTAAATGGAGTACGGAGAGCAGTTTCCGAGCTTCCCGCCTGGGGCATCGAGTCGCCCCAGACTGGCGCGGATTTTGCTTCCGTAATGGACGAAGGGCCTGCAGATCTGGAGACCGTGGAGCGGGAGCACATCCTTTTGGTGCTCAAAACCACTGGCGGAAACCGAAAAAAGGCCATTGAAATTCTTGGAATCTCAGAGCGTGCGTTGCGCTACAAATTAAAGGATTACAAGGAAAAAGGGTTTTATTCAGGCAAGGATTAACCTAAGATTTCGGCATGAGCGTAGAAGGCATCAACCAAGTACTGGCCCGCATGCAAGCAATGCAGGAGATGGCCCAGGGCGGCAAGCCTGTTGGGAACGATCCCCGCATGCCGCTTGGCGTTGCGGCCGGCCAGCCCGGCCAGGGCAGCGGCGTCGATTTTGGCGCCGTGCTCAAAGCGGCCGTCCAGGAAGTCAGCGATGCCCAAAACTCTGCCCAGGCCAAAGCCCAGGCCTTCCAGCTTGGCGCCAAGGACATGTCACTTGAAGAGGTGATGACCTCTTTGCAAAAGGCAAATGTTGCCTTCCAAGGAATGATTGCCGTGCGCAATAAGCTGGTTGAAGCTTATCGCGACGTCACGAACCTACAGGTTTAAGTTCCCTGCCGCGCTGCGCGGATTTCCTCGGCAGTTTTTCCATCCACCTGATAGGCCCAGGCCAAGACCTCTGCGACTGCCGCATAAAGCTGCGGCGGAATGAGCTGATTTAAATCAAGCTGCACCAAAAGCTCCACTAACTCTGGCTCAATTGCGATCGGTACCTGATATTCCTTGGCCCGCTCGATAATCGTCTCGGCCGTATAGCCCGCGCCTTTGGCAACAATTCTGGGAGCGGCCGCGTTTTGCTCATACCTGAGCGCCACTGCGCGTTTATTCATCAGCTCGTTCACGCCAGCAGCTCCCCGGCCGAATTCTGTAACCGAATCTTGACCGACTCCAGTTGAGCGGAAACAAGGTGGTCTTTGAGCTCCTGAAAGTTTTGCGAAAGCACCGCCTGGCCTTGCTGCTCGGGACTCACCACCACACTTACAGAATCCGCAATCTGCAGACCACGAATTTTCACCATCCCTACCGTGGGAAGCTCTGCTTCAATCGAGATTTGGGTGCCTTTCACTAAAGGACCGCCCGGATTTTTGGGGTCCTCCCCATAGGTGTCCTCGCGATAGATCTTGGCCTGCACGCCCTGAGTCAGCTGGCCTTCCCACATCAGCTGGCCGTGCATCAACAGATTCAAACCATCCTGCACCTCTTGCGAGCCACGCGCCGGCACAGACTGAAGGCTGGCCGCAGGCGGCTTATTGGCTTTGTCTTTCCCCTGAGTAAGTCCCAGTGCGCTTGCGAAATTGGCAATCGCCAACATGGGTGACTGATCCAAGCCCTGCTTAAGTACCGACAAAGCCTCTTTGGGATTGGATCCCAAAGCGCCACTTGCGCCGGCCTGGCCACTGGCCTGCGACTGTTGCTGTTGCTGCTGAATGGCGTCTCTTGGCAGCGGCCAGCGCAGCATGTGCGGGCCCGAATCGGCTTTTCCGAGCTGACTCATCAGGGTCGCGATATGGGCGGCGGCTTCCGTATCCGGTGCAATTTCCGGAGACGTGTAGATCGTGCCTGTCTGATCGGTTGCCGGGCGGGCACTGGTTGCCACTCGCGGACCCTGCGACACCGGCACGGGCGTTTTCAGGATAACGCTTGGATCGATGCGAGACGCGGCATCGTTCATTACCACCGGCGCAATACGCGCCACCGGCTCGGGCTTAAGCTCCTGCGGGCCCGGGGCGGAGGTTCTCGGAATGGTCGGCGGTATCTGCATGGGGTAAGGTCCTTACCCCACTTTATACGGCCAACTTATAGCGCTGGGATAGCCCCTGCAGAAGAAATATGCACAGTTTCCGAGGCTTTGTCTGACCCGGCATCCTTGGTGCGCATGAGATGAATCTCCACCCAGGCGGCCTCGAGGTTACGGATCACCTCAATGACATCGGTCAGAATCTCGGGGCTACGCTTTAAGCGCGCTTTGAGGATTTCGCGAATCGACCAGTCATAAAGTGAAGCGAGGTTCTTAGAGATTTCGCCGCCTTTTTCATGATCCAAAGCCGCCATCAGGCCTTTTTGAATCAGATCAAGCGATTTGCTGATGTGCTCAGCGTCTTCTTTGTTTTCCTCCATCGCCTTTTGGGCAAGCCGAAGGTTATCAATGAGTCGCTTATAGACCAGCACAATCAACTCAATCGGGCTGGCCTCCGAGACCGCAGTCTGTGCTGCCAGATTACGGTAAGCGTTTAGGTTACGGGCGTTCATGGTGTTTCCCTTCTTAAAAATTCAGTTAACCATTTTTCTGGCTATTGACCAGGCTCTCAATTGCGGACGTTAAAGCGTTACTCGTGGTTTGCAAGCGGAATAAGAGCGCATCCAAGGCGGCGTACTGGCGGTAATAGCGCTGCTCGACTCGGGTCAGTTTGTCTTGCCACTCCGAGACCCGTTTCTCAAGATTGGTCTGCTCTTTTTCAGCATTGGTAATGTGGCTTGACAATAGCCCAGTGGTGCTTAAAGCCGAGGTGATAAAACTTGTAAAACTCGAGGTGCCGCTTTCGTAGCCTACGGTCACCCCAGCGGCAAATTTCTCTTGCAGGCCATTGGAAACCGCGGTGTTAAGTTTTCCCTTGTCAAGGTAAAGAGACCCATCGCGCTGCACCTCGACTCCGATGGAGCTAAAACTCATGGAGTTGCCATCAGATAGCCGAATGCCTTTGGTGTAAAGACCGCGCAGCCGCTCCACGAAAG
>CAYXRY010000028.1:0-14201 GCA_964467545.1 uncultured Bordetella sp. | reverse complement strand
CCCTCTAGCCGCATCTTGCCGGCCTCTTTGGCGGCCTGCTCACCCTTTAAAGTCACGTATTCTTCAAATGCAATCACCTCGGCGCGAATAAACCCGCGCTCAAAATCCGTATGAATCACACCGGCCGCCTGAGGGGCGGTGGCGCCCACCCGTACGGTCCAGGCCCGGACCTCTTTCGGGCCCGCGGTGAAATACGTCTGCAAGCCCAGCAGGCCAAATCCTGCACGAATCAATCGATTCAGTCCCGGCTCCTGCATGCCCATATCACTTAAGAATACGGCCTTATCCTCATCGGACATATCGGCAATCTCGGCCTCGACGGCTGCACAAATCGCTACCACTGGCGCCTTCTGGGCTGCCGCATAAGACTGCAGCTTTTCCAGATGCGGATTGCCAACAAAGCCGCCCTCGCTGACATTGGCTGCAAACATGGCCGGCTTGGCGGTAATCAAACAGAAAGGCCGAATGAGCTCTTTTTCTTCGTCGTAGAGGTCCATGCTGCGAATCGGTCTGGCCTGATCAAGCTGCTTCTGGCATTTTTCCAGTACCAACAGCAGTCGCTGGGCCTCCTTATCACCCCCGGATTTTGCAAGCTTGGCGACTTTGGCAATTTGCTTTTCCACATTGGCGAGATCAGCAAGTGCGAGCTCGGTCTCAATGGTCTCGATATCTGCCAGCGGATCGATTCGGCCGCTGACATGCACGACATTGTCATCCTCAAAACAGCGCACCACATGAACGATGGCATCGGTCTCGCGAATATTGGCAAGAAACTGATTGCCCAATCCCTCGCCTTTACTGGCGCCTGCCACCAGGCCTGCGATGTCAACAAACTCCACCGTCGCCGCAAGGACCCGCTCCGGGCACACAATGCCGGCCAGCTGGGCGAGCCGCGGGTCGGGAACCTCGACGATGCCCACATTAGGCTCAATGGTGCAGAAGGGATAATTCTCGGCGGCAATGCCCGCCTTGGTCAGCGCATTGAACAGGGTGGATTTGCCCACATTCGGCAGGCCGACGATGCCGCATTGAAGTGCCATGGTGTTCCCTCAAGATGAGGGCTAATTATCGCTTTTTGCCGACTCGGCCGCCCGCAGGCGATCCACCTTGTCCTGAAGCTGATCCTGAGTCTCGATGCAACCGGGATTCACAATGATGCAATCCACAGGGCAGA
This sequence comes from uncultured Bordetella sp., assembly GCA_964467545.1. Taxonomy (GTDB): domain Bacteria; phylum Pseudomonadota; class Gammaproteobacteria; order Burkholderiales; family Burkholderiaceae_A; genus Lacustribacter. The sequence goes on along the minus strand of CAYXRY010000028.1, from coordinate 13,027 downwards.
CCACTTTGCACTGCGGCTCATCAAAATGGCCGACGCACTCGGTGCACAATGCCGGCGCTATTTCATAGATCTCTGGCCCCATTGAGATGGCCAGATTTGGGCAGGCCGGCTCACAGACATCGCAGTTGATGCACTGATCGGTGATCAGCAGTGCCATACTCGGCTATTGTTCTGCATTTTTTTTCAGCCGCTCGCGCAGCCATTTCTCGACCGACGGAAAAACAAACTTGCTGACATCACCCCCCAGCAGCGCGATCTCCCTCACGATGGTTCCGGAGATAAACTGATACTGATCCGAGGGCGTCAGGAATATGGTCTCTACATCGGGCAGCAGGTATCGATTCATGCCCGCCATCTGAAACTCATACTCAAAGTCAGATACTGCTCGCAGGCCCCGCACAATAATTTTTGCATTGTGTTGACGAACAAAATCTTTCAATAAGCCTGAGAAACTGGCGACCTTCACATTGGGATAATGGCCCAGCACCTCGGTGGCAATATCGAGCCGCTCCTGCAAGGAAAAAAAAGGCCGTTTCGCGCGGCTATCTGCGACGCCCACCACCAGTTGATCCACCAGCTTGCTGGCCCTGCGGACCAGATCCTCATGGCCGCGGGTCAGCGGATCAAAGGTGCCGGGATAGACTCCGATCAGCATCTTGCGCTCCCTGTGATGCACTGAATTGGAGCAGATGATAATGAACCGCGCCCGCCTTGTCTGCGCGCAGGGCCGATAGGCCAAGAGAGGCGGCCCAGGCGGCCTCCATTGGCGTCTCAGACTCCACATACATATGGCCACCTGGAACCAGCAGCCGCGCGGCCACCGGAACAATACTGCCGACCATTCCGGCGCCAAAGGGGGGGTCAATAAAAATCAAATCAAAACCAGCCGATGCTGAGGCCGCACACCACTGCTGGGCCTTGGCTCGAACCACCTGGCACTCCGGGCCGCCGCCCACACGGTGAATCCACTGCTCGATGGCCTGCGCTGCAACGGCATCTGGCTCCACAAAGACCACCCGTGCTGCACCCCGCGAGGCTGCCTCCAGGCCGAGCGCGCCCGATCCAGCAAAGAGATCGAGACAGCGCCAGCCGTCACATCGCTGACCAAGCCAGTTAAAGAGTGTCTCGCGAACACGATCCGGCGTTGGACGCAGGCCCGCCAACGCTCTCACGGGAATGGGCCTGCGCTTCCACTTGCCCGCAATAATCCGCAGCTGGCCCACGCCGTCGACTAGGGTGTAAAGCCTTCCGGCCCAGCGACAACAATCACCGAAATCCGTTCAGGGACAACGACACGATTCATCGCGCGACGAATATCCTCGCGCGTGACACGGGAGACTTTTTCGGTCCAAGTGTCCAGATAGTCGAGCGGCATGTCATAGAAGTTGATCTGAGCAAGGTTGTCCAAAAGCTTGCGGTTCGTATCCAGCCGAAGTGCAAAACCACCAATTAGATTTTGCTTTGCCGCTTTCAATTCTTTTTCAGTCGGACCTTCTTGTAAAAAACGGTGTAATGTTTTTTCCATCACCTGAAGCGCTTCGGGTGCCTTGGCCCTCTGGGTCTGCAGGCTCATCATGAAGGGGCCTGGCTGGGCCAGAGGCTGAAAAGCACTGAAGACGCTGTAAGACAGGCCACGTTTTTCGCGAATTTCTTCCGTAAGGCGAGAAACAAAACCGCCCCCTCCCAGAATGTAATTGCCGACTGTTAACGCAAAAAAATCCGGATCGTCGCGGGCGATGGCGGGCAGTCCAAGCCAGAGATGGCTCTGGCTGGCCGGGTGGGCAATGGCCTGACGCACTGCCTTCGTCTGTACATTCAGTGGCGCAGGATACTGACGAGATGGCGCGTGAATCACTGACCGCTCGCCTGTCGCCGAAGTCGCGGGGGCAGCGGAGAGTAATTGCTCAACCCATGCGCGGGCCTGGGCCTCGGTGAGTGCGCCCACAAGGGTGATGCGCATACGATGTGCCTGCCAATGCTGCTGATGAAAGCGAATTAAGTCATCCGCAGTGATGGCTTCAAGGGTCTCCGGTGTGGCCTGCTGGCCATAGGGGTGGGCAGGATAAAGCGCCCGCCAGAGGGCCTTGGTGGCGATGGACTGCGGCTGGGTCATGGACTCACGCAGTCCTGCGATTGTTCTCAGTTTTTCCCGCTGCAAAATCGCCTGATCAAATGCCGGTTCAAACATCATGCGGGATAAGAGTCTGGCCGCACGCTCACGTACCTCTGCATCCGATAGGGTTCTCAGGCTGATGCTGGCCCGATCCAGCGTGACGCCACCACCACGCTGCACTGCGAGCTCCGCAAAAGACTCGCTGATCTGCGTCTCATTCATTGCAGGCATCGCGCCATTGGCCCGAATTCCTCGCGGCATCATTGCGCCGACCATCGCCGCAAGCCCTGCGCGAGCAGAAGTTTCCCAGCGACTGCCTGCATCCACGTCAATGGCGACATCGACCATCGGGATCTCCGGTGCCGCAAGAAAAAGCACGCGTGCGCCGGAGGCCGTGGTCCACTGTCGAAGATCCTGACTCCGCGCCTGCAGGGTCGAGGATCCGAAAATGGCAACAGCGGCAAGAAATACAAGCAGAATTCGCTTCATCGTTTCGCCCTCAGTGCCGAATTGCTGCTGGCCGAGGCTTTGCGGCTGCATTGGACAGCGGCAGTGGCTCAAACTCGAGGACCGTCAGCTGATCATCAGAGAAATACTGCTGGGCAACCCGTTGAATATCCTCGGACCGAATGTCGTCCAGCACCTGTAGCCAGCGCTCGGCATCCGCAAGCTCACGGCCTGCCAACAAGAGTCGGGCTGCCTCCATCGCGATGGAAAACATTGAGTCCTGACGAAAAACCTGACTTGCTTTGGCCTGCCGCTTGAGCCGAATCAGCTCCTGCTCGCGTACGCCCTCTTTGGCAATCAGAGCGATTTCCTCTTTGATGTTCTGCTCTAACGTCGATAATGAGGACCCGGGAGCCGCCACCGCCTCCATCAGAAACAAGCCAGGGCCGCGCGCAATACCATCGGTGCCGGAATTAAAAGACAGCGCGCTCCGGTCCTGACGGACGAGGCGCTGCACGAGCCGGCCGGTGCCGGGATCATCCAAGAGTGCCGATAACACCTCGAGCGCAACCAGGTCCCTTGCCGGTAATGCTGACATCGACACCGGCCCGAGCGCATCACGAAAGGTGGGGGCCTTATAGGCCATCATCAAAAAGGGATTCTCTGCTGGGGCCTTCAGGCGGGCTCGTCGCATGCCACTTTGAGCGGGCTCCTGCTGCGGCTTGCGTGGCGGGAGGGTCCGCGATCGCATTGGCCCGTAGAACTCCTGGGCCCATTGAAAAACCTGATTGGCGTTGACATCGCCTGCCACCACCAGAATCATGTTGTTCGGTGCATACCAGTCTCGATACCACTGCTGAACATCCGCAAGGGTGAGGTTCTGAAGATCATTCATCCAGCCGATGATGGGATTGCGAACGGGGCTGGCCTGAAACGCCACGGAGGCAAGCGTTTCGAAGGCAAGGCTGGACGGGTTGTCGTCGGTGCGAAGGCGCCGCTCCTCCATGACCACCTGAATTTCTTTTTTAAACTCCCGATCGTTGAGCTTCAGAAAACGCTGACGATCGGCCTCCAGACGCATCACTTCGCGTAAAGAATCTTTGTGGACCTGCTGAAAATAGCCCGTGTAATCCTTCGAAGTAAACGCGTTTTCTCGCCCGCCGAGTGCGGCAACACGGCGGCTGAACTCCCCCGGACCCAGATTCTGTGTGCCCTTGAACATCATGTGCTCCAGTACATGGGCAAGGCCCGAACGGCCACTGACTTCATCGAGAGAGCCCGCCTTTACCCAGACCATGTGCAAGGCCGTTGGCGCACGCGGATTCTCGTAGACCAAGACCCGCATCCCATTGGCCAAAGTGCGATCGAGGCTCGGCTTGAGCGGCTGGCCATGCGCGATTGTGGCCGCAAATCCCAGCATCAAGGCCAGGGTAGAAAAAATTGATCGAATGAACATGTTGAGTCTCAGACTATAGAATCTTTTTTCTCTTAAAGCGCAGACCATTTCTCAGATGATAGGTTTCCTCGGACTCGGCCGGGCCCTCGATCGGCTAAAACTGAACCGGCTCAAAGACGGGTTGGCCAAAACCCGTGATCAGCTCGGGGCACTCTTTGCGGGCCGCAGGCTTGATGAAGCCTGGTTCGATGACGTTGAGACTGCACTGCTGACGGCAGATGTCGGCAGCCAGGCCAGCGCGGATCTGATGCGCGATGTTCGCCAAGCAGTCAAGGCCCGCGGCCTCAATGATGATAGTCCGCCTGAGGCGCTCCGCCAGGCAGTGGCCGATTGCATTGAGCAGGCCCTCGCGCCTTTAAGCACCGAGAAATCCGAAACATCCTCATCCGAATCAGTACCGAAAGTTGTGATGGTGGCAGGTGTCAATGGGGCTGGAAAGACCACGTCCATCGGCAAATTGGCCCATGCTTGGAAAAGCGAAGGAAAAACAGTGCTGCTGGGGGCTGGTGACACGTTCCGAGCAGCCGCGCGCGAGCAGCTCATGGTGTGGGGCGAACGTAACCAGATTGATGTCATCGCCCAGGCCCAAGGCGACCCCTCGGCTGTTGCTTACGATGCCGTCAGCGCCGCGGTCGCGCGACGAGTCGATGTCGTGATTGTCGATACGGCTGGCCGACTGCCCACGCAGTTGCATCTGATGGAGGAGCTGAAAAAGGTCAAGCGCGTGATGGCCAAGGCCATGGCCGATGCACCCCATGAGGTCTGGCTCGTGATTGATGGCGGCACAGGACAAAACGCGATCGCCCAGGTCAAAGCCTTTGATGACGCCCTGGGCCTCAGTGGTCTGGTGGTCACCAAGCTCGATGGCACGGCCAAAGGTGGCGTACTCTTGGCCATTGCCAAGGCCCGGCCGATCCCAGTGCGCTATGTCGGCGTGGGAGAAGGGATTGAAGATCTTCAGCCATTTGATGCGAAGGCCTTCGCGGCGGCCATGGTCGGCCATCTTTGACAGGGTGGGGGCTGGGCGTTAGGCCGGAACGCAATCCACGAAATACGCGATTTTGCCGTCGGCCTGCTGCTCCACCAGGCCGTGAATATCGGCCTCAAAGCCCGGAAATTCGGCGTTGAAACGCCGTGCAAATTGCAGGTACTGGATGATGGTTTTATTGAAGCGCTCGCCCGGAATCAGAAGCGGGATGCCCGGCGGATAGGGGGTCAGTAGGCTTGTTGTGATCCGGCCCTCTAGCTCATCGATGGGCACCCGCTGGGTTTTGCGGTGGGCCAAATAACCGAAGGCCTCCGCGGGCTTCATTGCGGGATTCATGTTCGAGAGATACATCTCGGTGGTCAGCCGGGCAATATCGTTGGCCTTGTACATATCGTGCAGCTGCTGACAAAGATCTGCTAGACCAACACGCTCATACTGCGGCTGCTTGGCACAGAACTCAGGCAGCACGCGCCACATCGGCTGATTTTTATCGTAGTCGTCCTTGAATTGCTGCAAGGCGGTGAGCAGGGTGTTCCAGCGGCCCTTGGTGATGCCAATCGTAAACATAATGAAAAATGAATACAGGCCGGTCTTCTCGACAATCACTCCATGTTCGGCAAGATACTTGGTCACGATTGAAGCGGGAATGCCGCGTGCATCAAACTCCCCTTTGATATTCAGTCCCGGGGTGATCACCGTGGATTTGATTGGGTCCAGCATGTTGAATCCTGGCACCAGGCCATCAAAACCGTGCCAGTCATCATTGGGGTCGAGTTCCCACTCCGAACGATTGGCCATGCCCCAGCTGTCCGAAGTGACATCCTCCGGGCCCCAGACCTTGAACCACCAGTCCAAACCAAACTCTTCATCCACTTTGCGCATGGCGCGCCGGAAGTCCAAGGCTTCCACAATGGACTCCTCGACCAGGGCGGTTCCTCCGGGCGGCTCCATCATGGCGGCTGCCACATCGAGCGAGGCGATGATGGCGTACTGCGGGCTGGTGGAGGTGTGCATGAGATAGGCCTCATTGAAGAGATCCCGATCGAGTTTACGGGTCTCGCTTTCCTGAACCAGCACCTGAGAGGCCTGCGATAAGCCAGCCAAGAGCTTGTGGGTGGACTGTGTTGAGAATACCAGCGGATCTTTCGGCCTCGGACGGTCCTTGCCAATTGCGTGCATGTCTTTGTAAAAGTCATGAAAGCAGGCATGCGGGATCCAGGCCTCATCGAAATGCAGTGTATCGATTGTGCTGCCGATCACCTCTTTGATCATCTCCACGTTGTACAACACGCCGTCGTAGGTGCTCTGTGTGATGGTCAATATCCGCGGATGGGCGCTGCCATTTCCATTTTTCAAAGCCTCGCGGGCAAAGGGATTGGCTTCAATTTTTTTACGGATATTTTCGGGCTTGAATTCTTCAAGCGGAATAGGACCAATGATGCCAAGATGATTACGAGTCGGCATCAAAAAAACGGGAATCGCGCCTGTCATGGTGATCGCGTGCAACACGCTCTTGTGGCAGTTACGATCCACCACGACAATATCGCCGGGTGCGACCGACGCATGCCAAACGATTTTGTTCGAAGTCGACGTGCCATTGGTCACAAAGAAACAATGGTCGGCATTAAAGATTCGGGCTGCGTTTCGCTCTGAGGCGGCCACCGGGCCAGTGTGGTCCAAGAGCTGCCCCAGCTCATCGACAGCATTGCAGACATCGGCCCTGAGCATGTTCTCGCCAAAAAATTGGTGAAACATCTGGCCCACAGGTGACTTTAAAAATGCCACACCGCCCGAATGGCCGGGGCAGTGCCAGGAATACGATCCATCCTGAGCGTACTCCAACAAAGCCCGAAAAAATGGTGGGGCCAGCGAATCCATGTAGGACTTGACCTCGCGCAAGATATGCCGGGCAACGAACTCGGGCGTATCCTCAAACATATGAATGAATCCGTGCAATTCGCGCAGCACGTCATTGGGAATATGCCGCGAAGTCCGAGTCTCCCCATAGATATAGATTGGGATCTCCGCGTTGCGAAAACGAATTTCGCTGACAAAGGCTCGAATATTTTTTAAGGCAGCATCAGTCTCTTGCGGGGAGCCGGCACCGAATTCCTCATCATCGATGGACAAAATAAAGGCCGAGGCTCGGCTCTGCTGCTGGGCAAACTGAGAGAGGTCGCCATAGCTGGTGACCCCCAGGACCTCGACGCCCTCTTTTTCGAGGGCGTCCGCCAGCGCCCGAATGCCAAGGCCGGAGGCATTTTCCGAGCGGAAATCTTCGTCAATGATCACGACCGGAAAGCGAAACTTCATGGCCCGAACCCCCGCGCCGGAAAATTGGAGAGACGGGATAGTAGGACAAAACCCGGCTGGCAGGAGGACTTTGTCTGACCGCCGTTTCGGAACGTCGTAGGAATGCAACTTAGGGTTTAGCACTCTTGAACCTCGAGTGCTAAAATGGCAATCGATGATTCGACACTGTTTCTGGAGGTTCTCCCCATGAGTGCCCAGGCTCTCGCGGCTGACCATGCCTTGACCGCCTTTTCTTTGTCGCCAGCCGGCAATCTGGACGCCTACATCCGGGCGGTCCAGCATTACCCCCTGCTCTCAGCGGAGCGGGAAGAAGAACTCGCTCTAAGGTTTCGAGTATCGAACGACCTTGATGCAGCAAGAGAGTTAGTGCTGACTCATCTAAGACTTGTGGTCTCAGTTTCTCGGCAATTTAAGGGCTATGGCCTTCCCCAGGCGGACCTCATCCAGGAGGGGAACGTCGGCCTGATGAAGGCGGTGAAACGTTTTGACCCCACCCGTGGCGTGCGTCTGGTGTCATTCGCGCTGTTGTGGATCAAGGCTGAGATCCACGAGTACATTCTGCGAAATTGGCAGCTCGTGAAAATCGCAACCACCAAGGCCCAGCGGAAATTATTTTTCAATCTGAGGTCGATCAAGCAGGCACTTGGCGTGCAAGACAGCGTCTCGAATGACCAGGCCAAGCAGATTGCCCGCGAACTGAATGTCGCCCCCAGCGACGTCTTGGAAATGGATCAGCGTCTCTCAGGCGGGGATGTGGCGATGGAGGCCAATAGCAATGACGCGGCCGAAGATCATTTCGCGCCAATTGCTTACTTGGCAGCGCCCAATGCCGATCCTGCGCAGCTGGTAGAGGCCGAGCAGTCGGCCGCGCTTCAGTCTCAAGGCCTACTTCGGGCCTTGCATCAGCTCGATGAGCGCAGCCGCGAGATTGTGATTGCGCGTTGGCTCAAGGAGGATGAGGAGGGGGGCAGTGCCACCCTTCATGATCTCGCCGCTCGCTTTGGAATCTCTGCAGAGCGTGTTCGGCAAATCGAGGCGGCGGCGCTCAAAAAGCTTCGACTCTCCCTTTCTTAGTTTTCAGCCTTTTCTCCATTCGCCAGCCATTGCAATGTCAGCGCGGTACGCTCGCCGACTGTTTTGGATCCTGGGCAGCATGGCCGTCTGTTTGTCCGCAGGCTTTTTTTCCCCCGCATCAGTCCGCGCGCAGGCCACAGTCGGCGCGACCGCACTGGTGCATGGACTGCAATGGGATCTTCACGAGATGACGATTGGTCAAGTCAAGCAGATGGCGCAGGCCACAGGATTTATCAGCAGGGCTGAGCGCGAGGGTGGGGGCGAAGTCTATGAGGCGGGCTGGACGAAGAAATCAGGCTGGACCTGGCGGACACCGTTCGGGGTTCCTGCGCTTGACCGGGAGCCAGCCGTTCATCTTACGTTCGATGAGGCCCAATCCATCTGTCAATTTTTCGGTAAACGACTTCCGAATGATCGTGAATGGACACAGGCCGCCTATCTCGAGCAACGGCCAGCTCCGCCTGCTGGTTTTATCTCGGGGCGACGCTACCCCTATCCAAACGGTGATTCGGCATCGGCAAGCCACTGCTTATCGGGCTGCGGCAATTACCGCGGCGTAGCGCCTGCAGGCGCTCTAACCCGTGGTGTCGGGCATGTGCAGGTCATGACAACGCCTTCGGGAGTCAATGGCCTTTATGAGATGGGCGGCAATGTCTGGGAATGGGTCGATACGGGCTTAAGCAACGAGCGGGTGACGCGCAGCAGCTCCTGGTGGTATGGCCCCGAGCGGCAGCGGGAATCGGATGTGGCCACCAAGCCAAGAGATACGCGCGTGGTTTATATCGGATTTCGCTGTGTACGATGAGCAGCGCGGTGCTGTCATTTCAAAACCGCCGCAGGCGACTACAGCCAGTAATGATCCAGTAACAAAGCGGCGAAAAGCAGCGCCAGATAATTGATCGAGTATTTGAAAGTCTTGCGGGCAAGCGGCTCAGAGTATTGCTGATAAAGCCGCCAAGCCAGCCACAAAAAATAAGCGCCCAGCAGCAGCGCCGACACCAGATACACCACGCCACTCATGCCAATGAGGGTCGGCAGTGCCGTAGTGGCGACCAGGAGCAGGGTGTAGAGCAAAATGTGAAGCTGTGTGAATCGGGCTCCATGGGTCACCGGCAGCATAGGCAGGCCTGAGCGCGCGTAGTCATCCGTGCGATACAAAGCGAGCGCCCAAAAATGCGGTGGTGTCCAGACAAAAATGATGAGAAACAAAACCCAGGCCTCAATCGGTGCCTGTCCAGTAACCGCGGCCCAGCCTAGCACCGGCGGCATCGCGCCCGAAGCGCCTCCGATCACAATATTTTGCGGAGTCAGTGGCTTCAGAATGACCGTATAAATAATCGCATAGCCCACAAAAGTAGCGAGCGTCAGCCAGGTGGTGAGCGGATTGACAAAGGCGTACAGCAAAAAAGTGCCGATGCCGCCAAGAATTCCAGAGAACACAAGGGTCTGAAAAGGTGTCAGGGTGCCCGATGGCAGTGGGCGCCAGGCCGTGCGGGCCATCTTGGCATCGATGTGCTGCTCCACTAAGCAATTGATCGCAGCGGCGGCGCCCGCTACCAATGTGATACCGAGCGTGGCATTGATCAGAATTCCAAGCGGCACCCAGCCCGGCGTGGACAGCGCCATACCAATTACCGCGCAGAAGGTGATCAACATCACCACCCGGGGCTTGGTCAGCGCCAGGTATTGCTTAAGCAAAGACGATTGGGGAAGGGTGAAATCACTCATCAAACGATTCAATCCAACTTAGCCGATGCGAGAGGCCTTCAATAAACGATTCAGATCTTTTTTCATGCTGCTGGGATCAGGGTTATCGGGAAAGCGCATCATTAGATTTCCCAACGGATCAATCATCCAGATATTACTCGCGCCAGCGTTTCGGGAGACCGACTGGGCGGCAACCGACAGCCAGTTGGTGATCAAAAGATCTTGGCCCGCCATTGAGCCGAGCTTCACCACCCAGAGGCCTTCGTGTTCAGCCATCAGTGCTGCGTCCGGCGTGCCCCCATCCGTAATAATCCACAGCCGCTCGACGCGGTCCCGCTCACGGCCAGTGGTGAGTCGAAGCTGACGCATCAGCCAGAGCTCTTGCTGGCAGGCCTGGGCACACTCCGATGGCCCGATCCTGACCATTAGCCATCGGCCTGACCAGTCCCCAAGTGTTGCAAGCGGCCGGCGAGTCCGGGGCTCGGCTTGGACCGCAATAAAAGCACTCTCTGATTTGGGACTAATGACGGGGCGCACCGGCAGCGAAACCACAGTGACCTGGGGCTCCACAAAGTCTCCGTAATTGGTGCGGCCCTCGGGCTTGATACCGTAATAGGTGATGTAGGAAGCAATGACGGGCGCCAGTGTCACTGCCAACACGCCCCAAAGCGGCCAGAGGTTTCGACGATGCTGCGAAGTCATTGAATCATTTCTCTAGTTCGGGGTGCTGGTGGTGGTCTTCGGCCGGTGCGGCCGAAGTCGAAACGCAAAAAACAAGCAGGCCAAGCAAATTAAAAACCATTGCGCGGCATAGCCTAGGTGCTTGGAGACGTCATCCTCGACCTCGGGCAGCCGCCGCAACAGCCCATCCGAAGTCTCGGTGATCTGCCAGACAATCACCGGCCAGACCCGATCATCGCCGATGCGCTGCTGTGAGGCCTGCCAATCAAAGTTTTGCCAGACATTATCTGCGGCGCGGCCCGGGGCCTGCTTTCCCAGCTCCATTCGCTTCATCACGGACGCGAGTGCTAGGCCCTCAAGACGCACCGCGTCGGCGGCCGCGGGAATTGCCACCTGATTGATGCCCGGCAGCTTTGGCATCCAGCCGCGATTGACCCAGACCCGACTGGCGTCAGGCAAGACCAAAGGCGAGAGCACATGGACCCCTGCTCGGCCCTCCCAGGCACGATTATCCAGGGCGACTGATTCTGCAAGCAGCCACTTCCCGGTCAACATCACACGCTGCTGATCGAGATCCAGCGGACCAATACCGACCCTCCAAGGCCGATCGGGGCTGCCCAACGCAGCGGGCGCCTGGCGGTCTGCCCGAAGGTCAATCATGGCCTGCTTCTCGTCGGCCCTGCCGAGTTGCCAGAGGCCAAGTTGAATTGCAGTGGCGGCAAGTCCGAGAAACACAATGACCGCCGCCCAGGCCCGGACAGGCCGGCCGGCAGTCACCGCAGTGGACTCCTGCACAATAGGGGACCCATGCGTATTCTCATTGCCGTTGTTTTTGCCCTCATTGTGATCAGCCTCGGATCCGCATTGTTTTATCTGATGCGCGATAAAGGCACGAGCAGTAAAACCGTGCAGGCCCTCGCAATTCGCGTGGGCTTTTCGGTGGCGCTGTTTCTTTTCTTAATCGCGGCCCATCAACTCGGCTGGATCGAGTCGACGGGCCTGCGCTACTGAACTACAGCTACAGCCAGTACACCAGGATATACAGCCCCAGCCAAACCACATCAACGAAGTGCCAGTACCAGGCAGCCGCTTCAAAAGCGAAGTGGTGATTCGGCCTGAAATGGCCCCGCACACATCGGGCGAGAATGACAGTCAGCATGATGGCGCCGACGCAGACATGGAATCCATGAAAGCCGGTCAGCAGAAAGAATGTTGAACCAAAAATACCAGACGTCAGCTTCAGATTCAGATCACGATAGGCGTGAATGTATTCATAGGCCTGAAAGCCCACGAAGATAAATCCCAGCAGAATCGTGGCCGCTAACCAGAAATTCAACTTGCCGCGATGATTTTCCCGCAACGCATGATGGGCAATGGTGAGGGTGACACCCGACGTCAGCAACAACGCGGTGTTAATGGTGGGAATCCAAAATGGCCCCATGGTTTTGTATTCTTCGATCAGGCCTGCGGGGCCGCTGCCCTTGCCCCACTGGGCGAGAAAATCCGGCCATAGAAATGACTTGTGGTCCAAATCACCAAGCCAAGGCATTGAGATCACGCGGGCATAAAACAAGGCCCCAAAAAATGCTGCGAAAAACATGACTTCAGAGAAGATGAACCAGCTCATGCTCCAGCGGAAGCTCGCATCCACCCGGCTGTTGTACTGGCCCGACTCGGACTCCGCAATGACAGTACCAAACCAGCCAAAGAACATGTAGATCAAGACCACAAAGCCAGCCAGCAGTGTCCAGGGGCCATAGGCCTGGCCATTGATCGTGCCGACTGCGCCAAACAGGGTCAGAATCATGGCGATCGACCCGACGGCCGGCCACTTGCTCGGTGCGGGCACAAAATAATAAGGTGCGTGGCTTGTTGAACTCATCGATCTCCCTTTCAATATTCTTCTTTAAACGAATCTGTCACTGAACAAACGCATTCCGATTGTCAAACATCCTGCAGTGGGGCCGATCAGCCTAAAATCAATCGGACCAGCACGACCAACGACACCACCAACAACGCTCCCGCCAACACGCCGGTGATGATGACATGCACCGGATTTAGGCTCGCCATATCGCGGTCATGATCACGGCCCTTTCGAACACCAAAAAACGACCACAGCACTGCCGACAAGGTCTGCAGGAAGCTACTGCTTCGGGCAGATGCCTGCTTTGAATCATTCAACCGCTCAGCCCCCAGTCTTGCTGGGCTGCGCCACGAGCGGACCCGGTCCAGCGGCGGACTTCAAACC
>CAYXRY010000027.1:0-16649 GCA_964467545.1 uncultured Bordetella sp. | reverse complement strand
CGAAGTCGAGCGCCTCTTGATTGGCGCCCGTCTGAATCGACGAAGCCGCCCCGCCGCCCATGCCAATGCGCATGCCAGGGCCACCAAGCTGAATGAGCAAAGCGCCTTTCGGAATCGGATGTTTGCCGGCCTGACTGCTGTCAATAATTCCGATGCCGCCAGCCAGCATGATGGGCTTGTGGTAGCCCCAACGTCGGCCACCAACGTGCATCTCGAAACTTCGAAAATATCCCAGCAAATTGGGCCTGCCGAATTCGTTGTTAAAAGCAGCACCGCCAAGCGGGCCATGAATCATGATCTCCAGCGCGGATGCAATCCGGGCTGGCTGATGGGCTGCACCACTAAAGTCAAGATGCGATACCGCAAATCCCGTTAGTCCCGCGCGGGGTTCAGCGCCTGTGCCGGTTGCGCCCTCATCCCGGATCTCGCCTCCGGCACCCGTTGCTGCCCCTGGAAATGGAGAGATCGCCGTCGGATGGTTGTGGGTCTCGGCCTTCAATACTGTGTGGACGGTCTGCGGACTTGCGCGATAGGCCGATGGCAGCCCTGAGTCGGGCCGAAATCGCATCGCTGATGCAGTGTGCAAAATTGCAGCGTTATCTGCATAGGCCACAACGGTATGCTGGGGCGTGACCGCATGGGTATGGCGAATCATTTTAAAGAGTGACTCGGATTGCGGTACGCCATCAAGCGTGAAGTCAGCATTGAAAATTTTGTGCCGGCAGTGTTCCGAATTCGCCTGCGCGAACATCAGCAGTTCCACATCCGTCGGATCCCGGCCGAGCTGCTGGTAGGCCTGGGCAAGATAGTCGATCTCATCTTCCGATAGCGCCAGGCCGAGTGCTTGATTCGCACCGCCTAACGCCTGCCGCGCGCTGGTCATCGATGGCCCAAGCGCGATTTCGCGCAACGGCGGCGATTGCCGGGGTGAAAGAATGTCCTGCGGCGGGGCACCGATAAACCAGGACTCGGTCATCCGATCATGCAGCCGCTCGGCGATTCGGCCAATGAGCGCGCTGTCTTGAGTCCTGATCTCAATATCAACCACCATGCCGCGCTCAACCCGCTCGACACTGCCCAGCCCACAGGAGTGCAGGATGTCCGTGGCCTTTGACGACCAAGGCGAACGCGTGCCCTGCCGCGGAACCACGGATAGCCGCAGCATGCCTGCCGCGGGCGGCTCAAGCGGGCCGGTTGCATCGAGAATCGCGGCCAATCGCGGCGCATCCAGGCCCTCGCCATGGCGCACCAGATAACACCAGCGGGCCCGGACCGATTTGGCCTTGGGGGCGCTCGCCTGGATTTCAAAAGTCAGTCGGGAAAGTCGAAACTCGGAGAGCGCAGCAGCGCCTCCGAGCAACAGCAGTGAGGGCATTACGAAATTATACGGCGGCCCCCGCCGCAAGCCTGAGCACCTGCTGACAACGTTCGGCAAGCTCTGGGGCGTGGGTCACCAATACAATCGTGGTCCGGTGACGGGCCTGCAGCTCGAACAGCAGATTCGAAATCTTCTCGCCATTGGCGGCATCCAGACTGCCGGTAGGCTCATCTGCAAAGATCAGCCTTGGCTGCGACACAAAAGCCCGGGCCAACGCCACCCGCTGCTGCTCACCACCCGAGAGTGTTTTGGGAAAGTGCTGCATGCGGCTTGACATACCCACCTGGTGTAACAAGTCCTCTGCCCGCTGTCGGGCGTTAGCGGTGCCACTGAGCTCGAGCGGCAGCATCACATTTTCCAGCGCATTTAGATGACCAAGCAGCTGAAAGGATTGAAAAACAAAGCCTAATACGCCATTGCGACGCTGGGCTCGGGCGTCTTCGGAGAGCGCATCAATCCGCTCATCAAACCAATACACCGCGCCCGAGCTGGGGGACTCAAGGCCAGCAAGAATGCCGAGCAGGGTTGATTTTCCGCTGCCGGAGGCGCCAAGAATCGCCAAAGACCCGCCCAGTTCGACGGATAAGGAGACATCGCGGAGAATGTCAATGGAACCGCTGCTATCAACAACGGTCTTGGTGATGTGCTCTGCTCGAATTGCGTTCAACCCCAACTCCTTATTCTTACGACTGTGATCTCGATTCTGTTTCACCGCCAGCTGCCCTTACGGCATGCACTGATGGCCGCCTGCGCCCTGCTGCTGGCCGCCATGGCCTTCAGCCCCACTGCGGCTATCGCCGCAGCCAACACGCCCGCCAAGCCCCTTATTCTGATCTATGGCGACAGCCTGTCTGCGGAATACGGATTAAAGCGTGGTGCAGGCTGGGTCGCCTTGTTGCAGGACCGGCTTGCCCGCGAGGGCTTCCCGCATCGGATTATGAATGCGAGTATCTCTGGAGAGACCACAGCAGGCGGGCTGTCGCGATTCGATGCGGCATTAAAAAAACATCAACCCAGTCTCGTGCTCTTGCAGCTCGGGGCAAACGATGGACTGCGCGGCCTGGCCATTGGCCAGACCCGTCGCAATCTTGCCGAAATGATTGACCGGGCCCGCGCCCAGGGCGCTGCAGTGCTGCTGATTGGCATTCGAATTCCCCCGAACTATGGGCCCGACTACTCCCGGCAGTTCGACAGCCTCTTTGGCCAACTGGCAGGAGAAAAGCAGGTGTCGCTGGTGCCGTTTCTACTGGAGGGTCTCGCCGACAATCCGCTGATGTTTCAGGCTGACACTATTCACCCGAATGAAAAAGCGCAGCCCACGATGCTGCGAAATGTCTGGGGTGCGCTTTCTGCAAGCGGTCTTCTGCAAACAGCTCCCGCTGCGCTGCCAGCAAACGCAAATGGCAGCCGCTAAAACCCGCTCGCGAATGCGCCCCATACTGCTTGCAATCACGGCTTCAGTCGCGCTTCTGGCAGGAGTATTGGTCCTTCCAGGCCCATCAGAAGCGCTGGAATTCTCCGATATCGCCCGTGAAGGCGAGCTCCGATTTTTGGCCCAGCATCCCGAGCCCGACAGCTATCGCTATGAGTCACGTGTGCGGGTCGGCGCAGATAGCTTTGACTCCGGAATCATTGAACTGAGCACCTGCCACTATCAGCTCGATCCGATTCGCAAGATCGTGATCGCCTTTAACCCAAATCGGCTGCAGGATCTCTCGATTCAATCAACCCAAGGCATCGGCGCTGTCGAGATCAAGGGCCACCATGTGGTGATGGCCGATGTACAGCGCGGTGCTTCAATCTGTATTGATCTGCGGTCTAAGGCATTGGATCGACTTGATCAGCAGACCTACCGGCTTCAGGCGGGTCCGCTAATGCGCCGCTATCTGGATGGCTATCTGCCGATGCAAGCGAAACTCACCTTCGAGTGGCCCGAGTCGATGGCCGCATTGCATCAAACCCAGCCGGCGCCGCAGCCTGGGGTAAAGCTGTCACAGCATGCCGCTGGGGCCGAACTAACCATGGTCTTCGCTGGGCGGCTTCTGGCCGCAATTGATCTGCGCCGAAAATAATCCAATCCCGGCGCCTTGAAGAAACGCTATTTGAATTTGTAATACGTATCGTTGAGATACCGGCCAACGTGCTGAATCTCTTCTTCAAACCAGCCTGAGTTTGTGCGGCTATTGCAGAACTCGATCATGCCGCGAAGTTTTACCGCAGAATCAGCCTTCCGAAATAAATCCGAGTAAAGCTGGGAGCCATCTTTATCCGGAAACATACTGTTGTGGCATGACACACAGCGCGGATCATGGAGTTTTTTTCCGCTCGTGGCATTACCCTTCGTGAAGGGGCTCGCGCTGGCCGATTGTGGGCTCATCGCCACCGCTACGAAGAATAAAATTATCCCAAGGGTTAAGCGAGCTGGCGTCATATCAATGCCTTTAGTGAGATGCCTGCGTTACGAAGCGGACTGACTGGCTGACTCAACCCGCCATGCCAGGATTATTCTTTAATCCAATCAAACGGGGAAGGTTCAGGCGACGCGGGCTCACGCGTTTTTTGGTCTTCAGCCAGGTCTCGACAACCTCCCAGATCGGCTCGCCCTTGGCGCCCTCTGCAACCGGCGCCCAGCCCGCGACCTTATAAGTCTTTTTCGGATCAATCAGCTGGCCCTTAAGCCGCATATCACTAATGCGGCTACCCGCCTTGCCGCCAGGCTCGCAGGCATAGGTCAGACCACCCACACGCACCATGTCACCGCCCTGCTGGTAGTAAGGATCGGGGTTAAAGAGGTTATCGCAGACATCCTCGAGGACTGTTTTGATAAATTCACCTGTCATCTCGGTCAGGGTCGTAAACGGATACGTAATGGCGGTCTGATCCATCACGTGCTCGCGGGTGATGGCCTGGCCCGACAAGATGCTGGTACCCCAGCGAAAGCCTGGGGAAAACGCAATATCGGCCCCTTTCACCTCGATTAAAGCATCGCAAATCAGCTGATCGAAGGTGCCATTAAAGTTGCCGCGTCGATACAGCAGGCCCTCGGTGACGGCCAGCGGCTCTTCGAGCCTCGCCTTATACGGCGCCCGAATCCGATCAATGAAGGCCTGCATTTCTTTATCGGCGGGCAGCATGTTGGCAAATACCGGCAGCAGCGAGTATTTGAAATCCACGACCTTGCCGTCGCGGACATCAAGATCCATCACGCCCAAGAATTTCGAATTTGAACCCGCATTGGTCACCAGCGTTTTGCCGCCTGCGTTAGACACCACCACCGGCTGGGGCACACCATCGTGGGTATGGCCGCCAAAAATCGCATCGATGCCTCGGACCCGGGTGGCCATTTTCAAATCCACATCCATGCCATTGTGAGAGAGCACCACGACCACCTTGGCACCTTTGGCCCGGACCTCATCGACCATCTTCTGCATGTTGTCGTCCTGAATGCCGAAGGTCCAGTCGGGCACCATATAACGCGGATTGGCAATCGGCGTATACGGAAAGGCCTGGCCAATCACCGCAACGGGAATGCCGTTTTGCTCACGAATTACATAAGGCTTGAAGACTGGATCACCAAAATCCGTGGTCTTCACATTCTGGGCCAGAAACTCAACGTTACCAGCGAAATCCTTTTTGATGATTTCCTCTACCCGCTGCGCGCCCAGCGTGAATTCCCAGTGGGGGCTCATCATATTGACCCCGAGCAGCTTGCAGGCATCGACCATATCCTGACCCTTGGTCCAAAGCGCGGTTGCCGACCCTTGCCAGGTGTCACCGCCATCGAATAAAAAAGCATTGGGCCGATCAACCCGCATCTTCTTTACGAGTGTTGCCAGGTGGGCAAACCCTCCGACCTTGCCATAAGCGCGGGCCGACTTTTCAAAATCAAGATAAGTAAAGGCATGCGAAAGGGCGGTCTTGGCAGGGACCTTGTGGAACTTTAAAAATTCCTCTCCAACAAAATGCGGAGGCCGGCCATTCATCACACCGAGACCGATATTTACACTTGGCTCACGAAAATAAATCGGCAGCAGCTGGGCATGGCAGTCGGTGAAGTGTAAAAAACTCACATTGCCCGCCCTGGGAATGTCATACAGCCGCTCGCCCTTGGCGGCTGCTTGTGCCGCGCTCGCCCAGGAGCCGAACATGCCGCAGGCCGAACCCGCCGCCATGACATTGAGAAACTCACGCCGATTCAGTTGCATGATGAACCCTTAACCCTTTGTCCAAATAAAAAAAGCCCGGCGATCAACGCCGGGCCCGTCGGTCTGCTTATTGATTAACGGGTGAATTCGGATCCAAGAGCAGCGCCATCAAATCCTTCATCTGGGCCTCGGTCAGAATTCCCTGCTGGCCAAAACGCGGCATATTCGTGCAGGAATTAAAGGCCTTGGCGTTGTAGAGCTTGCCCCAGGTGTATTTCACGATCGCCTCGGAGTTGCCACGAAGCTTGCCGTAGTTATAAAGACTGGGCCCAAGCGTGCCGTGGGAGATCTCTTCTTTGCTGATCTGATGGCAGTTGTAGCAGTTTCCGCCATTGGCAGATCCTGGCTGATCGCTATAAGTGCTACCCCCGCCACTTTGGGCAATGCGCTCGCCGACCTTCCAGTCCCCGAAAAATTTTCCATCGGCCGGATACTTGATGGTCGCAGCTTCAGCGGCCTCGAGTTTGCGGACCATCTCGCCCGATAAGGGGGAATTCGAGTACTCCGCACGCGAACAGGCATCGTTGATCGCGTCTTGGTTGATACGCTCTTTCTTAGCAATGCCCCGCTCCACGAACGATCGACTCACTGTATCTTTGGCCATCTTTTCGAGTTCGGCACTGGAATAGGTGGTGGCGCAGCCCACCAGAATCAATCCGCTTAAGCCGGCAATAACAATTGATTTTTTCATTTGATTCTCCTGGGCTTATCGCTTGATCGTGGGGGCCAGCGACTTCACGCCCTTGCCGGTGACGCCCATGTAACTGGAGAGCGCAATCGTGACATCCGATCCAAACTCCACATAGGGGAATCGCTGCTGACGAAAGCAGTCCTCCAGCCGCTTTTGCATCGGCCAGAGCTGGGAGTTCGACACCCGGTAGGCAGGCCATGACGTAAAAGCCCTGCCCGCCGGCTCATTCTTGGTGAGATTGGGCAGCACCTGCAGCCGAATACGCTTGCCATCTTCAGCATGGCAGGTCGCACACGCAAAGTCATAGGGGCCAGCGCGGTAGAAAAAGATTTGCTTGCCTATTTCATACATCCGACGCTCTTCGGGATGGCTCTGCGGCACATTGACAGGCATGCCGCGCGACTCAGACGCAATCCAAGTAACGAGCGAGATGACATCTTTGTGGTCATCGCGGTCGTAGACAGCGGCCTTGGGCTTAATGCCTTGATGCTGCTCGATGCAGGTCACAAGCCGTGTCTCTAAGTCCTGGACTTTTTTGACATCGTCAAAATAACGCGGCAGCGCTACATAGGCGCCCTTGACGACCCCGGGACCAAGACCCAGATCACACTTTTCCAGCGAGGCATTCTTTGGGCCCCGCTTTCGTTTCCAAAGCTCTTCTCCGCGGGCCTCCCAGAGTTCCGCTGGATTGCCATCGGCCACCATTTCGCGATAACGATCAATCGCCTTTTCAGCGTCGGTCTGAGCGACTGCGGGCATGGAACCCGCTGCGCCAAGCGCCATCGCCAAAATTGTCCCCTTTAGCGTCTTGCTAAGCATTGCTGCCTCCCTGTTTTTTAACAACTTATCACCACCGCCATGCTCACCATGGCGGTGAGTTCTACGCCAGTTGCTCTAGCCGACGCTGGCTTCGTCGGTTCGCTTTTCTCCGCGGTTATCCACCCAGGTTACGGTGACCTTGTCTCCTGCTTTTCCGCGCGCCTTGAACTGCAGAAACGGGTTTTTAGAAACCGCGGGGCCCCACTGGGCGGACATCACTGTTTTTCCATTGACCTGGCAAGTGACTTCCTGGATAAACCAGGCGGGCACAATTTTTCCCGACGCATCTTTACGGGTTCCAGTCTCCATTTCATGGGCCATCAGCACGCGGGCATCAATCACACCATCTGCGGCCCTAGCACGAATACGCATTGGATCTGCCATAACAATCTCTCCTTAAATCGACAATGTTCGTTTCAATCAAACCGCCTTTAGCCGCCGCAGCCGCCCAAGGTGACCTTAATTTCTTTTTTCGCCATGAAAAATTTGCCATCGGCTTTGACAATCGCGATGACATCTGAGCTCTGGCCCATCTTCACCCGCATGGAGACATCGGGCAGCGAATCGCTTGCAAACTCATAAAAGCCCGCCATCATGGCTGGATTCTTCTCGACGAGCAGCGCAATCATTTCGGTCTTCTGCAGCTTGGAGGCGATGCCCACCGGCACCACTGCGCCGTTTTCTGCAATATCCGGCGATGTGATCGTGATATCACCGGCAGCTGGCGTGCCAGCAATGCCCATCGCCTTTAAGGTATCGGGCACATTCTTGGCATCGAACCAATCTTTTTTCCATGCGGCCATCGCCGGGTTAGCGGCAAAAAAGCCGATCGATGCAAGGGCCGAATACAACGCGGCACCGCCACCGGCCTTCACAACTGTACGACGTGAAACGTTCATAGTGACTTCTCCTCTTTGTTCACAAACCAATGCCGAGCGGTTACTTGGCACCCTCAAGAATCCACTGCGACAGGGCAGTGAGCTCATTGTCTTTCAAATTCGGATGGGGCGGCATTGGTACTGCCCCCCAATTTCCTGCCCCACCGGACTTGATCTTCTTGGCCAGCATGGCGGGGGCCTTCGCATCGCCTTTGTATTTTTTGGCGATCTCTGTCCAGGACGGTCCCACCATCTTGGCGGCCTGGGCATGGCAGGCCGTGCAATTGGCCTTCTTGGAAATCTCCGCAGCATTGACGCCGCCAGCCGCAGCGGCTGGGGCTGCCGGTGCCGCCGCAGCCACCACCGGCCGATCGGCCGCCGGCGCAGCAGCTGCGGGCCGAGATGTATCAATCGCGCGGGCCGGGCCAATCGGCCGGTGCTGTTCTTTTAAATTGCCATGGGCATCACGGGCGGACTCTGGCAAGAAGGAGGTAATTTTTAACTCAGTCGCACAATTACTCATGCACGGGGTTCCGACCACATCCGGCTTGCCCTTCAGATCCCAGAGGCCATGCTTTTCGGTCATGCCATTACGATTGGGCATGCGTTTCTGAACCTCGGCGATGTTTTTGTCAGAAAGCACAAAGTTCTCGGGCACGACTTCTGCCAAATTCAAGATGTAGGCCGTAACAGCATAGACCTCTTCGACCGTGAGGGTCTTCGGGTTGTTCCAAGGCATGGCCCGGTTGATGTAATCCCAAAGCGTGGAGACCGTTGCCACCTTCATCATGGTCGTGCGCTGGGGAAAATCCTCGCGGGCCAGATTGGCCACCCGTCCTGTTTCAATATCTTTCTTGGTGGTGCCGCCAATGATGGGAGTGAAGACCTCAGTGCTCTCGCCAAAAACGCCGTGACACGAGGCGCACTTCGCCTCCCAGACATCCTGGCCCTTCGCGACTGAGCCTGCGCCCGCAGGCAATCCTTTGAAATCTGGCCGGACATCAATATCCCAGGCCTTGATTTCAGCCGGTGTCGCTGTGCGGCCGATGCCGGAAAATTTCGGATTCGCGCCCTGAGCAAATGCCGAAACACAGGCAGTGAGCATTCCTGCCGAGGCCACAAGGCGCAATGATTTAGTAAATCTGGACATTGCTGACCTCCCCGTTATCGGCAACACGCCATGACTGAATCGCATTCTGATGGTAGATCGATCGTGTGCCACGAACCGCACGCAGCTGATTGATCTTGGGTTGGACGTAGCCAGTGTCATCCTGCGCACGCGACTGAAGAATTGCGGGCCCGCCATTCCAGACCCAGTCGATGTTAAAACGCGTAAACGCCTTTGAGAGGATCGGCGTCTCAAGCCGGGCGGTCCGCCAATTTCGGCCGCCATCAACCGAGACATCCACACGCTTGATCTTTCCGCGGCCCGACCAAGCCAGCCCGCTGATGTTGTAGAAGCCCCGATCGAGCAGGGTCTGGCCGCCCGAGGGCGTGGTGATGACCGACTTGGCCTCTTGAATGCCGGTGTACTGCCGATGCAGGCCGCCCGGCATCAAATCGACATAGTGAATCGACTCATCTTTAGTCGCCCACTTCATATCGCCGACTTCAATGCGGCGCAACCACTTCACCCACGAGACGCCCTGAATGCCTGGCACAACCAGCCGCAAGGGATAGCCGTTTTCAGGCCTGAGCATCTCGCCATTCATCCCATAGGCGACGATGACATCATCAAGGGCGCGATCCAACGCAATGGTGCGGGTCATAGATGATCCGTCCGCACCCTCGGCAAGGACATACCGGGCCGCTTTTTTATCAATGCCACAGTCTTGCAGCAAGACTGACAGGGGCACGCCAGTAAATTCACTGCACGAGACCATGCCGTGGGAATACTGCACGGTTGGCACTGCCACATTGCCCCACTCCATTGCCGTATTCGCGCCGCACTCGATGAAGTGAATACGTGAAACGGAGGGCAGCCGCATGATGTCATCCATGGTGTAGACCTTGGGATTTTTCACCAGGCCCATGACCATCAGGCGATGCTTGCTCGGATCTATATCCCACCAGCCCTGATGGTGCCGCTCAAAATGCAAGCCGCTCGGCGTAATGATGCCGAACGTTCCCTGTAACGGAGTAAAGGCCACCGATGCGGCAGAGACGCGCGTCAAACCTGGGCTTTCACGGCGCTGCAGGCCTTTCTCGTACTGCGAAGGCATGCCGTAAGGGTTTGCAGCCACCGGCATTCCAAGGCCAGTCGTATGGGCCGGCAGATTCAAAATATTGGGGTCGCCTTCGCCAACACTGGCCAATGCGTTTCGTGGCGCTGATAAGCCGAGTGCTGCAAGCGAGGCTGCTACCGTTGAGGCCGAAGCGGCAAGAAACTTTCGCCGCATTAACGCCGGAGCTTTTGCATCCTCTGCCGTTAGAAAATTCTCTGGCGCCTTGACCAGGCGGCCCGACTTCTTTACCCCAGATGACATTCAACCCTCCCCGGGTATTGAATTCGCAACCTACCAATAAAAAGTTCTAAGCGCCCGACTCCTGCAGACCGCCCGCCATACGCAGGCAGACCAGACGGCAGAGCTCTGAAATCGTGATATCCGAGACCTGATAAAACACCGATGTGCCGACGCGCCGACGCGACAGCACTCCCGACCGATGCAGCAACGCCAGATGGCGCGACACATTGGGCTGCGGCAGGCCCGTCTGCTCGACGATCTCTTGAACCGAGCGCTCGGCATAGCAAATCGCTTGAATAATGCGCAGCCTTGAGGGCTCGGAGAGTAAGGAAAAGTATCCGGCAGCCCGCTCCAGAAGCGTTAACAATTCGGGGGCGCTCGCCTCTTGCGGGGTTGCGGGCTTGGCCCGCGGATCGAATGGGATTGTTTTCATCGCCCGAGTCTTGCTTTACCTTGCAGCAGTTGGTTTGAATGAAACCGTTGGTGTCAGAATATACGGATAAAAGCATATTAGTCAACAGCCCATGTCTGCCGCCCTGACCCCCGCCCGTGAATTGACGGCCATGCTCAAGCGGGCCGCCGCCCGCGAAGTCGTTGTGCTTGGTTTTTACACCTCGCATAGCTGCCCCTGGTGCGTGGCCGTTCGCCGAGAGCAGCTCGAGCCGCGGCTGCGCTCCACCGACCTCCCAAAGGTCTCAATTATTGAATTCGACGCCGATAGCGATGTTGCCTTTCCACTGCCCGATGGCCGGCGCCAGACTGCCCGCCAGTGGGCCCATTCGCTCGGCTTTCGGCTTACGCCGACCTTGGCCGCACTCGATCGCACCGCCAAGCCGATCGTCTCGCCGCTGGTCGGCTATAGCTCAAGGGATTTTTATGGCGCCTATCTCGAGGAGCAGATCCGTCAGGCACAGCTTTACTGGCAGAATCAGCGGTAGTTATGCCATCTGCTGACGCGCCCTCGGTTTCAGCCAGCCGGGATCACCCCCAACGGCTTGCCCTTCACAACGAAGTCCACGCAAGGCCGCCGGTCCCCCTATGGTCCAACGAGCGCATCCTCAGCCAGGCCTTCACGCTGGATGCCTTTAGTCGGCGTGAGCATATCGCCTGGATTGACCGCGCCTCGAGCGCCTTTCCACCACTTCAGAAAAACATCCCCCAGCAATCGATTCGGGTTTTAAAACTTGCCGACGAATCAAGCCGTATTCTGCTGAAGTGGGAAATGCACGGGGAGTTTCTCGCGCTCACCCTGTTTGCCCAGCAGCAAGATGCCGCCCATATCGAGGGCCGGGCCGAGTTGATCGGCCGAATCGAGGCCCTGCTTGCAAGAAACGGGGTCGCACCGCTGCATGAGCTTCCCGGCCAGCGGCTTGTCGCAATCGACATCGTGCTTGAAGAGGGCGCTCCCTACGCCGATGCATTTGCAATTGCCAAACGTTTTAATGACAACACCGTCCTGGGCAGTCTGATTACCTCAAATCAAAATGCTCAGCTCTGGACCGACCTGCAGCTCGATCACGAAGGCTATGTTCGGGTTGTGGTGCGGGGAAGCGGTATCGGCAGTAGGCAGGCAGGCCGTGCGATTCAGCGCCTAATTGATATTGAAACCTATCGGATGATGGCCTTGTTGGCCTTTCCGAATGCCAAATCACTGGCAGAGCCGCTACGCAATGCAGAGCTTGAGTTGGCAAAAGTCTCTGAAAAAATCGCTGCTGCGCAAAAACAAGAAACCATCGATATCACGGTCGATGCGCAGCTTTTAGGCGATGTCTCAGCGCTGGCGGCCCGGGTGGAAGGCTGGATTTCCGCAAATGGGCTGCGGTTTACCGCAGCCGAGGCCTACCATGAGCTGGTCAAAGGGGCCCTCCAGGAATTACATGAATCGGTGATCCCTGGCGTGCAGACCCTTGGCACATTTATGGACCGACGATTTGAGCCGGCCATGCGGACCTGCCGCTGGACCGTTCGGCGCCTGCATGACCTCTCCGATCGAATCTCGAGAACCAGCCACATTCTTAAAACACGTATTGAATTCGTCAATGAAAGCCAGCAGCAGTCTTTACTGGAGAGCATGGATCGTCGTGCCAAGCTGCAGCTTAGGCTTCAACAGACGGTTGAGGGCCTCTCGGTGATCGTGATGACCTACTACGCAACAGGCCTGCTGCAATACATTGCCAAGGGCCTGCGCACCACCGGAATTGAGATCAATCCCGACGTGGTGGGCCTAGTCTCAGTGCCGGTGATTGCGATCAGCCTGTTATGGTTCTTAAGCCAGCGCCGAAAAAAACAGCCCATCGTTTAGCGGCCCCACCGGCCAGTAAGCTAAGTCGCGCGGGACTCAAGGGCCTCGATGGCGGGAAGCCGCTTGCCTTCCAAAAACTCTAGAAAAGCACCGCCGCCTGTTGAGATGTAGCCAATCTGTGCAGCAATATCAAACTTTGCGATTGCAGCCAATGTATCGCCGCCGCCTGCAATCGAAAATGCCGGAGAGTGGGCAATTGCAGCGGCAAGCATTTTGGTGCCCCCTGCAAACTGCGGGAACTCAAATACGCCCACTGGCCCATTCCAGACAATCGTACCGGCATTGGAAATCATCGCCGATAGCCGCGAAGCAGTCTTGGGGCCAATATCAAGAATCATGTCGTCGTCTGCGACAGCGGTTACGGCGACTTTGTTGGCCCGCGCCTGGGCTGAGAACTCATTGGCCACCACCACATCTTCCGGAATCGGAACCTGCGCCCCGCGTTTTTCCATCATGTCCATGATGCGACGGGACTCATCAATCAGATCAGGCTCGGCCAACGACCGCCCGATGGGCAGGCCTTTGGCGGCCATGAACGTATTGGCAATTCCGCCGCCGACAATTAACTGATCTACCTTCTCGGCGAGCGACCGCAGGATGGTGAGCTTTGTGGAGACTTTCGAGCCGGCAACGATAGCCAGCAATGGCCGGCGTGGATGCTCCAGCGCGGATGCAAGCGCATCCAACTCGGCGGCCATCAACGGACCGGCGCAAGCAACCGGCGCAAAGCGTGCGACACCATGGGTGGTGGCCTCCGCCCGGTGGGCAGTACCGAATGCGTCATTGACATAGATATCGCATAAGGCCGCAATCTTTTTTGCTAACGTCTCGTCGTTTTTCTTCTCGCCGGGGTTGACCCGGCAGTTCTCCAGCAACACCACCTGGCCTGCGCCGACTTTGAATCCGCCGTCGATCCACTTCGAAATCAATGGCACCTTTCGATTCAGCAGCTGGGCAAGCCGCATCGCAACCGGTGCAAGCGAATCCTCTGGCTTGAACTCCCCTTCCGTGGGCCGGCCCAGGTGCGAGGTGACCATGACAGCAGCGCCGCGATTCAGTGCCAACTCGATTGCCGGCACTGAGGCACGAATACGGGTGTCGTCGGTGATCGCGCCAGCATCATCTTGCGGAACATTTAAATCAGCACGAATCAATACCCGCTTACCTGCAAGCGGCAGATCGGTCATACGCAAAAACTTCATCTTCTTCCCTTTGGCCGGCAGTGAGGGGGCGCGGAGGCTCCGTCCCCGACATTGTAATGAACCCTAGGCCCGGCGCTTTAGGTCCATCAGACGAAGAATCATCGGCGTGAAGATGAGCTGCATGGCCAGGCCCATTTTTCCCCCGGGAATGAGCAGCGTGTTCGGCCGCGTCATCATGGAATCATGCAGCATCGATAACAGATACGGAAAGTCGATTCCCTTCGGGTTGGCAAATCGAATGACGA
Source organism: uncultured Bordetella sp. (assembly GCA_964467545.1). GTDB lineage: Bacteria > Pseudomonadota > Gammaproteobacteria > Burkholderiales > Burkholderiaceae_A > Lacustribacter. Next base: position 2,464 of record CAYXRY010000027.1, on the reverse strand, counting down.
CCATGCTCTCATCGGCCGTCGGAATATCCCGGGCGATGAAAGGATTGGATGTATCCACGGTAGGAACCCGCTGAAAATTGACATGGGTTCTCGAAAACTGCGGAACAATATGATTAATGTAATCCGGCATGCGGCGCAGAATCGTATCAACGACTGCCTCCTGCGAGTAGCCGCGCGTGGTCTTATCCCGCAATAATTTCTGAATCCACTCTAAATTAATGGTAGGCACCACCCCGACCAAAAGATCTACATGCTTTGCCACATTGACCTGCGGCCCGACATAGCCGCCGTGAAGCCCCTCGTAGAACAATAAATCCGCCGGGGAAATCATGTCCTGCCAGTCGGTGAAGGTGCCAGGCTCGCATCCCGACTCGGCTGCGCCAACAGCATCGTGAATATACCGACGCACGCGACCGCATCCCGTCTGCGCAAATGTCGAGAATGTCTCTTCGAGCTCTTTTAAGAGGTTGGCCTCGGGGCCAAAATCGCTAAAGCTCGGATTGCCAAGCTGGGCCTGCCGCTCAATCTCGGCACGCATGGCCTGACGATCAAAGCGATGCATGGAATCGCCTTCAAAGATCTGCGCCCGAATTCCCTCACGGCGAAAGATATGCTGAAAGCTGCTCATCACCGAGGTGGTTCCAGCCCCCGATGAGCCTGTGATTGCAACGATGGGATAACGCACCGACATGAAAGGCCTTCCTCAGGGATACCGCTGCGTTGAGGTTCCCCTGATTATTGAAATAAAGAACGTTCCTTAAATAACGGCGACGAATAGCGCTCTTCGATGCCATTATCGTGCTCGTGATGGTAGCGCTCTAGCCGCTCGCATTCTGAGCGCGCCCCAAAAATCAATGGCACGAGCTCCTGGGTCTGGCGGACCTGCAGCTGCGCAATCCGCTGCCGGCCCGTGGTGGCCAGGCCCCCGGCCTGCTCGACCAGCATGGCGATCGGCGCAGCCTCGGTGAGTAAAAATCGATGGCCGGGATCTTCCTGCCCGCGGGGGTAAAGGGCAACTCCGCCGTGCATGAGTATGCGATGAAGATCGGCAACGATGCTGGCGCTCCAGCGGAGTTGAAAATCTCGGCCGCGGATATCCGCCTTTCCCAACTTGCATTCGGTGATGTAGCGGCGCACCGGTGACTCCCAGAAACGCTCGCGGCCCACATCGATTGCGAACTCATCGGCCGCATCCGGGATCTGCAGCCCAGGGTGGGTCAAAAGAAACCTGTCGGATTCACGGTCCAAGGTAAAGCCGTGCGTACCATCGCCAATCGTCAGTACGAGTAAGGTCGCTGGGCCATAGATCGCGTAGCCCGCCGCTATCGGATTGTGGTCTGACGGCAATGCATCGGCTGCCGCGCCAGGCGGCCAAGGGCTCGACGGCCAGACGCCAAAGATCGAACCCGCAGTGGCATTGAACACAAAATTCGCTGATCCCTCTAAGGCGGTGATTGCGGTCTTCAGTAGCGGCGCCCTCTGCTTTGGTCCCGGGGTCAAAGCCGGCCTGGATTGAAAAATTACTTCGGCTAAGTCCGGGCCCGATACCGCATCAAAAAAGGTGATGGTGGCGTGCTCCAGGGCTGCAGACGTTAAAGCTTCTGGCCCGATGTTGGGGCCGCCCGCCTGCCCGACCAGCCGGCCTTTTGCGGAATTCGCAGAAATGGCCCCCACCGCATCGGCAATCGCCATGACCAGGGCCAAGAGCTCCTGGCCATGCGTTCGGCCCGCAAGGCCTTGGGCCAAAAAATCATCGAGTCTGCGATGCATTGCCTGTCACATGGGATGTTCGATAAGTTAAGGTAACAGCTTTTCAAGCAGATCATTGGTTTTGCTGATGAAAAATCTGAGTCTCCGGCAAATTCGAATCTTTTCGGCTGCAGCGCGGCATCTCAGCTTTTCTCGCGCGGCCGAGGAGATGCATCTTTCAGCGCCGGCGGTCTCAATGCAGATTAAAGAGCTCGAAGAGGAGCTGGGCTTGGCCTTATTTCTGAGATCTGGCCGAAAGGTGGCGCTGACCTCAGCGGGCGACACCTTCCGTGTGCACGCTGATAAAGTCTTAAGCTCCCTGCTCGAGGCCGAAGCAGCGATGAAAACGATCAAACATGCTAAGCGATAGACTTGGTGCACCCATGACACATCCCGTCCGCTGGCTCACCGAGAAAATCGCAATTACCGGCCAAATCGGCCCCGAGCATGTGCAAGGCCTCGCCGATATGGGCTTTAAGAGCATTATTTGCAATCGGCCGGATAACGAATACGGCCCCGGACAGCCCACTGCTGAGTCAATTCGTCAGCAGGCCGAAGCCATCGGACTTCAGTTTGCGTTTCTTCCTGTCAGTGGAGATGGCGGAACGGCCCGCGATGCGCAGGAGATGGGCAAGCTGCTCGCAAGCCACCCCGCACCGATTCTGTCTTACTGTTATTCGGGCGGCCGCTGCATGGCGCTGATTGGCAACGCCGC
>CAYXRY010000026.1:0-16871 GCA_964467545.1 uncultured Bordetella sp. | reverse complement strand
TTGCGCCGATGATAGTGACTTAACTGTCGTGAAAGTAGGGCATCGTCAGGCTCCCCTTCCAAAACCCCCGGCCCATGTGGTGCCGGGGGTTTTGTTTTTGGTCAGACTCCGCTGTGGTGATCAAGAACTCTTGGCGACTCAGCATGCTGTGGGCCGGCCTGGCACTGTCGGTGGTCGGCTGTGCAGGCCTGCTGCCGGACGCCAAAAGCACAGTCGAGGGGCCCTGGAAAAGTTTTGATGAGGCCCGTCTCACCTTTGCGCAGATCGTTCCCTATCAGACCACCCGTGCCGAGTTGGAGGCCCTGGGGCTTCATCCTGGCCGCAATCCGAATATCTCACTGCTGAACTATTCCGAAGTTATTCGCCGCTTCGTCCCGCCAGGTAGTGTCGATGGCTATCGCTTAGACCCCGGCGTCATGGACTGCATTCGGGTCCGTACCGACTGTCAGGGTTATGAGCTGGATCAAAAAATGTTGCGCCGAGACCGATACGGTAATTTCTGGCTGGATTTTTTTAATTTCAACCGCAAGACCATGACCACTGGATGGGAGTTCAATGCCGTCTGGCTCGTGAAAAACGATCTCGTGGTCTATAAGCTCATCAGCGGCAAGCCCCAAGTCCGCGAAGATGAAACGCGGCGCAATCCCTTGGGACCGCTGCAGGGTATCGATACCTTAAAGCTGCCGCGTTAAAGCGGAGCATTCCGTGCTTTGCCCTTCGCTATTGGCCAAAGACACTTGTGGCAATGACGAGGGCAGCGGCAGCAGCTGCCGCCAGCCACATCAGCCGAGGCTTGATCGTTCTTGATGGCGAGGCGGGTGAAGAAGCCGACGGGCCTGCTGATCCATCTTCTGCCTGCGCAGGGGCGCTGGCCCTGCCCGGTGCGACCGCCTGCGCGAATGAGGCAAAAAAATCGGCAGAAAGTTTTCGGGCCGATCCTTCGATCAGTCGGCTGCCCAGCTGGCCAAGCTTTCCGCCGATGGAGGCCTTGGCGGTATACGTGAGCCTTGTCTCCCCGCCGCTTTCTTGAAGATGAATCTCTGCGCTGCCTTTGGCAAAGCCCGCTGCACCACCCGAGCCCTCGAAATGCAGGGTGTAGCCCTCCAGAGGCCGAATGTCGGTCATGCTGACTTTGCCGCTGAAGCGGGCCGTCACCGGCCCGAGCTTGATCATGACTTTTGCCTGTAATTCATTTTCAGAAATACGTTCGATTGATTCACAGCCCGGAATAGCCTGCAGCAGCACATCAGTGCTGTTTAATCCGGCCCAGACCGTTTTCAGACTGGCAGGAATCTGTGCTTCGCCCTTGATATCCATTGTGTCGCTACAGGTAGTGGGCCACGCGGGTCATCAGCCCGCCACTGGCCCGCATGGCGAGTTGCACCGGCCGCGGCAGATCGGCAGCGCCTTCGCCCAAGGCGGTCTGCATGTGTTTGTTTTCATCTTCCCTCATCTGGGCCACCACTGCCCGCGAGGCCTCATCGGCGGCAGGCAGCCGCTCCATATGCTGCATCAAATGCTGTTCGACCTGCCGTTCGGTCTCTGCCAAAAATCCCAAGGACACGCGATCTCCCATGCGGCCAGCAATCGCCCCCAGTGCAAATGCACCCGCATACCAAATTGGCGCCAACAGCGACGGCCGACCGCCAAGGGCCTGAATCCTCTGGGCCGTCCAGTTCAGGTGATCAGTCTCTTCTGCCGCTGCCTCTTTGAGCAGGCGAACTGTTTCAGGAGATTTGGCGGTCATGGCCTGGCCCTGATAGAGCGCCTGAGCAGCAACCTCACCCGAGTGATTCACGCGCATCAGAGCCGCTGAGAGCTTCCTCTCTTCTTCTGACAGTGACGGCTCATCCATGCCCTTGGCAGGATAGGCCCGACGGCTCGGCGGTGTGGTCGCAATCGATCGCAGAAAATGGTCGGCAGCACCGAAGAGTTGATCCAAAGGAGATAGCAGCCGCATGATAAGCCTTAGGCCAAAAACCTCTTGGTCAGCAGCTGCCAGAAGGTCGCCCCAATCGGAATGAGGTCGTCATTAAAGTCATAACTTGGATTGTGCAGGGTACAGGGCCCAAGGCCATGGCCCTGCGACCGATGCAGCCCACTGGCATCTCCATTGCCAAGAAAGATATAGGCGCCGGGTTTTTCCAAGAGCATGTAGGCAAAGTCCTCTGCGCCCATGGTCGGCTCTACATTTCGTTGCACCATCGTCTCCCCCACGATGTCAGCAGCAACATCCGCTGCAAACATTGCCTCATGGCGATGGTTGATGGTGGGGGGATAGTTGCGGTTGAACTGAAAATCGGCCTGCGCCGTAAAGGCACCTGGCAGCTGGCTGCAAATCCGGCGCATTCCGGCCTCAATGGTGTCAAGTGCCTGCAGCGAGAAAGTCCGCACCGTGCCCTTCATCACGCAGTGATCGGGAATCACATTCGTGGCTTCGCCCGCATGGACCTGGGTCACCGAGAGCACAGTGGCATCAATCGGCTTGGTCTCCCGCGAGACCAGACTCTGAAAGGCGAGAATGAGATGGCTGGCAATCAGCACCGGATCCACCCCCAAGTGGGGCATGGCCGCATGGGCACCCTTGCCGCGCACCATAATTTCAAACTCATTGCTTGACGCCATCATTGCGCCCGGGTTCATGCCAAATTCGCCGACCTTTAGTCCTGGCCAGTTGTGGATGGCAAACACTGCATCACAGGGAAACTGTTCAAATAAACCATCTTCAATCATGGCCTTCGCGCCACCACCCCCCTCCTCGGCGGGCTGAAAGATCAAGACAACGCTGCCAGCAAAATCACGGTCCAACGACATTGCTTTTGCCGCCGCCAGCAGTGTGGCGGTATGGCCATCATGGCCACATGCATGCATCTTGCCCGCATGCCGACTCGCATGCGCAAAGGTATTCAGTTCACTCATGGGCAGAGCATCCATATCCGCCCGCAGTCCAATCATCGTGCGTTGCTGCCCTGACACGGTGGGGCGATGGCCCTTGATCAGCCCCACCACGCCGGTCTTGCCCAGCCCTGTCACGACCCGGTCGCAGCCATAGTCCCGCAGCTCTTGGGCCACCAGGCTTGCGGTGCGGTGCTCTTCAAATTTCAGTTCAGGATGGGCATGGATATCCCGACGAATGGCACGAATCGGGCCAATGAGTCCGCTGATGGCTTCGGGAATTTTCACCAGCCAATTTTAAACCGCCTGGTGCTGCAGCGCCTGGAAATCCCTGCGATTTCAGGCGATCAATCACGAGCGATAAATGACCTCAACTGACTCCCGGGGCAGGTGTTCCGCCAGCGTTCGGATCAGGTCCTCTTCGGGCTTGACACGCCAATCCTCGGGCAGCTGGATATCACACTGGGCGCCCTCGCGCAGCAGCCTGAAAATAATGGGGCAGCCCTGCCGCGGCGCCCTGAAGGGCTCCAGCAGGCTGCGGATCTTTTCCGGCGCAGCATCGCCCGAAGTCAGGTTCAGTCGCAGGCCCATTGAAAATTTAACGCGCGCCTCGCCCAGTGTCAGCAGCTCAGTGGCCGCGCCCCGAAGCCCACCTGAGAAATCATCGTTTTCAACTCTCGCACACACAATCAAGGGCTCATCGACTTTGATGGAGTGGCGATAACGGTCCCAGAGCTCGGAAAACACGGTGAGCTCCAGCCTGGCAGTTCCATCATCAATCTCGACAATACGCATCATGCCGCGCTTGGTCATCTGGGCGCGGCTGGCACTGACAATGCCGGTGATCCATATCGGATCGCGTGAGGGATTCAGTCGATTCAGTGTGATGGAGATAAATCGTCGAATTTCCGGCGCATACGATGCAAACAGATGACCAGAAAAACAAAACCCTAGGGCCTGCTTTTCTTCGAGAAGCTGCTCGCGCTCATTCCAGGCCGCCACTTTCGGCATCTCGATGGCCTGGGCCGACTGCGCAGGGTCCTCAAATAAACCGCTCTGGTGTACGTTTGCATGAGCCTGATCGGCGGCATTGATGGCTAGCCCAACGCAGGCAAGCAGCTGAGCCCGGTTCTCGTGCAGTGAATCAAAGGCGCCTGCCTTGACGAGTGCTTCCACGGCGCGTCGGTTCACGATCCGCCGATCGATACGCTGGCAGAAGTCAAACAGTGAATCAAACGGCCCGCCCTGCTGGCGGGCAGAGAGAATGTTGAGCACTGCTTTTTCACCGACGCCTCGGATGGCACCCAATCCATATTGAATTTGCAGCGTGGGCCGCTTCGCCGGCGTGTCTGCCGAAGGCGGCGCTCCAGCGCTCTGGGGCAGAGTGATCGGCTCAAACCGATACGCAGAAGTGTTGATGTTGGGCGCCAAGACTTTCACACCGTTGGCCAGCGTATCGGCTAAGAAAAAAGCCACCTTATCGGTGTCATCCATATCGGCCGAAAGCGTCGCCGCCATAAACTCCGCAGTGTGATGGGCTTTGAGCCAGGCGGTCTGATAGGTGAGCACTGCGTAGGCTGCGGTGTGGGATTTGTTAAAGCCGTATTCGGCAAACTTCTCCATCAGATCAAAAAGCCGAGTGGCCAAGGACTGGCTATGGCCTTTGGCAAGCGCGCCATTGACAAAAATGGCGCGCTGCTGGGCCATCTCCTCGGCCTTTTTCTTGCCCATGGCCCGACGCAGTAAATCCGCGCCGCCCAGCGAGTAGCCGGCAATGATCTGGGCAATCTGCATCACCTGCTCCTGATAGACAATCACGCCGTACGTCGGCGATAGGCAGTCCTTCAGCGAGTCATGAAAGTAATCAATTTGCTGCTCTCCGCGCTTGCGTTTGATGAAGTCATCGACCATGCCGGAATTCAAAGGCCCGGGCCGATACAGCGCCAGTACAGCAATGATGTCTTCAAAGCGATCAGGCTGCAGCTTGGCGAGCAGCTTTTTCATGCCATCCGATTCCACCTGGAAAATGGCAGTGGTATTGGCATCACGCAGCACCTGATAGGCAGCAGGGTCATTAAAGCCATCGAGCTCGCGTAGCGTGAGGTGCCGATCGGGATAAAGGCCATTGATGTAATCCACGGCCATCTGAATGATGGTGAGATTTCGTAGGCCTAGAAAATCAAACTTCACTAGGCCTGCCGCCTCGACATCGTCTTTGTCGTACATCGAGACAATGCCGTCGCTGCCCTCCGAGCCCGGCGCCTGATACAGCGGGCAGAAATCGGTGAGCCGGCCAGGCGCAATCAGCACGCCACCGGCATGCATGCCGACATTGCGCGTGAGGTCTTCGAGCGGCCGCGCCAGCGCCAAAAGCTCGCGGACTTCATCTTCTTTTTCCGCGCGCTCCGCGAGTATGGGCTCTTCTTTTTTTGCTTCCTCAAGTGACAGCGGCTTGTTTTGGACCACTGGAATCAGCTTGGAGAGTTGATCGCAAAAGTTGTAGGGCAGATTCAACACCCGGCCGGCATCACGAATCACCGCTTTTGAGGCCATCGTGCCAAACGTCACGATCTGGCTGACCGCATCCTTGCCGTATTTGCTGCGCACATAGTCAATGACTTTGTAGCGATTGTCCTGGCAGAAGTCGATGTCAAAGTCGGGCATGGAGACCCGCTCGGGATTGAGAAACCGCTCAAACAGCAAGGCGTAGGGAATGGGATCCAGATCGGTAATCCCCAGGCTATACGCCACCAGCGAGCCCGCACCCGAGCCACGGCCCGGCCCCACGGGAACTCCATTGCGTTTGGCCCAGTTGATGAAATCGGCCACGATCAAAAAATAACCAGGAAATCCCATATCGATAATGGTTTTGATCTCCATCTCAAGCCGTTCGCGATAAGACGCTGCATGACGATCGCGAATCTCGGAATTCACAAATCGCTCGATCAGCCGCTGCTCCAGGCCCTCGCGGGCGCTCAAGCGCAGATAGTCTTCCAGGCTCTCACCGTTGGGCGTTGGGAAATTCGGCAGCTGCGGCCGGCCCAGCTGCAGCGTGACCGAACATCGCCGGGCAATTTCAATTGAGTTGGCAAGGGCCTGCGGCAGATCAGAAAATTTTTCCACCATCTCTGCCTGCGAGGCCAGGTACTGCGATGCGGTGAAGCGGCGCTGCCTGCGGCCACTGGCCAGCGTCTCGCCCTCGGCGATGCAGACCCGCGCCTCGTGTGAGCGAAAATCCTCGGGCTCAAGAAACTGCACCGGATGGGTCGCCACCACGGGCACCTGATGCCGCAGCGCCAGCGAGACCGCACCACGAATGTAAGGCTCCTCTCCGGGATGGCCCGCCCGCTGCAGCTCAAGATAAAAACGATCACCAAACGCAGCGAGATAACGCTGCAAAATGGCATCGGCCGGCCCAGACTGCATTGCCGATTTTGATTTCGCCAGTGCATCGGCAATCTCTCCGGCGAGCCCACCGGATAGTGCAATCAAGCCATCGGCAAGTGACCCCTGGCCATGAGTGCCTGGCTCGGTGAACCATTCGGTTCTGACCTCGCCCCGATCACGGTAAGAGTTCTTCAGCCATGCCCGTGTCAGCAGCTCGCAAAGATTTTTGTAGCCAAGATCGTTTTGCGCCAGCAGCAGCAAGCGGAAAGGCCGATCCCGATCGACGGAGTTTGATATCCATACATCGGCGCCCAGAATCGGCTTGACGCCAGCAGCGCGGGCCGCCTTGTAAAACTTGATGTAAGCAAAGGTATTGCCGAGATCCGTAATCGCTAAGGCGGGCTGATGATCGCTGGCCGCCTTCTGGACTGCCGCTTCAAGCCGAACGATGCCGTCTGCGATCGAATATTCCGAGTGAATGCGAAGGTGAACGAACTCAGGGCGCTGCATAGCCAGGATTTTCGCATTTTCAGCGGTGCAAGCGACGGCCGGTCCGGCCGTGGTGCCGAGGGAGGGACTCGAACCCTCACGCCATCACTGGCACCGGATTTTGAGTCCGGCGCGTCTACCAGTTCCACCACCCCGGCGGGCAGAAAAGGACCTTAGTATACCGGCGATGGAACTCAGCCGTATTCATCTCACGCGTGATCAGTCGCCCGTGTTTCGGGATCTCTCGCTGTCGTTGAGTGAGCCGCGTATTGGCCTGATTGGCAGAAACGGCTCCGGCAAAAGCTCGCTACTGCGGCTGATGAAGGGCCTGCTTACCGCAGATTCTGGCGTGATTCGCCGGCCTGGCTCAGTCGGTATTGTGTTTCAAAATCCAGAGCATCAGCTTTTGTTTCCGACGGTGATGGAGGAGCTCTGTTTTGGCCTGCGCGAGCGGGGCCGCAGCGAGCAGGAGGCCCGTGCCTGTGCGCAGTTGGTGCTGCGTGATTTCGGTGCGATGGAATTCGAGTCGCGCGCTGTGCATGAACTCAGCGACGGACAAAAACAACTCCTCTGCCTGTTTGAGGTCCTGGTCGATGGGGCCGACACTGTATTGCTGGATGAGCCCTGTGCGAGTCTGGATCTTGTCAGCCGCAATCAAGTCATGCGGATCATCAAATCGCTGCCGCAGCAGGTGATCATGGCCACCCACGACCTCGAGCTGCTGCAGGACTTTCCCCGCGTGATCTGGCTCGATCAGGGCCAAGTCCAGGCCGATGGGCCGGCCGATGCGGTGATCTCCGCCTACCGTCGCCGCGTTCAGTCCGAATGATTTCGCTTTATCTCTCGGGTCAAACATGGCTGCATCGCATTCCCGCGGCAGTGAAATTAGCTGGCCTTGGGCTGGCCTCCATTGGCCTGCTCTTTGTCAAAGAATGGATCAGCCTCATACCAGTGGTGCTGCTTCTCGCACTGGCTTACGCATCACTGGGCCGGCCGGGCCGGCAGCGGCTGCTCGGGCTGCGCAGCCTGGTGGTGCTCATTGCGGCCCTCGGGGTTTTTCAGGGCCTGGTGATGGACTGGAGTCAGGCAGCCAATACGGTCGTGCGGCTTCTGATGATGGTGATGCTGGCAGACCTCATCACCATGACCACGCCGCTTCAACGGCTTTTGGAAATCACAAGCCTACTTTTTGCGCCCCTGGATCGGCGAGGAAACATGCGGCGGCAGCTCGCCTTTGCGGTAGCCCTGATGATTCGTTTCGTGCCATTGCTGGCCCAGCAGTGGCAGGCCCAGCGCTGGGCTTATCGGGCGCGCAGCAGTCGGCGACCAAAACCTTTTTTGTTGGCAGCTTTTTTTTCTCAGGCCCTGCGCAGAACAGATCAGATCGCGGAATCGATCGCTGCGCGAGAGGCCAAAAAACGCCCGCTTGGGTAAGCCCCGCGGGCGCTCGATCCGACCCCTCGTCTACACTGTCTTGATGTTGACCACACGAGATCTTGTTCGGATTGCGTTATTTGCTGCACTGATTGCAGTGATGGGCCTGATCCCAAAGTTTGATCTGCCGTTTACTGCGGGCGTGCCTGTTACCGCCCAGACCCTGGGGGTCATGCTGGCCGGCTTGATGCTGGGGCCCCGACGTGGTGTTCTGGCGGTGCTGCTGTTTTTGTTTGTCGTTGCCATGGGCGCACCGGTGTTGTCTGGCGGACGCGGCGGCCTTGGTGTTTTTTTTGGACCCACCATCGGATTTTTAATCGGCTGGGTGGCGGGCGCCTGGGCCTGCGGCGCGGCCTTTGAGCGTCTCAATGTCTGGCTGCCATCGCGGCGTTTTCTGGCAGCCTTGATCGCCTGCTGGGTGGGCGGCATTGTGGTGATTTATGCCTTTGGCGTGCCGGGCATTGCGTTGCGCACGGAGCTCACGCTGTCAAAGGCAGCAATGGCCAGCATCATTTTTTTGCCGGGTGATGTTTTGAAATCGCTCATCGCCGCCTGGCTGGTGGCCAGACTGGGGAGCGGCCGTTGAAGTCGGAGTCTTTGCGAAGCTGGCAGTTATCGGATTTTGATTTTGAATTGCCCGAGGATCGGATTGCCCAGCAGCCCACACAGCGTCGATCCGACAGCAGGCTTTTGGTGGTTGCCGACCCGGTAAAGGATCAGCAATTCACCGATCTGTTGGATCTTCTACACCCTGGTGATGTGCTGGTGTTTAACAATTCAAAAGTCATTCCTGCGCGGCTTTATGGCATCAAGCCAACAGGCGGAAAAGTCGAGATTCTGATTGAGCGTATTTTGGAAAATCAGCAGGCCGTGGCCCTGCTGCGATCAAGTAAAAAAACCACAGACAACACCCCGCTGACCGTAGAGGGCAGCAGCGAATCGGCGGCGATCGTGCTGAGCCGATACGGCGAGACCCGGGACCGTTTTCTGCTGCAATTCAATCGGCCGGTCTTGGAGATTTTAGAAGTCGATGGCGAGATTCCGCTGCCCCCGTATATTTCTCACCGGCCCAATGCCCTGGATGTGCAGCGCTATCAGACCGTCTACGCCCAGAACCCCGGTTCGGTGGCTGCACCGACTGCGGGCCTGCATTTCGATGAACCCTTCCTGCAGGCCTTGATGGACAAAGGCATCCAGCGGGCATCGGTCACACTGCATGTGGGAACAGGAACCTTCGCGCCGGTCCGTGTGGATCAGATTGATCAGCATCAAATGCACAGTGAGTGGTGCGAGATTTCTGCCGAAACGGCAGCAGTGATCAACGCCGCAAAGGCCAGGGGATCTCGGGTGGTGGCGGTGGGCACCACCAGCCTGCGCACTTTGGAGTCGGGCGCTGTCAGAGACACGGCTGCAGGCGATTCACCGCGGGTTCGAGCAGGCAGCTGGGAGACAAATCTATTCATTCGGCCCGGCTACTCATTTCAGATGGTCGATAGCCTACTGACCAATTTTCATTTGCCCAGGTCGACCCTCTTGATGCTGGTGGCGGCCTTCATCGGTTATGACAAGATGCGGACCACCTATCAGCATGCAATCGATGCACGCTATCGATTCTTTAGCTACGGGGACGCCATGTTCTGCCCGCAACACGTATGAAGTTCGAACTTCTCCAGACCGATGGCGCAGCCCGCCGCGGCCGATTGACACTTCGCCACGGCACGGTGGAGACCCCCATCTTTATGCCGGTCGGCACCTATGGCGCGGTCAAGGCGGCAGCACCCGCTGACCTCAACGCGATTGGCGCGCAGATCGTGTTGGGCAACACCTTTCATCTCTGGCTTCGGCCTGGCCTTGAAGTCATGGGCCAACACGGCGGCCTGCATCAGTTCATGAATTGGTCCAAGCCGATTCTCACGGACTCGGGAGGATTTCAGGTCTGGAGCTTGGGAGAGCTGCGCAAAATTTCCGAAGAAGGTGTTGCCTTTCGGTCGCCAGTCAATGGCGATAAGCTTTTTCTTACCCCGGAAGAGTCGATGCGCATTCAAACTGTGCTGAACTCCGACATTGTGATGGTGTTTGATGAATGTACGCCTTACCCCGCAACGCATGAGGAGACTGCCCAGTCCATGCGGCTGTCGCTGCGCTGGGCGAAGCGCTCGCATCAGGCCTTTCATGAGTCAGCAAATCCCAACGCACTCTTTGGCATCGTGCAAGGCGGCATGATGGAAGCACTGCGTGCCGAATCCGCATCGGGCCTTCTGGAAATCGGATTCGATGGCTACGCCATCGGCGGCCTGTCGGTCGGTGAGCCGAAAGAGGACATGATTCGCATGCTTCGGACCACGACGCCGATTTTGCCGGCAGACAAGCCCCGCTATCTCATGGGAGTGGGCACGCCAGAAGATCTGGTAGAGGGTGTTGCCCAGGGGGTCGATATGTTTGATTGCGTGATGCCCACGCGCAATGCCCGCAATGGATGGCTGTTTACGCGGTATGGGGATTTGAAGATTCGCAATGCCCGCTATCGCAACGATTTAGGCCCGATTGATCCTTCCTGTCACTGCCCAGTCTGCGATCCCCAGCGCCACGGCGATGCCCGCCCCCCTTTTTCCAGAAGCTATCTTTATCACCTGCAAAAAGTTCAGGAAATCCTCGGCGCCCACTTGGCCACCGTGCACAACCTGTACTTCTATCTGGACCTCATGCGGCAGATGCGCGAAGCGATTTCGGCCGGCCAATTCGAGTCCTGGCGAAAGGCCTTTCACCAAGACCGGGCCCGGGGTGTAGAGGCCTAGTGAGGTCGGGCGCCGCCGGTATACTTGTGGCCTTTTCCAAAGGAGGTTGTCCGTGCTGATTTCCCCCGCTTTTGCGCAGGCTGCCGGCGGCACGCCCGAGTCTTCGCTGATGAGTTTTATTCCACTCATCCTGATGTTTGTCGTGCTCTACTTTTTGATGATCCGGCCCCAAATGAAGCGTGCAAAAGAGCACAAGTCCATGCTGGCTGCGCTGAGCAAAGGCGATGAGGTGGTCACGGCCGGCGGTGTGGTGGGCAAGATCACCGAGATCGACGAGGCCTACGTCACGCTGAATGTGGGCAGCGAGGCCCCAGTGAATATTCATCTGCAAAAGCAGGCAATTCAGACCCTGCTGCCCAAGGGCACCATCAAGAGCATCTAAGCAGTGAATAAGCTTCCCATCTGGCGTGCCATCGTCATGGTGGTCGCGCTGGCCTTTGGCCTGCTGTACACGCTGCCGAATTTTTTTGGTGAGGCGCCGGCAGTTCAGGTCTCCAGCGCAAAGTCCACCGTGAAGGTGGATCAAGAGACTGCCGATCGGGTCAGTCGCTCCCTGCAGATTGCCGGCATCTCCGCCGAGGCAGTCGCACTCGAAGGCGCAAGCGTGCGAATTCGCCTGCCCGATACCGACACGCAGCTCAAGGCCAAAGATGCAATCGACAAAGCCTTGAACACCGATCCCAAAGATCCTCGATTTGTTGTTGCGCTGAATCTCGTGTCCAGCTCGCCGGGCTGGCTGTCGGCCATGCGGGCCCTGCCAATGTATCTCGGCCTGGATCTGCGCGGTGGTGTGCACTTCTTGCTGCAGGTGGATATGCCCGCAGCCCTGTCAAAGCGCATGGATGTCTTGGTGACTGACACCCGGACACTTCTGCGCGATAAAAACCTGCGTCACGGCGGCATCAGCCGCACGGCACAGGGAATTGAGATTCGTTTTCGTGAGGCCGAGACCCGTCAAAAATCCCGTGAGCTTCTGAACACCCAGATTCCTGATCTGAATTGGGCCGAGGCCTCTGTGGGCGGTGAGCCTGCCCTCATCGGCACGATGCGGCCCGAAACTGAGAAACGTGTTCGCGATTACGCCTTAAAGCAAAACATCACCACGCTGTCCAATCGTGTCAATGAACTCGGCGTGGCCGAGCCTGTCATTCAGCAGCAGGGGCCAGAGCGCATTGTCGTGCAGCTGCCCGGCGTGCAGGACACGGCCAAGGCCAAAGACATTCTCGGCCGAACAGCGACGCTTGAAATTCGCATGGTCGAAGACAGCCTTGAGGCCCTCAACGCCCTGGCCACGGGACGCACTCCAGCGGGCCTTGAAATATTCACTGAGCGTGGTGGCGGCCCGATTCTGTTAAAGCGCGAAGTGATTCTCACCGGCGAGAGTCTTACCGACGCGCAGGCCGGCTTTGATTCGCAAAACCCCGGCGAGCCTGCCGTGCATCTGAGCCTAGATTCAAAAGGCGCAAGGGTATTTCGTGATGTCACTCGCGAGAGCATCGGCCGGCGCATGGCCATCTTGCTTGTGGAAAAAGGCAAGGGCGAGGTGGTCACTGCGCCGGTGATTCGCAGTGAAATTCCGGGCGGTCGTGTGCAGATCTCTGGCCGCATGACCACCACCGAGGCCGCGGATGTGGCACTGCTGCTGCGGGCGGGATCGCTGGCTGCGCCTATGGAAATTATTGAAGAGCGCACGATCGGCCCGAGCCTGGGCGCCGACAACATCAAAAAGGGCTTTAATTCCACGCTCTACGGATTCATCGCTGTTGGCATTTTCATGATGGCCTACTACCTGATCTTTGGCGCATTTTCCGTCGCCGCCTTGTCGGTGAACCTATTGCTCTTATTTGCCATCTTGTCGCTGCTGCAGGCCACACTCACCCTGCCGGGCATTGCAGCCATCGCACTCACCCTGGGCATGGCGGTTGATGCCAATGTACTCATCAATGAGCGCGTCCGAGAGGAGTTGCGCAATGGACTCAGCCCGCAGGCCGCCATTCAGCAGGGCTATGACCGCGCCTGGGCCACGATTCTGGATTCAAATGTCACCACTCTGATTGCAGGAGTCGCCCTTTTGGTGTTTGGCTCAGGGCCGGTGCGGGGCTTTGCAGTGGTGCACTGCCTGGGCATTCTCACATCGATTTTTTCAGCGGTATTTTTCTCGCGCGGCTTGGTGAACCTTTGGTACGGCGGCAAGAAAAAACTGGCCAAGCTCTCAATCGGCTAGGGGGATCAGCAGATGGAATTTTTCCGAATTAAAAAAGACATCCCCTTTATGCGGCATGCGCTGATCTTTAATCTGATCTCAGTGGCCACATTCATCGCCGCGGTAGCCTTCATCGCCATTCGGGGCCTACATTTCTCAATTGAGTTCACCGGTGGCACCGTGATGGAGGTCTCCTATCCTCAGGCTGCACCGCTGGCCCAAGTCCGCAAAGTCGTTGAAGACCTGGGCTATGCCGATGCCCAGGTCCAAAACTTTGGCACCTCGCGCGATTTGTTGATTCGATTGCCCCTGCGTTCTGAGCAGGCGGGTGCGGATGAGAAAGCGGCCGCAAAAGCCACCAGCGAGCAAAGCGAAAAGGTGATGGCGGCGCTGAAGGCGGCGACACCTAATGTTGAGCTGCGCCGTGTGGAGTTCGTTGGCCCGCAGGTAGGCGAAGAACTTGCCACCGATGGCGCGCTGGCGCTGCTGTTTGTGGTGATCGGCATCATGATCTACTTGGCGATTCGCTTTGAGTGGAAATTCGCGGTGGCTGCCATCATCGCCAACCTGCACGATGTGGTGATCATCGTGGGGTTCTTTGCAGCCTTTCAGTGGGAGTTTTCGCTCTCGGTGCTCGCGGCCATCTTGGCGGTGTTGGGCTACTCGGTCAACGAGTCGGTCGTGGTGGCCGATCGAATTCGTGAGAACTTTCGCAAGATGCGCAAGGCCTCTGTGACCGAAGTCATTGATAACGCCATCACGGCCACCATGAGCCGCACCATCATCACTCACGGCACCACAGAGGCCATGGTGCTGGCCATGCTCATTTTTGGCGGGCCAGTCCTGTTTTATTTCGCGTTGGCGCTGACCATTGGCATCGTGTTTGGAATTTATTCCTCGGTGCTGGTGATGGCACCGATCACCATGTGGCTGGGCATTCAGCGCGAAGACCTGGTCAAGCCCGTCAAGAAAAAAGACGACGGGCCCGAGGTCTACACCCCCTAGATCACTGGGTTTTCGATGGCACCGATGCCATCGATCTCTACCCGCACGCGGTCACCCCGCTGTAAGTATTTCGGTGGCTTAAATCCGATGCCCACGCCCACAGGGGTGCCGGTGGCAATAATGTCGCCCGGGTACAGCGTGATGCCTGCAGATACGGTGGCAATCAGCTTCGGGATCTTGAAGATCAGATCGGTGGTCGAGGCATTCTGCCGGCACTCGCCGTTGACAAAACAGCGAACCTGGGTCTGCTCGCCCCGACACGCATCCTTGGTCACAGCCCAGGGCCCCATGGGGCAAAAGGTATCGAAGCTTTTTCCCATAAACCATTGCTTGTGCCGATTCTGCCAATCGCGTGCTGTGACATCGTTCACGATCGTGTAGCCCCAGACGCAGTCCATTGCGTCTGCCTCGGCGATGCCCTTGGCCTGTTTTCCAATAATCACCGCCAGCTCGGCCTCGTAGTCGATGGCCTCTGAGACCCCCTGTGGGATGACGATGGCCTGGCCGGAGGCAATCACGCTTTCGGGTACCTTGGTAAAAAAAATCGGATCGGCGGGAATGTCGTCACCAGGCTTTGCGCTGCTGTCAAAGCCGCTTTGTGCAAATTCCTTGGCGTGATCAAAATAATTTTTGCCGACACAGAAAATATTCCTCGCAGGCCGGGGAAAGGGCGCCAGCAACTCAATGGCCGAGAGGTCATAGCGCTGTCCCGCGGCAGGCAGCGCTATGCCGGCCGCCTGGGCCCGTACCACTGCGGCGACACCACTGGCCGCCTGGGCCCCATCGAATCCAAGGGCCTGAATGCTGAGTTCGTCGTCGGCGACAATGCCGACTAAAATCTCAGCTGCAGTAGGGTTGGTTTTAAACGTCGCGAATTTCATAAGTCCGCTAGCCGGATAGAAAGAGTCGCGATTTTAAGCCACCCATGCGATCGAGTTGATCGGTTTGTCCCCAGGAGAGCACTCATGATGTCTTCAGTCATTTTTCAACGCCTGACCCAATTATTCTTTGCGGCCGCTTTGGGCGCAGCAGCGCTGCCCCATGGCATGGCGCAGGAGTCCTACCCCGCCCGCGCGATCACCATGGTGGTGCCCTTTCCGCCCGGAGGCGTGGCTGACACCGTGGGCCGTCCGATGGCCGAAGCGATGGGCCGCATCTTGAAGCAAAGCGTGGTGGTGGAAAATCGTGCAGGTGCGGGCGGCGGCATTGGCTTTGCGCATGTGGCCAAGGCCAGGCCCGATGGCTATACGATTTTGATGGCCCTGTCTTCAGTCTCGGTAATTCCCGAGGCCGATCGCATTCTCGGCAAAGCACCGAGCTATGAATTAAATCAACTCAAACCCATCGCGCGCATCACGGCCGATCCCACTGTGCTGGTGGTGCGGGCAGAAACCCCTTGGAAGACTTACAAGGATTTTGTTGTCGACATGCGCAAAAATCCCACCAAGTTCAACTATGGATCTTCGGGCAATTACGGCACCATGCATGTACCGATGGAGCAGCTGAAGGCCGCAGAGAAGTTCTCCATCACGCACATTCCATATACGGGTGCCGGCCCCGCGGTGATTGGCCTACTGGGCGGCCAGGTTGATGCACTCGCCACCGGCCCCGCATCGGTGGTCAGTCACATCAAATCCGGCAAGGTGCGGGCACTGGCCCACTGGGGCGAGGGCCGGCTTGCCGCCCTGCCTGATGTGCCAAGCTTTAAAGAGCTGGGCATTCCCGCCGAGTTCGCGCAATGGTCAGGCATTTTTGTGCCTGCAAACACGCCGGATGACATCGTGGCCAAACTGCGTGATGCGGTCCGCCAGGCCGCCAATGATGAAAAGGTTCGCCAGATCATCAGCACCTCTGGCAGCCCGATACAGTTTCTCGATGCTCCCGAGTTCGGCCGATATGTCGATACCGATGCCAAGAAATTGGCTGAAGTGGTCAAGCGCATCGGTAAAGTCCAGTAGTGATCGCGTGGGGTGGCCCACGGCCCGCCCCAAGGCACGCACCATGCACCTCTAGCGGTGGCCGAGCTCCTCGCGGGCGAGCTGCTCGGCCAGGCCCACATAGCCTGCCGGTGTGAGCGCCAACAGGCGGTCCTTCTCGGCCCTGGGAAGGGCCAGGCCGTCAATGAATTGGCGAAGGGTGGCCTCGGTCATCCCCTGGCCTCGCGTTAGGGCCTTGAGCTGCTCATAGGGCTGCTCCAGGCCATGCCGGCGCATCACCGTCTGGATGGGCTCAGCCAGCACCTCCCAGGCGGCCTCCAGGTCTGCTGCCAGCCGGGAACGGTTGATCTGCAGCTTGCCCAGACCCTTTAAGGCGGCGTCGTAGGCCAGAAGGCTGTGGCCCAGGGCCACCCCAAGATTTCTCAGCACGGTGGAGTCGGTCAGGTCGCGCTGCCAGCGCGACACCGGAAGCTTGTCGCTGAGGTGGCCCAGCACCGCATTGGCCAGCCCCAGATTGCCCTCGGCGTTTTCGAAATCAATCGGATTGACTTTATGCGGCATGGTGGAAGAGCCCACCTCACCCGCTTTTAATTTTTGACTGAAGTAGCCCAATGCAATGTAGCCCCACAGATCCCGTGACAGGTCCAGCACGATCACATTGAATCGCGCGACTGCATCCAGATAATGCGCAATCCAATCGTGGGGCTCAATCTGGATGGTGTGGCT
>CAYXRY010000025.1:0-17063 GCA_964467545.1 uncultured Bordetella sp. | reverse complement strand
TAAAACTTTACTTTCTAACGTGATCTGTTGGTTTAACTAGAGGAGACAACCGCATGATGAGATCCAAAACCCTACTCGCAGGTGCGCTGACCGCCCTTGCCCTAGCCACCGCGGGCATGCAGACACAGGCACTTGCCCAGGCAAAGGTCCAGTTCTTTCCGAGCCTGACAGGCCGGACCGGGCCGGTTGCCCCCAATGCGACCCCGTTCGCCAATGGCTATTGGGATTACATGAAACTGGTCAACGCCCGTGGCGGTATCAATGGTGTCATGACCCTGGTCGAGGAGTGTGAGACCGCCTATGCGACCGATCGTGGTGTCGAGTGCTATGAGCGTTTAAAAGGTAAGCATGGTGGCGCCACTGTGATCCAGCCGCTGTCTACTGGCATTACGTTTGCGCTCACCGAAAAGGTCCCGGCTGACAAAATCCCGATGATCACCTCGGGCTACGGCCGCAGTGATTCTGCGGATGGCATGGTCTTTAAGTGGAATTTCCCGCTGATCGGCCACTACTGGGTTGCGGGCGACACCGTGATTCAGCATATCGCTAACAAAGAGGGTGGCTGGGCTAAGCTCAAAGGCAAAAAGATTGCGGTGGGCTATCACGACAGCCCCTTTGGCCGTGAACTGCTGCCCATCTTGCAAGAGCGCGCCAAGCGTCATGGATTTACGCTGCAGCTGCTACCCATCCCTGCACCGGGTGTTGAGCAAAAAGCCATTTGGCTGCAGGTTCGTCAGCAGCGGCCTGATTGGGTGATTCTCCAGACCTGGGGCATCATGACCCCGACTGCGATCCGCGAGGCAGTCGCCGTCGGCTATCCCATGGATAAAGTCATCGGCACCTGGTGGTCCGGCGCTGAGCCTGATCTCCGTGATGTCGGCGCGGCAGCCCGTGGCTACAGCGCAGTGATGATGCAGCACGGATCTGAGAAAAACTCTGAAGTCGTGAAAGAGATCCTGTCGCGGATCCACGATAAAGGCCAAGGAACCGGCCCCCGTGCTGAAGTCGGCGATGTGCTCTATATGCGCGGTGTTGTGGGTGCCATGCTTGCCGTTGAAGGGGTTTTCCGCGCACAGGAGCGTTACGGCAAGGGCCAAGTCATGACCGGTGAGCAGGCCCGCTGGGGTTATGAGAACCTGAACATCGGCCGGGCGCGTCTTGGCCAGCTGGGCTTTACCGGCGTACTCAGCCCGATCCAGACCTCATGCGCAGACCATATGGGATCCGCATGGGCGCGGGTCCACACTTGGGATGGCACCAAGTTCAACTGGTCCTCGGACTGGCTGCAGGGTGACGAAGCGATCATGCGTCCCATGGTGACCGCTTCTGCGGATGGCTATGCGAAGGAAAAGAAAATCGCACGCCGTCCTGAGGCCGACTGCAAGTCGTAAGTCAGCAATAAGGCCCCAACAGAACAAGGATCGCTGATGACAGCTGCCTCTCCCGTATTGACCGTAAACGGCATCGAGGTCATCTATAACCACGTGATCCTGGTTCTGAAGGGCGTCTCTCTAGCACTCCATCAAGGCGGCATCGTGGCCCTGCTTGGCGGAAACGGTGCTGGAAAGACCACAACCCTTCGGGCCGTCTCCAATCTCTTAAAAGGCGAACGGGGCGAAGTCACCAAGGGCTCCATTGAATACAAGGGGGAGCGTATTGAAGCCCTCTCCCCTGCTGATTTGGTCAAACGCGGGGTGGTGCAGGTCATGGAGGGCCGGCACTGCTTTGCCCACCTAACAATTGAAGAGAATCTGCTCTCGGGTGCGTACACCCGGAATGCCTCCTCAGGGGATCTGCAGGCTTCGCTCGATAAGGTCTACAACTATTTTCCCCGGCTCAAAACCCGCCGTAACTCTCAAGCCGCCTACACCTCGGGGGGTGAGCAGCAGATGTGTGCGATTGGCCGTGCATTGATGGCAAACCCAGAAACCATTTTGCTCGATGAGCCTTCGATGGGCCTTGCCCCGCAGATTGTGGAAGAGGTCTTTCATATCGTGCAGGATCTCAACAGCCGTGAGGGCGTGAGCTTTTTGCTTGCAGAGCAAAACACTAACGTCGCGCTGCGATTTGCGCAGTATGGCTATATTCTCGAAAACGGCCGTATTGTCATGGATGGCACTGCCGAAGACCTGCGCAACAACGAAGACGTCAAAGAGTTTTATCTCGGCGTATCCTCGGGATCAGAGCGCAGTTCATTTAAAGAAGTGAAGTCCTACCGCCGCCGCAAGCGCTGGCTGGCGTAAATTGTTCTCTCGCTGACAATGACTATCGATCCGCAGGAGTGCCGCTCACGGGCAGAGCGCGAGCAGTCGCAGCTTGGCCGGCTGCGTGAAACGATTGCGCATGCCAAGGCCAATGCACCGTTTTATCGGCAGGCACTCGACAAAGTCGATCCCACAAAGCTGTCGTCCTTAAATGATCTGGCCGCGCTCCCCGTCACGCGTAAGTCAACGCTCTCTGGACTTCAGGCCTCTGCACCGCCATTCGGGGGTTTTTTAGCTGCGCCGTTCACACAGCTGCGTCGCGTATTTCAATCGCCCGGCCCGATCTATGAGCCGCAAGGCATGAGCATCGATCATTTCGGCATGATGCGTGCACTGCGGGCGACTGGTTTTCAAGCCGGTGACTTGGTACACAACAGCTTTTCGTATCACCTCTCACCCGGGGCCTGGATTATCGAAGGCGGACTGCATGCGTTAGGCTGCTGGGTGCTGCCTGCCGGAATTGGTCAGACCGAACAGCAGGTTCAGGCGATTGCCCAGTTAAAGCCCATTGGCTACACCGGCACGCCCAGCTTTCTTAAAATTTTGATTGAAAAAGGCGCCGAAATGGGCCTAGCCACATCGAGCCTGAGAAAAGCAATGGTCTCGGGTGAGGCCCTGACCCCATCGACCCGACAATGGCTGGCAGAGCGTAACATCCGCGTGGGCCAGGCCTACGCCACAGCCGATCTGGGCATGATCGCTTACGAGACTGCCGATCCCGCCCAGGGCATGGTGGTGACCGAGGACGCGATTGTTGAGATTGTTGAACCGGGCGGATCTGCAACGATGCCAGTGGGCGAGGTCGGTGAGGTTGTGGTCACCACCTTTAATCGTGAATATCCGATGATTCGTTTTGCTACCGGTGACCTTTCGGCTATTGATCCGCAGTCAATTCAGTCGCCCACTCCGTGCGGCCGAACCAACCTGCGGATCAAGGGCTGGCTGGGCCGGGCCGACCAGACGACCAAGGTCCGTGGCATGTTTGTCCATCCCGGCCAGGTCGGACAAATCATCAAAAATTTTCCGGAGATCAAAAAAGCTCGGCTTATTCTTTCTGGCGCGATTGGCAGTGACACCATGACTCTGCACTGCGAAGTTGCCGATGCAACAGCCGCTGCCAACATCACCACAGCCCTGATTGACTCCGCCCGCGAAATCACACGGCTGCGATGCGAAGTGAAATTCGTTGCAGTCGGCAGCCTTCTGGACGACGGAAAACAAATCGAAGACGCCCGCAGCTACGCCTAGGGCAACGGTCTTTGCATCACTGCGCGGCGGCGTGTTTGCCAAGCCAGGCCGTGCCGGCCTTTGATTGGCTGGGTCTGCCCAGCACACGTGAAATTTCTGCGCCGGCCGTTGCGAGCCGCGTGAGATCAATGCCGGTTTCAATACCCATGCGGTGCATGAGATAGACGATGTCTTCGGTGGCGACGTTGCCAGAGGCACCTCGGGCATAAGGACAGCCGCCCAGGCCAGCCACTGATCCGTGAAAAATCGCAATGCCAGATTCCAGGGCCGCAACGATATTGGCAACTGCCTGGCCATAGGTATCATGGAAGTGTCCGCTGAATCGGCTGGCCGGGTAGCGACGCAGCAACACATCAAAGACTTTTTTCACTTGATCGGCAGTGCCGACACCGATGGTATCGGCGATATCTATCTCGATGCAGCCCAGATCCGACATGCGGTCGACCACCTCCAAGACCTTGGCAGGCGCCACATCGCCCTCATAGGGGCAGCCGAGACAGCAGGAGATGCTGCCCCGCAGACGAATGCCGTCTTGGGCGGCCGACTGGGCAACCTCCCGAAATCGTTCAAGCGACTCGCTGATACTGCAGTTGATATTCTTTTGTGAAAAGGCCTCCGAGGCAGCGCCAAAAATGACAACTTCATCCATCGCGGCCTGCCGGGCAGACGCATAGCCCTTCATATTTGGAGTCAGCGCCGAGTAGACAACTCCTGGCGTGCGGCTAATGGCTTGCATCACCGCAAGGCCATCGGCCATCTGCGGCACCCACTTGGGCGACACGAACGAGACCGCTTCGATATTGGGTACACCCGCCTGCGCAAGCTGATGAATCAGGGCCACTTTATCGGCAACGGACACCAGCTGCTTTTCATTTTGCAGGCCATCGCGCGGGCTGACATCGACAATTTTTACCTTGGCAGGAAATTGGGAGGCAGTCATCAGCAAATCCTTTAGGCGGTAGTGCCGTTTGCGAGGGCCCTTGCGATCAGTATCTTTTGAACATCACTTGTGCCCTCGTAGATCTGGCAGACCCGCACATCGCGATAAAACCGCTCCACCGGAAAATCTTTCACCACGCCATAGCCGCCAAACACCTGAATCGCATCCGTGCAGATGCGCTCGGCAGCCTCGCTGGCATACAGCTTGGCCATCGCCGCCTCTTTAAGACAGGGTTGGCCGGCATCTTTCAGGCTCGCCGCATGCCAGACCATCTGGCGGGCGGCCTCGAGCTGCGTGGCCATATCGGCAAGCCGAAACTGAATCGCCTGATGCTCAAAGATGGGCCTCCCAAAGGCCTCGCGCTCTTTAGCGTAGGCGAGTGCCGCCTCAAAAGCGGCCCGAGCCATGCCAATCGATTGGGCTGCAATGCCAATGCGGCCGCCCTCGAGTCCTGAGAGCGCGATTTTGTAGCCCTGCCCCTCCGCACCGATACGATAGGCCGCCGGAATTCGGCAGTTCTCAAAAACAATCTGGGCAGTGTCGGAGGAGTTCTGGCCGATTTTCTCCTCAAGCCGGGCCACGATGTATCCGGGGGTATCCGTGGGCACAATAAAAGCGGACATCCGCTGGCTGGGCTTTCCATCTCCAGTGACCGCAATCACGATGGCGACGTGGCCATTTTTTCCACTGGTGATGAATTGCTTCACACCATTGAGCACATAACTGTCGCCCTCGCGCCGCGCGGTAGTTCGGATCTCAGCCGCATTGGAACCCGCCTGGGGCTCGGTGAGGCAAAAGGCGCCGAGTTTTTCGCCGCGGGCCAGTGGCGTGAGCCAGTCGCGTTTCTGATTCGCATCTCCGAAAGCCATCAGAATGCTGCAGACCGGGCAGTTGTTGACCGAGATTGCGGTGCTGGTTCCGCCGTCGGCAGCGCCGATCTCTTCCAGAATCAACGCCATGCAGACCGCATCCAGACCAGCGCCACCATACTCTTGCGGCACCATCACCCCGTAGCAGCCAAGGCCGGCCAACGCCTGATGGATCTCGCGAGGAAAATAGTGCTCACGGTCCCATTGGGCCGCCTTGGGAACAATCTCGTTGCGACAAAAATCCGCGATCGCATCACGAACTTGCTGCTGCTCATCTGAAAGAATCATGGTCCCGGGTCTCGCAAAAACTTAGATCACTTCAACGCCAACGGCAGTGGCCTCCCCGCCACCGATGCACAGGCTAGCCACGCCACGCTTTAGCCCGCGCGCGCGCAGGGCATGAATCAGGGTCACAATGATTCTCGCACCGGAGGCACCGATCGGATGGCCCAGGGCGCAGGCGCCTCCATTGACATTGACTCGCTCGCGCGGAATCTTAAGATCGCGAATCGCTGCCATTGCAACAACCGCAAAGGCTTCGTTGATCTCCCAGAGATCGATATCAGCAACGGTCCAGCCATTGGATTTCAGCAGCCGGTCGATTGCGGCAATCGGCGCAGTGGGAAATTGGGCGGGCGTGCCCGCAAACCCGGCATGGCCCAGCAGCCGCGCGATCGGGGCCTTGGCCATTTTGTTAGCGGTCGACTCGCGGCACATGACAAGGGCGGCTGCGCCATCACTGATTGAGGAAGAAGAGGCAGCCGTGACCGAACCATCTTTTGCAAAAGCCGGCTTTAAGCTTGGGATTTTCTCGAGAGCAATTGTGCGCGGGCCCTCATCTGAGTCAATTTTCGTAGTGCCTTTGCGTGTGGTGACTTCGATGGGAATGATCTCCGCGCCGAATGCACCGCTTTCGTTAGCGCGCTTGGCCCATGTCACCGACTCAATCGCAAACTGATCCTGCATTTCGCGGCTAAAGCTGTATTGCCGGGCGCAGTCTTCCCCATAAGTGCCCATAGAGCGGCCCCGCTCGTAAGCATCCTCGAGGCCATCGAGCATCATGTGGTCATAGACCGTGTTGTGGCCGATCCGATAACCCGCCCGCGCCCGCGCCAGAAGATATGGCGCATTGCTCATGCTCTCCATGCCGCCGGCGATCGCCACTGAGGCGGCGCCCAACACCAGCGTGTCGTGCATGCTCATCACCGCCCGCATGCCCGAACCACAGACCTTATTGACCGTGGTGCAGACGGTCGACTTCGGAAGCCCCGCACCGAGAGCAGCCTGACGCGCTGGCGCTTGCCCCATGCCAGCCGGCAGAACACAGCCAAACATCAGCTCATCGACTACCTCCGAGCCGATCGCCGCCTGCGCCAGCGCGCCACGAATGCTGGCCGCGCCAAGCTCTGGAGCAGCTAGGCTGGAGAGCTCGCCCATGAAGTTGCCCATCGGCGTGCGCGCGGCAGAAAGAAATACAACGGGGTCTTGGACTTGGGGCTTCATCAGATTGTTCTCCTTGCGCCAATTAGATCGACGTCAGGCCTTCCATTACAAAAAGCGTCATCAGGGCAACCGCGCATTTTTTCCTTTGGCCATTTTTTTCGACATATACATCGCCCTGACAGACCATCAGCATGCGGCCCGGCTTTAATACCTGGCCCACTGCAATTAACCGATCACCATCGGCCGGCGAAATCAAATTGATTTTGTATTCCGCGGTAAGTCCAGCCTTTCCAGCGGGCACCATCGATAGCGCCGCATAACCGCAGGCAGTATCGGCGAGCGCCCCCACGGTGCCGCCATGAAAAAATCCGTGCTGCTGTGTCACGCGATCCGACAGCGGCATGGAAATGACCGATCTGCCCTCGTCGAGCTCATCTAAGCTTGCTGCGAAGGTCCGCATCAGGCCCTGGCCGCTAAAACTGCGATGTATTTCTTCAATCCGAGAGGCGGCAAGCGGCACGCAATTGACTCCACAAAGTAATCATCTGGCTTCGGTTTGACCTTAGCGTCAGCCTCCCCTAAAGTCAAACCCATGCAGATCAAAGACAAAGTATTCATTGTTACTGGCGGGGCTTCTGGTCTTGGCGGTGTCACCAGCGCCTGGCTTGCGGACCGCGGCGCACGTGTGGTCATCGCTGACTTAAATCGCCCAAGCCAGGGCCTATCGGACTCAGTGAAATTCATCACGACGGATGTATCGGATTCAGTAAGCGCACAAGCCGCTGTGGACTTAGCTTGCGATCAATTTGGCAGCCTGCACGGCCTCATTAACTGCGCCGGCATCGCCCCGGCCGAAAAAGTATTGGGCAAAGAAGGTCCCCATCGGCTTGAGAGCTTTAGCCGCGCGATTGCTATCAATCTGATTGGCTCGTTCAATATGCTGCGGCTTGCCGCGCAGGCCATCAGCGGGCGGGCGCAGACTGAGGCCGAAGAAACGGCCGGCGTGATCATCAACACTGCATCGGTGGCGGCCTATGATGGTCAGATTGGCCAGGCCGCCTACTCGGCCTCCAAGGGCGGCATCGTGGGCATGACCCTGCCAATTGCCCGTGAGCTGGCCCGAAGCCGCATTCGTGTGATGACCATTGCGCCGGGAATCATGGCCACGCCGATGCTGCTGTCCTTTCCCCAAGAGGTACAAGATTCTTTAAACCGATCGGTGCCGTTTCCAGCCCGCATGGGCAGGCCCGAAGAGTTTGCGCAACTGGTAGGCCACATCATCGAGAACGATTACCTCAATGGCGAGGTTATTCGGCTCGACGGCGCCATTCGCATGGCACCCCGCTAGCCGTATCGACTCGGCTTTAAGGCGAAATCAGTAAGTCACCCTGCCGCGCAAGGGCGCCTGCCTTCAGCAGACTCTCTAATGACCAATGCAAGGCCTGATCCGGGAGGAGGCCGGCCTGCGCGCTGGCATCAAGAAAAACCTGTGCCCGCCCGAGCCGCTCAAAAAGCTGGGCTTCAGTGGCTTGTTCCAGATCAAGCATGATGAATTTCACAAGCACTTTCAGAGCATAGTGCGCATTGCGGACGGGGTCTGCCTTAAGCCACGCCAGACGGCCCCGGGCGCGGGCAAGTGCTAAGTCAAGATCGACAAAAATCGGGCCGTGGCCTGGAATCACCATCGCTGGCTGAAGGGATTCGATACGCTCCAAGACTTCCTGCTGCTCTTGAAATCCACTCTCGCCAGAGAGCTCCGGAAACGTTACGCCAAAGCCATCCTCCCACAGGGCGTCTGCTGAAATCAAAATGCGGTGCGATGGCGCAAAAAGCATGATGGATTCCGGATCATGGCCTGCCGCCGCATGGACTTCCCAAATCAGCGAACCGAGAGTTAACTGCTGACCCGCGTGAATTGATCCAGCCGACAAAAAGCGTTCACAGCGCTGGCCCGTAGCGGCGAAACTTAAGGCCTCAACTTGCCAATCCCGGACCAGATGAAACGAGCCGCTGGGCACAAAAATCGCTGCACCGAATCGTTGGGCAAGCGCCGCATTTCCCCCGCAGTGATCGGAATGAAGATGGGTATTTAAAATTCGTGCCAGTGGACGCCCGCCAAGCATGCGCTCCACCAGTGCGCAGGTCAGCGCGGCGTGCTTAACATAGCCGGTATCGATGACGCTTGCCGAGCCGTCATCTTCGAAAAAAAGAATCTGATTGGCAGACAGCCAGTCCCGCTCGATGAATCGCATCGACGGCGGAAGGGCCTGGATCATGAGGCCTGTTCGTGAGAATGGGCTGACTGACGCTGCGTGATCTCACGCATCACTGCGGCACGCTCTTCGGGACTCATCTGGCCCCAGGCAGCGATTTCGTCCAGGGTGCGCAGGCAGCCAATACAGAGGCCCGTCACCGTTGACATCTTGCAAACGGATCTGCAGGGTGACATGATCGGCGCGGCTTGCGCTGCATCAGGTGGTGTAGCCATGCCCAAGAATAACACCCCCGAATTGAGAGACCCCTGTGAGCGAATCGTCCATCTCGAACACCCCTATTCCCGACATCGCATCGCTTCCTCAAGATGTCGCTGAGCGACTCAGCATCACAAAAGAAAAGGCTGGTTTTGTGCCGAATGTGATGCGCGTGCTCTCCCATCGTCCGGATGAGTTCCGCGCTTTTTTCGCCTATCACGATGCCCTAATGGAAGGCGCAAGCGGCCTGACCAAGGCCGAGCGGGAAATGATTGTGGTCGTCACTTCAGCACTGAACCGCTGCCCATACTGTGTGATTGCCCACGGTGCAATTCTCCGAATCCGTGCCAAAAACCCCAGAATCGCAGATCAGCTTGCGACCAATTACAAGACCGCAGAGATTACCGCGCGAGAGCGGGCAATATTGGACTTCGCCGTCAAGGTGGCCGCCGCGGCAGCCGACTTAACCGATCACGATCGGCAGGCTGCACGCGCTGCTGGACTCACTGATGAAGATCTCTGGGATATCGCCGCGATCACTGCTTTTTTCGCGATGAGCAATCGGCTTGCCAGCGCAACTGGCATGCGGCCAAACGAAGAGTTCTACCTGATGGGCCGGATTCCTAAAGACAAATAGGGATCGTTTGCGCGAGCGTCAACGCGAGGACTCAGACGCCCGCCGATCGCTAACGACAACACCCTCGGCAATCCAATCCGTGATTTCAGCCGCTGTATACCCCGCTGCCGAGAGAAGGGACTCGGTGTCTGCGCCAATGGCCGGGCTTGCGGCGACTGCTATCGGAGCGGCCGCCATTTGAACCGGAAAAGGGAGAACTGGCTGCGCATGCGAATCAAGCGCTACCGCGCCGCGGCGCACCGAAGGGCCATGCTGCAGTGACTCCTCAAGCGTCATCACCGGGCTTACGCAGCAGTCTTCGTCTTTGAAAATTTCACGCCATTGGACCAGTGTTTTTTTCGCAATTGTCGCCGCCACATCAGCAATCACAGCCCTGCCTTCTTGGCCGCAGCAATGACCCCGATCTGATAAATCGGGCCGATTGAGAATCTCACAAAACCTATACCAAAACTTTTGCTCCAGAGCACCCACTGCGAGATAGCGTTGATCCTGCGTCGCATAAACCTGATAACAGGCCGCGCCGCCGGTGATCAGCTCCGCGCCGGCTGCCGGCTCCACACGACGCTGATTCAGTAGGCTTAATGCGTAAACATTCAACGCCAAGGCGCCATCGGCCATGGCCACGTCAAGAAAACGTCCTCGGTCATTGAGTTTGGCATCCAGCAGGGCCGCGAGAATTGCGGTGGCCGCTGAGAGCGCGCCGCCGGCGAGATCGGCCGTCTGAACTGTGCCGATCGCCGGTCCGCCATCCCGCGCACGGTTATGGTGGAGTGCGCCACTGAGTGCTAAATAATTGAGATCGTGGCCTGCCTTATCGCGGTAGGGACCGGTCTGGCCGTAGCCCGATAGCGCGCAATACACCAGATTGGGCTTGACGGTCGCGAGTGCCTCGTAGCCCACGCCCAGCCGTTGCATTACACCCGGCCGAAAGCCTTCCAATACGACATCTACATCAACGACCAATCGCTTGACGATCTCAACAGCACGCGGATCGCGCAGATTTAATGCAATTGATTTTTTCCCGCGATTGACCAAATCGAAAAATCGGCCGCCACCAAATCCCTCCAGATCGGCCTCTTCGCGCATGAGATCGCCGCCATCGGGCCGCGTTGCATCGTCAACACGTATAACTTCAGCGCCGAGATCGGCAAGAATCTGAGAGCAGTAAGGGCCGGGAAGCAGTCGGCTGAAATCGAGCACCCGCACAGCCGCGAGCGGGAGCGGTCCGTCCGCCGCTGGCGGTGCCGATGATGGGGGAGACGAAGACATCTTGGGGGATCTCAATGCGGGACTGGATGATTGGTAGGCGCGATTGGACTCGAACCAACGACCCCCACCATGTCAAGGTGGTGCTCTAACCAGCTGAGCTACGCGCCTGCCGCAGAACGACGGGCCGAAACGCCGCCTTCCTGAACCGGCTGCAATTGTAGATCAATTCCACATTTGGACCACTCGGCGGCCTCGTTCTGCAGGCCAAATACGGTTAACGGATGCGCCTCCAGCCATGGCCCACTGATTTCTAGGCGAAACCGTGTTGGCCCCCCGGTTAAATCAATTTCAGGAAGTTCGAGATCAAGACGACGCCGGTACAGCAAGCAGGCGAGCCGAAAGCACATCACTGCAGCCCGCTGGGCCGGCGAGCCCAGTTGCGGTTGAATCTTTGAGAGCTTTCCCCGCTGGCCCAGCACCAGCATCGCAACCGCCTGCTGCTCCCGGCGCGAGAAGCCCGGCAGATCAGCGTGCGTCACGATATAGGCCGAGTGTTTATGAAAACTGTTGTGGGAAATCGAAACGCCGATCTCGTGCAGACAGGCGGCCCAGAGCAGATGCTGCTCAAGCTGTTCACGCTCTTCATCAGAACCAATTTTTAAACGCTTCCAGAGATTGATTGCAAGAAGACTGATGCGCTGCGACTGGGCCATATCAACAGAATAGCGTCGCATCGCCTGCTCAACACTGATACGCCGCATATCTTCATGCTGCGTGCGGCCCACCAAGTCATACAAAACACCGAGCCGCAGGGCGCCTTCGCCGTAGTGCATGCGCGTGACACCGAGCTCTTCAAATATCGCCGACATGATGGCCAGACCGCCTGCAAACACTGGAATTCGATCAGGCTTTAAGCCGTCTAAGCCCGCCTCCTCGATTCGGCCGGCCCGAACGAGTCGGCCTACCAATCCATCGAGTGCCTGCGCAGTAATTCCGTCTGCGCCGAAGCCATTGGCCTCAATCACTTCGGCAATCGCTTTGGCGGTCCCGCTTGAGCCAATTACTTCATCCCAGCCGGCCGAGACAAAGGCCTTTCGAATCACCTGAATCTCTTCGCGCGCAGCAAGAACAGCTGCTTTCATGGCGGGCCGGTCAATTTCGCCGTCTGGAAAATAATCACGACTAAATCGCACGCATCCTACATAGACCGACTCCAGCACCTCAGGCACATCATCCCGGCCGATCACAAACTCTGTGGAGCCGCCACCAATGTCGATCACAAGCCGTTTCTTCCCGTCTCGCGGCAGGCTCTGGGCGACTCCTGAGTAAATTAATCGGGCCTCTTCCTGGCCGGCAATGATTTCAATGGGAAAGCCCAGTGCCGCCTCAGCGGTATGGAGGAACTCCTGGCCGTTTTTCGCGATCCGAAGGGTATTGGTCGCCACAGCCCGAACACGGTCCGGAGAAAATGAACGCAGCCGCTCGCCAAATCGTTGCAAGGCCAGAATCGCCCGTGACTGCGAAGCGGCGTCAAGACGCTTATCGTGCCCGAGCCCGCCCGCCAGGCGGACCACCTCCTTGAGGCTATCGAGTGGATAGATCTGAAACCCCAGCGGAGACTCCACCACCCGACCGATCAAAAGGTGAAAGCTGTTGGATCCGAGATCCGCTGCCGCAACGAGCTTTACGGGATTCGACATGGGCATAGCGGCCTTATTGTCGCTCAAGTCCCCCCGAAGGCAACAGGGTCGGGGCTTATCACAATAGCGGCGCTGTCACCTGTCCGTCATATTTCAGCTCCACACTCCGAACATCATGAGCACAACGTCCCACCCCAGCCCGACTGAGCATTTCCTGAATCGGGAGCTCAGCCTGCTGGCCTTTAACGAACGTGTCCTGGCCATGGCCGAAGACCCCGCCGTGCCGGCTTTGGAGCGGCTACGCTACATCTGCATTGTCTCCAGTAATCTCGATGAGCTTTTTGAGATCCGGGTCTCGGGCATCAAAGCCCAGCTGCGGTCGCACCCCGATCAGGTCCATGCCGATGGCTTTACAGCCGCCACCACCTACACCGCAGTTTGTGCCCGGGCGGGCGAGCTGATCGATCGGCAGTATCAGGTGCTTAACGAACAAGTTTTTCCTTTGCTTCAGCAGCATGGCATTCATTTTCATCTTGCACCCACACTCGATGATGCCCAACGCGAATGGGCCCACCACTATTTCAGTCAGGAAGTTCTGCCCGTCCTCACGCCGATCGGCCTATCGCCTACCCATCCCTTCCCACGGGTGCTTAATAAGAGCCTTAACTTCATTGTTGAACTGCAGGGCGAAGACTCGTTTGGCCGGCAAAGCGGCGTCGCAATTGTGCAAGCGCCCCGCGCCCTGCCCCGCCTGGTGGCGATGCCCAAAGCAATCTCTGGCTACCCCCACGGCTTCATGATGCTGTCATCGTTTGTCCAAAGCTTTGTTCATGAATTATTTCCTGGCATGACCGCCATCGGCGTCCATCAATTTCGCGTCACGCGCAACAGTGACCTGTTCGTCGATGATGAAGAAGTGACCGATCTGCGCGAGGCCCTGCAGGGAGAGCTCTCGCAGCGGCAGTTTGGCGATGCCGTGCGTTTGGAAGTCTCCGAGGGCATCTCCGATCGTATGCTCAAGCTGTTACGCAACGAGTTTGGGCTCACCGACGCCGACTGCTACCGAGTCCATGGACCCGTCAATATGGTGCGACTTATGCAGCTGCCGGATCTGGTGGATCGGCCGGATTTAAAGTTTCCTGCCTTCACCCCGCGGTATCCCAAGGCACTTGAATCGGCCAATCTTTTTGAAGTGATTCGTCAGCAGGATGTGCTGCTCCACCATCCTTATGACTCCTTCTCAGCGGTTGCTGACTTTATTCGGCTTGCCGCCGCAGATCCGCAGGTGGTTGCGATTAAGCAAACCATTTATCGCACGGGCCAGACCTCGGAGCTCATGGAGTCGCTGCTCGGGGCGGTGCGTGCAGGCAAAGAGGTCACCGTCATTGTGGAGCTGATGGCACGGTTTGATGAAGAGACCAATATCAACTGGGCCTCGCGGCTCGAAGAAGCGGGTGCCCATGTGGTCTTTGGCGTTGTCGGCAATAAGACCCACGCCAAGATGTGCTTAATTGTCCGCCGGGAAAAGTCTGGCATGCGTCGCTACGCGCACCTGGGCACCGGAAACTATCACCCCAAAACCGCCCGGACCTACACCGACTTCGGACTTTTCACGAGCCATAAAGACATTTGCGCTGATGTCCACGAAGTCTTCCAGCAGCTCACTGGCCTTGGCCAGGCCAAGGCCCTAAAAGTAATGCTGCAGTCCCCCTTTACCCTGCATCAACGCGTGATTGCATTCATTGAACGCGAGGCCCGGCATGCAAAGGCCGGCAAGCCTGCCCGCATCATTGCCAAAATGAACTCACTGGTCGAGCCGCAGGTCATTGAGGCCCTGTACAAGGCCAGCCGTGCTGGCGTGAAGATTGATCTGATTGTGCGTGGCGTTTGTGTGCTGAAGCCCAAGGTACCCGGCCTTTCAGAAAATATCTCAGTGCGCTCCACGATTGGCCGCTTTTTAGAGCACAGCCGTGTGTTTTATTTTAAAAATGCAGGCCAGGACGATGTCTATCTCTCCTCTGCCGACTGGATGGATCGGAATTTTTTTCGGCGTGTTGAGCTTGCCTTTCCAGTGCTGGACCCAAAACTTAAGCAGCGTGTGATTCGCGAAGGCCTCACCGCGCATCTTCGGGATAACGCCCTGTCGTGGACCATGCGGGCCGATGGCACTTACACAACGAAACGCACCGTTGGACCCAAACGCCGGGCCTCACAGGAATTACTACTGGCTGCGGCCCGATAGCGGCCCCACCACAAGTAGCGGGATCAGCGCCACGGCGGCCATCGTCAGCGATGGCCATGCAGCCTGGCCGAGCAGTTCGTCTGCGGCAAGATGGTGCGCAGAGACTGCCAAGGTCTCCAAATTAAACGGCCGCAGCACCAGTGTGGCCGGCAATTCTTTTACAACATCAACAAACACCAGCAATGCCGCCACACCCGTCGCACCGCGCATTAAGGGCACATGGACGCGCAGAAAAACCTGCAGGCGCGATAGGCCGAGGCCACTGGCTGACCAATCCAGCGATCGCGTAATGCGTCCAAGGCCGGTCTCAATCGGACCAAGGCCAACAACAAAAAATCGTGTCAGGTAGGCCCCCAACAAAAGCGCACCGGTGCTGGCCAAGGCAACACGCCAATTCAGCCACTGATCGGCAAGTTCGGTGAACAAGCCCGACCAGGCCAGCAGTCCAACGGCCACTACGAGGCCGGGCATCGCATAACCCACCGAAGCAAGCCGCACGGCCTGTCCGAGCCAGCTGCTGCCGTGACGCAGGGCATAGCCACATATCCATGCCGCCGGCAAAATGACCAGCACCGCTGCGGCACCTAAGCCGATGGTCGTGATGGCCTGAAAAAACAAAGGACCGGCCTGAGGCGCCGCCTCAGCAGTGATGGCTGCATGCAGCAGCAGCCCAGCCGGTAGAACAAATCCAAAGATCGGCAAGATTGAGCAAAACATGCCCATCGCTAAGGCGCTTTTCCCTGAAACAACAAAACGTCGGGCCCGACCACCGGGCCGCTGTGCAGCCCATGCAGCTCGGCCGCGGCTTCGCATTTCAAACCACATCAGCAGTAGCATCACGATCAGCATCAGCATGCCAATTAAAGCGGCTGATGAGCGATCGCCATAGTTAAACCAGGCCTTAAACAATCCGGTAGAAAGTGTCGGCACTGAGAAAAACGCGACCGTGCCGTAATCGGCCCAGCACTCCATGATGACCAAGGCCAGGCCCGCAATCCACGCCGGCCGCGCAAGTGGCAGCGCAAGCCGAAAGAAAATCTGCGCAGGCGAGAGTCCCATTGCACGAGCGGCATCAAATGATCCGGCCTGCCGCTCTTCAAATGCAGTCTTTGACAGCAGCGCCACATAAGGACTGAGTGCCAGACCCATGATCAGGCCCGCACCCACCACTGAACGGATGTCAATGCGTGGAAGTGCAATGCCAATTGCGGAGAGCATCTGCATCAGATCGCGATACAGCCAGGCCGAAGGATCCAGGGCATCGGTGTAGGCATAGGCCAACACATAGGCCGGCATCGCCATCGGAAGAATCAAAGCCCAATCCAGAAGCCGTCGGCCCGGAAAGTCATAGGCGGCGATCATCCAGGCACCGGACAGGCCCAGGCCTAAGGCGATTGCGGCGGCGATCATGGAGATCGCAATCGTATTCATGGTGTATTCAAGCAACACCGACTCGGCCAACGAAACCAGCACCGCTGGGCTCATCAGCGCCTTTAGTCCGAAGACTGCGACCGCCGCCAGGGGCAAGATGATGGCCACCACCAGCGCGACCGTGGCCAGAACGAGGGCCCGATTGGGAGGAATGGGGTTTTGCTTCACAAAGAATCGATCAAATAAGAATTATAATCATTTGCAATGAAGGCCCTTGAGCTCGACCAAGTCGCAATCCGTTATCCGGACGCTAATCGCCCGGAAGGCTTTCTGCTAGCTGCCTCTGGGGTGTCGCTGGCCCTCGATCGCGGCGATATCGGCTGCCTGCTCGGGCCTTCGGGCTGCGGCAAGACCAGCCTATTGCGGGCTGTGGCCGGCTTTGTGCCCATCGCCGAAGGCGCAATCCGAATCAATGGCGAACTCATGGCCGATGGCCAGCGGCACCTGCCCCCCGAAAAGCGACGGGTCGGGGTGGTGTTTCAGGACTACGCCCTTTTTCCTCATCTCACAGTGATCGAAAACATTCAGTTCGGACTAACCAAGGGCAGGCGCAGCGCAAGCGCCGAAGCGCTTGCCCGCGCTAATGACATGCTCGAACTGGTAGGCGGTGGACAGCAAGCGGGTCGCTATCCCCCCGAGCTCTCGGGGGGGCAGCAGCAGCGGGTGGCG
>CAYXRY010000024.1:6058-17083 GCA_964467545.1 uncultured Bordetella sp. | reverse complement strand
TTGGCAGCAACACGGCTATGTCATTGAGGATGCCTGTGTGCTTGCCCTATTTCAGTTCTCCGCTGCCGGTCTAAGCCAGATGCATTCAGGTTCAGCTGGAGCGTCTCGCTACGACTGGATCACAGACCACCAGCATTTTCCCGAGCTCATTGATGCGCAAGGAGCGAAGCGATCAGCTCAAGCATTTGCCGAAATGTCAAATCCCAGTCCGGGCATCTACCCTATCGTTGATCGACTGGATCAGCTGGAAATGATGCTCAAAGCCGGTGCGAAGATTCTTCAGCTAAGAATTAAGTCGGAGCGGCTCACGCCCGAGATACGGGCACAGATTCGCGAAGCGATTTCAATATCTCGTGATGTCCCGGACTGCCAGCTCTTTATCAACGACTTCTGGCAGGTCGCGATTGAGGAAAAAGCGTATGGCGTTCATCTTGGCCAGGAAGATCTGTTGATTGCCGATCTCAATGCGATTCAGGCAGCGGGCCTGCGACTTGGCGTGTCCTCCCATGCATTTTGGGAAGTCGCCCGTGCGCTAAGCATCCGGCCGAGTTACATTGCGTGTGGGCCGCTTTTTCCAACGCGCGCAAAAGCAATGCCATGGATTGCCCAGGGCATTGATAACCTCCGTTACTGGGTGCGCTTCATTCCCCACCCTGTGATTGGCATTGGTGGCGTAAATAACCAAAATCTGGCGGCGATTCGGGCCACTGGCTGCGCATCCGCCTCAGTGATTCAGGCAATTGTGGGAGCGGAGCATCCGATTCAAGCTTTTAGGAGCCTGCAGCAGCAGTGGGATCAGGCGCCGGTGCCACCAGAGCAGCCGCCGCCGGCACTGGCCCGGCCGACGCTAGCGGCCTGAAGGCGTGGGCCCAAGGCCTGAGGGCAGCTGTATTGGCGCTACTGCCTTAAACGCTGGGCCGGTCACAATTCCAAGAGCGGCGCCACCCACAACCCCCGTGGCAATTTCACCGGCTGACTTTCCTTTGCCGCCGCAATGAATCTCCATGCGGGAGGCATCAATCCGATCCGCAGTATCCAGGCCAGCGTTGGCAGCAATTACGGCAGGCAAA
Organism: uncultured Bordetella sp.; assembly: GCA_964467545.1. Taxonomy (GTDB): domain Bacteria; phylum Pseudomonadota; class Gammaproteobacteria; order Burkholderiales; family Burkholderiaceae_A; genus Lacustribacter. The sequence continues at coordinate 16,013 of CAYXRY010000024.1, read as the reverse complement.
AGCGACCCGGCAGAGAGTACGAGCGCCACTGGCGAGGCAATCATCCGGACCAATTTGAGTTCATCGTGGACACGAGTATCTTCTGCAGCAATGCGGCACTCATCCGAGTGAAACGCCGGATGATCCCGGCTCAGACCGGAAAAAGTCCGGGAAGATGTGCTGGCGCAACCCGTCAGCATACCAACTGTCAGAAGCAAACATGCGAATCGCATCACCCGAATAGTGTAGCGACGCGATCCTTTTAAAATCAAGGGGTTAGGGCAAGTTTTTTAAACTTTATTGGAATTCTCGTGGCCTTAAACGATGCTCAGAAAACGTCCGTTATTCACCGTATGACCCAATCTTTGACATCCCCGCGACTTGGCAAGCCACCGGGAAGCATAAGAACCAGCTGCTGGTCTTATCTTCCCCAACGCCTTTTCGCCCTTCTCTGCATCGGGCTGCCGCTGGCCGCGCAGGCCCGATTTGAGAAGTTGGCCGATCTGGATGCAGTGTCAGTGTCCACCGAACCAAACTTTGTCACCAATGCCGGTCCCCAGCTACTTCGCACTTGGATCCTCCTGGACTTCAAAGAGGAACAGCGATTCGAGGTCGCCCCCGGCCCAACCAATACTGGGCCTGCCTTGAACTACAAATCCCGAAAGGACTATGTTCAGGTCGACTGCAAACAGAATCTCTACTCGGAGCTCGCCACACAGATGTTTCCAGACGCTGATGGCAAAGGAAAAACCGTCTTTGAAAGCACGTTTCACCGATCCGGACAGCCGCGCTTTGCCACACCACGCTCACACGAGGGCGCCGTGCTGGTCTTTTTGTGCCGCGGGATTCGACCGAACTAACTTAGGCGAAGTCGCGCTCGCGCTGCCAATACGTCATCACCACCTTCTCGCCTTGCTCGACCGACGCACCCGCGTGTAGCGTGAGAGGGTCCGGGACAAACGCCGTGGTGAGGTTCCGAAAAAAGACGGCGCCCCCAGGTGGTGGCGATACTTCAAATCCAGCTGCGGGAAAGGTGGTCGCACCGCCACGATCGGCGGCCCTGAGCACCATTACCGTGGTGGCCACACGCTGTCCGCCCCGGGCCAAATGCTGGACGGTCCCCGGATGGGTAGGATCAAACCAATCATGATGCGGTTTGTACTGCTGGCCAATCTCATAACGCAGCACTTGAAGCCCCTCTCCGTGAGTAAAGGGCCAGCAAGTCATCTCCGCCAAACGCTTCTCGATACGCTGAATAAGCGGTGTCTCAGATCGAGTGAAAAATACACCGGTACTCGTCCGCTCATGATGGGAAACGGACTGGCCGGACTCTTTGTCAACTACGCTGGAAAGACGTAACCCCTTATAGAGAGCGAAATCGAGCAGTGCATCACATTCATGTCTCGAGAGCACGCCGCCCAGCACTGCGACGTGCGGTGACTTAAATCGACTTAATACCTCTATTGCCTGAGAGCCAATAGAAAAAAGGCGGTCGCCCGGGATTCTTGGCAGGGCGGCCGAGTTCACCAAGGCCCTGCCCTGCACCTGGAGGCCCTCGTTTAAGGCGCTCAGCGCCTCCTCCTCCTGCCAGACCCCGGCTGCCAGCATACTTTTCAAGATGTCCTGAGTAGTGCAGCCGCGCTCAATATTCTCGAGCACCCACAGACGCCAGGAATCCCCGTGGCGATCCAATGCATTCGACACCGATCTGTTTCCTTTGAGGATCAAAAGTTATAAGTTAGCAGGTATTTTTCCCGATACAAAAAATCTGCAAGAATGCGTTTGGTATTCATCTGCCAAAAAGCCAAGGGGGTCGATCATGTATACCGAGTCTGCTAATTCGCCAATGGCTTGCGCCTGTTGCGGCAAACCCATCTTCACCCACCTCGAATCTGCAAAGCCGATCATCGGCAATACGCCGACGACCGTCATTGCCACGCCTTACAGCAATGACTATCGGGTGGATGTTCTGATTGAAGGCCGCAGCGTCAGCTGGAACCCCTCTGGGAATAAAAGTGCAGCCACGCCAGTGACTTACAGTTTCGCTCTTACGCCGGCTTACTTTAGCGGTGATAACGCTCGGGGCTTTACCCCCTTCACGACTGCGCAAAAAGAGGGGGTTCGCAGCTTCCTGAGCCTTGCCAGTTCGATTATCAACATCAGCTTTACCGAGGTAACTGAGAATACATCGCCAACAACCCCCTATGGCCAAATGCGAATGGCCAACGTGACGACAAACGCCGCAGGCTATGCCCAAATGCCGGGCACGGATGGGCCAGAGCCTGGAGATGTGTTCATCAGTAACGACGTATTGAATTCCGACCATGCCCCAGGATCATTTGACTACGATACGCTGATTCATGAAGTTGCTCACGCCATTGGACTGAAGCATCCAGGAAACTACAACGCTGGTGGGCCACCCAGCACTGAGCCAGGAAACTATCTTGCAAGCAGTGAGGACTCAAAACTCATCAGTGTGGTCAGTTATGTGGAGCATCCCCAAGGCCTTCAACGAATTGATTTTGGCCCCTATGATCTTCTTGCGCTCGACTACCTCTATGGACTGCGGCCCTATAAGACCGACAATACCGCCTATGCGTATAACGATTCAGTTGGCCGGCAGCTTCAGACAATCCACGACACTGGTGGTACTGACACCCTAGACTTCAGTCAGGTCTCCACGCCGACTGCGATTAATTTGAATGGCGGCTCATCCAGTAGCGCCGGAAGAATCAGCAGTGACTCGTCGGCCGAACCCGCACAGAACAATCTACAGATTGCCTTCGGAACCGAGATCGAACGAGTCATTGGATCCCCCCAGGCCGATCAAATCACCGGAAACGGCGCTGCAAATGTCATTACGGGTGGCGGTGGAAATGATCAAATCAATGGTGGGGGCGGAATTGATACGGCCGTCTTTCAGGGCGCAAGGAGCGGCTATACCGTTACCCTGTCGAGCGCCAGCGCAACCGTCTCGAGCCGCTCCGGCGCGGAAGGCTCCGATACATTGAACAGTATCGAGCGCATCATCTTCTCTGATAGCTCCGTTGCAATCGACCTTAGCGGTACCAGCGGAATGGCGTACCGGATTTACAAAGCCGCCTTCAATCGTGATCCCATGAACGGCGATAAATCCGGTCTCGGCTACTGGATTGGTCAGATGGACAGAGGCATGAACCTACAAGAGGTATCTGCACGATTCATTGACTCCAACGAATTCAGATCGCTTTACGGATCCAATCCATCAAATGCGGATTTTCTGACCAAGGTCTATCAAAATGTGCTCGGTAGACAGCCAGAGGCCGAGGGCTACAACTGGTGGCTAAATCAGCTCAACACTAACCCAGAAAAAACCAAGTCAAAGGTACTGTCCGACTTTGCCGAATCGCCCGAAAATCAAACTGGTGTTCTGAGTCTGATTGGTAGCGGCATCACCTATGAGCCGTGGGTGGGGTGAGATGTAACCGCGCCCTCCCGCCGCTGGGTCTGGCCAATAGTATCTGGAGGCGGGGGTCGGAATCGAACCGGCGTCCACGGCTTTGCAGGCCGCTGCATAACCACTCTGCCACCCCGCCGGTGGGCTTTTAATTGGAGCGGGAGACGAGTCTCGAACTCGCGACCTCAACCTTGGCAAGGTTGCGCTCTACCAACTGAGCTACTCCCGCGCTGCACGAAGCCTTGAATTTTAGCTTTTTTGGCCGTTTTTCTGCAACTCAGGCCAGGCAGCCCGCAAGTAATAGGCCATCGAGACTACGGTCAATATCGCCGCGCCCCAGATCAGCACCTGGCCCCAGGCCCGAGTATCGACCAGCCCCCAGAAAATAGTGCCTTGAAAGAGCAGAAATGGGATTGCCACCATCTGCGCAATGGTCTTAGCCTTGCCTATCCAATTGACGGCCACACTAGCCCGCGCGCCGACGGATGCCATCCATTCGCGCAAGGCCGAAATGGTGATTTCGCGGCCAACGATGATCAATCCAATAATCGGATTGAGGCGGCCTAGCTCAATCAGCGCCACCAGGGCCGTGCAGACCATGAGCTTATCGGCAACCGGATCAAGAAATGCACCAAACGGTGAGGTCTGATTCCACTTGCGGGCCAGCCAGCCATCGATCCAGTCGGTAACGGCCGCCACCACAAAAATAATGGTCGACCAGAGGTTACGCTCCGGCTCGCTTAATCCCATCGGCAGATAAAACACCGCCACAAGCAGTGGAATAGCCACAATGCGGGCCCATGTCAGCAGATTCGGCAGGTTCCAGACCATCGGCGGATTATGAACTACGCAATCGTCGATATAGATCCTGCGCGGTCTGCCGTGAAATCCCCTCAACACTGGCAAGATCCTCAACACTCGCAGCCTTCAGGCCCGCCAGCCCACCGAATCGGGCCAAAAGCCGCTGCCGACGCTTCGGACCAATGCCCTCGACATCATCCAACACGGACCCAATCTGCGCTTTGGCCCGCCGTGCACGCATGCCGGTGATGGCAAATCGGTGGGCTTCATCCCGTATTTTTGCAATCAGCATCAGCGCAGGGTGATCGGGCCCAAGTGCAATTTCGCGACCATCGGGAAAGATGAGCGTCTCCAGCCCTACCTTTCGGCCCTCGCCCTTTGCCACACCGACCAAGAGCGAAGCATCAAGCCCGAGCCCCTCAAAGACTTCCATCGCAACACCGAGCTGGCCTTTGCCGCCATCAATCAGCACCAGATCCGGCAGGGTCTCTAACTGCTCATATCGCCTGCCAAGCGCCTGACGCATCGCGGCGTAATCATCGCCTGGCGTGATATCCCGGATATTGAACCGTCGATACTCAGCCGGCCGCATCTCGTGGTGCTGATAGACGACGCAAGAGGCCTGGGTCGCCTCGCCTGCCGTGTGGCTGATATCAAAGCACTCGATGCGTAGGTCCGAGGGATCCTCGCCTTCCGAAGTCAGCCCAAGGGTCTGGGCCAAAATCTGTGTCTTCGATTGCTGCGAGCCCATCTCCTGGGCCCGTCGCGCCAGACCAAGGCGGGCATTGGACTCTGCAAGGCTTAACCACTCACGCCGTTTGGCATGGGGTTGATGCAGCACACGAATCTCTTTGCCCGCCTGGGCGGAGAGCCACTCCGAGATCGCCCCGACACACTCGGGCCGGTTGACCACAATGGCCTGCGGCATCTCATGCGGTCCATAGTGCTGGGATACGAACGCGAGCAGGGCCTCGTCTTGCAGTTCATTAAGATCCGCCTCCTGCAGCTCGACACCGGCTGAGGAAAAATGCACCCGATCCCCGAGGTGCCGGCCCCCGCGCACCATGGCAAGGTTGACCGCAATATTTTTTCCATCGGTTGCGACTGCCAGCAGATCGCAGTCCAGATCCGGATGAGTCTCCATATTGTGCTGCTCCAGCACCTTGGAAAGCGAAGCAATCTGATCACGAAACGAAGCGGCCTGCTCATAGTGCAGCTGGCCTGCTGCAGCGTTCATTTTCTCTTCCAACTCATGCAAAAGTTCAGCCGATCCGCCCTTTAGAAACCGAACAGCACGGCCGACATCATCGGCATAGTCAGACGCCGAGATTTTCTGCACACAGGGAGCGCTGCATCGATGGATCTGATGCAGCAGGCAGGGCCGGGTCCGATTCGAGAACACCGAATCCGTGCAGCTGCGCAATTGAAATACCTTTTGCAGAATATGAATGCTTTCCTTAACCGCCCAGGCATTCGGAAATGGCCCAAAAAACTGAGACTGCCGATCTAGGGCGCCGCGATAGTAGGCAATACGTGGAAACGCATGGCCACTGAGCTTCAGAAACGGATACGACTTATCATCGCGAAAAAGAATATTAAATTTCGGGGTCAGTGTCTTGATCAGATTATTTTCCAAAAGCAAGGCTTCGGCCTCGCTGCGCACCACCGTGATTTCAATATCGCGAATCAAGCTCACCATCTTGGCGATTCGCGGTGATAGGCCGGAGCCACGGAAATACGAGGCAACCCGCTTTTTTAAATCCTTGGCCTTACCGACATAGAGCACCCGGCTCTCTTCGCCCAGCATGCGATATACGCCAGGGCGATTGGGCATCGACATCAACCGTGACTTGATGGTTGACTCAGACATACTGCCGCACGAGCGCAAAAACGGCTGAAAACATCTCTGCAGTCAGCCGGCCGGTGTTGGTGTTATAGCGGCTCGGATGATAGCTATCGATAAGACGAAGGCCGGCGATCTCATGGACAGCTGCATGGGCAAACCGATAGGCGCTACGCTTAATCGATCGCTCACTGCCTGCCAGGCAAGACAGCACCGCATCATGGGCAACTGCGCCCAGACAGACAATGACTTCAGGCGTGATCGACTTGATCTCCTGGGCCAAATACTTCGCACAGGTCTTAGTCTCGGCAGGTGTCGGCTTATTCTGGGGCGGCAGACACTTCACGGCGTTTGTGAGCTGGCAATCAATCAGTTCCTGGTCGTCATCCCCCGCAAGCGATCGGGCATTTTTTGCAAACCCATAGGCATGCAAGGTGCCGTAGAGCAGATCGCTACACCAGTCGCCGGTAAAGGGTCTGCCGCTCGCGTTAGCGCCATGCATGCCGGGGGCAAGGCCCACAACCAGAAGCCTAGCGCGTGCTGATCCAAAGGGCGGCACCGGCTTGCAGAAGTAAGTGGGATGCTGGCTTTTGACCTGATCCAGAAACTGAGCGAGCCGGCTGCAGTCACGGCAGTCGGGATCATAGACCGAGCGATCCACTTGCATCGTCTGCCCTATTGCAGGGGCCGCAATTGCTCCAGCCCCCTGCGACGCGGGTCATCCAAGAACTCTGGTATTCGCCGCGGGACTTCATCCAGCGCCTGCTCCACCAGATCTTGACGATTACAAATCAGTGTCGCATCACAGCCCGCCGCAAAGGCGGCACAGGCGCGATCGGTAACATGAGCAAGCACTGCAGCACCCGCCATGGCGAGATCATCCGAGATGATGACGCCATCAAAACCCAGCTGCTGCCGCAAAATATCCTGAAGCCATATTTTTGAAAATCCTGCGGGCTGCGCATCCACCTGGGCATAACGGATATGGGCAGGCATCACTGCAGTGAGGGCGGGTGAACCAATACGCGCATACGGCAACGCATCCTGCGAGAGGATCTCTTCAAGCGGCCGCTCATCAACCGGCAGATCAAGATGCGAATCAGCCTGCGGCCAGCCATGGCCAGGAAAGTGTTTGCCGCAATTTTTCATGCCTGCCAGCAGCAGGCCATGCATGAGGGCTGATGCCAACTCAGTGACCAGCTGTGGGTCGCGATGAAAGGCCCGCTCACCAATGATGCTACTTTTCCCCCAGTCAAGATCCAGCACCGGAGTAAAGCTGAAATCAACGCCAACCGCCCGCAGCTCACTGGCCAACACATAGCCCAGCTGACGCGCGCGGGCCAGCGCAGCCAGCCGGCTTGGGCCATGCTGCTCAGCCACCATTGCCCCAATACTGGACATGGATGGAATCTCGGTGAAGCCCTCACGAAAACGCTGTACCCTGCCACCTTCGTGGTCCACACAAATGAGGAGCCGGCCACAGCCCTTAGGCCTTGCCACTGCATGGATATCTGCAGTCAGTGCGGTGATCTGCGCTTTATCTTCAAAATTTCTTGTGAAATAGATCACACCGCCCACCCAGGGATGGGCAAGGAGTTCCCGATCACGGGCAGTCAGTCGCGTGCCTTCGACATCGATGATGAAAGGACCCAGCCGGCTCATCGGTCTGTGGTCTGCACGATGGCAAGCGCCTGAGCATGCTCAATCTCATCCGAGATCGAAACATGGATCTGATACTGACGCTCCTGCAGATAGTTCTGCAGTGCTTTTCGAGCAACCGCCTGCGGCGCGCCACGGGCGTCATTCAGAATTTCAACCGAATGCAACGACATCGGATGGTGTAGGCCAACGCCTAAGGCCTTGCCGATGGCCTCTTTGGCAGCGAATCGTTTCGCAACATAGCGCACGGCACGATCAGCGCCTGCAACGCCGCGCGACCTTCGTCGCTGATATTCCTGAAATTCAGCCGGCCCAAGCACCCGCTGCGCAAACCGCTCTCCCCAGCGCTCCATCATCTGGCCCACGCGGCGAATCACGACAGTATCAGTACCAATGCCGACCACCATTTAGGCAGCCCCATTGGCCTGATGGGCCTCGCGCATTAAGCGCTTCATTTCCCGCACGGCCTCTCGCATACCAACGAGTACCGATCGCGAGACGATTGCATGGCCAATATGCAGCTCTCGCACGCCTGGCAGCGCTGCAATCGGCTGCACATTAAAGTAGTTCAAGGCATGCCCTGCGTTAAAGCGCATACCCAGGCTTTGGATTTTTTCTCCCGCGCGACGAATCTTTTTGATTTCGGCGACAACAGCCGGTGCCTGTGCATCCCGGCCCTGAGAATGAAAGACTGCCGCATAGGGGCCAGTGTGGATTTCGCAGACCTGAACACCCAGATCGGCGGCTGCCTTGATTTGGGCAAGCTCTGCATCGACAAATGCGCTCACCGTAATTCCGGCATCGCGCAGTCGACGGATCGTGCCGGCTAAGGATTTGCGTTGGCCCACGATATCCAATCCACCTTCGGTGGTGATTTCTTGTCTGCCTTCAGGCACCAGCATAGCCATCTCGGGCTTGATCTCCGAGGCGATCGCGACCATTTCTGTTGTGGCCGCCATTTCCAGATTCAGTTTGATCTGGGTGTGGGTGCGCAGACGGCGGACATCTTCGTCTTGAATGTGACGGCGGTCCTCGCGCAGGTGCACGGTGATGCCATCTGCACCGCCAAGATGGGCCTCGACAGCGGCCCAAATCGGATCCGGGTCAATGCCGCGCCTGGCCTGCCGAAGCGTGGCCACATGGTCAATATTTACGCCAAGTTCAATCATGATGCCGATCCTGTGGGGGTCCGCTATCTTAAATCCGAACCAGATCCCGCATCACCTGCCGCGAGTGAAGCTCGTCTTCGCCTAAGTGCTGGCCCAGCAAGGCCCGTAGCAGCCGCTTGGATTCTGCTGCGATCTCAGGATCCTCGAATGCGTGGACGGCCTGCTCAATCGATTGCTGGCTGCGGGCCAAGGCCAAAAGGGTTCGGCCGTGGATCAGATCAACGGCCTGAGAAGACGCCTGCGCCGACTCCATTGCCTGGGGGCCCAACCGAATGACCCCGGATTGGGGGCTAAATTGATAAAAGCCAGCCTCAGCCACTGGTGCACCGCTTGCAGTCTCGCGATCAAAATTCGGGGCTACGCCCAATTCGCGCAGCAGATTGCATTCAAAGCGGCGAAGAATCGGCTCGGTCATTTCACGGCCGCGGCCTTCGGCCTCCTGCCGTGCCAAAAGCCCGAGCGTCGCCAGCACATCGTCGAAGACCGCAGGATGCGGGTCTTCGCGCGGCAAAAGCCGCACCATCAACTCATTGAGATAAAAGCCGGGCATGATCGCCGACCCTGAGAGCATGGCAAGGCCGCCGACCCACTCAGCAGCGATCAGCGTACGTAACTCGGACTTGCCACTCCAGCGCAGATCGAGCAGCTGAAAAGGCTGCAGCAGCCCGCGCAGCGCAGACCGTGGCCTTCTTGCGCCCTTGGCAATCATGCCAAGTCGGCCATGCTCTCGGGTAAAGGCCTCGACAATCAGGCTGGTCTCGCGCCATGGCATGACATGCAGCACAAGCCCGCGATCAGCCGCCGCATTCATTCGACACCAAAGGCCCGAATGGCGGCCGCATCATCGGCCCAGCCACTTTTTACTTTGACCCAGAGTTCAAGCCGCACCGTGCCATCAATTAAGCGGGCAATGTCCGCCCGGGCCTCGGTGCCGATGCGACGAATGCGGCTACCCTGCTCACCAATGACCACCGCCTTCTGCGAGGCCTTGGCCACGACAATGCTTGCGCTAATGTCTGCATGTAATCTCCCGGGCGCGCTTACCGAGGGCTGCTCTTCGAATCGGTC
>CAYXRY010000024.1:0-5958 GCA_964467545.1 uncultured Bordetella sp. | reverse complement strand
CCAGTGGCCTCAATCACCCAGAGCACCAGATCCACATCCGTTAAAGCCTGCACCGCCGTCTTATTGAGCTGCCGGTTTAATGCGTTGTTATGCCGCCGCTGTATGCCGGGGGTATCCACAAACACAATCTGAAGCCCCGGCCGGGTCAATACCCCGGTGACACGATGGCGGGTGGTCTGTGCCTTGCGGGAGGTGATGCTGACTTTCTGGCCGACCCAGTAATTCAGCAGTGTTGATTTGCCCACATTGGGCCTTCCCACGATGGCCACCACAGCGCAGCGGTGTGTCATGAGCCGATCCGTTATGCCTTGCGCTCTTTATCTTCAAAAACCAACGCCGCCTGCGGTGGGGGCGAAGACTTTTTTGCACGCCGGGTCTTCTTGGGCACGCTTGCCGTTGCCTCACGCACCGCTGCAAGGGCCTGAGTGGCAGCCATTTGCTCGGCAGCACGTCGGCTTGATCCTGACCCCAAGACGGTGATGGCAAGCTTTGCAATCGCACACTCGACCTCAAAGACCTGGCTGTGGGCAGCGCCATGCGTGGCGACCACGGAATACACCGGCAACGGCAAGCCAAGACCCTGCAAGAATTCCTGCAGCAGCGTTTTTGCATCCTTGCCCAGTGTCTTGGGATCGACCTGTTTGAGTATCGGCGTATAGAGGCTATCGATCACTCGGGCGGCCTCGGCAAATCCGCCATCTAAAAATATGGCGCCTAATAAGGCCTCAAGGGCATCAGCGAGAATCGAGGGCCGACGCAGGCCGCCGCTTTTTAACTCGCCCTCACCGAGATGCAAAAACTGATGCAGCGACAAAGTCTGGGCAATATCATGCAAGGCCTGCTGACGGACCAGATTCGACCGCACCCGCGAGAGATCGCCTTCATCGAACTGCTTTAACTGCCGATACAGCAGATGGCCCACTGCACAATTCAGCACGCTGTCGCCTAAAAACTCGAGACGCTCATTGTGCGCGGCACTATGGCTGCGATGGGTCAGCGCGAGCTTTAATAACGCCGGATCTTTAAACTGATATCCCAGGCGTTTTTCGAGGTCCGGTGCCGTACTACTCAAAGCCGCCCAATCGTTCGAACTTGCCGCTCATGACTTCGCCGGCGTTAAACCAAATCAAAAATGCTCTTCCCACCAGGAGCCGCTCATGAACAAAGCCGAACACGCGGCTATCGCTGCTGTTGTCGCGGTTGTCGCCCATCATGAAATAGTGGCCGGCGGGTACCTCGCAGCGCAGGCCTCGATCGGTGACCTGGCAGCCTCTGCCGCCAGATGGCGGCAAAAACCCCAAGGGCAATCGATCATCATCATTAAGGGTGCGGTAACGCTTTCCGCCATGCTGCTCCTCAAACTGTAAGGAGATGCGGCCGGCATCAAAGTACGGATCAAGCGCCTTCGCCGCGACGGGCTGATCATTGACAAAGAGCCGCTTGTTTTCGTAACGAATCACATCGCCGGGCAGGCCAATAACCCGTTTGATGTAATCCACGGTCTCATCCTCTGGGTAACGGAAAACAGCAACATCACCCCGCGCTGGTGCGCCCGTATCCATTACCTTGGTATGCACAATGGGCAAGCGGATGCCATAAGAAAACTTGTTCACCAGAATCAGATCCCCAATCCGCAGGGTCGGAATCATTGAGCCTGATGGAATGCTAAAGGGCTCCACGACGAAGCTGCGCAGCATGAAGACCGCAAAGATCACTGGAAAAAAGCCCGCGGTGTATTCCAGCCAAAGCGGACGCGGCGCACCTTCGGGCCGACGCTTTTTCCATGACCAGCGATCCGCGGCCCAGAGCAGGCCGGTCACCACACAAAGCAGAAAAATAATCAGAGCGAAATTCATGATCAGTCCTCGACCTGCAACACCGCTAAGAAGGCTTCCTGCGGAATCTCAACAGTGCCGACTTGCTTCATGCGTTTTTTGCCTGCCTTTTGCTTTTCCAAAAGCTTACGCTTGCGGCTGATGTCACCGCCGTAGCATTTGGCCAGCACGTTCTTGCGCAAAGCCTTGATATTTTCACGGGAAATGATGTTGGACCCAATGGCCGCCTGGATGGCCACATCGTACATCTGCCGCGGAATCAGCTCGCGCAGCTTGGAGGCCAGCTCGCGACCCTTGCTCTGTGAATTGGCCCGATGCACGATCACCGATAAGGTGTCCACACGGTCCCCATTGATTAGGACATCAAGCTTTACAACGTCAGAGGCGCGGTATTCTTTGAATTCATAATCCATCGAAGCATAGCCGCGCGAGACTGACTTCAGCTTATCGAAAAAATCGAGCACGATTTCATTCATCGGCAATTCGTAAGTCAGATTGACCTGACGGCCGTGGTAATTCATTGCCGTCTGCACGCCGCGCTTGCCAGTACACAGCGTAATCACCGCACCAACATACTCCTGAGGCATGAATAAAGTCACCGTGACAATCGGCTCACGAATTTCCTCAATGCGTGCCGGATCGGGCATTTTGGAGGGGTTGTCCACATCAATTAACGTGCCATCACGTAGCAACACCTGGTAGACCACCGTGGGCGCAGTGGTGATGAGGTCCATGTCGTACTCGCGCTCAAGACGTTCTTGCACGATATCCATGTGCAGCAAGCCAAGAAATCCGCAGCGAAAGCCAAAGCCCAGGGCCTGTGATACCTCGGGCTCATACTGCAGCGATGAATCGTTGAGCTTTAACTTATCCAGCGCATCCCGCAGGGCCTCGTATTGATTCGACTCAACCGGATACAGGCCAGCGAATACCTGGGGCTTGATTTCCTTAAAGCCGGGCAGCGGCTCGGCGGCGGCATGGCTGCCTGCATGGGTCAGGGTATCGCCCACCTTGGCAGCCTTGAGTTCCTTAATGCCGGCAATCACAAACCCCACCTCGCCTGCGGAGAGGCTTTCTAGGTGCTTTGACTTTGGCGTGAAGATGCCGACCTGCTCCACCGGATAGTTGGCACCCGTGGACATCAGCAGAATTTTGTCTTTTGGCTTGAGACTACCGTTGACCACGCGCACCAGCATCACGACGCCAACATAGTTATCAAACCATGAATCAATGATCAGGGCTTGCAGGGGCGCTTTGGGATCCCCTTTGGGCGGCGGCACGCGGGCGATCAGCATCTCAAGAATGTCGGGCACCCCCTCGCCAGTCTTGGCACTCGCGCGCACCGCGTCCTGGGCATGAATGCCAATGACATCTTCAATCTCTTGAATCGCCTGCTCGGGATTGGCGGCGGGCAAATCAATTTTATTGAGCACCGGCACCACTTCAACACCAAGTTCAATTGCCGTGTAGCAGTTGGCCACGGTCTGGGCCTCCACGCCCTGCGAAGCGTCAACAACCAAGAGCGCGCCCTCGCAGGCCGACAGCGATCGGCTCACCTCGTAGGAAAAATCCACATGGCCCGGCGTGTCGATCAGATTCAGCGCGTAAGTCTTCCCATCACGCGCCTTGTAGGTCAGTGCAGCGGTCTGCGCCTTAATGGTGATGCCGCGCTCCCGCTCCAGAGCCATCGAGTCCAAGACCTGGGCCTCCATCTCGCGATCGGAGAGCCCGCCACACAACTGAATGATGCGATCAGCGAGCGTGCTTTTGCCATGGTCGATGTGGGCAATAATTGAAAAATTACGGATGTGCTCCAAGACTCACCATCGATCGTTGTTCTTGTTGTGATGTTTTCATTTCGCCGTGGTGGGCCGAACCGGGATGAACAAGGCACCGTCGCCGCGTCGGACCAGTGCCACAAGGGGTTTGGTTTTATCTAACTTATTTACAAAATCACCGAACTGCTTGGCCGAGGTGATGTCAGTGTTGTTCACGCTGATCAACACATCGCCCTGACGTATTCCTGCGCGGGCAGCAGCGCCCTCGGCGCCCTCGATGAGCACGCCCGATTTAATTTTCAACTCGCCTCGACGGGCCTCGGTCAGATCCGCAACCGATAGCCCGAGCCAATTGGCAGCCACTGTTGCGGGGGGCTGGCCCGGCTTGGCGGCTGCCTTGGCAACACGATCCGGCTCCATCTCACCGACGGTGACACTGATTTCTTTCATGCCACCTTTGCGCCAGACTTGCGCGGTCACGCGGGCCCCGGGCTTGGTATTGCCAACAATGCGCGGCAGGTCAGTGGATTTCTCAATCGGCTTGCCATCAAAGCGCAAAAGAATATCCCCGGGCTCAAGGCCAGCCTTTTCAGCCGGGCCGGCCGGCTCCACACTGCGCACCAGCGCACCGGAGGTCTTGGAAAGGCCCAAGGCCTCGGCGACTTCCTTGGTGACCTCGCCAATTCCCACTCCGATACGGCCGCGGGTGACACGGCCCTGCGAGCGCAATTGCTCAGCCACACGATTGGCCTCGTCAATTGGAATTGCAAATGAGATGCCCATAAAGCCGCCAGTGCGGCTATAGATCTGGGAATTAATGCCCACGACCTCACCGCGCATATTCAACAGCGGCCCGCCCGAGTTGCCGGGATTCACCGCCACATCGGTCTGAATAAAAGGAAGGTAGTCGCCGGTATCGCGGCCTTTGGCACTCACGATGCCGGCCGTGACGGTGTTTTCCAAGCCAAAGGGTGAGCCAATGGCCAAGACCCATTCGCCAACCCGTAAGCGATTTGGATCTCCAAAGCGCAATGAGGGCAGCCCCGTGGTGTTAATTTTTACCAACGCAACATCAGTACGACGGTCCGAACCGATGAGCCGGGCCTTAAATTCCCGCTTATCGGCCAGTGTGACCAAAATTTCATCGGCACCATCCACCACATGGTGATTGGTGAGAATGAAACCATCGGCTGAAATGATGAATCCACTGCCGACACCGCGGGGCACTTCCTCGGGCTGCGGTGCGCCGCGTGGATTACGGGGCGCATTGGGCCGCGGCGGGAAAAAGCGGCGGAAAAATTCATAAAAAGGATCGTTCTCATCCAGCTCGGGCATCTGCTGGCCCGGGCCTGACTGCTGAACGCGTACCTTTTCAGTGGTGCGGATGTTCACCACGGCCGGCCCGGCACTTTCCACCAAGTCAGCAAAGTCTGGCAGTCCACGGACGGATGAGGGTTGAGCCTGCGACTGGCCATACGCAACAGGAGTCATCGACATCGAAACGCCCAGCAGTGCTACCGCCATCGCCGCAATACGCAACGCCAATGCGTTACGCCAAGCGTGTCGATTCATCACGGTAAAGGCCACAGCGACTTCCTGATTCATAAATTGGTTTTCCATTCAATACTTTGCACAAACTGCCGAAGGGCCTCGGGCGGCACATCGCCAAAGACGGTTACACGAACATCCTGAAACTCTCGAGAGGCCATACTGACTGCGCCGGTGCGGTGGGCCTTATCACCCAGTGGGCTATCCTTGATCTTCGGGCCAACAAACACGGTGACCGCCGCAACCCCATCGGAAAACACATAACGCCGCATTTCCAGCCCGGCCGATCCATGACGCTCGTAGGACCCCACCAATTCAAAGCCCCGCAAGGCCTCTGGCTTGAATTTTAAGGCGGGGGCCGAGGCGGTGGGCTGGAAAGAGGCGTTATACACCGTCCAGTCCTTGGCCCCGGGATACGAGGGCTGGCTTGAGGCTGGGCCTGGCTTCGGGGAGAAATTCAGGGCGGTAAAGGCCGCCTGCTCCACCGTACGGCCCTCCCGATCCAGCTTTTGGCACTTCACAATCAGGCCGGTCCGCTTATCCATCCAGAGCCTGACGGGCCAGCGGGCCTCGTGGCGGGGCTTAAGCAGCACCTCCTGGGCCTCCACATCGGCCACCCGCATCGACCCGCCGGGGATGACCTCGTAGTTGGCCAGCACCGCAGCCGGACTGCCCACAATCACTGCAGGAAATGCCGAACGCGGCTGGCCGGTCTGGTCGACCTTGACCCGCTGCTGATCGGGCATATAAATCCGAATCTCGCCCGACTGTTTAATGACTTCTTGGCGGTTGCCCTC
>CAYXRY010000023.1:0-22246 GCA_964467545.1 uncultured Bordetella sp. | reverse complement strand
CTGCATCCAGATAATGCGCAATCCAATCGTGGGGCTCAATCTGGATGGTGTGGCTCGCAAACTCCAGGCCCAGGCCTTCGACAATCCGCTTTGAAAATGCTGGCCAGTCCACCTCGGGCGCGGCCACAACATGGGCGTTGTAATTGCCCACTGCGCCATTCATTTTTGCTTTGGGCTGAATCTGCATCCAAACGTCGCGAGCCAAACGCAGTCGCTGGCGCACATTGGCCAGCTCTTTGCCCAGCGTGGTGGGCGATGCGGGCTGTCCGTGGGTCCGCGACAGCATTGAGAGGCCTGCGCTTTCTTCAATGAGCGCAGCAAGCCGATCAATCAAGGCCTGCATGGCGGGCAACAAACAGGTACTGCGCGCATCGCGCAGCATCAGCCCATGGGCGGTGTTGTTGATGTCTTCTGAAGTGCAGGCGAAGTGAATGAATTCAGCCGCCTTGCTCAGCTCAGGCAGGCCCGTCTCGACGGCTGCTTTTTCTTTGAGCCAATACTCCACTGCCTTGACATCGTGATTGGTGGTGGCCTCGATGGCTTTGATACGTTCCGCATCGGCCTCTGAGAAGTCATCAGCCCATCGCAGCAACGCTGCCCGCGCTTTTGCCCCAAATTGGGGCAACTCGGAGAGCCCCAGCTCCGATAGGCCGATCCACCACGCGAGTTCAACACGCACGCGCTGTCGCATGTAGCCGTACTCTGAAAGCAGGGGCCGCAGGCCGTCGACCTTGCTGCGGTAGCGACCGTCCAGCGGGGAAAGTGCCATTAGAGCTTTCACGCCAGACATTCTATACTTCGTGCCCGAATTCGGAAGACAGCAGAACATGAAACTCATTGGCAATCACACTAGCCCCTATGTCCGCAAGGTCCGCGTTGTCCTTTCTGAAAAGAAAACAGAGTGCGAGTTTGTGATCAATGATGTCTGGTCGGCGACAACCGATATCGAGCACTCCAACCCCCTGGGAAAAATTCCGGTGCTCGTGCTCGATGACAACACCTGCATTTATGACTCGCGCGTGATCGTGGAATACCTGGATTCTCGGGCCCCGATTCAGCGGCTCATTCCAGAGGGTGGCCGGGAGCGAATTGAAGTCAAAGTCTGGGAGGCCTTGGCCGATGGACTGCAGGATGCTGCCATTACGATGCTGCTGGAAGGCCGCCGGCCCGAGACCGAACGCTCTGCGAGCTGGATCAATCGTCAGGCCCGCAAAGTCGATGCGGCCCTGGCATCGATGTCCCGCAGCCTGGGCAAAAACGCCTGGTGCTATGGCCGTAACTTCTCACTGGCCGACATCGCCGTGGGCTCGGCCTTGGGCTATCTCGCGTTTCGTTTCCCTGAAAACCACTGGCAAAAAACCTATCCGAATCTGCGCACCTTGTATGAAAAACTGATGCAGCGTGATTCGTTTAAGTCGACTTTGCCGCAATAATTCCGCCCCCAAGGCAGACGGGGCCGTCGTACAGTACCGCTGACTGTCCCGGCGTCACGGCCCACTGGGGCTGCTCGAATTGAAGATCAAATGCATCGGCCATCGCCTGAATCTGGCAGGCCGCATCCGCCTGCCGATACCGGGTCTTCGCGCACGGCTTGGCATCAGAATCCGGTGGACTCTCGGCAATCCAGCTCGCATCGATTGCATGAAGCGTTGTCGACAGCAGCCCCGGATGATCATGGCCTTGATCGACCACCAGCGTGTTGCTGTCAAGATTTTTCTCCACCACATACCAGGGGCTGCCATCGCCTGCGCGATCGCCGCCGAGGCCCAGGCCCTTGCGTTGGCCCAGGGTGTAAAAGGCCAGGCCCTGATGCTGGCCCACCGTGCGGCCCTCGGGCGTTTTCATGGGCCCCGGCTGGCTGGGCAAATAACGATTTAAAAACTCCCGAAAGGGCCGCTCGCCAATAAAGCAGATGCCAGTGGAGTCGCGTTTGGCAGCATTGGGCAAACCAATTCTGGCCGCAATGGCGCGGACCTCTGTTTTCTGAAGATCCCCAATTGGAAATACTGTGCGCGCGAGCTGAGATTGATTCAGTCGATGCAGAAAATAAGTCTGATCCTTGCTGGCATCTGCTGCGCGGATCAACTGCACACGGCCCGATGCATCGTGCCGAAGCTGTGCATAGTGTCCGGTCGCGATGCATTGCGCACCCTGGGCAATCGCATGGTCTAAAAACGCTTTGAATTTGATCTCTGCATTGCACAGCACATCGGGGTTGGGCGTTCTGCCTGCCTGATATTCACGAAGAAAGTCAGCGAAGACCCGATCCTTGTATTCGGCCGCGAAATTCACCGCCTGCAGTTCAATGCCGATGACCTCTGCCGCTGCAGCGGCATCGAGAAAATCCTGACGTGTCGAGCAGTACGCATCATCGTCATCGTCTTCCCAGTTCTTCATGAACATGCCGATCACCTCCAGCCCGGCCTGCTTCAGTCGCCAAGCGGTGACAGAAGAGTCAACGCCGCCTGACATCCCGACCACAATGGTTTTGCGGCCGCCAAGCCCTGATTTCCAGTCCAAAACGGGGTGATTCATGCGGTCAGATTCTATCTGCTGCATCGCGAAAACCCTGTTTCTCGGATAGTATTAGCACCCTTTCTCTCATCAAGAATCCCACGGAGACTGTTGAATGCATCTTGGCATCCCCAAGGAGTCGTCGCCGGGCGAAACCCGGGTTGCGGCCACACCCGAAACGGTGAAAAAACTGGTCACGCAGGGCCACCAGGTGACCGTCGCCCGTGGCGCAGGCCTGACTGCAAATTTCACAGATGATGCTTTTTCTGCTGCAGGCGCCGTGATGGCCGAGCAGTCGCAGGCCTTGGGCGCAGAGGTCGTTCTCAAAGTCCGGATTCCTTCTGCAGAAGAGCTGGGCCAAATGAAACGCAATGCCATTTTGATTGGCATGCTCAATCCCTTTGATCGGACTGGCCTTGATCGGCTTGCCGCTGCAGGCCTGACGGCCTTTGCCATGGAGGCCGCCCCCAGAACCACAAGGGCGCAGAGCCTGGATGTGCTCTCCTCGCAGGCCAATCTCGCGGGCTATAAGGCCGTCATGCTTGCCGCAGATGCCTATCCCAGAATTTTCCCGATGCTCATGACCGCTGCCGGCACGGTGAAGGCAGCCCGCGTGGTCATTCTCGGCGCGGGCGTGGCAGGCCTTCAGGCCATCGCAACTGCCAAACGCCTAGGCGCCGTTGTCGAGGCCTCTGATGTGCGCCCCGCGGTGAAAGAGCAAATCGAATCGCTTGGCGCAAAGTTCATTGATGTGCCCTTTGAAACCGATGAGGAGCGCGAAATCGCGAAGGGCGTGGGTGGCTACGCACGGCCCATGCCCGAGGCCTGGATGAAGCGGCAGGCCGCTGAAGTCGCCAAACGCATCGCACTGGCAGACATCGTGATCTCCACTGCACTTATTCCGGGCCGCAAGGCCCCCACCCTGATCACCGAAGAGATGGTGAAGTCCATGAAGCCGGGCTCCGTGATTGTCGATATGGCGGTCGAGCAAGGCGGCAACTGTCCGCTGTCTGAACTGGGGAAGACCGTGGTCAAGCACGGTGTGATTCTGGTCGGCCAGCCCAACATCGCCGCCCTGGTGCCGACCGATGCCAGCGCGCTCTATGCCCGTAATCTGATGGATTTCCTCAAGCTGCTGATCACCAAAGAAGGCAGTCTGTCGATTCCCGCCGATGACGACATCGTCACTGCATGCCTGATGACCAAAGATGGCGCTGTGCTGCGCGCCCAATAAAAGAAACGCCCAACAATACGAGAGCAATGCAATGGAAGCGATTAGTCCAACCCTTGTGAACCTGATTATTTTTGTGCTGGCCATCTATGTGGGCTACCACGTGGTGTGGAATGTCACGCCCGCGCTGCACACGCCGCTGATGGCCGTGACCAATGCGATTTCTGCGATTGTGATTGTGGGTGCCATGCTGGCAGCCGCCCTGACTGAAACGACGCTCGGCATGACGATGGGTGTCTTAGCGGTTGCACTCGCCGCAGTCAATGTTTTTGGTGGGTTTCTGGTGACCCGCCGCATGCTGGAGATGTTTAAGAAAAAAGAGAAAAAGGCACCAGCTGCCGAAAAGGAGGCCGCGTAAATGTTCAGCCTCTCGATGAATACCGTCACCCTGCTGTATCTGATCGCATCGGTTTGCTTCATTCAGGCCTTAAAGGGCCTGTCGCATCCTACGACCTCCATTCGTGGAAATGTTTTTGGCATGACCGGAATGGCGATTGCTGTTCTCACCACCGTTGGCCTCATCTCCACCATGGCCGAGGCCGTCATGGGCGGAAGCGCCAGCCTGGGTAAAGGCTTTACGCTGGTGGTCATTGGCTTAGTCGTCGGCGGGCTCATTGGTGCGACCATGGCCAAGCGGGTCGAGATGACCAAAATGCCTGAGCTGGTCGCCTTCATGCACTCGATGATCGGTCTTTCTGCAGTCTTTATCGCAATCGCTGCGGTGGCAGAGCCCTATGCACTGAACATCACTCAGAAGGGATCCGGCATTCCGCTGGGCAATCGACTTGAGCTTTTCTTAGGCGCTGCCATTGGCGCGATTACCTTTAGCGGCTCGGTGATTGCGTTCGGCAAGCTTTCTGGCAAATACAAATTTCGTCTGTTTCAAGGAGCGCCTGTCGTATTTCCTGGCCAACACATGCTCAACCTGGCCCTGGGCATCGCCACGATCGCCCTTGGCCTGATTTTCATGTTCACCGAGGACTGGACCGCATTTTTCCTGATGCTGGCGCTCTCTTTCGTGCTGGGCGTATTGATCATCATTCCTATTGGCGGCGCGGATATGCCTGTGGTGGTCTCGATGCTCAATAGCTACTCGGGCTGGGCAGCAGCCGGTATTGGTTTTTCACTGAACAACTCCATGCTGATCATCGCAGGGTCGTTGGTGGGCTCAAGCGGTGCGATTCTGTCTTACATCATGTGCAAGGCCATGAATCGATCGTTTTTCAATGTGATTCTTGGCGGCTTCGGTGGCGAATCGGGGGCGGTGGCGGCAGGTAGCGGCGAGCAGCGGCCAGTAAAAAGCGGCTCACCTGATGATGCAGCCTTCATGCTCACCAATGCCGAGACCGTCATCATCGTGCCGGGCTACGGCCTGGCGGTGGCCCGTGCACAACATGCGCTCAAAGAGTTAACTGAAAAACTCACCCACAAGGGCATCACCGTCAAATACGCCATCCACCCCGTGGCAGGACGTATGCCCGGCCACATGAACGTGCTGCTTGCCGAGGCCGAAGTGCCCTATGACCAGGTCTTTGAGATGGAAGACATCAACTCCGAGTTTGGCCAGACCGATGTCGTGCTTGTCTTGGGCGCCAACGATGTGGTGAACCCCGCAGCGCGCACACCCGGGTCCCCCATTTTTGGTATGCCGATTCTCGAGGCCTACAAAGCCAAGACGGTCATCGTCAATAAGCGCTCCATGGCAGCAGGCTATGCCGGGCTTGATAACGACCTCTTCTACATGAACCAGACCATGATGGTCTTTGGTGACGCCAAGAAAGTCGTGGAAGACATGGTCAAGGCGGTCGAGTAGGAAAAAAGGCGCCGATCGGCCTTGAGCCAGACCTTTAGGAACTCAGCCCTCCCTCTATTCGTTGCGCTACTTGCACTGGTGCTGTATCGATCGGTGTCAGGATTTTTTTCTCCACTGCCGCTTCAGGTCGACGAAGCCCAGTATCTAGGCTGGTCGCGCGAGCCTGACTTTGGCTATTACTCCAAGCCGCCGATGATTGCCTGGGCCTTGGGCATGAATCGGGCAGCCTGCGAGCTGGCTGGCCTTTCTGCGCTCCCATGGATTGAGGGATGTGCGCGGCTGACTCAGGCCTTTGCCCTGGGACTTGCCGGACTCTTTGCGGCCTTGTCCTCCTGGGCCTTATTCCATCACAAGCAGGCCGCGTTCGCAGCAGCACTGCTGCTCATCACCTCCCCATTGTTTGGATTTCTCTCTTTGTTTGCCACCACAGATGCCTGGCTTTTAATGTTCTGGTCGATTGCCTTGTGGTCTTTTATCCGCGGCATCGGTCCTGGGCTTGATTCATCGCTTTCCACTTCAGCAGGCGCAAGAGCCGATCAAGGCCACTGGGCCTACTGGGCGGTGTGTGGGGTGGCAGTCGGCCTGGGCCTGCTGTCGAAATATTCGATGGGTGTGTTCGTCGTGAGTGCTGTGATTGTTCTGCTGGCACTCCGACGACTTTTTTCATGGGGGCCCTGGCTTGCGGCAGCGGTGGCCTTTACGGTGTTTATGCCCAATCTGATCTGGAACGCCGCCCAGGGATTTCCCACACTGTCACACCATCTGGAAATCTCGCAGGTCCAGAGCCTCACCCCCACACAGTGGAGCGGGCTGGGTGCTGTGCGTTCATTGGCGGAATTTCTCGCCGCCCAGCTGGTGCTGATTGGACCCTTTGCGGTGTTATCGCTGCTGCTCTGGGCGCCTGCGTATCTGCGCGGCCAGCAGACTAAGGATCGAGTAAAACTTAATCTCTTGTGGTGGTTTGCATTGCCCATGCTGGCCATTGTCTTGCTGCAGGCTGGGCTATCTCGGGCGTTTGCGAATTGGGCCGCGCCTGCCTATCTCGCCTTGGCGATTTTGGCCGGAGTTCTCTGGACATCATCAGTTGCTGCCGCTCAAAGGCCGTCCGTCGGCAGGCGATTGCTCTGGCTCTCGGCTGCCTTGGGCCTCGTGTTTTCAGCACTGATGATTCACGGGCTGCGCTATGCCTACCAAGAGAACGCTGCGCTGCAGATTCGTGCTGTCGAAAAGCTTAGGGGCTGGAAAGAGGCAGCGATTTGGATCCAAAGTAAGGCAAGGGCCCATGATGCGATCGTAGTGGCAGAGGATCGACGGCTGTTGGCCAGCCTGTCGGGCTATCTGGGGCTGAGGGCCTATGCCCTGGATGAACAGAATCGTAGAAATCATCACTACAGCTGGTTTTATCACTTCAGCGATCAGCAGCTTGGCAAAGACCAGCGGATTCTGGTGGTGCTGGTCGGCCAGGCCGATACTCAGACGTTGGTCAATCGACTGCAGGCAGCCGGGTTTCGCGACATCGCTGCCGCTGAGGCATCGGATGAGCCCGCGATTCGTGTGGGTGATTCGGGCGATAAAATCCAAGCCTTCTGGGCCTATCGATAATTTCTTGCAGAATCTGCGCTTGTCATGACCGCTTTGGCCAATGATTCTTTGTTTGATCTCGTGGCGGCACGATCCCGTGCCGCGCTCAGGATTGGCCTGCCAGCCTGCCTCGTCTGTGCAGCGTTTTTTATCGCCTTACCGCAGGTCGATCTCTTTGCTAGCCAACTTTTTTTTGATTCTGGCCGAACCAGTGATGGAGCCCTGATCGGCTTTTGGCTGAAAGATAACGAGGCTTTAAAGCTGAGCTTTACCGTCGTCGATGGCATCTCGCGGCTGGTGTTGGTTGCCGCCATTGTGCTGCTGGTGGTCCGAGCGTTTCGTCGGCACAGTCGGCTGCTGTCGACCGCTGTTGTAGCGCTAAGCTTAATTCTTGGGCCCGCAGTCGCGGTGAACTCAGTATTCAAAGACCACTGGGATCGGGCCCGCCCGCGTCAGATTCAGGACTTTGGCGGCGATAAGCAATTTTCCGCCGCCTGGATCGTATCGAATCAGTGTGATCGCAACTGTGCGTTTACCAGTGGACATGCTGCCGCAGGCTTTTCATTTGTTGTGCTGCATTTTATCGCCCGGGGATCGCTCTGGCTGTGGTTGAGCCTGGCCTGCGGGGGGCTGATTGGGGCAAGCCGAATCGCTGTCGGGGCCCATTTTTTGAGCGATGTCGTATTTTCTTTTTTCCTGGTGTATCTGATCTCAGCGGCAGTCGCACAAATTCTTGTCACAATGAAGCCTGCAGCCGCCAAAGCCATCCGGATTTAGCCCGTGCCAAAAATTTCAGTCGTCATTCCCGTCTACAACGAAGAAGCCAATCTGCAGGGCCTACTGGATCAGGTATCGGCCGCTCTTCATCCCACGGGCTGGGACTTTGAACTGATCCTCGTAGATGATGGCTCCCGTGATGGCACCGTCGCAGCGCTGCAGCGATATTCGGAACACTTGCCGTGGCTGCACTGTATTTTTCTGATTCGTAACTATGGCCAATCGACTGCCCTTCAGGCCGGATTTGATCATGCTGAAGGCGATTACATCGTCACTTTAGATGGTGACCTGCAAAACGATCCCGCCGATATTCCGAACCTCATCGAGATTCTGGAGTCCAGCCCCGACGTGGACTGTGTCAGCGGCTGGCGAAAGTCTCGCCAGGATGCAGCGATCTCTCGCAGGCTGCCCTCACAGCTCGCCAACGCACTGATTTCCAAAGTCACGCGTGTTCGACTCCACGACTATGGCTGTGCGTTAAAGGCCTATCGTGCTTCGATCATCAAAAGCCTGCGGCTATACGGCGAATTGCATCGCTTTATTCCAGCCCTTGCAGTGGAGGTAGGCGCCAAAATTGTCGAGGTGCCTGTTCACCATCGGCCGCGAGTGGCCGGGGTCTCCAAATATGGCATTGACCGCACGGTGCGTGTCTTGCTGGACTTGCTCTGGATTCGATTCACGATGCGCTTTTTGCATCGGCCAATTCATGCCTTCGGCGGAATAGCCTTCGCAATGCTCACGGTGGGCCTGGGCATTCTGGCCTGGCTAGCGGGCGAAAAAATTCTTTTCGATGCAGACATCGGCGGCCGTCCATTACTCATGCTCGGCGTGTTGCTCACGCTGGTGGGCGTGCAGCTACTGGCGACAGGATTAATCGGAGAGCTGCTGGTGCGCATCTATCATGAACCCCAGGGCCGTCGGCAATATCTGGTTCGGCCGAGCACTGGACGCCAGTGGAAAAAACCAGTCGTCTAAAGCGTTTTGTAAAACCCGCCCTCGGGCTGGGATTGGTGGCCCTGCTGCTGTCGCAGCTGCAGCCTGCGGAGCTGCTCGCAACGCTCAAATCAACGGACTGGCAGTGGGCCCTTCTGGGCCTGCTG
Organism: uncultured Bordetella sp.; assembly: GCA_964467545.1. Classification (GTDB taxonomy): domain Bacteria; phylum Pseudomonadota; class Gammaproteobacteria; order Burkholderiales; family Burkholderiaceae_A; genus Lacustribacter. Next base: position 13,230 of record CAYXRY010000023.1, on the reverse strand, counting down.
CTGGCCTGCTTTGCCAATCTCGCCTGCAGCCTGCGTTGGAGAAAAATTGTGGTGCAGATGGGCCAGCCGCTTGAAAAAGGCCCGGCCCTGCAGCTTTATTTTCAAGGCATCACGGCCAACACGGTCTTGCCGGGCGGCATTATCGGAGGCGATATCTGGCGTGTGCTAGGCCTTGCAAAAATGGGCATGTCCAAAACCAGCGCAACCCAATCTGTCGTACTGGATCGGGCGATTGGCTTTTGGGCACTGTCTGCGCTCGCGCTGGCCGCTTTTTGCGCTCAGCTCATCCTGAGTGACCGCCCATGGACTCAGGCACCCCAGGCCCTCGTGGTGATTTACTTGCTTGCGCTATTGGGCATGAGCTTTTCGCCTGCCTTACTGTGGTGGATGAAAGCGAAATGGGTCCGCGGCATGCTTGTGCCTGCAGGCATCTCGGTGGGCTCACAGCTACTGACCATCACCGCTTTTTTATGTTGCCTGACTGCAGTGCGTGCCGAGTTCAGCAGCCTTGCCGTTGCAACGTTGTGTGCGGGTATTTTTCTTGGCGCTGTTGTTCCCGCCTCCATCGGCGGCTTTGGATCGCGCGAGCTGGCGAGCGTGTTTTTTCTTGCGGGACTTGGGATTTCACCCGAGGCCGCGTTCCTGGCCTCGGTCTTATTTGGATTAACGGCAACGGCGCAGGGCCTGCTGGCCCTGCCGTCGTGGCTGACGCGTGAGCGTCGAGAAGAGCGTCTTAAACCGAAAAACTAGAGCCGCAGCCGCAGGTGGTGGTGGCGTTGGGATTTTTGATCACAAACTGCGAGCCCTCGAGGTCTTCTTTGTAATCAATTTCTGCGCCCACCAGATACTGATAGCTCATGCTGTCGATCAAAAGCACCACACCGTCTTTTTCCATCGTGGTGTCGTCTTCATTGGTGGTTTCATCGAAAGTAAATCCGTACTGAAAGCCGCTGCAGCCACCGCCTTGCACAAACACGCGCAGCTTTAATTCCGGATTGCCTTCTTCTTGAATCAGATTTTTGACTTTCGCGGCCGCCGCATCGGTAAAGACAAAGGGTGCGGGCATCGCGAGATCGGTCGGTTCTACAGCAGCATTCATGGCAAATCCTTTCCTCAAAAAAGCCTGCTGGCCCCTAAGGCAAGACAGGCAGCTGGGTAAGCCCCGCGGTCTCAGGCAGGCCAAACATAATGTTCAAGACCTGCACTGCCTGACCAGAGGCACCTTTGACCAAATTATCTTCTACAACCAGGATCACGAGAAGATCGCTGCCGGGCGGCCGATGCACGGCAATGCGCATGAAGTTCGACCCTCGCACCGTCCGGGTCTCGGGATGAGCACCGGCGGGAAGCACGTCCACAAAGGGCTCAGAGGCAAATCGCTGCTCGTAGAGCCTTTGAAAATCAAACGCCTGGGCATGGCCCAATACCCTTGCATAGAGTGTGGAATGAATACCACGAATCATGGGCATTAGGTGGGGCACAAAGGCGATGCTGAGGTCCTTGGCCCCCTGGGCCTTTCCTGCGGTTTCGGCGATGGCCTTCAGGCCCTGCGTGATTTCCGGCAGATGCCGGTGGCCGCCCACCCCATAGGCCTTCACGTTGTCGCTGGCTTCGGCCAGCAGCAGCGGCACCTCGGCCTTGCGCCCCGCGCCGCTAGCGCCCGATTTGCAGTCCGCAATCAGGCTGGCGGTATCAATCAGCCCCCCGTGCTCAAGCACGGGCAAAAACCCCAGCTGAACACTCGTGGGATAACAGCCAGGCAAGCCGATCACCCGTGCCGATCGAATCGCCTCGCGGTTCACTTCCGGCAGCCCATAAACAGCCTCGGCAAGCAAATCGGGGCAGTGATGCGGGGTCTTGTACCAGCGCTCAAACTCTGCCGGATCTTTGAGTCGAAAGTCTGCCGCCAGATCAATCACCTTCACACCCGAGGCGAGCAGCTCGCGGGCCTGTGCCATCGCCACCCCATGCGGAGTGGCGAAAAACACTGCATCGCAATGATTCAGGTCAGCATCATTGGGATCTGAAAATTGAAGTGAAAGGCGGCCGCGCAACGATGGGAATAGTTCACAGACATCCAGGCCCGCCTCTTTGCGGCTGGTGATGGCCGTGATCTCGACATGCGGGTGCTGCGATAGCAGTCTCAGCAGCTCCACTCCGGTGTAGCCCGTGCCCCCAACGATTCCGACTCTGATCATGACGCGTTTGCTCCGACAAAAAACCCCTCGAAGAATACTCTTGGAGGGGTCTGGTGTGGGCCCCACACTCGGGCCCGACGAACTCTGGTGTTGCGATTAGCGCTTGGAGAACTGCTTGCGCTTTCTCGCCTTGTGCAGACCCACCTTCTTTCGCTCGACTTCGCGCGCATCGCGGGTGACCAGGCCAGCCTTCGATAGGGCTGGCTTCAAGGTCTCATCGTAATCAATCAGCGCACGGGTCAGGCCGTGGCGTACGGCGCCGGCCTGGCCGGTCTCGCCGCCGCCGTGCACGTTGACCATGACATCAAATGTGCTGTTGTGATTGGTGAGCACCAGAGGCTGCATCACCATCATTCGGCCGGTTTCACGCGAGAAATACTGATCCAGCGATTTGCCGTTGACGAGAAATTTTCCTTTTCCGCTTTTCAGGAAGACCCGAGCAACGGAGCTTTTGCGCCGCCCGGTTCCGTAGTTGTATTCACCGACCATGGTTACTCTTTCTGGGAATTAATGGAGCGCCAGCGGCTTGGGCTGCTGGGCAGTGTGGGGGTGGCTCTCGCCGGCGTAAATTTTTAACTTTTTGATCATCGCGTAGCCCAGTGGGCCCTTCGGCAGCATGCCTTTGACCGCGATTTCCAGCGCACGGCCGGGAAATTTGTCCTGCATCTTGGCAAAGGTGGTTTCCGAAATACCACCCGGGTAGCCAGAGTGGCGGAAATACTTCTTGTCATCGGCTTTGTTGCCAGTGACACGGATCTTCTCGGCATTGACCACAACAATAAAGTCACCCGTATCGACATGCGGGGTGAACTCCGCCTTGTGCTTGCCGCGCAGGCGGTGGGCAATTCCAGCGGCAAGCCGGCCCAGGACAGCGTTGGTGCCATCGACAACAAACCAGTCGTGCTGGACTTCTTGAGACTTTGCAGAAAACGTTTTCATGGAAACACTCATCAACATTCGGCGTGGACCGCCCAAAAGCATGGCGGGGCTGCACTCGGGAAAGCCCTCTAGAATACTGATTTTTAAGGGAAAGTTCAAAAAAGAACCCCAGGCCGACTGGCCTGGGGTGAAATCCACCAAAGGAGGAGGTGGAGGAGACAGTCTTCAGACTATCGACTTTTTTGCTGCATTGCAATCTTTTCTGAATATAAGGTCACTAATTAAAAGGTTTTTCGTATTATGGAATGCACAATCCGCTGGGCGGGGCCCGACACCATGAGTTTTATCGCCGAAACCGGCTCGGGCCACAGTTTTGTGATGGACGGGGCGCCCGAAGGCGGCGGCAGAAATCTGGGGCCGCGGCCGATGGAGACGGTGCTGTCGGGGTCAGCGGCCTGCACGGCCTACGATGTGGTTCTGATTTTGAAAAAAAGCGGCCTGGATATCCGGGCCTGCGAGGTCATCACCACCTCAGAGCGGGCCGAAACCGATCCCAAGGTCTTCACCAAGATTCACCTGCAGTTTCGCATTCGCGGCCGGCAGCTAAAGGCCAATCTTGTGGAGCGGGCCATCACCTTGTCGCACACCAAGTACTGCTCTGCCACCAAGATGCTGGGCATGACCGCTGAGATCACCCACAGTTATGAACTGATTGAGGATTGATTGGGCACTAAACTTGGTGGGCATGACAAAACAGGCCTTACGTTTTTTTAAAAATCATCAGAGCGTCACCCTGGAGAATATTCCGGCGGATCGGACTCTGCTGGAGTTGATTCGAGAAGACCTTGATCTGAAGGGCACCAAGGAAGGCTGCGCCGAGGGCGATTGTGGCGCCTGCACGGTGGTGGTGGGCCGAATGGAAAATGGCAGGCCAAGCCTGCATGCCATCAATAGCTGCATTCGGTTTGCCCACTCGATTCAGGATCAGGTTTTGTTTACGGTTGAGGACCTCGAGCAGCCCGGTGGCCAGCTGCATCCTGCGCAGCAGGCGATGGTGGATGAGCATGGCTCCCAGTGTGGCTTTTGCACGCCCGGTTTTGTCATGAGCTTATTTGCAATGTATGAGCGCTATGTACGCCATGACATTCCGATTACCCGCGAGCAGGCACAGACAGATCTCTCCGGAAATCTCTGCCGCTGCACTGGCTATCGGCCAATCCTTGATGCGGCATGCCGCATGCCCAATTACCCCAAGGCCCTGGTAAGCCACGAGGCCCTCAACGCATGCTTATCGCAAGCCATTCAGTCTTTACCCGAGACACCACCGCACGCTGAGGCCGCATCTTTTTATTTTCAGCCCAAGCGACTGGACTCGGCTTTGATCGCCCGTGCGACACACCCACAGGCCTTGGTGGTGGGTGGTGCAACCGATGCTGGCTTATGGGTGACCAAGCGTCACGATCACTACGCCAAGATCATTGATGTCTCTCGTGTACAAGAACTCTGCAGCGTCACGGAAACAGCGGGTGAACTTGTGCTGGGCGCGGCCGTGCCCTTAAGCCGGGCATTTGCGGTGCTCAAGCAGCATTTTCCTCGGACCCAGGAATATCTGGATCGCTATGCGGGGCTGCCGATTCGTGAGTCGGCCACTTTGGGCGGCAATATCGCCACCGGCTCACCGATTGGCGACTCCATGCCCCTGTTGATTGCACTCAATGCACGGCTTACGCTGCGCTCAGCATCAGGCATGCGGCATTGCGCGGTGGAATCGTTTTACACCGGCTATCGCAAGAATCTTCTTGCCACCGATGAGCTCATCACTGAGATCAGTATTCCACTTCAAAGAGATTCTTTTGTCGTGGCGTATAAGCTCTCAAAGCGCCGTGACGATGACATCTCGATTGTTGCCCTGGCGCTTTCCATGATCGTGAAAGCGGGCGCGGTCAGTGCGATTCGCATTGGCGTGGGCGGCATGGCGGAGCGTCCGATGCGGGCAATGGCTGCTGAGCAAAAACTATTGGGCCAGCCACTTTCTGCGTCAGCAATGAAGGCCGCAGCCGATTGCATTGAAAAAGAATTCACCCCCATTTCCGATATGCGCGCTTCTGCCGAGTATCGCTCGCAGGCAATTGGCCAGCTGCTCCAACGGGCCTGGCTGGATTGGAGCGTGCGATGACGGTAGGACAGCCCACCGCCCACGAGAGCGCTCGGGCCCAGGTCACCGGCGAGGCCCGCTATATCGACGACATTCCGGAATTAAAAAATACCCTGTATGCAGCGCCCATTCTCTCCACGGTCGCATACGGCGATTTGCTGTCAGTCGATAGCGCGCACGCCCTGCAGATGCCGGGCGTGCGGCGTATTGTTTTAGCAGAAGATATCCCTGGCGATCCGCTGCTGGCCACCTCGATTGGCGATGAGCCTATCTTTGCGCAGCGGGAGGTGCTCCATATCGGCCAAGTGATTGGCCTGGTGGTTGCTGATTCGGTTAACGCCGCAAGGCGGGCAGCCAAGGCGGTCAAGGTGGTGATCAAAGAAAAGCCGCCGGTGCTTGATGTCTGGCAGGCAGTGAAAGCACAGCACTTTGTGCTGCCGCCCGTTCGCGTAATGCGGGGCAACGCACAGGAAAAAATAAAACAGTCTCCGCATCAGCTTGGGGGTGAATTTAGTGTCGGTGGCCAAGAACATTTTTATCTCGAAGGCCAGGTGGCCTATGCCTGCCCGCAGGAGCAGGGCCAGTGGCTCATTTACTCCAGCACGCAGCATCCAGGTGAGGTGCAGCACTGGGCTGCCCATGCTTTGGGAATCGAAAATCACGCGGTCCGAATCGAGTGCCGACGCATGGGCGGCGGATTTGGCGGCAAGGAGACCCAGGCCGGCCAGCCGGCAGTCTGGGCCGCCATTGCAGCGATGCTCTGCGGTGCGCCGGTGAAGCTGCGGCTTGATCGCGATGATGACTTCATGATCACGGGCAAGCGCCATCCTTTTCATTACCAGTATCGGGTTGGCTTTGATGCGGAAGGCCTGATTCAGGGCCTAGAGGTCACCATGGCGGTGGACTGCGGGTTCAGCGCGGATTTAAGTGGGCCGGTGGCAGACCGTGCAATCTTTCATGTCGATAACGCCTACTTCTTATCCGATGTAGAGATTCATTCTTATCGCTGCAAGACCCACCGCCAGAGTCAGACGGCCTTTCGTGGCTTTGGTGGCCCGCAGGGCATGATGGCCATCGAGACCATCATCGGAGATATCGCCCGCCACCTGCATCAAGATGCACTCGATGTTCGCATCCGCAATCTCTATGGCGGCCCAGGCCGTAACGAGACCCACTACGGCATGCGCGTGGAGGACGCACCCATCGATGAAATTCTGGCGGACCTGGAAAAACGCGCCGAGTATCGCAGGCGTCGCCAAGAGATCAGCGCCTTGAATCAGAGTGCATCTCGCTTGAAGCGGGGCATGGCGATTACGCCAGTGAAATTCGGCATCTCATTTACCGCGACACAATTCAATCAGGCTGGCGCCTTGGTCCACGTGTATACCGATGGCAGTGTGCTCGTTAATCATGGCGGCACCGAAATGGGCCAGGGGCTGCACACCAAGGTCTGCCAGGTGGTCGCACAGACACTTGGGGTCTCGCCATCTCGGGTCAGCATCAGCGCCAGTGATACCTCCAAAATTCCCAACGCATCGGCCACGGCGGCCTCAAGCGGCACCGATCTGAATGCGATGGCAGCCCATCTGGCTGCGCTCGAAATCCGCCATCGGCTCGCGGCGCTGTATGCGGAGCTGCATCAAGGCAAGGCCGAAGACATCATGTTTTCTGCAGATAGCGTGCAAGATGAGTCTGGCCGCGGGCCAAAGATGGCGTTTGATGAGCTGGTGCGAAAGGCCTACTCGGCCCGGGTCCAGCTCTGGAGCGATGGTTTTTACAAGACCCCCAAGATTCACTATGACCGTCAGACCCTCAGCGGCCGGCCGTTTTTTTATTTCTCGCTCGGGGCTGCCTGCAGTGAGGTCGAGGTCGACACCCTCACGGGTGAATATGTCGTTCAGCGCGTCGATATTCTTCACGATGTAGGCAACAGCATTAATCCGGCAATCGACATCGGCCAGATCGAAGGGGGCTTTATTCAAGGCATGGGCTGGCTGACCACCGAGGAGCTCGTCTGGAATGCGCAGGGCCGGCTCACGACTCATGCGCCCAGCACTTACAAAATCCCCGCAGCCGGAGATACACCCAAGTCGCTGAATGTCTGGTTTTGGCCAAGGCCGAATGCCGAGGACACCATCTATCGTTCCAAGGCAGTTGGCGAACCCCCCTTGATGCTCGCCATCAGCGTTTGGGAGGCGATTCGCGACGCCATTGGCCAGGTCGGCGGCGTGCCGGTTGCATTGGATGCTCCCGCAACACCAGAGCGCGTGTTTTTCTCTCTTCAGCATCAGGCTGAATCACGACATGCAGCTTAGCCTTGATTCAAACTGGAGCACAGAGCTTCATCTCTCCGAGTGTCTTGGCATCATCGGCCAGTCGCCTCTGGTGGCAATTGAAGTCGTTCAGACCCGTGGGTCGACACCGCGCCCATGCGGCACCTGGATGCTGGTCACGCCTGAGCTCGCGCTCAACACCATTGGCGGCGGTCATCTCGAATATCAGTCGATTCACATTGCCCGATCCCTGCTGCGCACTCTCATCGCGACATCGGATCCGATGCCACAGCCCCAGGAGCATGAATTCAAGCTGGGCGCATCACTGGGCCAGTGTTGTGGCGGCGCAATGCGACTTCGATTCACGGCACTCCCGTATTGTGCGAACCGTAAGCATTGGCTGAGTGAACATCTCGGTGATCCGGCAGGTGACTGCAGTCCCGTTGCGTTGATTGGTGGGGGCCATGTTGGCCAGGCGATCGTGCGCGCGTTGCTGCCGTTGCCCTTCGCGCTCACCTGGATCGACAGCCGAGAGGGCGTCTTTCCGCAACTCGCCCATCCTCGGCTCACGATTGCTCCAACCGATGATGTTGCTGCGAGCATCTGCGAAGTGGCTGCAGCGTCATCATTACTCGTGATGAGTTTCACCCACGCTGAAGATTTTGAGGTCATCCGTGCGGCATTGCTGCGCCGCCGAGAGACTGCTGACTGTTTTCCGTTTATTGGTTTAATCGGCAGCGACACCAAATGGAGAAAATTTCGTCAGCGGCTGCTTGATCGCGGCCATACGGAGCGAGAGCTTTCTGCCGTGACTTGCCCCATTGGACTGCCCGACATCTCAGGAAAATCACCCGCCGTCATCGCGGCCTCGGTGACGGCACAACTTCTTGTGCAGCGCAGCCAGCGCCGGGGATTTCAAGGTTAGAATAAGCGCTCAATTTTTTCGCTCAGCGGCCCGCGCTCACCGATTGTTAAGGAGGATGTATGCGTATCAAGAATTTTGTTGCTGGAATTGCACTTGCCGCACTCGCCGGCACCACGATGGCGCAAACTGCCGTCCGTTTTGCACTAGATTGGCGCTTTGAGGGGCCAGCTGCCCCCTACTTTGTCGCCATTGATAGCGGCTACTACAAAGCAGAGGGCCTGGATGTCACCATCGATCCCGGCACGGGCTCGGTCGAGGGCATCAATCGTGTTGCCTCGGGCACCTACCAGTTTGGTTTTGCGGACATCAACTCCCTGATCAAGTTTCGGGATAACCCGCAGAATGCCCCGATCCGTGCCATCACCATGATCTATGACACCCCGGCATTTTCGATCGTCACCCTGAAAAACAAAGGCATCACCAAGCCCAAAGACCTCGAGGGCAAGATCCTCGGCGCTCCCGCTCCGGATGGCGCCTATGCCCAGTGGCCGATCTTTGTAGATGCCAACAAGATTGATGCCTCCAAAGTAAAAATCGAAAACGTAGGCTTTCCGGTTCGTGAGCCGATGCTTGCCCAGGGCAAGGTGGATGCGATCACCGGCTTTTGGTTCTCCTCATACATGAACCTGAAGGCCAATGGCATCAAAGACGACGATATCGTGGTCCTGATGATGCGTGACTTTGGTGTGGACCTGTATGGCAACGTCATCATCGTGAATCCGGAATTTGCCCGTACCAATCCAAAAGCAGTTGCTGGTTTTGTGCGCGCCACGATCCGCGGCGTTCAAGACACGATCCGCAATCCGGACACCGCCATCAATGCACTGATGAAGCGCAATCCGATTGCCAACCGTGATGTTGAGCTCGAGCGCCTAAAGCTTGCAATCGCACGTAATTTTGTGTCTCCCGATGTCCAGAAAAATGGCTTTGGTGGTGTGGACATGAAGCGTCTGGAGAAGTCCATCGACCAGATTGGCTTGACTTTCAAATACACCAACAAGCCCAAGGCAGCCGACATCTTCACGGCCGAGTTCCTGCCCCCGCGGGATCAGCGCAACGTTCGCTAAAAGAAATTCCCCTGGCTCGGCAGTCTGACTGCGCCAGGGGTCTCTCAATTCAGCCGGATAAGATCTCTATGCAAGATGTTCTCGTCGAGCTTGATCAAATCGCTTTGGCTTATGGCAAAGGCGCACAGGCCACCAAGGCCATTGAAGATGTCAGCCTAACCATTCAAAAAGGCGAGTTCATCGCCGTAGTGGGCCCATCAGGCTGCGGCAAAAGCTCGTTGATGAAGCTGATTTCGGGCCTGCATCCCCCTTTTTCTGGAAAGCTGGCAGTCGATGGACAGCCCGTGAAAGGCCCCCTGAAATCAGTCGGCATGGCTTTTCAGGCAAGTAACCTCTTGCCCTGGCGCACCTGCGTTGACAACGTGCTGCTGCCTTTGGAAATTGTTCAGCCGCATCGCAGCCGCATCCGCTCTGAGCGGGCCGCCTACCGGCAAAAAGCAACCCAGCTATTGGAGTCGGTGGGCCTGACCGGCTTTACGGAAAAATTCCCCTGGCAGCTCTCCGGCGGCATGCAGCAGCGGGCTTCCATCTGCAGAGCGCTGATTCATGAGCCCGAGATTCTCATGCTCGATGAGCCTTTTGGGGCGCTCGATGCGTTCACCCGCGAAGAGCTCTGGTGCACGCTTCGTGATATCCAGGCCCAGCGCAAAGTCACGGTGATGCTGGTGACCCACGATCTGCGCGAGGCGGTGTTTCTCGCCGATACGGTGTATGTCATGTCGAATCGTCCGGGCCGAATTCTGAAAAAGTGTTCTGTGACCTTGCCTCGGCCGCGGGATCTCGAGGTCACCTACACCCAAGCGTTTCAAGAAATCGTTCACGAGCTGCGCTCCCTGATCGGAGGTAAGCACTGATGACTCGCGAAGATTTTATGCAGCAGATCCTGCCGCCCGCAGGCTTTACGATTGCGTTGTTTGTGTTTTGGGAATTGTTCTGTGATCTGTTCTCTATTCCTCTGACCATTCTCCCCGCGCCAAGTGATGTCTTCGCAGCGCTCTGGCAATTCAAGGCCCCGATCATCTCGAACTCTTGGGTCACGCTCTGGACCACGCTCGTGGGCTTCGCACTGGCCACGATTTTCGGGCTGCTGTTGGGCATCGCGGTGGGCTGGCATCGGTCCTTGTATTCAGCCATCTATCCCATTCTGATTGGCTTTAACTCCATCCCAAAGGTAGCCGTTGTGCCGGTGCTGATCCTGTGGTTTGGTTTGGGCGAGGTCCCAGCAGTGATCACCGCCTTTTTGATTTCATTTTTTCCAATCGTGGTGAACGTGGCCACTGGACTGGCCACCACTGAGCCAGAGCTTGAAGATGTATTGCGTGCGCTGGGTGCCTCTAAGCTGGACATCATGCGCAAGGTCGGCATTCCGCGATCGCTGCCGTATTTCTTTGGCTCACTCAAGGTCGCCATTACCCTGGCCTTTGTGGGTGCAGTGGTCTCCGAAACAGTCGGCTCCAATAAAGGCATCGGGAAACTCATGCTCGATGCTCAAGCAGGGTTTCAGGTCAACATCGTTTTTGCGGGCCTGCTGGTGCTGGCATTTCTGGGCATCGTGCTCTATGCCGCCACAGCAGTGATCGAAAAGCGCTTCACGGGCTGGGCTTTCCGCGGCCAAAATCGATAATTCAATGTCGGATTCACCCCGCAATCCTTACGAAGATGACATCGTCATCTCCTGGCCCGAGCTGCATCGGGATGCCCGTTATCTCTCCGAGGTCCTGCACTCCATCAAGCCCTGGAAGGGCATCATTGCGGTCACCCGCGGCGGCCTGGTGCCCGCCGCATTGATTGCCCGTGAGCTCGATATTCGGCTCATCGATACCGTCTGCGTGGTGAGCTATGGCGCATCGGGTGGCGCAGCTGAACAGGTTCAGGGCAGCCTGCAGGTCCTGAAAGGCGTATCCGGAGATGGCGATGGCTTTCTCATGGTCGATGACCTGGTGGATACGGGAAAAACCGCCCGTATGGTCCGCTCCATGTTGCCCAAGGCCCACTTTGCAACGCTCTATGCCAAGCCTGCTGGCCGACCCATCGTGGATACCTTTGTCAAAGAATTCAAGCAGACCAAGTGGATCTTCTTCCCCTGGGATATCGACTACAAATTCTCGACCCCGGTCAAAGACCGCAAAGGCCCGCCAACGGCCTGATTGGCGTGGGCTTACTGCCTGGCCAAACAGCCCTTGGCCTCAATAAATCGAATAATCTCGTCAAGCCCGTCACGGGTTTTCAGGTTGGTCATGACCCAGGGCCGGCTCGGCCGCATGGCGGCGGTATCTCGGCGCATCACATCAAGATTTGCACCCACATGGGGTGCCAGATCCGATTTGTTAATCACAAAGAGATCACTGCGTGTGATGCCTGGACCGCCTTTACGGGGGATTTTTTCTCCGCCGGCAACATCGATCACATAAATCGTTAGATCAGAGAGCTCTGGGCTGAAAGTGGCCGCCAGATTATCGCCACCCGACTCAATAAAGATCACGTCCAGCGCGGGAAAGCGCTGCTGCATGCGGGCCACAGCCTCTAAGTTGATGGACGCATCCTCACGAATCGCAGTGTGCGGGCAGCCGCCTGTCTCCACTCCCATGATGCGCTCAGCTGGAAGCGCCTCGCTGGCCACCAAAATGCGTTCATCTTCTTTGGTGAAGATGTCATTGGTGACCACCGCCAACTCATATTGATCACGCATGGATTTACAGAGCACCTCGATGAGAGTGGTCTTGCCGGAGCCCACCGGCCCACCGACTCCGACGCGCAGCGGCCCTGCCGCCTTCGTGGTCTGTTGTGCTTGTGACATCTTCCGTCTCCCCTGGCTTAGCTTCTGAACAATCGACTGTATTGGGTCTCGTGCCGGGCCGAGGCGATTGCCAGGCCTAAGAGTGCTGATCCCATCCGGTCCAAATCAAGACCCTGGGCCGTCTGAACCGCGTTTTCTAAGTCGGCGTGCAGGCCTTGTAACAGCCGCTGGCCGTCGGTCTGGCCCAGCGGCACATGTTTGATGGCGGTCAATACCTGGTTCTCGCACCATGACCACGCAAAGCTGATCATCCCCATGTGTTCATCTAGCCCCGTGCTGGCGCATAGCGCTGCGTGGGCCGCAGGATAGGTCCAGGGCCGAGTCAGCGCAATCTCGGATAAACATGCTGCGCCATCCCAAACGGAAAACAGGCGGGCGAGTGACTGGCCCATCTGCGTGGTCTCCTGCCGAAGCTCTGCGGTCTCTTTGAGCGCATAGATTCGTGTGTTCAGCATTGCCAATTGTTGAAAATCGTTTGTGGCGACGGCCTGATGACAGGCCCGCCAGAGCACCAACTCTTGCCGCCCAAGACTGAAGTGCAGCATGTCGGTGATCCATGACTGGGCAGAGCTGTAATCATGGACACTGCCTTCTTCAATCGCCCACTCTAGGCCCTGTGAGTAAGCAAAGCCCCCGATCGGCAAAGCGGGGCTCGAGAGCTGCAGCGCAGTGAGCAGGCTGTTGGCCCGATTGGAGTTAGCGGGCATGGGCCGCCCGCGACAGTGCCTCGCCGATATTGCCAAAGGTTCGATCTTCTTCATCAAGCTCACCAGAATGATGATGGCCATCGTGGTGATGGGCGCCATGGTAAGCACCCCGCTCGGGCTCAAAGGCCTGATACACAGTGTTCACATTCCCGCCGAGATGGCGGGCCAGATCGGCCAGCACAGGATCTGGCTCAATGTAGACGGCATCGGCTGTCAGCATGGCAGGCGC
>CAYXRY010000022.1:0-22382 GCA_964467545.1 uncultured Bordetella sp. | reverse complement strand
TCGGCAAGCCCAAGGCCTGCTTTTTGCAAGCCCACGAGTATAAAAAAAAAGGGCAACTTCTTCAAGCGCACCCTCTTTTTACTTTGGCCCTGCAGCCCCCGCCGGGGGGCCAAACCGCCTGGCCATGCCTCAGCGGTTAATGGCGTCTTTGAGGGCCTTTCCTGCACGAAACTTCGGCACCTTTGCGGCTTTAATCTTGATGGCTGCACCAGTCTGCGGATTGCGGCCAGTACGCGCGGCGCGCTTACCGACTGCAAATGTTCCAAAACCAACCAAGGTGACCGAGCTGCCTTTTTTAAGTGTGTGCTTAACGCCGCCAATGACTGCCTCAAGCGCACGGCCTGCGGCCGCCTTTGAGATGTCAGCCTGCTTGGCGATGTGCTCGATCATTTCATTTTTATTCACTGACGACTCCCTGCGAAAAAGAGCACGAATTATTTCGATTCGCCGAGACAGTGTCAAGGCGAATCGAATTCGGGAAACTCTTAATGCGGCAGTGGATCCGATTTGCTGGTTTTGCGGCCGCGTGAAGACTCCTTGGCGGCCGACTCCGCCGCGGGGACAGCAAGCGGAACCTCGTCGTCCGGCAGCGGCACCGGCGCTTTTGCCAATGCAAGGTCCAGCACCTGATCGATCCACTTCACGGGAACGATTTCCAAGGCGCCCTTCACATTGGCGGGAATCTCTGCGAGGTCTCGGACATTTTGCTCCGGAATTAAGACCTTCTTGATACCACCCCGGTGGGCTGCCAGCAGCTTTTCTTTTAAGCCACCAATCTGCAGCACCTCGCCGCGCAGCGTAATCTCACCCGTCATGGCCACATCCGCCCGAACCGGGATGCCGGTCAACGCCGAGACCATGGCGGTGGTCATCGCAATGCCCGCGCTTGGCCCATCCTTTGGTGTTGCGCCCTCAGGTGCGTGAATATGAAGATCTTTTTTCTCAAAGACATCGTCGACGATCCCAAGGCGTCGGGCACGGCTACGCACCACCGAGCGGGCCGCCTCGACAGACTCTTTCATCACATCGCCCAATGAGCCCGTGCGAATGATCTGGCCTTTGCCGGGCATTACGGCCGCCTCGATGGTCAGCAACTCGCCGCCCACCTCCGTCCAGGCCAGGCCCGTGACCTCCCCGACCTGATCGTCTTTCTCCGCTACGCCATAGGTGTACTTACGGACCCCCAAGAATTCCTCAATGTTCTCTGCACTCACTTTGACGGGTGGGGCTGCTTTTTTGGTCAAAACCATGCGCGTGACCTTGCGACAGATTTTTGAAATCTCGCGCTCTAGGCCGCGAACCCCAGCCTCTCGGGTGTACGTCCGAATAATCTCCCGGATCGCCGATTCCTCCACCAAGATCTCCCCCGCCTTCAGACCCGTATGCTTGATTTGCTTCGGCAGCAAATAACGGGTGGCAATGTTGATCTTTTCCTCCTCGGTATAGCCTGAAAGTTTGATGACCTCCATGCGGTCCAATAACGCTGGCGGAATATTCAAAGAATTGGCTGTCGCCACAAACATGACATCCGAGAGGTCGTACTCCACTTCGACGTAGTGATCTACAAAAGCATGGTTCTGTTCCGGATCGAGAACCTCGAGCAGTGCGCTGGCCGGATCACCACGGAAATCCATACCCATCTTGTCCACTTCGTCAAACAGAAACAGCGGATTGCGCACACCGGTCTTGGTCAGATTGGACAGCACCTTGCCCGGCATCGAGCCGATATAGGTTTTACGATGTCCACGAATTTCGGCCTCATCGCGAACCCCACCCAAGGCCATGCGGACAAACTTGCGGTTCGTTGCCCGTGCAATCGACTGACCCAGCGAGGTCTTGCCCACGCCAGGAGGGCCTACCAGGCAGAGAATGGGGGCCTTGACCTTGTCGACCCGCTGCTGCACCGCCAGATACTCCAAGATGCGTTCTTTTACCTTTTCCAGGCCGTAATGCTCTTTCTCAAGCACCTGCTCAGCATCCGAGAGGTCGTTATTAATTTTGCTTTTCTTTTTCCAGGGAAGATTCACGAGCGCATCGATATAGTTGCGCACGACCGTCGCCTCGGCCGACATCGGAGACATCATCCGCAGTTTTTTCAGCTCTGCATTGGCCTTATCCAGGGCCTCCTTGGGCATACGGGCGGACTTGATTTTCTTATCCAACTCGTCGAGCTCGCTGTCTTCGCCCTCGCCGAGTTCTTTCTGAATGGCCTTGACCTGCTCGTTCAGGTAGTACTCACGCTGGCTTTTTTCCATCTGCCGCTTCACCCGACCACGTATCCGCTTCTCGACCTGCAATATATCCAACTCGGTCTCAATCAGAGCCAAAAGTTTTTCCAAGCGCTCGATCACTGGCACGACCTCGAGCACTGCCTGCTTCTGCTCAAGCTTCATGGGTAAATGGGCAGCGATCGCGTCGGCGAGCCGGCCCGCATCTTCAATGCTCATGAGGCTATTGAGAATCTCAGCCGGAACTTTTTTGTTCAGTTTCACAAACTGATCGAATTGATTCAGGATCGTTCGGCGCAGGGCCTCGACCTCGGGGCCTTCTGGTGCCTCTGGGGCCATCGGCGTGATGCGCGAGGTGAGATAACTGCCTTCGTCTTCGACCTCCAGCACGCGTGCCCGCTGTGAGCCTTCGACCAAGACTTTTACTGTGCCATCCGGAAGCTTGAGCATTTGCAAAATGCTGGCCACGCACCCGATCTCATAGATGTCGGTGGCGGCCGGATCATCTTGGGCGGCACTTTTTTGTGCCGCCAAAAAGATGTGCTTGCCTGCCTCCATTGCGATCTCCATCGCTTTGATGGACTTTGGCCGGCCCACAAACAGCGGAATCACCATGTGTGGGAAGACCACCACATCGCGTAGCGGCAGCATCGGCAGCGATACTGGTTCTTCGGGCAACAGATCGATTTTGGACACGTTAACGAGACTCCGTAAGTGGGACTGGTTCGAAGATGGGGCCTGCCCGATCAAAAAACAAGGCCTCAGCCTTGGATTTCTGGGGTGGCGGGTGATCACCCCCACGGCAAGCGGGGGGTTGTGGAGCTTTGTGTTGGCCGCTAAGCGCTGCTGGCAAGCTTCTGGGCCTCGCCGTAAATCAAAAGGGGCCGTCCATCCCCATTGATGGCCGACTCGTCGATGACCACCTTGGTGACGTTGCTTAAGCCGGGCAGGTCAAACATGATGTCGAGAAGCGCCTGCTCGAGGATGGAACGCAGGCCCCGGGCACCCGTCTTGCGTTTGATCGCCTTTTTGGCGATCGCCGTGAGCGCGGCGGGACGGATTTCAAGCTCAACATTTTCCATTCCGAAAAGAGCTTGATACTGCTTCACGAGCGCATTTTTCGGCTCAATCAGGATTTCAATCAATGCGTCTTCACGTAACTCATCTAGGGTCGCAACCACAGGCAGACGGCCAACCAGCTCTGGAATGAGGCCAAACTTGATCAGGTCCTCTGGCTCCACTTCGCGGAACAACTCACCCACATCACGATCGCTCGGCGAGCGGACCTCGGCCCCAAAGCCAATGGAAGTCTTCTCTGTCCGGCCGCGAATCACCTTATCAAGTCCGTCAAAGGCCCCGCCGCAGATAAACAGGATATTGGTGGTGTCGATCTGCACAAAATCCTGATTGGGGTGCTTGCGGCCGCCCTGGGGTGGCACCGAAGCCACTGTGCCTTCGATCAATTTCAGCAAGGCCTGCTGTACGCCCTCGCCTGAAACATCTCGGGTAATCGAGGGGTTGTCCGATTTGCGTGTGATCTTATCGATCTCGTCAATGTAGACAATGCCGTTTTGGGCCTTCTCAACTTCGTAGTTACAGTTTTGCAGCAGTTTTTGAATGATGTTCTCGACGTCTTCACCCACATATCCGGCTTCGGTCAGGGTGGTGGCATCCGCAATGACAAACGGTACATTCAACAGCCGCGCCAGGGTTTGTGCCAGCAGCGTTTTACCAGAGCCGGTGGGCCCAATCAGAAGAATATTGCTCTTTGAGAGCTCGATATCAGCCTTGCCGTCTGATCGTCCCTCACCACGATGCCGCAGTCGTTTGTAATGGTTGTAGACCGCGACAGAGAGAATGCGTTTGGCGGTGGCCTGGCCGATCACGTACTGATCGAGACGAGCGGCGATCTCCTGGGGTGTCGGCAGACCATCTTTGGTGGCCTCGGGCTCCGCGGCCTGCTCGTCGCGAATGATGTCATTGCAGAGATCAATGCATTCATCGCAGATGAACACCGAAGGGCCGGCAATCAGCTTTTTGACTTCATGCTGACTTTTGCCGCAAAAAGAGCAGTACAGAAGTTTTTCGCTGGATCCTTTTTTATCCGCCATCCGCGCTCTCACGGTGCGTCAGCACCTTATCGACGATGCCGTACTGTAACGCATCTTCGGCCGACATAAAGTTATCCCGGTCGGTGTCCCGGGCGATGGTCTCCAGGGTCTGGCCAGTCCGCTCGGCCAGGATCCGATTCAGCTTATCCCGCAGCGCCAAAATCTCGCGGGCATGAATCTCAATATCGGAGGCTTGTCCCTGCACACCGCCCAGCGGCTGGTGAATCATGACCCGGCTATTGGGCAGAGAGAAGCGCTTGCCCTTCGCGCCGGCCGCCAAAAGAAATGCGCCCATGCTCGCTGCCATGCCCACGCAAAGTGTGCTGACATCGGGCTTGATGAACTGCATGGTGTCAAAAATCGCCAGGCCCGACGATACCGAGCCGCCAGGAGAATTGATGTAGAGCGAAATATCTTTATCCGGGTTTTCTGACTCAAGAAACAGCAACTGGGCGATCACCAGGTTTGCGGTCTGATCGTTCACCGGCCCCACCATGAAGACTACCCGCTCTTTTAATAACCGCGAGTAGATGTCGTAGGCCCGCTCCCCCCGGCCGGACTGCTCAATGACCATCGGCACAAGCCCGAGGCCGCGGGGATGATTCGCCTGGCCGGCCTCTGAGTTCATGCCCGAGAAAATGCCATCAAACGTTGTTGCAGCCATATTTTGCGTTTCCTTAAGCCGCCTGACCGGCGTCGGCCATCAGGGCCTCAACAGTCATCGGATTGTCCACAACCTTGGCCTGCGACAGCGCCCAGGTCACCACATTGTCTTCGATCACCACCGCCTCTGCCTCGGCACGCTGTTTGGGCTGATCGAGAAACCAATTTACAAACGCGTCGGGCTTCTCGTAAGCAGAGCCGAGTTCCTCGACAAAACTGCGAATCTGGGCCTCGGTCGGACGCAGCTCCTTGATTCGAACAATCTCGCCCACCAGAAGGCCTAGCTTCACGCGCCGTGTTGCCTGCTCAGTGAAGAGATCGGCTGGAATGGGCACATCCTTCATGTTCATGCCGCGGGCAGTCATATCCTCGCGTGTCGAATCCGCCATCCGCTGCGATTCGCCCTGCACCAAGGCTTTGGGCACCTCAAAACTAGCCCACTGATTCAGGGCGTCCATAACCGCCGTTTTGGTCTTTGTCTTGCAGCGGCCCATGACCTCACGGGAAAGATTCTTTTTCACATCCTCGCGGAACTTGGCCAGATCGCCAGATTCAATGCCCATCGACTTGACAAAGGCCTCGTCGAGGGCGGGCATTTTCGGCTCGCCGACCGAGCGGATCTTAATCTTGAAGCTGGCGAGTTTTCCAGCTACGTCTTTGCCATGGTAATCCTGCGGGAACTGCAACGGGAAGGTTTTGGTCTCGCCCGATTTCATGTTCGTTGCCGCCTCATCGAACTCTTTAAGCATGCTGCCATCGCCGAGCACAAAAGAATAATTCTCAGAGCTACCGCCGGTAAACGGCACACCATCAATCTCACCGATAAAGTCCACCATCACGCGGTCACCCTTTTGCGAAACCCGGCTAACGTCTTCAAAGGAGGTGCGCTGCTTGCGCAGCGTCTCGACGGTGCGATCAATGTCAGCCTCAGTAATTTCACAACTGACTTTTTTGATTTCGACGCCAGCGAGATCTGGGCAGGTAATGTCGGGGTAGACCTCGACCACCGCCTCAAAACTGAGCATCTGGTCGGATCCCGAGCTCTCTTTGGCAGGCTCAATCGATGGCGGACCGGCCACGCGCAACTTCTGCTCGACGACCGCATGGCCATAGACGCGGCCAATCACCTCATTCATCGCCTCAGACTGGGCCTGGGCGCCATAAGTCTGGGCAACCACTTTCATGGGCACCTTGCCAGGCCGAAAGCCCGGCATCTTCACGGAACGGCTAATGCGCTGCAGACGTTTTTGGGCCTCCTGCTCAACCTCTGCAATGGAGACCGTGAGTTGAAGGCGTCGCTCAAGCGAGCTGGGGGTTACCGAAGGAGATGCAGTCATAGCCAATTCTTCAATCTAAACGCACGCCCGTTACAGCGCGCTGGGTTTGAACATGTCGGATGGTGCGAAGGGCGGGACTCGAACCCGCACACCTTGCGGCGTCAGGACCTAAACCTGGTGCGTCTACCAATTTCGCCACCTTCGCCTGTGCGCCCGACGCTCCAGCCGCATTGTACTTAGAATCCCCGCATGGACCCGGGACACCTTGGCGCGGCTTTTCATGGCGGTGGGCACTACGAAAACTTCCCTGTCGCCTCCTGGCTGCTGCCCGCCGAGATGCGCGGGGCCCTGCTGGCGCTGTATCGATTTGCGCGCACCGGCGATGACCTGGCCGATGAGGGCAATCTCGACCCCGAGGTCCGCCAGGCCGGCCTGAACGCGCTACGCGCCGGCCTTCGTGGCCACAACACGCAATCCGTTAAGCCCGCCGAATACCATCAGATTGGCAGCGCGCTCAGGTTGGAATTACTGGCCAGGCAGCTCGATACCCTGCAGGCAGAAAAACTTCTGGATGCTTTCAAGATGGATGTTCTGCACCAGCCCTACTCGACGATTTCAGACCTGATGATCTACTGCCGCCACTCGGCAGATCCCGTTGGCCGCATCATGCTCGCCACCGCCAAGATCATCGATGACCCGAATGCCCACTGCCCGATCACTGCCGCTTCGGATGCGATCTGCAGTGGTCTGCAGCTCGTGAATTTCGCCCAAGACATGGGCCAAGACTGCTCAAGACAGCGCATTTACGCGCCTCGACAGTGGTGGCCAGCAGGCTGGCTGCCCGCGGCTGGAACTCAAGCGCTTCCCGATCAAGTGAAACATCAGTGGGCCACGCAGATGGCCCAGCTTGGGCAAGACCACATCGTTCGAGGCGCAGAGCTTGTGAGCAAGATTCGCCGCTCAGCCCGCGGCCCAAGAATACGACTCGGCCTTGAGATTGCGATGGTCATTGAGGGAGGGCTTGCCATCTCCCGAAAGGTCTTGGCCAATCCGCTCACGGTTTGGCGCAGATCGCCAATCCTGTCACGGACGGATCTCGCGATGATAGTGTTACAGGCCATGATGACGTTCATTCGCCCTTGCCGGCATAGCACATGACGCCCGATCAATACTGCGCCGCTAAGGTCGCCGAAAGCGGCTCGAATCTCGTCGCCGCTTTTAAGATTCTTGAGCCCCAGCCGCGGGCTGCAATCATGGCCTTGTATGCTTTTTGTCGCGAGGTCGATGACATTGTCGATGAGTGTAAGGAGCCTGATCTGGCCCGCATCAAGCTGGCATGGTGGCAAGAGGAAATCAGTCGAATTTTTCAAGGAGGCCCTGAGCATCCAGTCGGCCAAGCGCTGCAGCCCCGAGTGGCCGCCCATGGCCTTCCCCAATCGCAATTTCTTGAAATCATTTGTGGCTGTGAAATGGATTTACTGCAAAATCGGTACGCCAGCTGGCAAGACCTGGAGTTGTACTGCGATCGTGTTGCTGGCGCTGTAGGCCGACTATCAGCGCGCATCTTTGGTGAGGTCAATGAAGCGGTGCTGGACTACGCCACATTGCTCGGACGCGCCCTTCAGTACACCAATATCATTCGCGATGTGGGCGATGATGCGCGGCGCGGACGCATCTACATTCCGGCAGAAGCTTTGCATCAATTCGGCGTTGATGCTGCCGGCATTCTGCGATTTGAACATTCAGCCGCTTTTCAGTCGGTGATGGCCGACATGGCCCGGCGTGCCCACAATCTCTACGACCAAGCACTTGCGCGACTGCCACGCGATCAACGCAGCGCGCAGCGGCCAGGCCTGATCATGGCGGCGATTTACCGAGAACTGCTCAGGCTCGTGGAGTCAGAGTCCTTCCAGGTTTTAAATCAACGCATCTCAGTGGCGCCCGCACGCAAGCTCTGGCTGGCCTGGAAGGCCTCGCTGGGCATGATGCCGGCCTGAAGCGGATGCTGGTCATCATCGGCGGCGGCTGGGCAGGACTGGCCTGCGCGGCCGCCCTTTCACGCCGTACGTCTCAGCCGATAAGTATTTTTGAAGCCGCCCCAAGCCTCGGTGGCCGGGCCCGTGGCCTTCTCTGGAATGATCGAACAATCGATAACGGCCAACATCTGACCATCGGCGCCTATCGGCAAACGTTTGCCTTGCTGCAGGCGGCGGGTGCCCCCGGCTGGATTAAAACCCCATTGAACTGGTGTGGTGTCGGCCGCCACGCCGCAATTGAGCAGCAATGGCCGGTACCCTCCAGGCCCTGGCCCGGACGGGCCCTCCTGGCGGCGATTCCAGGGTTCGGGCCAAAGGGCTGGCCACTTGCCTGGCGCCTGAGCATGGCCCAGACGCTTTTTGCACTTCATCGCCAGGGCTGGGCACTGCCCCATGCATCGCAGTATGGGACAGCAGATCAATCCGTTGCGCAGTGGCTGGCGCAGCGGCATGTGCCCCAAGGGCTGACTCAACACTTCTGGCAGCCCTTTACAGAAGGTGCGCTGAATACCGAGCTGGCGACTGCGCGTGCCTCCACGATGATTCGAGTGCTGCGCGATTCGCTCGCAGGCCCTGCCGGGGCCTGCGATGTCTTGGTGCCACGCCATAACCTCAGCATTGATGGCGTGGAGCCGATCGCGGCATGGCTTGGCCGTCAGGGTGTGAAAATTGAATTAGGCCATCGGGTGCACGCGATAACACCCGTCGATGGCGGCCGCTGGCATGTCACGCGCTCGGCAAACCCGGCAACGCCACCGGTTGCGGCCGATGCAGTGGTCATCGCACTGCCGTCTCGCGCAAGCATGCGGCTCTGGAAAGATTCAGCACTCACCCCAACAGCAGCCTCACGCCGCTGGGGCCAGCTTGAGCACCGTGCGATTACCACGATCTGGATTGCGCTCACCAAGGAACAAGACAACGCGCTTTCCCATTTGCCGCCATGGTTTGTGCTCAATCCTGTAGCGGGCCTGCCCCACTGCGGCCAGGTGGCGGTAAGGCGTGCGGATACCCTTGGCGTGGTCATCAGTGCACAGAAACCGCATCAGCCTGATCAAGATCGAGAACATCTTGCATCACAGCTCGCGTTACAGCTCCGGCAGCAGCTCCATCTTGTTTATTCGCCAAGCAATACAAAATGGATTACTGAGAAGGCCGCCACCTGGGCCTGCACAGTGGATTCGCCGCCGCCCACCCAAGATGAGCAGCTCGGAAAAACTGGATTGCCGGGGCTTTTTCGCTGTGCAGATGATCTCGTGGAACACTACCCCGCCACGATTGAGAGCGCCGTCCAGTCTGCAGAGGCAGCCGCCAACGAAGTCATTGGTTTTCTTTCGGCCCGCTAACTGCGCAGCACTTCAAGTGCCCGCTCTAAACTTTCTACCGGATGAATCTCCATGCCCTCAAGGCCACGTTTCGGTGCGTTGGCCGCCGGAATAATCGCCCTTGAAAACCCAAGCTTTGCGGCCTCTTTGAGCCGCTCCTGCCCACGCGGTGCAGGACGTACCTCGCCCGCCAATCCCAGCTCACCGAAAACCACCAGACCTGCTGGCACTGCGCGATTTTTCATTGACGACACAATCGCCAACATCACTGCAAGGTCGGCCGCAGGCTCGGTGATCCGCACGCCACCCACAGCGTTGACAAATACATCTTGATCAAAGCAGGCAATGCCCGCGTGGCGATGCAGTACCGCGAGTAACATCGCCAGCCGCTGTGGCTCAAGGCCCACGCAGAGTCGGCGTGGGTTGGGCACGTGGGCGGTATCTACCAGGGCCTGAATCTCCACCAGCAAGGGCCGAGAGCCCTCCTGAGTTACCAACACACAAGATCCTGCAATCGGCCCCTGGCCGGCAGCGCCGAGATGTCGTGGGGAGAGAAATAAAGCCGACGGGTTACTGACGGCCTTCAGTCCCCGGTCCGTCATCGCAAACACACCAATCTCATTAACAGTACCAAACCGATTTTTGATTGCTCGCACAACGCGATAAGAGGCATGGGCATCGCCTTCAAAATAGAGCACAGAGTCAACGATGTGCTCCAGCACCCGGGGGCCAGCGAGCGTACCCTCTTTGGTAACGTGGCCCACCAGAATCACAGTGCAAGCATGCTCTTTTGCCCAGCGGGTAAGCCTTGAGGCGCACTCCCGCACCTGAGAGACAGAGCCGGGGGCTGCGGTAAAGGCCTCGCTGTAGAGAGTCTGGATTGAATCCAGCACCACGATGGCGGGCCGTTGCGCCACCAGCTGTGCAAGAATTTGCTCCAGTTGAATTTCGGCGAGGACCGTCAGTGAGCTCTCATCCAAGCCCAAACGCCGCGCCCGAAGTGCCACCTGCGCAACCGACTCCTCGCCACTGACATAGAGTGTTGAATGGGTCTGACTCAGTCCCACTAGGGCCTGGAGCAGTAGCGTTGATTTACCAATGCCAGGGTCACCGCCAATCAGAACTACGCCTCCTGGCACCAAGCCGCCACCCAACACACGATCGAACTCCTCGCTGCCCGTAGGAATGCGCGGCAGCTCCTGGGCCTGCACCTCAGACAGCCGAACCGCCTTGCCCGATGGCGCAAGCGCAGCGGGTACCTGGCCCTTGCGCGACATGGGCAACATGGCCAGCTCCTCCAGGCAGTTCCAGGAACCGCAGCCATCGCATTGGCCCTGCCATTTGGCATGGGCATGGCCACACTCTCGGCAAACGAACTGACTCTTATCTTTGGCCATCCATGATCTTTCTTGGCACCCGAGGCATCACTGCAGTCATCAACTCATAACCGACCGTGCCGCAATATCTTGCAACATCATCAATCGGCAGATGTTCGCCCCAGAGCTCGACGGCGGATCCCACTTGCACCGTCGGATGGTCTGTCACATCAACCGTGATCATATCCATCGAAACACGTCCAGCGATCGGCATCCTTCGGCCATCAATCCATACGGGCGTTCCATCAGGCGCACAGCGAGGATAGCCGTCGGCGTAGCCGGCAGCAATCACACCAATACGGCTTGGACGGGTTGCGCGAAAACGTGCGCCATACCCAACGGCATCTCCATGCCGAAGTGTTTGAATTCCAATAACTTCGGTTGTGAGCGACTGAACCGGCCTGAGTCCCAGACCAGCCGCAGTTTGATCCAACACGCCAGTCTCAAATGGACTGGAGCCGTACAGAGCAATACCTGGCCGCACCCAGTCGCCGTGGGCCTGCGGCAGGTGAAATACTGCGGCTGAGTTGGCCAACGACACCGCTCCGACCGAGGCAGGCAGACGGCCTTTGAGCGACGCGAGTGCGGCCTGGAATTCCTCGAACTGAGATTCCCAGCCCGTCGCCATGTCAGCGCAGGCGAAATGCATCATGAAATGAATCGGTGACTGCGTGCGATGACTCAAGTCCTGCGCGAGGCGGACGAGTCGCTCATGGTTTTCCCGAGAGGGAATTCCCAGCCGATTCATTCCAGTGTTGAGTTTGATCCAAACACGATCAGGCACTGTTGACGCGTTGTTAAACATAGCCGCCTGCTCGATGCTGGTGATTGCCGTGCTCGCGCTTAAATGCTTCATCGCGGCGAGATCCTCGGCAGCAAACGCGCCCTCGAGCATCAAGATCGGCTTGGTCCATCCTGACGCACGTGCCTGTTGGGCCTCCGCGAGATCAAGCACAGCAAGGCCATCTGCGTCAGCAAAACCCTCTACCGCCTGTGCAATGCCTTGTCCGTATCCGTTGGCCTTTGCGACTGCCCAAATTCGGGATTGCCCGAGGGCTTTGCGTACGACCGATACGTTATGTCGCATCGCATCAATTCGAATCGTAAGCAGTATCGGCCGCGGCATGGAAAGCCATTCTATTCGTTCGTGCTCTAATCACGGCGCACTTGCACAAAGGACCGCATGAAACCCGGCTTTTACACCATCATGGCAGCGCAGTTTTTTTCCTCGCTTGCCGACAACGCCCTGCTGATTGCGGCCATCGCCCTGCTCATCGAGCTGTCGGCCCCGGAGTGGATGAAGCCGCTACTGAAACTGTTTTTCACGGTCTCTTATGTCGTGTTGGCACCGTTTGTGGGCGCGTTTGCCGACTCCATGCCCAAGGGCAAAGTCATGTTCATCACCAATACCATCAAGATCGCGGGCTGTGCGCTGCTGTTTTTCGCCATCCATCCGCTGCTTGCCTATGCGGTGGTGGGCCTGGGTGCCGCAGCGTATTCGCCTGCCAAATACGGCATCCTCACTGAACTGTTACCCCCTGAGCGTCTTGTCGCTGCCAATGGCTGGATCGAGGGCACGACGGTGAGCTCAATCATCTTGGGCACCATGGTGGGCGGCGCCCTGATTAGCCCTGCTGTCAGCGGCTGGCTACTATCGCTCGACTTTCCAGGCTTTGATTTTGCGATTGACAGCCCTGCAGAATCCGCGATTCTGGTCATCGGCGTTATTTACGGAATTGCGGCCTTGTTTAATCTGCGCATTCCCGATACGGGCGCCCGTTATGAGCGCCAACATACCAATCCGATTAAGCTGCTCGCTGATTTTTGGCACTGCAACACCACGCTATGGCGTGACAAGCTCGGACAGATTTCTCTTGCGGTCACCACCTTGTTTTGGGGCGCCGGGGCAACGCTGCAATTCATCGTGCTGCATTGGGCCCGCGATCAATTGGGCATGCAGCTGGATAAGGCCGCAATTCTTCAGGGCATCGTTGCGCTGGGTATTGCAGGTGGTGCAATTCTCGCGGCCCGCTTTGTGCCGCTTAAGCAGACACCATCGGTGCTCAAGCTTGGGGTCATCATGGGTTTGGTGGTGCCGGGCATGACCCTGGTCAGCAGCATGGGTGCCTCAATTCCGCTGCTGGTCATCATCGGCGGGCTGGCTGGCTACTTTGTGGTTCCGATGAATGCCCTACTACAGCACCGTGGCCACGTACTGCTCTCGGCCGGACATTCGATCGCGGTGCAAAACTTCAATGAAAACCTCAATATTTTGGTCATGCTGGGGCTGTATGCGCTCTTGATTAAGCTTGAGCTGCATGTCAACACCATCATCATTATCTTTGGCTTATTTGTAGCAGGCACCATGGCCCTAGTGATTCGTCGCTATCGTCACAATCGACGCAACTACGATCTTGATGCCCTCATCGGCGTTGAGAAGCATCACCACTAAACTTCAATCACGAGCCCCTAGCCCAGGGCGGTTGCGCGTCGGGCCTGACAAAGACGGGCCCAGAGATCGCGTTTCGCCTTGGGCTGGTCCATGCAGGCCGAGAGTCCAGAGCCGCTGGCCAGCACCGCTTCAACGGTGGCAGCGGAAAATTTGAGTTCCTGGCAGACCTGCTGAATCCGCTGTGCCAGCGCCTCGGTGGCCTGATCCGGCTGTACGCTGCGTTCGCGCCAAGCTGGCGTCAGCTCAAGCACAACAAGCGCTTCTTTTGAGAGTTCTGTCATCAGGGCTCCAAAACACGCCGCATGACCACTGCATCCTCACGAGCAACGGAGGCAATCGACAGCGCCGGGTAATAGCCTTTTCGAATTCCAATCTGGGCAAAACCAAGTCGGCGATAGAGTGCCAAAGCCCGATGATTGCTCGGCCGAACCTCAAGCAGAATCTGCTCCATCCCCTGGCCCAGCATCTCCTTCATCACGGAACGCATCATCCAAGTGCCGAGTCCGTGGCCCTGGCGCTGCGGTGCCAAGGTAATGTTCAGCAGGTGGGCCTCCTTATAGATCGGCATCCATACGGCATACCCAATCAGCACGCCGTGTTCGCGCAGCTGCTTCAGTTGATAGCCTGACTTCATCGAGTCGCGAAAGTTTCCGATAGTCCACGGCAGAGGATAAGCGACATTTTCAATCGCCATAACCGCATCCAAATCGTCAGCGCGCATCTCTGACCATCGCAGATCTGCGCTCTGCTGCCGCTCTTCAATTGTCTGCGCGACCTTCTCGCGCACATAAAGCGGGGCAAGCGCCGCGGCATTCACCCACTGGCCCGGCCGTTTTAACTGTGGATCGCGGGCATAACGCATCATCCAGCCCGATATCGGCAAGGACATATTGCCCATCGTGCTGACCAGCGGGTCGGACAACACAAGCAGGGCTTGGTCATTGCGTATTCCAGCCCCCAGATCGGAGACTGCGGCCTTTTGCACCACCATCGGTGCAATGATCCAGGTCACATCGGTCTGTAAGCCATGGCGTTTGAATTCAAGAATCGCGGCAAATGATTCCCCCAGCCGTGCATCAAACTCAATTAAAAATTGCTGGTGGTCGCCATGATGTTGTGTCGACCACCAGGCGTAAGCAGCCGCCTCAAATCCTGTAACGGGGTAACACGGCCGGTTCAACCCCATGCTTAATCCCTGCGCAATACCACAAGCAATGCGCAATCCGGTAAACGACCCAGGTCCGATGCCCACCACCAACCCTGCGAGCGACTGCCAACTCAGCCCCGACCGGCCGAGCAGCTCTTGTGCAAGCGGCAGCAGCTGACTGGAATGCGACTGGCCGGCCTGGGCTGTCGCCGTGTACAGCTGGCCGTCCTCCTGACTGACCGCTACCGAAGCCAGCGCATCTCCCGACTCCAATCCAAGCATGGCCCCATTCATGCTGTACAACGACTGAGCATGGCCACGGCCTGCGCCGCAATGCCCTCGCCACGGCCGGTAAATCCAAGATGCTCGGTCGTTTTTCCTTTGATATTGATGCTGCCCTCTGCAGCACCCACGCAGTCCGCAATAGATCGCACCATTCTCTCAGCGTAGGGCGCAATTTTCGGCTGCTGTGCGATCACGGTCGCATCAATCTGAGTAACCTGCCAGCCCTTAGCGGCCACCTTGGCAACCGCCTCGCGCAAGAGCATGCGGCTGTCAGCGCCGCGATAGGCCGGATCAGTATCGGGAAAGTGGCGGCCAATATCTCCGAGCCCGGCTGCTCCCAGAATGGCGTCAGTAATTGCGTGCAACAGCACATCGGCATCCGAGTGGCCCGCAAGACCCTTGTCAAATGGAATTTCCACGCCCCCAAGAACGAGTGGCCTGCCTGTGGTCAGCGCATGCACATCAAAGCCTTGTCCGATTGCAATCGCAGGGCCTGCTGCAGAAAACTTTCCTAGCGCGGACTGGGGATGGGTCATGAGTGCCTCCATTAAGATAATGTCACCCGGTGTCGTGAGCTTGATATTGCTTGCATCACCTTGCACCAGATGCACACGGCCACCTGCACGCTCTATCGCACTGGCCTCATCGGTGGCCGTTGGATCTTGTTCGTAGGCCGCAATCAGTGGGCCAAGCCGAAACACTTGGGGCGTCTGCGCCGACCACAAGGTCTTGCGATCCAATGTTTGCGCAACCATCGGTACCGCCGCGGCAGGGTCAACCCGCTTGACCGTATCCGCAAGGGGCATCGCCAGAATCGCACCCTCGAGATCATCGCGAAGATCCTGGCAGCGCTGCCAGAGGGCTCGCAGGCTGGCCTCGCTCACGGCAGGCCGTGCTGCATCGTGAACCATGGCCCAGAGATCCTGCCGATGGCCTGCCGCCTGCGCAACACACCTTAAGCCTGCAACAACAGAGGCAGCCCGGGTCGGCCCACCCACAGCCACTATGACAACTTGCGGTAAATCACTTAACTCTTGCGCCGCGCCACTGGATTGCCAGTAACGCTCCGCGGGATCAAGCACCACCACAATCACTGCGATTTCTGACAATTGCGCTAGGGCCCGAATGCTCATGGCCAACACGGTCTGTCCGTTGAGTCGGTGGTATTGCTTTGGCAGCGCCAGTCCGCTGCGCTGTCCGCGGCCAGCCGCAGGGATCACCGCCACGAGCCGTGTCTGTGCGTTGATTCGCGCGCCGATTGCCTGAATCGACGCTTGGCCTGAGGCCCCGGATCTGCCTGTGTTGTCCATAAAACCTACAATTTACAGTTTTTCACCTAAATCCCAGGCCCCGACTTTTGTCCGACGCACCCATCGATCCCTTTTCGGCCCTTCAGGCCGTTCCGCCAAAGGCTGGACAGAGTCTGACGCTGGCGCGGCCCGCAGGCAGCAGTGATGCCTGGCTGATTGCCCAATGGGCAAGCCAGAGGCAGGCGCAGCGCGGCGCATCACCCGGGGCAGGCCTGGCGGTGATCTGCGAATCCGCCTTAGATGCTCAGCGATTGGCTGAGGAGATCGCCTGCTTTGCGCCAACGCTCCGTGTAAAGCTTTTTCCCGACTGGGAGACCCTGCCTTACGAAGCATTCTCGCCCCATCAAGACCTGGTCTCAGATCGACTGCTGGCGCTGTACGAGGCCTCGACAGGGATGCTGGATGTGATGGTCTTATCCGCAACGACCGCCTTACAACGCATCGCACCGCCAAGCTTTCTCGCAGCAAATACTTTTCTATTTCAAAAAGGCCAGCGTATCTCGGCGGATCGTCTGCGGCAGCAGCTTCTCACGGCAGGTTATTCACCCGTCTCACAAGTCGTAACGCCTGGCGAGTATGTGCTGCGCGGCGGGCTGATTGATCTTTATCCCACCGGAAGCGCTCTGCCGTATCGCATCGAGCTCATGGACGATGAAGTTGAGAGCCTGCGTGTATTTGATCCCGACAGCCAACGCAGCGTGCATACCGTCAATGAAATTCGTCTGCTGCCGGGCCGAGAATTTCCGAGCCATCCTGAGTCGGCCCAACAGTTTCGGGCCCGATGGCGTGAGGTCTTCGAGGGCGATCCCTCGCGCTGCGGCCTGTATCGCGATGCAGGCAAGGGCCTTTTCGGTGCTGGCATTGAATACTACCTGCCGCTTTTGCTGGACCCATTGGCAACGATTTTCGATTACCTACCCCAGGATGACGCCGCTTTGGTGCTGATCGGAAATATCGATCAGACATTTTTGGAATTTCACCGTGACCTGCAGAATCGTTATCGCTTTTTAAAAGCCGACATCGAGCGGCCGGTGCTGCCCCCAGAGCGCCTTTATTTGGCAGCTGAAGAATTTTTCATTGCTGCGCAGCCCCATGCCCGTCTGCGATTTGGGCCTGAGGATGCGGCAGGACCGCTGCCAAAATTGCCAGATATTTCAGTAGATCGCCGGCAGGCGGATCCTTTGGCACGACTACGGGCCCAGCTCCACCATCAGATCTTGATCACAGCGGAAAGCCCCGGGCGACGTGAAACCCTTGCCCAGTATTTACACGAACACGGTATCGCCAGCGTCCATGCCGAGTCGATTGCACAAGCGTTTCACAGCCCGTCAGTGATTACCCATCCGTCAGAGCCACTGCCCGTGCGACTCTATGTTGCACCGATCTCCCATGGCTTTCAGGCACCGTGGTGTGGGCTCATGCTTGCCACCGAAGGCGAGTTGTTTTCTCAGGTCGCCCGCCGGCAGCGCGGCGGACGTCGCCAGAGCGAGACCAATGTTGACTCCATCATTCGGGACCTTTCAGAGTTAAAGATTGGTGATCCGGTAGTGCACATTCAGCATGGCATTGGACGGTATCGTGGCCTTGTGCATTTGGATATGGGGGATGGGGACACCGAATTTCTTCAGCTCGACTACGCCGATGAGGCCAAGCTCTATATCCCGGTATCTCAGCTGCATGTCATTGGCCGCTACAGTGGCGCAGATCCTGAGCATGCGCCACTGCACACATTGGGCTCTGGCCAGTGGGAGAAGGCGAAGCGCAAGGCGGCCATGCGTGCGCGTGATACTGCCGCAGAGCTGCTCAATATCTACGCCCGTCGCGCTGCCCGTCAAGGCCACGCCTTTCGCTTTGATGCCCAGGAATACGAGCGCTTCGCAGATGGATTCGGATTTGAGGAGACCCCCGATCAGCTCGCCGCAATCCATGCCGTCACCCAAGATATGGTCTCGGGTAAGCCGATGGATCGACTGGTCTGTGGCGATGTCGGATTCGGAAAAACCGAAGTGGCACTGCGGGCCGCGTTTTTGGCCGTCATGGATGGCAAGCAAGTGGCAGTCCTCACACCGACCACTTTGTTGGCTGAACAGCATCTTCAGACCTTCCGTGATCGATTCGCCGAGTGGCCGGTACAGATCGCCGAACTGTCACGCTTTCGCACCACAAAAGAAATTCAGGCGGCGCTTGAGGGCCTTGCCAGCGGACGACTCGATATTGCGATTGGCACGCACAAACTCCTTGCTTCAGGGGTCAAGTTCGATCGCTTGGGACTGGTCATCATCGATGAAGAGCACCGATTTGGGGTCCGCCAGAAAGAGGCCTTAAAGGCCCTTCGGTCCGAAGTCGATGTGCTGACACTGACTGCAACACCCATTCCCAGAACCCTGGCCATGAGTATGGAGGGCATCCGCGATTTCTCGGTGATTGCCACAGCCCCACAGCGGAGGCTCGCGATCAAGACCTTTGTCCGACAAGACAGTGATAGTGTTGTCCGAGAGGCGTTGCTGCGTGAGCTTAAGCGTGGTGGCCAGTGCTATGTACTGCACAATCAGGTCGACACGATCATCAAGCGCCGGGATGAGCTTGCCGCACTTGTGCCCGAGGCCCGTATTCAAATCGCCCATGGCCAGCTGCACGAACGGGATCTCGAGCGGGTCATGCGGGATTTTCATCAGCAGCGCTTTAATGTTCTGCTGTGCTCAACCATCATTGAAACTGGCATCGATGTGCCGACAGCCAATACGATCGTGATTTATCGGGCTGACCGTTTTGGCCTGGCGCAGCTGCATCAGCTGCGCGGCCGAGTCGGCCGTTCGCACCACCAGGCTTATGCCTATCTGCTGACACCGGGCGAGGACGGCATCTCGAAGGATGCAAAAAAGCGGCTCGAGGCAATTCAGACGATGGAAGAACTTGGCAGCGGATTTTTCCTAGCCATGCACGATTTAGAGATACGCGGCGCGGGTGAAGTGTTGGGCGATCAGCAATCCGGCAACATCACCGAGGTGGGCTTTCAGATGTACACCGATATGCTGACCGAGGCGGTCAATGCCCTGAAGGCGGGCCGCGAACCTGATTTGGACTCTCCGCTTTTGGCCGTGACCGAGATCAATCTGCATGCGCCGGCCCTTCTGCCCAGTGACTACTGCGGCGATATTCACGAGCGACTCACCTTATATAAACGGCTCGCCAATGCGGCCAGCCCCGAGGAGCTGGAGATTCTGGAAGAAGAGCTCATCGATCGCTTTGGCCGGCCGCCTGAAGCAACACGCACCCTGCTGGAGACCCATCGTCTACGGATCTTTGCTAAGCCATTGGGGGTAATGAAAATCGATGCTGCGCCCGAAACAATTGTCATCAGCTTTAGTCAAGATGCCTCCATCGATCCGGCAAAAGTCATTCGACTGATTCAGACCGATCCCCAGGTGAAACTACAGGGCAATGAAAAGCTGCGGCTCAATACAGCGATAGCCGATCCCGCCCAGCGGGCCCGATCCATTCGAGAGCTGCTGTCGCGGCTATCTGCGTAGTGCCGCATACGCCCAATCCTCTAAGATGAGCGCTTTCTTGCCTGCTGGTGACTGCATATGGCCTTTGTAGTGCTCTCTCCCGGACTGACCGCCGACGGTCGGCGCGGCCGGATCTCGCCTTCCACGCGTAAAGCACTGGATGAACTACTCGGAACCCAGGATCGACGGCCGCGTCGCTCGGGAGCAATCGTCTGGAGAATCGCCACACCGGACCCGTCTGCCCGCACTCAACTGCAGGCCGCCCTCACGGCGTTTTCTGATCAGCATCAGGTCGACACTGCATTGCTAGAGTCCCCCTTACGCTGGCAGGATTTCGTCGTGCTGGCCATGGACATGGACTCCACGGTGATCACCATCGAATGTATCGATGAGATTGCAGATTTCTGCGGCAAAAAGCAGGAGGTCGCCGCGATTACCGAGGCCGCTATGCACGGTGAGATCAAAGACTATGCCGAGAGCCTACGCCAGCGCGTTGCCCTGCTGGCAGGCCTATCGGTGACAGCCTTAGAGGAAGTCATCCGCTATCGACTGAAATTTACCCCGGGGGTGAAGGCCCTTGTCGCGACCGCACGACAGCACCATGTGCATACCCTGCTCGTCTCAGGTGGGTTTACGCAATTCACCGGATTTGTCGCGGAAAAAATCGGGTTTGACCAGACACGGTCCAACACCCTTGAAATCATCGATGGCCATCTGACAGGCAGGCTGCTGGGCGGTATTGTGGATGCCCGCATCAAGCAGACAACCCTCGCGCTGGCCTGCCGCAGCCGAGGCGCTACAACTCGGCAGTCCATCGCCATCGGCGATGGCGCGAATGACTTAAAGATGATGAAACGCAGCGGCCTCTCGGTTGCCCACCGTGCAAAGCCCGCTGTCGCCGCACAGGCCATGCAGGCAATCCGCCATGGCGGCTTGGATAATGTTCTCGATTGGTTTGAGTGAACTAGGCTTCCGGCAGCGACAGCCTTGCCGAAAGCCCCAAATGATCCGATAGGCCGGACCACTCGGTCAGCCGCTCGACGCCGTGGGTCTTCAGGCCACGCACGTAAATTCTGTCCATCCGCAGCATCGGCCGAATCGACGGAAACGTCTTTGCGGGCGTGCCAGTTGAAATCTCAAATACATCACGAAAGCCAGCCTCACGCATCGGATCTTCGGCCCGATTGCGCCAATCATTAAAATCACCGGCCACAATTGCCGGGCCTGTACTGGCAATCCGCGCAATGCAGTCGAGCACCACCTCGAGCTGACGCCTACGGCCCCGCTCCAAAAGGCCGAGATGCACGCAAAAACAATCCACTGCCCGCTCGCCGATAAACACCTCAGCATGCAGAAGGCCGCGGCGCTCAAACCGATATTCAGAAATATCGTAGTTCAGGCCCTGCGACAAAGGATGTCGCGAAAGAATCGCGTTGCCATGATGCCCGCGGTCGTAAATGGCATTTCTACCGTAATGCCAGTCTGGCCAGAAATCCTGCGCCAGATAAGGCGTTAGTCCAAGCGTTGCGCCAACGCGCAAATCCCTAAGCCGCCCATGGGTCTTTTGCTGAAGCTCCTGCAAAAACACCAAATCTGGATGCCGATCACGAATCCGCTGACGCAGCCGATGGGCGGTAAGCCGCAGGTGCAAGGCCGACACCCCTTTGTGCATATTCAGGCTGATGACTTCGAATTGGGGGCCCTGCACGGTTGGGCCCGGCACTTGCATTAGAAGACCAGTACTCGGGTGTCATCCCGTTGCAGCTGGGCCATCACCGAGGTCGCACCCGTCTGCCCGGTGATCTCGCCGATGATCGGCTCGCCTTGATGATGCTCGGCGAGCGCCATGCCACACATATAAATCTTGATGCCCATTGCATGGCAGCGCTGCAGATAACTCAAGATGGTCTGCTCACCCCGCTGATCTGAGACAGCTGCTGCAGCCACGCCCTCAAAGGCCCAGCGGACCGCTGAGGAAGTCAGATGAATTTCTACTTCGCAATCCAGTGCCTGCGCACATAAGGCATAGACCAGTGGTGCCGCTGCTTTCGCAGGGGCCTCGGGGCCAGCCTGCCACATCACAATCACGACCCGTGAACCCGCCATGAATCAGTAGCTGACGTTTTGCGGATCAATCGGCGGCAGTTCCTCGTGCCGCTGCTCAACAGGACGCAGCCGCTCATGATGGTGAGCGGACAGCCACTCGCGGTATTCCTTAACGCCCATCAGAAACATAGACTCATCCTGCCAGGCCATAGGCTTGAGTCGATAGAGCCATCCCGCGCCATAGGGATCCTGAATGACAACATCGATGTTTTGCTGAGCCGCCTGATTGGTTTCGATAATCGTGCAGCTGATAGGGCATGTAATCGCAACGGCGGTCTTGGCAGTCTCCATCACACCCAGAGAGCGCTCCCGCATCACCGGGATTTCACAAGGCCGCGGATAAAACAGCATGAAGTCGCCATGGGCCACCACAAACCGAACTGCGCCCACCACCACCTCGTCAGCCTCAGGCCGCAGCCAGAGGTCCTGCTCGGCGGCGTAAAGGCAGTCCTCGGGCAATTCAGCCAGAATCTGTGCGAGTTCCATTAAGCGCTCTCGGTGGTGTTGGCGGAAGGGTATGGGAGTCGAACCCACCAGGGATTGCTGGCAACCCCTATCAG
>CAYXRY010000021.1:19170-24703 GCA_964467545.1 uncultured Bordetella sp. | reverse complement strand
CACAAGCGTAGGCACCACGGACACGGGCATGCAGTGCCGAGACGGCGGCAAAAATCGAGGACTCATCCAACGAGAGTCCCGATACGGCCTGCTGCAATTCATGGGCAAAGACATTCAGCAGCACCTCGGAATCCGACTCGGTATTGATGTGGCGACGATCCCGACGGTACATATCCTGCTGAAGTTCCTCGGCGTTGGTGAGGTTGCCGTTATGGCCCAACACAATGCCAAAGGGCGCATTCACATAAAACGGCTGGGCCTCCTCGGAATTCGAGGCGCTGCCTGCGGTGGGATAGCGGACATGACCAATGCCCATCTCGCCCTGGAGATTGCGCATATCTCGGGTGCGAAATACATCGCGGACTAAGCCATTGCCGCGGTGAATATGGATGCGCTTACCCTTGGCGGTGGAGATGCCTGCGGCATCTTGGCCGCGGTGCTGAAGCAGCAGCAGGCCATCGTAGAGCAGTTGATTAACTGCCGAATGTCCAACTACACCGATCACGCCACACATACTGGGCTCCCCGAGGGATGGGTCTTGGATGTTGGTGAAACTGGAAGTCTAAGCCGATCTCCCACAGTCGGGGGCAGCCAGGGTGCGGCGGTGCGGATTCCGAGCTCTAAA
Organism: uncultured Bordetella sp.; assembly: GCA_964467545.1. Taxonomy (GTDB): domain Bacteria; phylum Pseudomonadota; class Gammaproteobacteria; order Burkholderiales; family Burkholderiaceae_A; genus Lacustribacter. The sequence continues at coordinate 24,078 of CAYXRY010000021.1, read as the reverse complement.
AACGGCCGGCTCTGGGCCTTCTGCCAGGCAGGCTGGCTGGGCAGCGCCGTCATTGCTCCAAGGATGGCCAGCACGATCACCAGCAAGGCCCCGCGTGCCAGGCCAAAGCCAAGGCCCAGCAGCCGATCCAGACCGCTGATGCCGGCCGCACTGACGACCTCTCGCAGCAGCATGGTCAATAGCCTTCCTAGCAGCAGGATCAGCAGCAAGATGATGATAAAAGCGGCAGTCTGCTGTAGCGGTGGCGCAAGCCACTGGGGCAGTAAAGCGGCTGCAGGCGACGCGAGTCGGCTTGCGCCAACAATGGCCAAAACCCAGATCGCTAGCGAAGCGATCTCTTTAATCAATCCGCGAAAGAGCGATAAGAGCGTTGACAGGACGATGATCCCGATCACGAGCAGATCAATCCAGGTCAGCGCCTCAAGCCACTGCATCAGGGAGTGACCACCATGGCATCGTAGCCCTGTGACTTCGCGCGGTCTCGGACCTGGTTGGCAAGCTCACGTGTCTCAAAAGGTCCAATGCGCACACGGTGCCGCTCCGATCCATCGTCGAGCTTGATGGTCTCGACACTGACACTATGGCCGCCTGAGGCAAGCCGCGCCTTAACGCCATTGGCCGCTTCGAGCTTGGAATAGGCACCGACTTGCACAAGAAAGCCTGCCTGGGCAGCAGTTTTCTTGGGCTCCGACTTAGCGGTCGACTTCGGTTCCGCCTTTGGCTCAGCCTTGACCTCGGGTTTTGATTCGGCTTTTGCCTCTGCCTTCGGCTCAGGCTTTGGATCGGCTGCTTTTGGTTTTTCCTCTGCGGCCGCTTCCGGCGGTGGCGTGGCGGGACGCAGGGATTCAATTTTTGAAAAAACAGAGTTACGCGACGGAATTTCGATTAATAAATCCTGCGATAAGGGCCTGGCCTGATCTTCAAGCAACAGCGGCGCAAGCCCGGCGACTGCAGCAACAATGATGAGGGCGCCGAGAAGTCTCCAGCGGGCCCGACGCTTGTGATCGGCCATCGGATCTGACGCCTGTTCGTCGCGCTGGTGGGAACGTGTTTCGCGATCAGCGGACATGGCGCAAGTTTGGGAGTGCAGCGATTGTCAAGAAAGATCCGAAGACCACAATTCTATCATTTGACTGCACCATCGATTTGGCAGCGATAAAGGCGTGCCCGACATCATCATGGCAACTCAACGCCGCATTTGGAATTACTGCTTTCAGTATTTCCGCAAGCGCCTCTGCCGACCGTGCACGAGGCCCAGCATCTGGCCCGGTCAGAGAACACAGGCACCAGTGATCGATGCGGTCGGCCAGCCGGTTAAAAATCGCTGCCGCATCCTTGCCCGCCACAATGCCCACCACTGCAACGGTCTTTGGAAAAAACCCCATCTGATCCAAATTGACCGCCAGCACTCCGGCCGCGTGCGGATTGTGCGCAACATCCAATACAACCGCCGGCTGGCCCGGCAGCACCTGAAAACGGGCGGCCAGCTCGACCAGCGCAAATCCCTGCCGAACTGCGCCTTGTGTGACTGGCAGCTGCTCTCTTAAAGAAGACAATGCCGCAAGTGCGGCCGATGCATTGATTAACTGATTGGCGCCGCGCAATGCCGGATAGGCCATCGCATTTCGGCGCTGGCCCCGTCCTGCCCAACTCCACTGCTGCCGATCGCCTTGAAAATTAAAATCCTGGCCAAACTGCCAGAGGTCGGCGGCCTGCGCCTTGACAACTTCAGCAACTGACTTCGGCGGCTCAGGATCAGCGCAGATAAACGGCCGGTCAGGCTTGGCGATGTGGGCCTTCTCCCAGCCAATCTGCTCGCGGGTTTCACCAAGAAACTCCTGGTGATCCAAATCAACCGACACCAGAATGGAACAGTCGGCATCAACAATATTGACCGCATCAAGCCGGCCGCCCAGTCCAATTTCCAGCACTGCGATATCGACACCATGCCGCCAGACGATGTCAAAGATTGCCAATGTCGTGAATTCAAAATAGGTCAGTGATGTCCCTGCCCTCGCCTGCTCAACGCGCTCAAATGCAGCAATCAGCTCGGCATCGCTGATTACTTCGTTATTGATGCGAAGCCGCTCGTTAAACCGCAGCAAATGCGGCGAGGTATAGACCGCGACCCGATATCCCGACTGCAACAGAATCGACTCCAACATGGCGCAGGTCGAGCCCTTGCCATTGGTTCCGCCAACAAGAATGGATGGGCAGCCCAGTCGAATGCTTGGGCCGCTGAAGGTTCGTCCTTCGGGGAACTCCATGGCCTGCGCCACGCGGACCACCCGGTCCAGGCCGAGGTCAATCGGCCGGACATGCTGAGTGGTGATTTTTTCTAGCCAGTCAGATAGCGTCAACTTTGGCGGGCTGCATCAGCGGGCTGCCGCAGCAGCAGCGTCAGCAAATCGGCAAGCTCATCGCGCATTTTCCGTCGATCAACGAGCCGGTCGATAGCGCCCTTTTCCAAGAGAAACTCGGCCCGCTGAAATCCAGCAGGAAGCTTCTCGCGAACCGTCTGCTCAATCACGCGCGGCCCCGCAAAACCTACCAAGGCCTTCGGCTCGGCCATCACCACATCGCCCAAGAAGGCAAAACTGGCAGACACGCCACCCATTGTGGGATCCGTGAGAATGGAAATATAAGGCAGCCGCGCATGGCTTAACCGCTGTAAAACCGCGGTAGTGCGGGCCATCTGCATCAGCGACAGCAGGCCCTCTTGCATGCGGGCGCCGCCACTTGCAGCGATGCTGACAAATGGCACCTTGCTTTCAAGCGCCACTTCAACAGCGCGCACAAACCGTTCACCTACCACCGAGCCCATTGAGCCGCCCATAAACTCGAACTCAAAACAGGCCACGACAACTGGCACTGACTTGATTGCACCACTCATCGCGATTAAGGCATCGGTCTCGCCAGTCTGCTCCATGGCCTCGGTGAGTCGCTCGGGGTACTTACGGCTATCTTTAAATTTCAGAGAATCGACCGGCAGGACCTCTTGGCCAATTTCAAAACGACCCTCGGGATCCAGAAGCTTATCGAGCCGATCGCGGGCACGAATCCGCAGATGGTGGTCACACTTTGGGCAGACCTGCTGGTTATTTTCTAAATCGGTCCGATACAGAACCGACTCGCAGGATGGGCACTTCAACCAGAGGCCCTCGGGTACGCTGCGACGTGGGCCCTCGGAGCGCTGAATCTTTGGGGGGAGAATCTTGTCAATCCAGCTCATGCGGCCTCCGAGTGCAGTTTCTTGGGCATGCGATCCAAGGCCTGCCGAATGCTTGAGATAAATCCCGCCGCCGCTGATAGCGTATCCGACCCGGTTTTCACTGCATCTTCCATAAGTCGAATCAGTGCACTGCCGATCACCACCGCATCGGCATGCTGGGCCACTGCCACTGCCGAATCAGGATCACTGATTCCGAAGCCCACCCCAATCGGCATCGATGTAAAGCGCCGAATCTGCTGCACGCGATCGCCGACCGCGGCCGGGTCCAGATGGCCTGCACCGGTGACCCCTTTTAACGATACGTAATACAGATAGCCTGCGCCAAGCCGGGCCACATCCCGCATTCGCGACTCGGTTGAAGTCGGCGCCAAAAGAAAAATGGGGTCCATGCCGCGAGATTTCAACGCGTTACTGAATTCTTCGCACTCCTCGGGCGGGTAGTCCACCACGATCGTGCCATCGACACCGGATTCTTTTGCCTGAGCAACAAATCGATCAACGCCAAAACGCTCAACCGGGTTGGCATAACCCATCAACACAACCGGCGTGGCCGCATCCGAGGATCGAAACTCACGCACCCAGCCCAGGCAGTCGGCAAGCGTGACATGCCGGGCCAGGGCCCGCTCGCTTGAACGCTGAATCACCGGCCCATCGGCCATGGGATCGGAAAACGGCACGCCCATCTCAATGACATCGGCACCGTGCTTGACCAGGGTGTGCATTAAGCGCACCACAGATTCGCGGGCGGGGTCACCCGCCGTGACATAGGGAATTAAGCCCGTGCGGCCCTCACGGGCAAGCCAGTCAAATTTTTGCTGGAGTCGCGACAAGGCGATTTCCGTGATTTAGAGATGCATTCCGGAGCGCTCGGCCACGGTATGCATATCCTTATCGCCACGGCCCGAGAGATTCACAAGAATGATCTGATCTTTTGGTAGTGTGGGCGCGATCTTTGCGGCGTAAGCCAGTGCATGGCTCGACTCCAGCGCCGGAATAATCCCTTCGATACGACAACAGGTATGAAAGGCCTCTAGGCTTTCCTGATCCGTGATGGCGACATAGCGGGCACGGCCCGAATCTTTTAACCATGCATGCTCGGGGCCAACCCCGGGATAATCTAGGCCAGCCGACACCGAATGGGTCTCAGCGATCTGGCCAGAAGCATCCTGCATCAGGTAGGTGCGATTGCCATGCAGCACGCCCGGCGTTCCCGCTGACAGCGGGGCCGCATGCCGGCCTGAAGCAATGCCCTCGCCGGCGGCCTCAACCCCAACAAGCTGCACGCCCGGGATATTGAGATAGTCATAAAAAATTCCCATGGCATTGCTGCCACCGCCCACACAAGCCACCACCATGTCGGGCTGACGGCCCACCATCTCGGGCATCTGCCAAAGGCATTCCTTGCCCACAACCGAATTAAAGTCGCGCACCATCATCGGATAAGGATGCGGCCCGGCCACGGTGCCGATGATGTAGTAAGTATTTTCGACATTGGTGACCCAGTCACGCATGGCTTCGTTTAACGCATCCTTGAGCGTTTTCGAGCCGCTTTCTACCGGAACCACAGTCGCACCGAGAAGCTTCATGCGATACACGTTGGCCGCCTGACGCACCACATCGGTGGCGCCCATGTACACCACGCACTCCATGCCGAATCGGGCGGCGACCGTGGCGGT
>CAYXRY010000021.1:0-19160 GCA_964467545.1 uncultured Bordetella sp. | reverse complement strand
GGTTGCAACGCCGTGCTGGCCAGCACCGGTCTCCGCGATCACACGGGGCTTACCCATGCGACGGGCCAACAGGGCCTGGCCGATCGTGTTGTTCACCTTGTGCGCGCCGGTGTGATTGAGATCCTCGCGCTTGAAGTAAATCTGCGCCCCGCCACATATCTCGGACCAGCGACGGGCGTGATACACCGGGCTTGGCCGGCCGACAAAGTGCTTCAGTTCGCGATGAAATTCCTCAATGAACTCGGGGTCCTGGCGATAGCGATCGTAAGCCTTACGCAATTCTTCAAGCACATGGGTCAGTGTCTCGGAGACAAAGCTTCCCCCATAGGGTCCAAAGTGGCCCCGCGCATCGGGAAATGCATAAGCCTGCTGGCTTGAGCCAGGGGGCTGCTGAGGAAGATCGTTGGGTTTCATCAATTGTTTTTTAAATGTCGGCCTGCATCGGCGGCCTGCACGGCCGCCACAAACTCCCGAATCCTGATTGCGTCTTTCATTCCTTTGAGCTGTTTTCCGTTTTCCCGGGCCTCTACCCCGCTGCTGACATCCACACAGGGAGGCGCCAGCTGGGCAATCGCCTGGCCCACAGACCCCGATTCTAGCCCCCCCGACAATACCCAGCAGGCCTCATGCCGCGGGGCCTTCGCAAAGGCGCCACCGAGCCTGGCCCAATCAAAGGCCTGGCCGCTGCCACCAAAGCCGGCACTATCGGCATCAAATAAGACCGCATGGCAATCCGAATAGGCAGCGACCTGATCCGCAAGTGCGGGCATTGCGGGGCTGGCGGGCGTTTCCCCCTTGGCCGACAGCCGAAGGGCCTTGATCACCGGCCGGCCCAGGCCGCGGCAATCCTCGGGTGACTCATCACCATGCAGCTGTAAATGCGACAGGCCGACCTCGTCAGCAACCGACATCACAATGCTGCGCGGCGCATTCACAAAAAGACCCACAACGGCCACCCATGCGGGGACACGTCGTATCAGCCGCTGGGCCTGCTGAACTGAAACCGAACGGGGGCTGGGCTCGTAAAACACAAAGCCCAATGCATCTGCTCCGGCCTGTACGGCGGCCTCGACGTCTGCCTCGCGGGTCAATCCACAAACTTTGATTCGGGTACGCATAACAGCTGAGAATCGTACTCGACATGCGCAAGGCAGAGGCCCTGTGCGGGAAAGGTGCGGGCGGCCTGGGTCCGATCCCGGCTGGCCAAGACTTCTTGGGCCCACTGCAATGTCGCTGCGCCCCGGCCGACCTCCACTACAGTGCCCACCAGATTACGCACCATGTGATGCAAAAACGCGTTGGCGGTAAGATGAAACTCAATCACTGCGTCTGATTCAATCACATCAAATTGATACAGCTCCCGAATCGGGGAACTGGCCTGGCACTCCGATGACCGAAAGGCACTGAAATCATGTTTGCCGATATAAAGCGCGCAAGCTTGTCGCAGCAACTGACGATCAATCGGCCGATACCACCAGGCTGCATAACGCAGCGTCAGCGGTGAACGCGTGGGCGCACACAGTAGTCGATAGATATACGTGCGAGAGCGGGCCGAAAATCGGGCATGGAACTCCGTGTCCACACGGCAGGCCCAGCGTACGGCAATGCTTTGCGGCAAAAGCGCATTGAGTCCGCGAACCCAATTCCATTCGGTCCGTTCAAGCGTAGTGTCAAGATGCACCACCTGGCCGCGGGCATGCACGCCGGCATCCGTTCGGCCTGCACAAATGGTGGGATGTGGACTACCCGTAAATTTTAAAAGCGCTGCCTCAAGCTGATCCTGAATGGTGTTGCCGCCGGGCTGAGTCTGCCAGCCACTCCAGTCCGTGCCGTCGTACTCCAGCCCCAGGGCAAGCCGCATCAACGTTCAAGCAAGATGCGCAGCATGCGTCGCAGCGGCTCGGCAGCGCCCCATAGCAACTGATCTCCGACCGTAAAGGCGGCGAGATACTGCGGACCCATGGCCATCTTGTGGAGTCGACCCACGGGAATCTGCATGGTGCCGCTGACGGCTGCTGGGCTTAACTCACGCTCGGAGCGCTCGCGCTCATTCGGAATGACACGCACCCAGTCGTTTGCGCTGGCAAGAATCGCTTCGATGTCTTGCACAGAAACGTCTTTGGTGAGCTTGACGGTAAGCGCCTGTGAATGGCAGCGCATCGCCCCCACGCGAACACAGAGTCCGTCAATCGGAATCGATCCCGGCGAGCGAAAAGCGGGATTGCCCAGAATTTTGTTGGCCTCGGCGCCGCCCTTCCACTCTTCCTTGCTCTGGCCATACTCCACTGGAACATCAATCCAGGGAATCAGACTGCCAGCGAGCGGCACACCGCGAAAATTCTCCACCGGTAATCCCGAAGCCGCCCCGCTGCGCAGAAGTTCGCTGATCTTTTTGTCAATTTCAAGAATCGCCGATGAGGCATCGGCAAGCTCTTGGGCAACCGATTGATGCAGCTTTCCCATTTGCGCGAGCAGCTCGCGCATGTTTTGCGCACCCGCACCCGATGCCGCCTGATAAGTCATGGCGCTGACCCACTCCACCAGGCCCTCGCGAAATAGCCCGCCCATGGCCATGAGCATCAGGCTTACGGTGCAATTACCACCGATCCAATTTTTTCCACCAGCCGCCAACGCCCGATCAATCACCGGGCGATTCACCGGATCCAGGATGATCACGCAATCGTCTTCCATGCGCAGGGCTGACGCCGCATCAATCCAGTGGCCCGACCAGCCGCTTGCCCGCAATTTGGGATAGATTTCTTTGGTGTAATCACCGCCCTGGCAGGTGATCACGATATCCATTGCTTTTAAGGCCGCAATATCTGAAGCTGACTGCAGCGGCTGCTGGGTATTGGCAAAGGCAGGGGCAGCACCACCAGCGTTTGAGGTGCTGAAAAATACAGGATCAATCCATTTGAAATCATTTTCCTGCTGCATGCGCTGCATCAGGACCGATCCCACCATACCCCGCCATCCCACTAGACCGACTTTTTTCATCACGATTTCTCTTTTTTAAGCTAGGCTAAAGCGGCAATCACCGCATCCCCCATCTCCACTGTTCCCACCCGCCTGCAGCCCTCGCGGTAGATATCGGTCGTCGCAATGCCACTGGACAGCGTTTTTCGTACGGCTGCCTCAATTTTATCGGCCGCTTGCGCCAGGCCGCAGGAATAACGCAGCAGCATCGCGGCCGACAGAATTGTGGCCAAAGGATTCGCGAGATTCTTTCCTGCTATATCAGGTGCCGATCCATGGATCGGTTCATATAAGCCTTTATTTCGGGCATCGAGAGAAGCCGAAGGCAGCATGCCAATTGAGCCCGTCAGCATGGAGGCCTCATCAGAAAGGATGTCGCCAAACATATTGCCGGTCACCAATACATCAAATTGCTTCGGGTCCTTTAAAAGCTGCATGGCAGCGTTATCGACATACATGTGCGAGAGCGCCACATCGGGATAGTCCTTACCCAGGGTGGTCATCACATCACGCCAAAGCTGCGTGGTCTCCAGCACATTGGCTTTATCAACCGAGCAGACCCGATGGCCGCGCTTTCGTGCTGCCTCAAATGCTACCCGACCGATTCTGACAATTTCACTTTCGCGATAGACCATCGTGTCAAAGCCCTCGCGCTCACCATTTTCGAGCACGCGAATGCCACGCGGCTTGCCAAAGTAAATGTCCCCGGTGAGCTCACGAATGATCATGATGTCCAGGCCCGAAACCACTTCAGGCTTGAGTGTCGACGCTCCAGCAAGCTCGGGGTAGATGATCGCAGGCCGTAAATTTGCAAACAACTCAAGCTCTTTACGCAGGCCGAGAATGGCCTGCTCGGGCCGAAGTTCGCGCGCCAAGGTATCCAGACTGAAGTCACCCACTGCGCCAAACAAAATGGCATCGGATGATTTTGCCAGTCGCAGCGTTGCCTCGGGCAAGGGATGGCCACTGGCCCGATAGCCTGCGCCTCCTACCGGCGCCTGCTCGAGCGTGAGCGAAAAGTGGCCCTGGGCCGCCAGACGCTCCAGCACCCGCACCGCCTGCTGCGTGATCTCGGGGCCAATACCATCTCCGGGCAGCACAGCAAGATTCAAATGCCTTGACATCTTGTACTCCGAGTCAGCCTAACGCCCGATGCGGATCAACCGCCAGCCAGGGCTGATCGGCAAGCCGTCGCGACTCGAAGGCACGAATTTTCTCTGCATGCTGCAGCGTCAGCCCAATGTCATCCAGCCCATTGATCAGGCAGTGTTTGCGAAAAGGCTCAATATCAAACGACCGCGAAAAACTTCCATCCAAGCTTGCGACCTTTTGCCCCGAGAGGTCGACTTTTAGCTGAAAGCCTTCTTCACCAAAGACCCGCTGAAAAAGAATTTCCACATCGCTTTCGGCAAGCACAATCGGCAGCAAGCCATTTTTAAAACAGTTGTTGAAAAAGATATCGGCATAAGACGGCGCAATCAGCACGCGAAATCCGTAATCCTCTAATGCCCAAGGCGCATGCTCTCGGCTCGATCCGCAGCCGAAATTACGTCGGGCGAGCAAAATACTTGCGCCCTGATAGCGGACCTGATTTAAGACAAACTCTTTTTTCAATGGCCGACGGCTGCAGTCCACGCCGGGCTGGCCCTCGTCTTCGTAGCGCCAGGCATCAAAAAGATTTGGGCCAAAGCCACTACGCTTAATCGACTTTAAAAATTGCTTTGGGATGATGGCATCCGTATCGACATTGGCCCGATCCATCGGTGCTACGAGACCCTGATGCTGATCAAGAGGTTTCATCGAGAGCATTCCCCGCGGTTAGAAGTTTCGAACATCGACAAAATGGCCTGCCAGTGCTGCGGCGGCGGCCATGGCGGGTGAGACCAGATGGGTGCGGCCCCCTGCGCCCTGCCGGCCCTCGAAATTGCGATTCGATGTCGAGGCGCTCCGCTCACCGGGCTCAAGCCGATCGGCATTCATTGCAAGACACATCGAGCAGCCTGGCTCGCGCCACTCAAAGCCCGCCTGCCGAAATACCTGATCGAGGCCCTCCTGCTCTGCCTGGGCCTTCACCAATCCAGATCCGGGCACCACCAGCGCCATCTTCACGTTGCCGGCTTTTTTACGGCCTTTGATGACAGCCGCAGCCGCGCGCAAATCCTCGATACGCGAATTCGTGCACGAACCGATAAACACCTTATCAACTGCAATCTCGGTCAAGGGCGTGTTGGGCGCCAAGCCCATGTAAGCAAGCGCGCGTTCCATGCCCTCACGCCTTAAGGCGTCAGACTCGTGGGCAGGATCGGGCACCCGGGCGCCCACTGGCAGGACCATCTCGGGCGAAGTGCCCCACGTGACCTGGGGCGCAATGTCTGCGGCGTTCAGTTCCACGACCGAATCAAAACGCGCGTCGGAATCAGAATGCAGCGACTTCCAGTACGTGACTGCCCGATCCCAATCCGCGGCCTTCGGCGCCATCGGCTTATCGCGAACATAGTCAATGGTCTTTTGATCGACCGCCACCATTCCAGCGCGGGCGCCCGCCTCGATCGCCATATTGCAAACGGTCATGCGGCCTTCCATCGACATGGATCGCATGACCGCGCCGCCAAACTCAATCGCAAATCCGGTCCCGCCCGCGGTGCCAATTTTTCCAATCACAGCAAGCACGACATCCTTCGGGGTGACGCCCGGCCCGAGCATGCCTTCGATCTTCACCAGCATGCGCTTGGCTTTTTTCATCAGCAGACACTGGGTGGCGAGCACATGCTCGACCTCAGAGGTGCCGATTCCCATTGCAAGGCATGCGAATGCGCCATGGGTACTGGTGTGGGAATCGCCGCAGACGACCGTCATGCCCGGCAACGTTGCTCCCTGCTCAGGGCCAATGACATGGACGATGCCCTGACGGTGATCGTTGATATTGAAATACCGGATATTGAACTTTTTGGTGTTGGCATCAAGCGTCTCCACCTGAAGACGCGAGACCGGATCACTAATCCCGTGGGAGCGGTCGGTGGTCGGCACGTTGTGATCCACCACCGCAAGGTTGGCGGCGTTGCGCCAAGGCTGGCGGCCGGAGAGTTCAAGGCCCTCAAAGGCCTGCGGGCTGGTGACCTCGTGGACCAGATGGCGATCAATGTAGATCAGGCAGGTGCCATCAGCTTCCTGGTGGACAACATGCTCATCCCACAATTTGTCGTATAAGGTGCGTCCTGACATCGCAAATCTCACTAAGAATTCGGAAAGTTTCTCCTAAGTCCTCAATTATGCCCGGGCTAGGCTGCTGTTTCGGCCTGCTGGCGCGCCGCCTTCAGGCCGATGACGGCGGCAATGGCGCCCCCGACGGCCGCCACAGACGAGACCACAAACACAAACTCTGGAAAAACGACCTCCCAGAGCCAGCCAGCAGCGATACCGCCAACTGATCCTCCAAGGCCATACGAGGCCATGGTGTACAAGGCCTGCCCGCGGGCCTGGGCCTGGGCGGGAAACCATTGCCGTATGAGCGCCATCGAAGCGCTGTGATGGATGCCAAATGTCACCGCGTGCAGTATCTGGGCAAAAATGATCACCACCAGCGACCCCCCGGAGAAAGCAATCATCAAAAAACGAATCGCTGTCACACCATAAGATGCCACCCAGCACTGGCCGACCGAGAAACGATCAAACAGTCGGTGTTGAAACTGAAACATCACAATTTCCGCAACCACTCCCAGAGCCCAGAGCAGGCCGATCTCAGTCGTGCTGTAGCCCTGCTGATGCAGCCAGAGCGAAAACAGGGTGTAAAGCGGCGCGTGGGCAATCAGCATGAGAAATGAAGCCAGCAAAAACGAACGCAGTCGGCCATCGCGCAGCACCTGACCCATGAGTCGATGCCGCGGGGCCGCGGCCTGCACCTCACGGCCGGGCAACAAAGCAGAGACCACCGCCAGAATCAGCAGCACCCCGATCAGCGATGCAGGCAGCCAATCAATACCAACCCGATCAAACCATGGGCCGGCACTGAGGACCGCGACAATAAAACCAATAGAGCCCCAAACCCGCATCCTGCCGTACCGCTTCAGACTTCCGCCGCTGGCCTGCATCGCGAGCGATTCTGCGATCGGTACTTGGCCGCTTAGAAAAAAACTCAAGACACAAAACAACGCAAACAACGGCCAAAACGGCAGCGGTGTCAGCAGCCCCAGACTCGCGAGTAGCGCAGCCACCGCGGCAATTTGAATCACGCGGGCTACACCTTGAGGCCCGCGCACGTGATCGGCAAGCCAGCCCCAGGCCGGCGGACCAATGACGCGGGCCCACTGCATCGGCGAGATGAGCACACCGATTTCGGCAGGACTAAAGCCGCGTGCGTTCAGCCAAAGCGGTAGGTAGGGCGAAAACAAGCCGACATAAGCAAAGTAAGCGCCAAAAAATGCCCCAAGCCGGGCGGTGGCACTCACCCTGCAATCGGCGGCGTTGGCACGCGAACGTCAGCGTTTTGGGCCCGGTGACGCAGGGCGTGGTCCATGAGCACCAAAGCGAGCATGGCTTCAGCAATCGGTGTTGCACGAATGCCGACGCAGGGATCGTGCCGGCCGTGGGTCTCCACCACAGTGGGCTGGCCCTGCAGATCAATGGAGCGTCGCGGCGTGCGAATGCTCGAGGTCGGCTTGATCGCAATGGAGACCGTAATCGGCTGGCCGGTAGAGATTCCACCAAGAACACCGCCGGCGTTATTCGTTGCGAAGCCCTGGGGGGTGAGCTCATCACCATGGGTCGAACCCCGCTGAGCGATGGACTGAAAACCTGTGCCAATTTCTACACCTTTGACTGCATTAATGCCCATCATGGCGTAGGCGATCTCCGCGTCCAGCCGATCAAACACTGGTTCGCCCCAGCCCACCGGAACATGGGCTGCCTCAATATTGATACGCGCACCACAGGAGTCCCCCGCCTTGCGCAGGCTATCCATGTAGGCCTCCAGCTCGGCAATCTGGCTTTTGTTTGCAGCAAAAAATGGATTGGTGCTCACCTCTGCCCAGTCTTCAAATCGAACCGCGATTTCACCCAACTGCGTCATGTGGCCTCGGATCGTCACACCAAACTTCTCACGTAGCCACTTCTTCGCAATCGCGGCGGCCGCTACTCGAACCGCAGTCTCGCGTGCCGATGATCGTCCGCCACCCCGATAGTCACGGACACCGTATTTTTGCCAGTAGGTGTAATCGGCGTGACCGGGCCGAAAGGTATCTTTGATGTCGTTGTAATCTTTACTGCGCTGATCCTGATTTCGAATCAGAAGCGCAATCGGTGCGCCCGTGGTGACTCCTTCAAAAACGCCTGAGAGAATCTCAACGGTATCGGACTCCTGCCGCTGGGTAACGTGTCGCGAGGTGCCCGGCCGACGACGGTCCAGCTCCGGCTGAATGTCAGATTCTGATAAGGCCATTCCCGGCGGACAACCATCCACCACACAGCCAATCGCTGGGCCATGGGATTCCCCAAATGACGTCACCGCAAACAGGTGACCAAAGGTGTTTCCTGACATAGCCGCAGTTTAAGCGATCAAGGTCTGTCTAACGAGCGCCGAGATGGGCGCCAAGCCGCTGTATGACGCAGTCCCGGCCCAGGACCGCCATGACCTTATCGATCGATGGCGTATCGGTGCGGCCCATTAGGATCAGTCGAAGCGGCATTGCAATCTGCGGCATTTTCAAGCCCGACGCCGAGACCACCCCCTTGAGCGCCGAGGCCAGTGAAGCAGCGTTCCAGTCAGCGGGCAGGCTGGCCTGCAGCGCGGTCAGAGCCGCGCGCACCGGCGGGCTGAGCTGCTCCGCTAAAGCCGCAGATGCATCGGGGGGGTCCATGTAAAACATGGCAACCGATTCGGCAAGCTCGTTTAAAGTCTGCGCCCGATCTTTCAGCAGCTCACACACCGCCGCAAGCTGCGGACCATTGGCGACTGAAAATCCCTCCTCTCGAACACGCGGCGCCACCATCTCGGCCAGCTCTTGCCCAGCGAGTAGCCGAAGATAGTGATTGTTGATCCACTTTAATTTTTCAAAATCAAACTGCGCAGCCGACTTACTGCAATGCTCTAAGGAGAACCACTCTCGTAGCTGCTGCATGGAAAAAATTTCGTCATTGCCGTGGCTCCAGCCCAAACGCGCCAAATAGTTCAGCAAGGCCTGCGGCAGATAGCCATCGCTGTGGTACTGCATGACCGATACGGCGCCATGGCGCTTGGATAGCTTCTCGCCATCTGGACCATGAATCATCGGCAGATGCGCATAGGCTGGCACCTCTGCGGCAAGGGCCTTCAAAATATTAATCTGCCGCGGCGTATTGTTGATGTGATCATCGCCTCGAATGACATGACTGATTTGCATATCCATGTCATCCACAACGACACAGAAGTTATAAGTCGGCGTCCCGTCTGTGCGGGCAATGATGAGATCGTCCAGCTCTTCGTTGGAAATCGAAATACGGCCCTTCACGCCATCTTCCCAGGTCACAAAGCCGGAGCTTGGGTTGCGAAACCGCACAACCGGCTGCAGTCCTGGTGGTGGCACGAGACCACTGGCCTGCGCATTTTCCGGCCGCCAGCGGCCGTCATAGCGCGGCTTGGCCCCCCGGGCCCGCTGCTCTTCACGCATTGCATCCAGCTGCTGCGGCGTGCAGTAACAGTGATAAGCGGAGCCGGATTTGAGCATTGCAGCGATGACCTCTCGGTAACGGTCCATACGCCGCATCTGATAAAACGGGCCCTCATCGGGAGTAAGTCCAAGCCATTGCATGCCGTCCAAGATGGCCTGGACAGCCTCTGGCGTGGAGCGCTCTACATCCGTATCTTCAATACGAAGAATGAATTGGCCGCCGTGGCGGCGGGCATAAGCCCAGCAATACAGCGCAGTGCGGGCGCCGCCCACGTGGAGGTAGCCCGTTGGGCTCGGCGCAAACCGGGTTCGGACGGGCTTAAAAACAGGCGTTGACATGGGCCGCAAGTTTACCCGCAGCCGCCCAATTAGCCCGAGAACCAGGGCAGTTTTGGTCGCCTAAATGAATAGCCGCCCATCAAAAACTCGTGGGCGAGATGCGACGGAAAGCTCCAAACCGGTGCTGTCTGTGAGGACCATTCCACCAAGATGCCCAGCACTGGCTTTTCCTTCCACAGCCCGGCCCGCATCGCGGTGACATAACCGGGCGAATCAATCAGGGCATTACGCGGAATAAAAGACACCAAAATCAACAGCAGCAACGTCGCGAACATCACCGGCCGCCGCATTCGCGGTCGAATAAGATTGGCCAACGCGCCCACTAGAAAAGACAGGTTCACTAGCGCAAAAAACAGTGATATGCCGACCACGATCGGCGGGATGATGAGGTTCTTATAGGCGTTGTATTCCAGATCAGTCGTTACGGTGAGCCCAGCGCTATCACTGCGGTGCTCAAGGACCCACTGGGTCAGCTGGGCCTCGCGATTCACGGTGTGCAAGGCAGCGGCGGGGAACAATGCCATCACGATGTCTTTTTCAGCCCGATCCAGCGGCCCCCAAATGACTGGCTCACCGCTCTCAAGCCTGAGCCGGCCCTCGCCGGCAAACTTCGCCACCAACGACAGGGCCACTGCCGCCTGCTTATCATCAGGCCGGGCTGAGCGGACTAGATAATCGGTGAGCTCGCGCTGAACGTTCCACATGACGACCACACCCAGTGCGATAAAAGCAATCAATCGCAATGATTCCCGAAAACGTGCGAACAACTTGAGCCGAAACAGCACCAGCCCTAGGCCTGTGCCCGAAATGACCCTGGCCCAGAACTCCAAGCCTTTTAAAATCTCATCGCTTGCTGTGCCCGATAAAATCCCGACGAGCTGATCCGTAAAGCCGAGTTCGACAACCAAATAAATAAAGGGGATGGCGATTCCGAACACTACCTCTCGCCGAAAACGGGTCATACGCTGCAAGCACCATAAAATGTTGAGTCAACGACTGAATTGTCTCAAAACCTCAACCGAATGACCCAATCGACCCAACGGGCGCTCCGCATCTATGCCGGACCAAAAGCCCGGGCGCATCTTCGTGAGCATGGACTGCTTCCAGCGCATATTGACGTCATTCCCGGGGCCGCCGGGGGTCCGAAGGGCCTGATCCTCGGGCCGATGGATCGGTTTCTTTTTGGCAGCTGGCTGCCCCAGAGTGATCAGCCAATTCATCTTGTTGGCGCCTCCATCGGCGCCTGGAGAATGGCCACCGCATGCCTTGCATCGCCTATCGATGGGTTTATTCGTCTTGAGCGGGACTATGTGCATCAAGACTACTCACTCGCACCCGGGCAGAAACGCCCGACTGCGCAGCAAGTCAGCGAAAGTTTTCAAAGCAATCTTCAGTCATTTTATTCGGGCCGCATCTCTGAGGTCTTGCACCATCCCCGTTATCGATTGCATGTGCTGTGCTCCCGGGGCAAGCACCTCTTGCGCCGAGAGCATGCCTTACTCACGCCCCTTGGTTATGCCATGGCCTACTTCAGTAATGCACTGAACCGTCGCTGGATGGGTATTTGGCTTGAGCGTACAGTCTTTTCTTCGCTTGGCGCACATGAGCTTAACAGTAGGCCTTTTGGAATTGATGATTTTGCCACTCGCGAGCTCAGCCTCACCAAGGAGAACTTCCTGCAGGCAGTTCAGGCAAGCTGCAGCATCCCCTTTGCGCTCAAAGCAGTTCCCGCAATTGCCGGTGCGCCGGCTGGCGCCTACTGGGATGGCGGCATTACCGACTATCACCTGCATCTGAACTACCGCGGACTGGTGCTGTACCCGCATTTTCAGCGGGCCGTGGTTCCTGGCTGGCTAGATAAACAACTCAAAGCCCGGCACCGGCCGACCGCATTTCTGGATAACACGATTGTGCTTGCGCCAGACCCAGCTTGGGTGGCGTGCCTGCCCCATCAAAAGCTGCCCGATCGCACCGACTTTGTCACCTATCGCAACGATCTTGAAGCGCGTATCAAGAACTGGACAATCGCGATCAGCGAAAGCCAACGACTTGCCGACGAGTTTAGCGAGTGGCTTAACCGTCCCGATTTCGACCGCGTTGAGCCACTGTGAGCCAACCCACACGACTGTCTTAACGTGGTGCAATCCGCGATTCGAGAGGTTGTGGCGTGTATTCCGGTGCGAATCGACATAAATTTGCTTGCTGCGCAGCAAGCTCTCGACAGCGATTCGCTATCCCTTGCGGTGTCGGCTTGATGCCCTGCTCGACCCACTTTAGGAGCGCCTCAAAAAGTGGCGGATAAATAGGGTCCCCCAGATAGCTGTGTTCGCGAGAGTCAACGTAAGTCTGAACAAGATTCGCGCCATTGCCATGACGCTCCATGCGCTGGCGAAGCACGTTATTGCCCTCTACGAAGACCGTACTGTCATTGATGCCGTGTGTGGTCAGTACCGGAACTCGAAATCTGCCAGCGTAATCCACATCTGCCGCAAAGGCTCGCGCTGCCAGCGGGTCCGCTTTGAATCGAAGGCCCTTCGCATCGAGTGCGGCATTTAAGCCATTGTCGTCATCGGATCCTTGGTATCGCACACGATGATTGCCAAAAGGGCTGGCACCGCCGGTCTTGCTCACCACATCCTGCAGACTGATCGTTCCCCATGTGAGGTGCCCGAGAATGGAGGCCTCTGGAATTCGAATGACATCGACGATCGTTTTAATTTTTTTCAATTGCTCGGCAGTTCTCTGCGCGGCAGGCTTACTAATCCCCAGGCACTCATCGGCCCGGGAACGAAGCTCTTGAGCACTCATTTTTACCCCAGCCGGCAGCCCGATCGATAGTGGGTACTGGGCCTCGGTAGGCCGCGGATGATTACCGCAGAGGTGTTGGTACAAAGCGCGTAAATCCAGCCGAAAATCATAGGTGGTCGGCCCGGCGATGACGCTACTGGTCAAGAGTAGGCCGCCCCAGGAATTCGGATAAAGCTCTGCCGCACGAGCGGCCACCATCGTTCCCCAGGACTGCCCGTGCAATAACGTCACGCGGGGTTTGGCGATGTAATGAACAAAAATTTGCCGGATACGCTCGGTATCTTCAGCGGCTGTCGTGACTGCAAACCCGCCCTGACGAAAGACCGAGCTGGCCCAAGCGTGGCCCTCTGACAGCGTGATCGCCCAGCGCCTGATGTCCTCGTCGGCCCGCGAGGCCGGTGGGTCCCCCAGCACCGGGCCGCCGTGCGCGTGAACAACCAGCACGCCACTCCACTTCTGCGGCACCGCAATCAAATAATGCGAGTTCGCGGAATCACGTCCCCGAAAACACTTCACACCGGCCGGTACGCCGGAGGGGCAGGCGGCCTCTTTCGGGGCAACCTCGGTAAGCGGACTGATATGAGTTGCACAACCGGTGAGAAGGGCCACAACCGACATCGCGATGAGCAAACGCACTTTACTTTCTCCAATCATCTAGTTTTCCTCCGCCCCTCTGGCCAATTCAAAATCAAAACGCATCCGAGGCGTTTCCCCATCTGTTGATTCGTAACGAGCAAGTAAACCTTCACGCACGCCAAACACTGCGTCTGTCGCTAGGTAAGGATCATCGTAACCAAAAATCTCGGTCACTATGGTCCGGTACCCGGGTGCCGAAACAATGACATGAAAGTGAGCTGGGCGCCACGCCGACCGACGTGCCGGTTCAACGAGCTCCTTCCAGACTGGGCCATCGGTGGGAATGCAATACGGTTTTGGCCGAATTGTTCGAATCAGAAAGTGTCCATCTTTGCCCACTTTCAATTTACAGCGTAGATTATCAGCCGGCTGAGATGGGTCAACCTGCCAGTACAGCCCATTGTCCGCGTTCTGCCAAAAATCGATCGTTGCGCCCATAATCGGCGATCCCGACAGCGTTTTGACAACCCCCTCGAGAATCACCACCTCACCCGTGTTTTGCTCTACCAAATCAACAGGGTTATCGCGCCAAGGCGAGTCGATCGAGTGAAAAGGCCCCAGCACGCTACTCGGAGTTGCGCCCGGTGGCGCTCCAACAAGATCCACAAGACTTGAAATACCAAGCACATCGGAGAGCAACGAAAATTCACTGCGCGACTCATTGCTTATGTCGCCAACGCGATGCAAAAATTCAATCGATTGGCGCCATTCCGCATGCGAAATGTTGTTGCGCACTACAAAATCATGAATCGTTCGGACCAGATCTTTTGTAAGCTGACGACGCCGGGAGTCCTCAAGGCCGTCAAAGCTCCTCTCAACGATTCCGGTAAGGCTGCCCAAATCGACCATTCACGCCTCAGCGATCGTGTTGCGAAGTGTGCCGATTCCCTCAATCTCAATCTCAATGACATCACCGGGCCTCATCCATACGGGTGGTGTACGGGCATACCCCACACCAGCAGGGGTGCCCATCAAGATGACGTCTCCCGGCTCCAGTGTCATGCATTGCGACATCAGAGATACCGTCTGCGCGACAGCAAACACCATGTCCTGTGTTGACGCGCTTTGCATGACTTTGCCATTGAGTCGGGACTCAATATGCAGTCCTGTAGCGCCCGGTGGGAGTTCATCGGCGGGGACAATCCACGGCCCAAATCCGCCCGTTGCATCAAAATTTTTCCCGATCGTCCATTGACTGGTTTTGCGTTGATAGTCTCGAAAGGTGGCATCGTTAAAACAAGCATAGCCAAACACATGATCCAGCGCCCGCTCCTCTGCTACGTCTTTGGCTGACTTTCCAATCACAAGCGCAAGTTCTGCTTCGTAATCCAACTTATCAGAAACCCTCGACAGGGGGATTTTGCCCAGATGTCCAATCAGCGATGAGGGGCCCCTCAGAAAAATGGTGGGGTAATCGGCAACCTTGTTTCCGCCTTCCGCGGCATGGTCGTGATAATTCACACCCAGGCAAATAACCTTACTCGGGCGGGGGATGCAGGGCAGAAACTGAACCTCAGTGTTCGGAATCACCTCACTGGATACGCACGCAGCCAGAAGGCGCGAAAACTCCTTCGGGCCCTCATCTCGGAGGCGAATGAAATCGATGATTGAGGTGGGAGCACTCGCATCGCACCCGGGGATATCCATAACTCCCCCCTCAACTGCGATTCCATAGCGCTCAGTGCGATCGCGAACAAAGCTCACTAATTTCATAGTCTGAGCGTGATGCTTAGTCGACCTTAGCCCCGGTCTGCTTCACCACCTCTGCCCATTTGCGAGACTCAGACAAAAGATACGCATCCAGCTCAGCGCGGCCCATGCGAATGGCCTCAAGCGACTGGGCAGCAAAACCCTCATTGATCGACCGATTCTGCAGGATGCGGTTGATCTCGGTGTTTAAGCGATCAAGGATCGTTGTCGACACCCCTGCTGGCGCCATCATGGCGAACCACGTATTGGCCTCAAAACCGGGATATCCGAGCTCAGCTACAGTGGGCACATCGGGCAAGGCGCTGCTGCGCTTGAGGCTTGTGACCGCGATCGGCCGAACTCTTCCGGCTTTGGCCAGTTGAACCACCGGCGGTATCGACGTAGAACCAATGGGCACGTGATTTCCCACCACCGCTGTGGCCGCTGCCGCGGGGGTAAATGGAACGTGCTGTATGTCCACCTTGGCCAGATTTCTAAACAATAACTCTGCCCCCAAATGGGTGGTGGTGCCATTGCCCGAGGACCCGTAACTGAGTTTCTCCGTTTTGGACAGCGCCAACAGCTCCTTCAGATCTTTCGCTTTCACTGACGGATGCACATAGAGGATATTCGGGGAGACTGCCCCCATGGCCACACCCACCAACTCTTTGCCCACCTGGTAGCCGGCATTGGTGTACAGCGACGGATTCACCGAATACGCCACGCTGTGCATCAAAAAAGTGTAGCCATCGGCAGGCGATCGCGCGACTGCCATCGTTCCGATATTCCCGCCGGCACCACCCCGATTCTCGACGACAACAGGCTGGCCGAGCACTTCACCAAGAGGCTGCGCAATTGCACGCGCGACAATGTCCGTTGAACTGCCGGGTGGAAAGGCCACAATCAGTTTGATTGGCCGATCCGGATAGGCCCACGCCGGCACCGTCAGGCCGGACAATACAGACATCACCAGTGCAATACCCAACCCTTTGCATCTTCCCCACATGACGCGCCTCCCACATGATTGCCATCAGAAAAATAATCGATTAAATTGTGAATCAGTCATTTCTATACAAAATAAGCAAAAACCCTGAGATGCGTTGCGCCGCGGGCTTGGGGTGACTTGGAGAGCCGACGACATGATGAGCGAACCCACACTCGAAGCAATCACGAAGCGTTCATTCTCAGAGGCGAGATCATTCCGCGCCTGGCTTGCTTGGGCCCTCTCGCAAGAGACACTGCTTCGGTTGGCCGGGCGTTCTGGTCGGGCGGCGCTGTGAGGACGAATTTTCTCTGTGGGTTGGGCTACCGTGATCACGCCTCTCTGAAGCCACGACGTAAGCGCTACCGTTTTGCAGAGATCGTGTAGCGATGGCGAGAAAGCCTGCCGTTCGCAGCGTTGGCTCGCACGCCAGAGGGGGCATTACACGTGCAACGGCCGTCTACGAAAAACTCCGGGCCGATATCGCTGACGGACTGCTTGCCCCAGGATCGAAGCTAAGAGTTGAGTTGATGTGCGATAAGTATGGGGTCGGCGCGACTCCGCTTCGCGAGGCCCTGTCACGGCTCTCGGCAGAGGGCCTTGTCGTGCGCAATGATTTGCGTGGATTTAGCGTCGCACCTCTGAATTGGGCCGAGTTGCCAATACTCACCGAGACCCGTATCCGCCTCGAAACGCTGGCGCTCAAAGATGCAATCAACGCACGAACATCCGATTGGGAGGATCGGCTTGTGCTTCTTCTTCACCGTCTAGGGCGTACGCCCCGTTCACTCACCAAGCAATCCCACCATCCAAACCCTGAGTGGGAGGCCCTTCATCGAGATTTTCACCGGGCGCTACTCTCCACCTGCCCATCCCGGTGGTTGTTAAGTTACTGCGACAAATTGGCCGAAGAGGCTTATCGGCTCAGGCAGCTCGCGGCCTCTGGGCCATCAAAAAAACGAAATGAGCATGCCGAGCACCTGTCGATTATGGATGCCGCGATTCGGGGAGATAGTGAGCTTGCAATCAAACTGCTGAGCGCACACTACCGAAAGACCGAAAAGCTTGTCAGCGAAGCAGCAATCGCGGACGCAAAGAAAAAGTCTCAAAGAGCTAAAAAAATAAGTTAAGTTATGAGGAAACACCAAGCGTGGGCCCCCAGGAAATAATCCAGTATGTTCGAGCGTCTAAAAGCAGCCCGTGAAGTCGCCAATCAGAAAACTGAGCTCAAGCGGCTTATCGCAGATTGCGACGAGCTCATCAAAGAGCCTGGCCAGTCAGTTAGTGTTGGGATTGCTGCCCGCGCACTGAGGCGCTACCAAAAGCTTGATACCAGCTCGCGAGGTGAGTTTTATAGCCTACTGGCGACACGATACGAGCCCAGTATCGAAAGTATGACCCGTGCACTCAATGCCCACAAGGAAAAACGATCCCCTAAAAGCTTGATTGATCTGGTGCGGGCAGTTGAACCGCCACGGCAGGAACTCTTGCGGCGGCTTAATCGGGTCACCTCCGGCACCGCGGTCATTGTTCAGATGCGTGAGGAGATCCTGAAAAGCCTGCGCTCCACCCCGGCGCTCGCGGCAGTCGATGCCGATTTTGAGCACCTCCTGTCTTCCTGGTTTAACCCCGGGTTTTTAGAACTCAAGCGGCTTGACTGGATGACACCAGCCCACCTGCTGGAAAAAGTCATCCAGCACGAGGCCGTCCACGAGATCGATGGCTGGAGCGACCTGAGGCGACGGCTTGAGCCTGATCGCAGACTCTTTGCGTATTTTCATCCGGCGCTGCCCAATGAGCCTCTCATCTTTGTTGAAATTGCTCTATTAGACGACATGCCAAGTGCAGTCGCA
This sequence comes from uncultured Bordetella sp., assembly GCA_964467545.1. Taxonomy (GTDB): domain Bacteria; phylum Pseudomonadota; class Gammaproteobacteria; order Burkholderiales; family Burkholderiaceae_A; genus Lacustribacter. Next base: position 1,236 of record CAYXRY010000021.1, on the reverse strand, counting down.
CCACTACTGGATCGCAGCAAACCGCCCAATGTGGATCCGAAACACTACAAGGTGGCCGCTTTTTATTCGATCTCAAATTGCCAGCCCGGCCTCAAAGGAATCCATCTCGGTAACTTTCTGATTAAGCGAGTCGCCGAAGATCTGAAATCAGAATTTCCGAGCCTTAAGACCTTTTGCACCCTATCACCCATTCCATCGTTGGCTGACTTTTTGCTGAAAGGCCCGAAATGGAAATCCGGCCACTACACCGCTCAAGAGCTCAATCAACTTGAAGCAGACTTCAATGAACTGCAGCCCGAGCTGCAGAGCTTATCCAAATCAAACGCGGTGCTATCGACAGCGCATCGGACTCGACTCATGCGTCTGTGTGCGGCCTACCTCGCTCAGACCGCCCCGGATGAGAGTGTTCGTAGCGATCCGGTTGCTAAATTTCATCTCAACAACGGAGCGATACTGGAGCGGGTTAACCTAGGTGCAGACCACTCCAGCAAGGGGCTCAAACAATCCTTCGGGATGATGGTGAATTACCGCTATGACTTGGATAAAGTAGAAGAACATCACGAGCGATTTGCTGCAGGGGAAACCGCAATTTCCAAAGGAATTCGAGACTCCTTGAAAGCCTAGGTCGAACCCAGACCTAGCGCTGAGCAGCCGGGCATTTCAGGAGATTCCCGCAGTAGCTCCCAATGTTAAAATGCCTGCTGAATAAACTAGTTCAGATACGGACGCGTAGCTCAGTGGTAGAGCACCGCCTTCACACGACTTTCAATGAAGCAGTACAGCACAAATCAACGCTGCTATTTCTGCTTAAAAATCAACTTATTAACTGACATCTTTCAGTAGCACACTGAGGAAAAAGTAGCATAGAAAAAACTATGCTACAAAAGTTTGTTCCAAATGTTTGGTTTAACACCAGGCCCTGATCCAGCCTAAGAATTTTGCCCGAGCGGGCCCTTGTACGAGTAATTCGGCTGTAATCAACAGATCTCAACAGCGGTTATGGAAATAAGCTGAAAATGCTAAACTTTGCTACGCTTGGACGCGTAGCTCAGTGGTAGAGCACCACCTTCACACGGTGGGGGTCCCAAGTTCGAAACTTGGCGCGTCCACCAAAAAATCTTTTCAATTTCAACTGGTTACTGAATTGTCATCAGTAGCGCGCTAAAGAAAAAGTAGCATAGAAATTACGATGCTACTTTTTTATCAATCTATGCATTAAAAATAAATATAGATCCA
>CAYXRY010000020.1:0-36948 GCA_964467545.1 uncultured Bordetella sp. | reverse complement strand
TGGCGGAGACGGAGGGATTCGAACCCTCGATGCGCTTTTGGCACATACTCCCTTAGCAGGGGAGCACCTTCGGCCTCTCGGTCACGTCTCCTGAACCTTTATTAAAACGTTTTGAGCGGCAGGCTCAGCGCCGCAATCAACAACCTTACGATTCTAGCCCAAAGGCCTTATGGAGCGCGCGGACCGCCAGCTCCATGTATTTGTCATCGATCACCACTGAAATCTTGATTTCACTCGTGGAAATCATCTGAATATTGATCCCCTCTTTGGCCAGGGTCTCAAACATCTGGCTGGCAATGCCCACGTGGCTACGCATGCCAATGCCCACCACCGAGACCTTGCAGATATCTTTCGCGCCCGTGATTGCCTTGGCCTGAATTTCCCCCTGGACTTTTGACTTCAGCACATCGAGTGCTTTATCGAGCTCATTACGATGCACCGTAAATGAGAAATCAGTCTGCCCATCGTGGCTGACATTCTGGATAATCATGTCGACATCGATGTTGGCATCGGCGACCGGCCCAAGAATCTTGTAGGCAATTCCCGGCCGATCCGGTACCCCCGCCACGGTGATCTTGGCCTCGTCTCGATTAAAGGCGATGCCGGAGATAACGGCTTGTTCCATGGTCTCGTCTTCCTCATAGGTAATCAATGTGCCCGATACGGCCTCCTGGGAAAGCGGCATCTCGGGGTCCGTTAAGCTCGAAAGCACTCGGGTCTTGACTTTGTATTTGCCGGCAAATTCCACCGATCGGATCTGCAAGACTTTGGAGCCAAGGCTCGCCATCTCCAGCATCTCTTCGAATGTCACTTTCTCTAACCGCTTAGCCTCGGGAACAATACGCGGATCGGTGGTGTATACGCCATCCACATCGGTGTAGATCAAGCACTCATCGGCTTTCAGTGCAGCCGCAACCGCAACGGCCGAAGTATCCGAACCACCACGGCCTAAGGTAGTGATGTTCTGATGGGCATCCATGCCCTGAAATCCGGTAATGACAACCACCGCATCATCGGCCAGATCACGGCGCACGCGGACATCATCAATCGACTCGATCCGGGCCTTGGTGTAAGCCGAGTTCGTAGTCACCGGCACCTGCCAGCCGGTATAGCTTTTGGCCTTCACACCAATGGCCTGCAGTGCAATTGCCAAAAGTCCAACCGAGACCTGCTCGCCGGTAGATGCAATCTGATCCAGCTCACGCGGGTCAGCCCGATCGGAGATCTCTTTGGCTAAGCCCAGCAGGCGATTGGTCTCGCCAGACATTGCAGAAGGCACCACGACCACCTGATGGCCGGCCCTATGCCACTTGGCAATGCGACGGGCCACATTTTTGATGCGCTCAATTGAGCCCATCGATGTGCCGCCATATTTGTGAACAATTAACGCCATAACGCTGTGTTTTCCTCGGTAGCCTGCAATTATCGCGCAATCCTTAGGTGGCCCCGCTCCCGCACCACACGCCAGATCTCGGCCGAGCCGGGCTCGGACAGGTCCATCTGCGCAAAGGGCTCCCGGGCCTCCCGCAGCTGGCGCAAAAACTCCGTCAGCCGGCGTGTTGGCGGGGTCGGCGCGCCGTGGTGCTTCAGCCAGCCCCGGATAATCCGGGCGGCCAGGGCCTCGTCTTGCATAAACAAAAGCTCGACGTTGAGCATCCCGCCAGGCAGGCGGCTTTGCTCCAAGGCCTGATCGGTCACTAACTCCAAGAGATCACGGGCCGTCTGCAGATGCGAGATGCTGCGGCTCATCGCGGAATCTGCGCCCTCACGGATGCTGCGCAAGACAGGCATCACTTCATGCCGAATTCGGTTACGCGCCAATGATCGATCAGCATTGCTGGGGTCTTCTACCCAACGCAGGCCCTCGGACTGCGCGTAATCCAAAAGCGCCTGGCGGCTGTGATCCAAAAGCGGCCGCCAACGGGTGATCTGTCGGCCCTCAAAATCAGCCGTAGACAGCCGGGTCATGGCCGATAGGCCCTCGAGTCCCGCACCACGGATCCACTGCAGTAAGGCCGTCTCAATTAAATCGTCCCGGTGATGGGCGAGCAGCAACACCGCAGCAGGCGGCAGGCACTTGGCAAAGGCCTGATAGCGATAACGTCGCGCAGCCGCCTCCAAGCCCAGATGGCCCAAGTCCGCCTCAGCAATGGCAACATGCATCACCTGTAACGGCAGGCCCAGCGCGTGACAAAACGCGACCGCATGAGACTTAAACGCATCGGCAGCGGGCTGAAGCCCGTGATGCACGTGAATTGCCGAGAGCGAGAAAAGTTGCGGGAGCCTTTGCTGCATTCGGTGCATAAGATGCAGCAGCACCGTGGAGTCCAGCCCGCCGGAGTACCCCACCACCAATGACAGCGGGGCCTGCGGAGAAAACGACATCAGCCCGCCTTTAGTTCCTTGTATTTGCCCATCTGGCGAATCCTGTCTTGGCGACTCGCAAGCAGCGTTTCGACATCCATGTTGTGAAAACTGCGTAATGCATCTGCAATTGCGCGCTTTAAGGCATCTGCAGTCTGCGCTGGATCACGGTGTGCGCCGCCGAGCGGCTCGGTCACAATACGATCCACTAGACCCAATGACTTTAAACGCGGAGCTGTAATCCCCAGGGTCTCTGCAGCCTCGGGGGCCTTGTCTGCGCTTTTCCAGAGAATCGACGCGCAGCCCTCAGGGGAAATGACCGAATAAGTAGCGTACTGAAGCATCATCAGCACATCGCCTACCGCAATCGCCAAGGCACCGCCCGAGCCGCCCTCTCCGATCACCACCGAAACAATTGGCACCCGCAGGCCTGCCATCACCATAAGATTTTTACCGATGGCCTCAGACTGTCCACGCTCCTCTGCGCCGATGCCAGGATAAGCGCCCGGCGTATCAATGAATGTGATCACGGGCAGCCTGAATTTTTCTGCAAGCTCCATCAGTCGCAAGGCCTTGCGATAGCCCTCGGGCCGGGGCATGCCAAAATTTCGATGGGTTCGCTCTTTGAGGTCACGGCCTTTCTGATGGCCAATGACCATCACGCTCTGGCCCTGAAAGCGGGCAATGCCGCCCACGATCGCCGGATCATCTGCGTAAGAGCGATCCCCATGCAGTTCATAAAAATCAGTAAAAATTAACCCGATGTAATCCAGCGTATACGGCCGCTGGGGATGGCGGGCCACCTGCGCAATCTGCCAGGGGGTGAGCTTTGCATAGATGTCTTTGAGCTGTGATTCAGTCTTCGCACGCAGACGATCAATCTCTTCAGAGATATCGACTGCCGAGTCACTCTGAACAAACCGCAGCTCTTCGATTTTGGTCTCAAGCTCGGCAACGGATTGCTCAAACTCTAGAAATGTCTGTTTGACCGGAGCATTCATATAGCCCCTATTGTCCTACAAAAGCCGGATCTAGGCGGTGCGCCAGGTCGTCCCTGCGGCGCTGTCTTCCAGCACAATGCCCTGGCCAGCCAGCTCGGCCCGAATCTGATCGGCCCGGACGAAGTCCCGCGCTTTTTTGGCCGCTGCCCGCTCTGCAATCAGGCCCTCGATTCGAGAGCGATCGAGGGCCTGCACGCCCGCCTGCTGAAACTCCTGCGGTGCGCGGCCAAGTAGGCCTAGCGTTAAGCTCAGCTGACGCAGCAGGCCGGCCATCTCGCGTTTGCGGTTTGCATCATCGGTCCGATTGACTTCGGTTGCTAAATCAAAAAGCGCAGCGATCGCAATCGGTGTATTGAAGTCATCATCCATCGCCTGCGTATAAGCAATCACACTGCGCACGACCGCAGGACTATGCGACCACTGCGCGCTGAGCGCCTGCGCATCAATACGGAAACTGGTGGCAGGCTCAGAGGCCGTGATGCCGGAGGCCGCCAAGGCAGTGTAGAGGCGATCCAGGCCTTGGCGGGCATCCTCAAGATGGGTATCCGAGTAATTCAAGGGGCTGCGGTAATGGGCACGCAGAATAAAAAACCGCACCACTTCGGGATCAAATTTTTTCAAGACCTCACGAATCGTGAAAAAATTACCCAGGGATTTGGACATCTTTTCATCGTCGACCCGAACAAATCCGTTGTGCATCCAGACATTGACAAAGGGCGTGTTGGTTCCAGCTTGAAACGCACCCTCGGACTGCGCGATCTCATTTTCGTGGTGGGGAAACTGCAGATCCGCCCCGCCACCGTGGATATCAAAATGCTGCCCAAGCAGTGCGCAACTCATCGCCGAGCACTCGATATGCCAGCCTGGCCTGCCCTCGCCCCAGGGCGAAGACCACCTTACCTCGCGTGGCTCGTCGGGCTTTGCCCGCTTCCAGAGCACAAAATCCAGCGGATCACGCTTGCCATCGCCCACCGCCACCCGCTCGCCTGCACGCAATTCATCCAGTGATTTGCCAGATAGCTTTCCGTAGCCTCGGAAGCCGCGCACTGAAAAATTCACATCGCCGTCTTGGCCATCGGGCAGTTCAGCCTGATAGGCAAGGCCCTGACGTTCCAGGTTACCAATGAGCTCAAGCATCTGCGGCACATACTGTGTTGCCCTGGGCTCGTGATCTGGCGGCAGTACTCCCAAGGCAGCCGCATCTTCATTCATTGCCCGAATAAAGCGCTCGGTGAGTGCCGCGATCGGCTCGTGGTTTTCAACGGCCCGACGGATGATCTTGTCATCGATATCGGTGATGTTGCGGACATAGGTCACCGTTAAGCCACTGGCCCGCAGCCAGCGAGTCACCATGTCAAAGACCACCATCACGCGGGCATGGCCCACATGGCAGTAGTCATAGACGGTCATGCCGCAGACATACATACGGACATGGCCGGGGTCAAGGGTCACCAGCTCCTCTTTGGAGCGACTTAAGGTATTGAAAATCTTCAAGAATTCACCGTGCTAGACTGGTTCACCTGTTTAATTAAGCTCTTTTTTGTGCATTTTATGGGATCGACTCCACGGGGCCTTCTGCCGCGCAGACTTCCGGGCCTGCTGATCGGGCTTGCGCTATCGTGCGCCGCTTCACAAGCTTATGCCCAGGGGCTCGTGGCCCAGTCCGGAAGTGCTACGACGCCTTCGGCAAGCGGCCAGCCGCAGCGCGGCGGTCTGATGCAGGGGCGGCCGATGGCGCCTGCTGTGGCACCCGATATCGTGGAGGCCCGAGAGCTTTTGTCTCAGCAGAAATGGAGTGATGCCAGTGCGCTGATCGAAGCCCGGCTTGCCAAACGACCCAGGGATCCGCAATGGCGTTTTTTGCAGGGTGTGTTGCTGGCCGAGACCGGCAAACGGGCCGAAGCCATTTCCACATTTGAGCTGCTCACCGAGGACTTCCCCGAACTCTCTGAGTCGTACAACAACCTGGCAGCTTTATATGTCGAGCAGCAGGAGTGGAATCGGGCCCGGCTGCTGCTGGAGCGGGCAGTTCAGAATCGGCCTGACTACGCCTTGGCCCATGAAAACCTGGGGGATATTTTTACGCAACTCGCCATCCAATCCTATGAGCGGGCTGCAAAAGGCAATCAGCCTGCGCCGAGCGTGCGCCTGAAGCTTGATCATCTGCTCAAAACACCCGCCATTCGTAATGCTCGAGTAACCACCAATCGATAAACCGTTTACCTTTACTTCAAAACCTGATCGCTAACCGATGGAGAATTTCTCATGAATGTTGTGCTCACCACCTCGATGGGTGCCATTACCCTTGAACTCGATGCGAAAAAAGCGCCTAAGACAGTTGAGAATTTCGTGGCCTATGTCAAAGCTGGCCATTACGATGGCACGATTTTTCACCGTGTCATGGATAACTTTATGATCCAAGGCGGCGGCTTTAATGACAAGATGGTGCAAAAGCCCACTAAGGCGGCCATCAAAAACGAGGCCGATAACGGCCTAAAAAATGCGAAGTACACCATCGCTATGGCCCGCACCAATGATCCCCACTCGGCAACGGCACAGTTTTTTATCAATGTCGCTGATAACGAGTTTTTAAATTTCAGCTCGCCCACCGATCGGGGATGGGGCTATGCGGTCTTCGGCAAGGTCAGTGCCGGTATGGATATCGTGGATAACATCCGAAAAGTAAAAACCGGCAATAACGGCTTTCACCAGAATGTGCCGCTTGAGCCAGTGACCATCTTAAAGGCCGAGCTTAGCACCAAGTGAAGGCGCATCCCGCCGCCACCTGGGCGAGTCACTCGGTCCTGCTGTGCTCGGATATTCATTTAAGTGATGCAAACCCTGCGCTGACTGCGGCGTTTTGCGCTTGGATTGAGCGGTCTAGCCAGCGGCTTTCTCCTGAGAGTCTTTTGATCTTAGGTGACTTATTCGATGCCTGGGTCGGCGATGATGTGCTTACCTCGCATCAGTCACAGTGCGCGCAGATCGTCGCCAATCTTTTTGAGCTTCAGGCCTTAAAAGGCATCCGAATTGGCCTGATGCATGGCAACCGAGATTTTTTGATGGGTCAACAGTTCGCCAAGCGATGCAACGCGCAGCTACTGGCTGACCCCTGTCTGCTCACGATGTCCTCTGGCGCCACCATCGCGCTGACCCACGGCGACCAGCTTTGCACTCAGGACGCAGGCTATCAGGACTTTCGACAACAAGTCCGCGCTGCCAGCTGGCAACATGATTTTCTGGCGAAGCCACTCAACGAGCGGCTGAAAATCGCCCATCATTTGCGCGCTCAAAGTGAGCTTGAGAAAACAACTAAGTCGATGGAGATTATGGACATCACTCCCCAGGAAGCTGAAACGCTGGCCGAGCAGCTCGCCACAGATGTCTTACTTCATGGGCATACCCATCGGCCCGGCTGCAGCCCCATGTCAAATGGCCGACAGCGCTGGGTGCTGCCGGACTGGGAAATGAATTCGTCAGGAGGGCTTCACCGCGGAGGCGGCCTTCTGATCAACCCACACGGCATCGAAGTGGTCAGCGCTGCGCGCGTTTAATCTGATCGAGCTCTTCTTTTAACTGTTTCAGTTCATCGACCAGCTGGTGGAGCACGACATCCACTGGATCCTGCTGGCCTGGCGTCACGCCATAAGCAGCGAATCGATCGCCGTCTACCTGACGCGCCATTGAGTCCGCATATTGCTCATCGACAACTCGGGCGGGAATGCCTATCACAGTAGCCCCCGCAGGAACCGCTTTTACCACCACCGCATTGGATCCAATGCGCGCGCCCTCACCCACCGTAAATGGGCCCAAGACTTTAGCGCCCGCGCCGACAACCACACGTGACTCCAGCGTAGGGTGGCGCTTACTGCCTTTCACTAACGACGTACCGCCCAGTGTTACACCCTGATAAATCGTGCAGTGATCACCGATCTCAGTGGTCTCGCCAATCACTACGCCCATGCCATGATCGATAAACACGCCGCGGCCCAAACGGGCGCCGGGATGGATCTCAATGCCCGTAAGCCAACGGGCCAGCATCGCAAGCAATCGGGCGAACCACTGCAGCGGCCCGAGGCGTGTAGACCAAAAACGATGGGCCAGCCGGTGTAGCCAGACGGCATGCAGACCAGGATAGGTCGTGACGATTTCAAAGCGACTGCGCGCCGCCGGATCACGCTCCAATATCGCCTGGATGTCTTCTTTTAATGTTGCAAACATAGCGCTAGCGTATCAGGACCGACGCTCGATCTCAGTACAAAGGCCCCGCAGCATCTGGACTTCGTCTTCCCACATTTCTTTTCGGGCCAAAAGTCGCAGCAGCCGCTCCTCGAATCGGCCCGGCACCTGCGGATCAAAGTAGCCCACCTGCTTGGCCACGCGCAAGAGATGCTCATGCAGTCCCATCAAAGCGGCATGATCGGCAGGCCGGGCGGTCGGCCGCTGATTGCCAAGGCCGGCATTGGCCGCCGTTGCATCAGGGCTTCGATCGCGGGCCGCACGACGCAGGGCATACGCCATCACCTGGACGGCCTGCGAAAGATTTAACGAGCTGAAATTCGGCTCGACATCCAAGCTACAAACATGGCCACAGGCCAGCAGCTGTTCATTATTCAAGCCCGCACGTTCGGGGCCAAACACAAGAGCCGCCTGGCCATCGGGCTGCTGATCGAGATGGATGAACAGTTCCTCGCAGGCCTGCTCCACGGTCAGCCGTGGCGGCTCAAACTCCCGGGCGCGGGCACTCAACGCACAGCTCCAAGTCACAGGACCAAGCGCCTGGGCCAATGTGCCCACCTGCACATCGCCGAGCACCTGGGCCGCACCGGAGGATAAGGCGACGGCCTCCGATCGCTGTGCAATCCGGGGATCCTCCGGGTCCACGACCCAAAGCGATCTCAGGCCCATGACCTGCATGGCGCGGGCGGTAGCCCCGACATTGCCGGGATGGCTGGGCGCGACCAAAACAATCCGAATGCGTCCGAGCCAATGATGAATGGGCCTAAAATCCTGCATGGGTGCAATCATGCCCTGTTTTCCTTCGCTCCTTAAAAGACCTGATCATGCATCCTCTGCTTAACACGGCAGTTAAAGCTGCCCGCCGCGCAGGCGCCATCATTAACCGGGCGAGCCTGGATTTGGACCTGCTGCGCATTGGCCGAAAGGCTCCCAATGATTTTGTAACAGAGGTGGATCAGGCTGCCGAGGCCGCCATCATCGAAGTTCTGGCGACCGCTTACCCAGATCACGATTTTCTTGCCGAAGAGTCGGGGGTCTCGGGCGGCTTTCGAAAAAAATCAATTGCCTCGGACTATGTCTGGATTATTGATCCCCTGGATGGCACCACTAATTTTATTCACGGCTTTCCGCAGTACGCAGTCTCCATCGGCTTGTCGTATCGTGGCCAGATCACCCAGGCGGTGATCTATGACCCTGTCCATAATGATTTGTTTGTGGCTTCCAAGGGCAAAGGCGCACTGCTCAATGACCGCCGCATTCGGGTCGCACAGCGCGACAGACTGGATGAGTCTTTAGTTGGCACAGGATTTCCATTTCGCAATTTTGAGACCCTTGAGCTTTACACCGCAATGTTCAAAGAGCTCACCCAAAAAACCTCTGGGCTGCGCAGGCCAGGCGCGGCCTCACTGGATCTCGCCTATGTCGCCTGCGGCCGGCTGGATGGTTTTTTTGAAATCGGCCTGATGCCCTGGGATGCTGCTGCAGGCAGCCTCTTGATCACCGAGGCCGGCGGACTGATCGGCGACTTTAAAGGTGAATCCGACTATCTCTTTCATGAGAATATTGTTGGCGGATCACCCAAGATCTTTGGCCAGCTGGTGAGCCTCTTGGGCCGCTACGCACTGCCCGAGCCCAGCAAGGGCCTTGAAGCGAAGGCGCTTTTAGAGCGCCGTTAATCACGACCCGCTTTTCACATGCCGAATCGTTTTTATCCAAGGCCCAAGCCCACCGAGGCTGTGCCCTGGCTTGGCGGACTTTCACCAAAACAGTTCATGGCCCGCTATTGGCAGAAAAAACCATTACTGGTTCGCAATGCATTTCCGGACTTTGAGCCGGCAGTCAGCATTGATGAAGTTTTAGCACTCTGCACCCAGGACACGCTGCAGTCGCGTCTGATTCAATCCGCACCCAAGGGCCGATCGCGTCATGGCGGCAATTGGTCGCTGGCCCATGGCCCTTTCAGAAAACGTGATCTGCCCAAAATCAGTGATCCCAACTGGACTGTCTTAGTGCAGCAGGTCAACACCTTGCTGCCAGCAGCCGATCGATTCCTGGATGCCTTTCGCTTTATCCCTGAGGCAAGGCTTGATGATCTGATGGTCAGTGTGGCAGGGCCCGGCGGTGGTATTGGCGCCCACACCGATTCCTACGATGTCTTTCTGATTCAGGCCCGAGGCCAACGGCGCTGGGAGATCGCACAGCGCTTTGCGCCCGCACTGATGGATGACCTGCCATTAAAAATTCTAAAGTCTTTTCGTGCAGAGCAGGAATGGTGCTTAAACCCCGGCGATCTTTTGTACCTCCCGCCGCAAGTCGCCCATCGCGGCACCGCCATGAGTGCCGCCTGCATGACCTGGTCCATCGGCTTTCGCGCGCCCGGCCGAGTTGCATTGGCCGACCAGGCCTGGAGCCAACACCTTGATCAGTTACAGGAATCCGACTGGCGTGATCCTTGGCTGAAGGCCTCGGATCGGCCAGGCGAAATTCCCGAGCAACTCCTCGTAGCACTCACTCGCCAAGTGCTGCAGACGTTTCCCGATCGTAAGGCCCTGCGGTCTGCGATTGCCCGTGTCCTGAGTGAACCTGCCCCCTCGGCCGTGTTCGCAGCACCAAGGCCTGCGCCCACGCTGCGCGGATTTTTAAGTGCCGCCAAACGGTACGGCATTGCACTGTCACCAGCAAGCCGACTGTTGTACATCGATCAGGCGTTTTATATGAATGGAGAGATGGTCTCTGTGTCAATGACCATGTCTGTAAGTACAGCACTGCGCGAACTTGCAAACCATCGCCGACTCTCTGCTGCCCACGTCAAGCGTGTAATTCAGTCGGCCCCGCTGGCCGACTGCCTGCTGCAAATGGCAAGAGCAGGGTGGATCGTTTATCATTAGCCAGTTTCTCGGGAATGAATCACTTCAATCGTGAGTCCACAGGAAACGATCATTTTAATTTTTTTGCCGAAGGAAATAAAAATATGCAAAAGTCTCTTCTCGCCGCCATGATTCTGGCGCTTGGCGTTGTTGCATGCGGAAAAAAACAAGAGGCCGCCGCGCCTGCTCCCGCACCAGCACCCGCTCCGGCCGCCGAGCAAAAACCCGCTGACGCAGCCCCCGCTCCCGCGGCACCCGCAGCCCAGCCGGCCAAAAAGTAAACCGATACAAGATTATTGCTGTTGTGAGAATCGCCGGCCACAAGCCGGCGATTTTTTTTAATCCACCAGCATCCAGTCAATGCCCTCTTCTTGCGAGGCGATGGTCATCTGAGTCTTGGCCCCGATCATGGGGCCCAATACCTTTTGCACAAGCTCCGGCCGATTGTTGTGCTGACTCAGATGCGCAGCCACGACATGCTGTAAGCGGGATTGATCAATCGCGGCGAGAATCGAAGCCGATTCAGCATTCGATAGATGACCATAGGGTCCCGCGATGCGCTGCTTTAAGGCCTCTGGGTAGCCGCCTGCGCGCAGCATCTGCTCATCATGATTGGCCTCCAGAAAAAGAGCATCCACGCCGCTCAGCATAGATTCAATATGGGGCGTCGATCGGCCGACATCGGTGAGCACACCCACGCGGACTTGCTGACTTTCCACCACCAGCTGCACCGGCTCACGGGCATCATGCGGCACTGGAAAACAGCATAGCGTCAGCCCACCGAGAGAAAATCTCGCATGGCTATCAATCTCAATGACCCGCACACCTGTCCAGAACTCGTCGGGCATCGAGCTGGCAGTGCCGTGGGATGTCAGCACCGGGATGCCGGCCGCGCGGGCCAGCCTTGCCGCACCATCAATGTGATCTTGATGTTCATGGGTGACAAAGATTGCATCAAGATCCGTGGGCAGTAGCCCCCTTGCCTCTAACCTTCGGCTGACCTCTTTTAGGCCCAGACCGCAATCGACCAAAATCCGCGTCGGATCAAGGCCCCGCGAGGGCGACTCGATCACCAGGGCGTTACCGCCGCTGCCGCTGGATAGGCTTGTAAAACGCAACTACTTCAGCTGATCAAACAAAAGTCCAAGCATGCGTCGGGCATTGGTGTCGGCAGTGGGTTTGCCATTTTTATCCAATACCGATACGCGGGCTCGGTCCTGGCCATCGATGGTGACCAACAGCCGGTATTGCTCGGCAGATTCTGAAGAGGCACCGCTTGAAAAGATTCGGGCAAAAAATCCAGGCTTATCTCGCTGCAAATCCACAGTGGGGTCGCGGTAGCGGACAAAGAAAAGGCCTTTATTGCGATCACGATCTTCTACGGTAAACCCGAGTCGATCGATCGCAACACCTACCCGGCGCCATGCGCGATCAAAAGGCTCGGCAATATCGATGACCGAGATGTCCCCGGCTTTTACCATCTGCGCCTTCGCCGCTACCGTGGCCGACTGCACCAGCAAAGCCTGCGCTCGCGTTTGATCAGCGCCTAAGCGGAGCATTAGTCGACGCATGAATTCGGCCTCAAGGTCACGATCAATGGGCCGGTTGGTCCAGGTGCTTTGAATATTCAGCGTGGCGGATGTCACCACCTCCATTACGCCTCTGTGGCTGATGACAATCTCCGTCCGGCTATCACTTACTCGATCCAAACGTGTTCGGAATTTGTCACGCTCACCGGTATCGTAGAGCCGATCCAGCACTTTCCCAAGCGTGCGGCGCAAGAGATCCTCGGGAATTTTCGAGCGATTTTCAGCCCACTCGGTCTCGATAAATCCGATTTCCGGTTTTTCTGCAGCGAGCGCAAATCCGTTGTCCAGCCAAAACTGCCGCACGATCGGCCAGAGCTTCTCTGCTGGCTGATCGACCACCAACACCCGTTGGTCGCCCTGACGCTCAATGCGCATGCCGTCCTGAACAGGAAGTACCGACTGATCCGCGCGCCGCGGATCCGAGCGGCTGCGATCAAATTCACTCCTGCTCGCACTGCCTGAGGCTGATACAGAGAACCGATCGTCGCGACTTGGTGACAACAGATCGGGGGGTACCTCCAGTGGCCTGACCTTTGCGGCCGACTTGTAATCAGCCTCGGTTTTCATTACACCGCCACAACCTGTTGTCACGGCCGCAAGAGCCGCCATGCTCAACATTAAAACGATACGGGTGCGAATCATCCAATGGCTCCTACAGATTTAAGGGCGGCCTCAACGACCGCCTGATTGGCCCTGGAGAGTTCGACCAAGGGCAGCCGAAGGCCTGCTGGTGATCGGCCCATGCGGGCCAAGGCCCACTTGACGGGAATGGGATTGGCCTCGATGAACATGGCCCGATGCAAGACAAGCAACTGCCGCTGCAAGGCGGCGGCCTCGGCGGCACGGCCCGACATCGCGAAAGCACAGAGTTTAGACATCATGGCCGGTACGACATTGGCAGTTACTGAAATGTTCCCGTGGCCGCCCAATAGCATCAGGGCGACGGCCGTGCCATCGTCACCGCTATAGATTGCAAAATCCTTCGGCGCTTCATGGATGAGCCATTGGCCACGCTCGATGTTGCCGGTCGCATCTTTAATGCCAACGATGTTCGGAATCTGGGCCAATCGCAACGTGGTCTCATGGGAGAGGTCTGCAACAGTGCGGCCGGGCACGTTGTACAAAATGATGGGAATCTCGCAGGCCTCGGCGATTGTTTTGTAATGCTGATACAGACCTTCCTGTGTGGGCTTATTGTAATAAGGTACTACCTGCAGTGAAGCTGCCGCTCCCATGCGGGCTGCCTCACGGGTTAACTCAATGGCTTCCAGAGTGGAGTTCGCACCTGTGCCCGCAATCACCGGAATCCTGGATTTGCACTGCTCGACCGCCACGTGGATTAACTCCAGGTGCTCATCGACATCCACCGTGGGAGACTCACCGGTTGTGCCAACGGCCACGATCGCCTGAGTACCTTCGGCGATATGCCAATCAATGAGCGCACGATAGCTGGCGAGATCCAGACTGCCGTCGGGGTGCATCGGCGTGGTAATCGCGACTAGGCTTCCGGTAATCATGGTGGTCTCGCTATTTCAGTCGGTGGTGCAGTGAATCAACTGTAATCCAGGCCCATGGCCTCGCGCACATCGCGCATGGTCTGGCGGGCCATCTCACGGGCCTTCTCCGAGCCATCGGCCACGATGCTTCTTAGTAAATCGGGATCTTCCTCGTAGGGCCGGGCCCGCTCAATAAATTCCTTTTGCTCTTCCAATACGGCATCAATAAGGGGCTGCTTACACTCGAGGCAGCCAATGCCCGCGCTGGTGCAGCCTGCCGAGACCCACTTCTTGCGGGCCTCGTCGGAGTAGACCTGATGCAGCTGCCAGACCGGGCAGCGCTCGGGGTTGCCCACATCAGCGCGGCGAACACGGGCCGGATCCGTGGGCATCTTGCGCATCTTTTGCACGATGTTGTCAGTCGGTTCGCGCATAGCAATGGTGTTGCCATAACTTTTCGACATCTTCTGTCCGTCAAGGCCGGGCATGCGGGAGGCCTCGGTTAACAAGGCCTGGGGCTCAACCAAAATGAGCCGCCGGGCGCCTTCAAGAAAACCAAAAAGCCGCTCACGATCATCCATGGTGAGGTTCTGGGCCTCTTGGACCAGGGCCTTGGCCTGCTCAAGCGCCACCTCGTCGCCTTTTTCCTGGAATCGATCACGCAAATCGCTGTAAAGCCGCGCCCGCTTGCCGCCAAGTTTTTTCACGGCTTCCTGGGCCTTTTCTTCAAAGCCGGACTCACGGCCAAAGACATGGTTAAAGCGGCGTGCAATTTCGCGTGTGAGTTCCACATGTGGCACCTGATCCTCGCCTACTGGAACATGGGCTGCCCGATAAATCAGAATGTCGGCCGCCTGAAGCAAGGGATAGCCAAGAAAGCCGTAGGTTGCCAGATCGCGCTCGCTTAATTTTTCCTGCTGGTCTTTGTAAGTCGGCACACGTTCCAGCCAGCCTAAGGGCGTGCACATCGACAGCAGCAGATGTAGCTCCGCGTGCTCAGGCACGCGCGACTGGATAAAGAGCGTGGACTGACTCGGGTCCACGCCTGCTGCCAGCCAGTCGATCAGCATGCCCCAGACGTTTTCTGAGATAACCTGGGGCTCATCGTAGTGGGTGGTCAGTGCGTGCCAATCCGCCACGAAGAACAGGCATTCGTACTCAGACTGCAGCCGAACCCAGTTTTTTAAAACTCCGTGGTAATGCCCGAGGTGCAACGACCCCGTGGGCCGCATGCCCGATAAAACGCGTTGAGGGTACATTTGCCCCAGATTTTATCAGCCGATCCAGTTATGCCATACAGGTCGGGTCGCATCGGGCAGTGGCGGCACCGCCCCGACATCAAACCGGCTCTCGCCCTCGGCATGAAAATCACTGCCACGCGAGGCATGTAGGCCTTGTTCGACGGCGACACGCTGGAATCGGCGGGCATCCTGATCGGAATGGCTGCCCGTAACCACCTCGATGGCCTGGCCGCCGAGGGTCTTAAATTCGTCAATCAAGGCCCAGTGGCCAATGGCGCTTAAGCGATAACGGGCTGGATGCGCAAGCACCGCAACACCGCCACAGGCGCGAATCGCGGTGACGGCCTGGGTCAGTGTGGCCCACTGATGGGCCTGATAGCCCGGCTTGCCGGGCGTGAGGTAGCGCTGAAACACATCTCCCATGGAGCTGCACAGGCCGCGGGCCACCATCGCCCGCGCAAAGTGGGTGCGGCCGATGAGATCCGCATTGGCGGCATGACTTTTGGCATCTTCCAAAAGATCCGGCAAGCCATGGCTGACAAGATGCTCTGCCATCGCCTTCGCTCTGGTCTGTCGGCCCTCGCGGATTTGAGACAGGGTGTGATTTAACTGCGGATGCTCAATATCGATTTTTAATCCGACCACATGCACCGTCTCACCGCCCCAGGTCACCGAGATCTCCACACCCGGCACATAGTGGAGGCCAAGCCCGCGCGCGGTCTCCATCGCCGGCTGCTGGCCACTCACGGTGTCGTGATCGGTCAGTGCCAGAACCTGAACACCATTGGCTGCAGCGCGCCGCACGACCTGCTCGGGCGAGAGTGCGCCATCGGAGGCCGTGGAGTGCATATGCAAATCAGCATTGATATCGTGTGGAAATCGCTCTGCCATAACTCGATGGTAACCAAGCAAGGCCGGCGGTGCTTTTTCAGGATCTCGGTGGCCCGTGACAGAATCGGTGCTTTAACCGCCCGCAAAGCCCGCATGCCCATTTATGCCCTCGGCCCCCATCGGCCAGTCATTGATCCCACCGCCTACGTCACCGACACTGCCGTGTTAATCGGCAAGGTCGAGCTGCAGGCCCAAAGTAGCATCTGGTTTGGCGCAACCCTGCGTGGGGACAACGAGCCCATCGTGATTGGCCGGGGCTCCAATGTCCAAGAAGGCGCAGTGCTGCACACCGACCCGGGCTCACCGCTGACTGTGGATGACCATGTCACCGTGGGCCATCAGGCCATGCTGCACGGATGCACGATCGGAGCGGGAAGTCTAATTGGCATTCAGGCCGTGGTGCTCAACGATGCGATCATTGGCAAGAACTGCTTGGTCGGCGCCTGCGCGCTGGTGACCACCGGCACCATCATTCCCGATGGATCCCTGGTGCTGGGTTCACCTGCCAAAGCAGTACGGCTGCTGACCGATGATGAGATCGCCAAGATGCATCGGGGCATTCAGACCTATATCGAGCGGGCTGCACGGTTTCAAAAAGAACTCAAAGCAATTGACGCAAACGATTGACTAAGAAACAAAGTCCAGAGCGCACGCAAGCCGCAGGCGATCGCTTAATGCGCATCATGTTTGAAGGCGTTGCTGCCCGGGCCCACCTGGTGCGGATTGATCGGGCCTGGCTGGAGGTCGCCCACCGTCATGCCGAGGCCCCGGAAGTGATGGCACTTTTAGGCGAGATGAGCTGCGCTGCGATTTTGCTATCGGCAAGCCTGAAGTATCAAGGCGCAGTGATTCTGCAGATTCATGGCGATGGGCCGATCCGTTTGGCGGTTGCCGAGTGCAATTCATTGCTTGAGTTTCGCAGCACCATCAAGATGTCAGAGACCCTCGCGGTAAAGCCCGGCGCCAGCTGGCAAGACCTTGTGAACCAAGACAATCTTGGCCGATTCTCAGTTGTGCTGGATCCGCAGATCAGCACACAAAATCCCTATCAGGGCATTGTGCCGCTGCACGAAGCGGGCCTAGCCCAGGCCCTTGAATCGTATATGGCGAAGTCAGAACAACTGCCCACGCGGCTATGGTTAGCCTGCGATGGTGAGCAGGCGGTGGGCCTGCTGCTTCAAAAAATGCCCATTGAAGGCGGAATATCTCAGCCCTCAGGCCCGCAATCCGCACTCACGGCCCCCGAGGCCGATGACCAATGGCAGACGCTGACCACGTTGGCCGACACGCTGACCAAAGAAGAGTTATTGCAGACCGAGGGCCAGACTCTGTTGCACCGCCTCTTTTGGGAAAAAAATCCGCGGCTACTTGAAGAAAAGCCGGTCCAATTTCATTGCCCCTGCTCACGGACGAAAGTCAGCAAGATGCTGCGCATGCTGGGTGAGCCCGAAATCGAATCGATACTGGCCGAGCAGGGCCAGGTCGAAGTGAACTGTGATTTTTGTAATAGCAGCTACGCCTTTGATGCGGTCGACTGCGCGGCGCTCTTTACGGACGCCCACCCTTCCGGCTCTGGGGGTCCGCAGACCCTGCAGTAGCGGCCGTATTCGGTGCAGCCGGCTCGCCCCACTGCACAAACCGCTCACCGGGCATGATCATGCCCAGCTCATAGCGGGCCCGCTCCTCCGCTGCGCGTGGGCTGCTTTTAAAGTCTCGTACTTCGCCTTCAAGTTCAGCGATGCGCAGCCGCTTGGTTTCGTTTTCAAGCTGCTTGGCCTCGACTTGGCGCTCAAGCCGCCAGACCCGAATCCATCCGCCCTGCCCGAACCATAAGGGAAACTGCAGCAGGATCAGCGCACCCAACAGAATCTGAGTCAGCCCCGGCCGGGGAAACCGCTGAACAAAACGCTCCAGGCGATCGATGGTGTTCACTGGCCGTGGCCCTGAGAATCCCTAGGAACGCAGGTTATAAAACGCATCCAGGCCCGGATACTGGGCCGCATCGCCCAGGTCTTCTTCGATGCGCAACAGCTGGTTGTATTTCGCGGTGCGATCGGTACGCGACATTGAGCCCGTCTTGATCTGCAAGGCATTGGTGGCCACTGAGAGATCCGCAATCGTGGTGTCCTCGGTTTCGCCCGAACGATGGGAGACCACTGCGGTGTAGTTACTGCGTTTGGCCATCTCAATGGCAGCAAAGGTCTCACTCAGCGTGCCGATTTGATTGATCTTGATGAGAATTGAGTTGGCAATCTTTTTCTCAATTCCTTCACGCAAAATCTTGGTGTTGGTCACAAATAAATCATCGCCCACCAGCTGCACTTTTTTACCCAACTGCTGGGTGAGATAGGCCCAGCCGTCCCAGTCATTTTCAGCGCAGCCGTCTTCAATCGAGAGAATCGGATACTTATCGACCCAGCTCGCCAGCAAGTGGGTGAAGTCCTGGGATGGCAGGCTTAAGCCTTCGCCCGAGAGTTCGTATTTTCCGTTTTTGAAAAACTCGGAGCTTGCACAATCGAGGCCAAGCGCGATCTGGCGGCCGGGCTCGTAGCCCGCCGCCTCGATGGCTTTAAGAATCAGTTGAATCGCGGCCTCGTGGTTTGCGACATTCGGCGCAAAGCCACCCTCATCGCCGACTGCAACCGACATGCCCTGATCGTGGATGAGTTTCTTTAAGCTGTGAAAGACTTCGGCGCCGTACCGCAGGGCCTCACGAAAAGTTGGTGCGCCCACCGGTATGATCATGAACTCCTGAAGATCCAGGTTGTTATTGGCATGGGCACCGCCATTGATCACATTCATCATCGGCACCGGAAGCCGCATCGGACCCGAGCCGCCGAAGTAACGATAAAGCGGCAGGCCCGATTGCTCGGCAGCAGCCTTGGCCACAGCCATGGAGACCGCCAGCATGGCATTGGCCCCGAGCCGGGATTTGTTCTCTGTGCCATCCAGATCGATCAGGGCCTTATCAATGAAGGCCTGCTCGCTGGCATCTAAGCCCATCAGGGCCTCCGAGATTTCCGTATTGATGTGCTCGACTGCGTTGAGCACGCCCTTGCCGAGATAGCGCGACTTATCGCCATCACGCAATTCGATGGCCTCGCGCGATCCGGTAGACGCGCCACTGGGCACCGCAGCCCGGCCCATGACACCGGACTCCAGCAGCACATCACACTCCACCGTGGGGTTGCCGCGGCTATCGATAATTTCCCGGCCGATTAAATCCACAATCGCTGTCATTACGTTTCCTTGGTTGTGCGAGGCCCGCGCAGGATGCGATTGGCCCCGCGGCTTAATTAAAGTGATCCTCGAGAAAGGGGGCTGATTTAACGGTCCGATCAATGCTGACCAGCTGCTCCAGTAATGCCTTCATCTGATGCAGCGGCACCGCATTGGGCCCATCCGACAAGGCCTTGGCGGGACTCGGATGGGTCTCCATAAAAATTCCGGCAATGCCGACCGCCACTGCGGCACGCGAGAGCACGGGCACGAACTCCCGCTGGCCGCCCGAAGAGGTGCCCTGGCCGCCGGGCAGCTGCACCGAATGGGTCGCATCAAACACGACCGGGCAGCCGGTGCCGCGCATGATGGCGAGGCTGCGCATATCGCTTACCAAATTGTTGTAGCCAAAACTTGCGCCCCGCTCGCAGGCGAGAAAACGGTCCTCGGAGAGGTTTGCCTCACGGGCTGCCTCGCGGGCTTTTTGAATCACATTGGCCATATCGCCAGGCGCAAGAAATTGGCCTTTTTTGATATTCACCGGCCGGCCGCTTTGTGCCACCGCCCGAATGAAATCGGTCTGCCGGCACAAAAACGCTGGGGTCTGTAGCACATCGACCACCTTAGCAGCCGCAACGATCTCGTCTTCGCTGTGCACATCGGTGAGCAGCGGAACGTTGAGCGTTGACTTCACCTTGGCCAAGATCTCCAGGCCTTTTTCCATACCCAGGCCACGAAACGACGTGCCGGAGGAGCGGTTGGCCTTGTCGTAGCTTGATTTAAAAATAAAGGGGATGTCCAGGCCGGCGCAGATCTCTTTCAGCGTGCCGGCAGTATCCATCTGCAGCTGCTCGGACTCCACCACACAGGGGCCCGAGATCAGAAAAAAAGGGTGCGCTAAGCCAGCATCAAATCCGCAGAGTTTCATGGCTTATTTCGCAAGCGCGGCCTGGTCCACCGGCTGACGCGAGCGGGCAATCGCTGCCTTGATAAAGCTGATGAAAAGCGGATGGCCCTGACGGGGTGTTGACGTGAATTCCGGGTGAAACTGCACGCCCACAAACCAGGGATGCACGGACTCGGGCAGCTCAATGATTTCAGCAAGCTGCTCATGGGGTGTTTCTGCAGAAACCACTAGGCCAGCCGATTCAATCGCGGGCCTTAGGGTGTTGTTGACCTCGTAGCGATGGCGATGCCGCTCATTCACAGTGTTGCCGTAGATCCGCTGGGCCAGTGTGCCCTGTCGAATTGGGCACTGCTGCGCGCCAAGCCGCATCGTGCCGCCAAGATCCGAAGTCTCGGAGCGCTGCTCGATTCGGCCATCTGCATTTTTCCACTCCGTGATTAAGGCAATCACCGGCTGATCGGCCTTGGGCTCAAACTCGGTGGAGTTGGCCTTGGCCAGGCCCGCGCGATGCCGTGCGAATTCGATCACGGCAAGCTGCATGCCAAGGCAGATGCCGAGATACGGGATGCGCCGCTCACGCGCAAACTGAATCGCAGCGATTTTTCCTTCCACGCCCCGGCGGCCAAAGCCGCCCGGAACCAAAATCGCATCAAATCCCGCCAGGGCCCCTGTGCCCTGCTGCTCTAAGCCTTCGGAGTCAATGTATTCGATGGCCACCCGAGACCGAGTATGCATGCCGGCATGGACCAGGGCCTCGGTCAGTGATTTATACGACTCGGTGAGATCAACATATTTACCCACCATTGCAATGCGCACTTGCGACGCGGGATGTTCAAGCCGATCCACCAGGTCATCCCAGACCGATAAATCGCAGGGCGGAGTCGACAGGCCCAGCTCCTCACAAATCAATTGATCCAGGCCCTGCTCAGAGAGCATGCGTGGAATGCGATAAATCGAAGCCACATCCCAGACTGAAATCACTGCCTCGCGCGGCACATTGGAAAAAAGTGAAATCTTGTCTTTTTCTTCCTCAGGAATTGGCCGATCCGCGCGGCACAGCAGGGCGGTGGGCTGAATACCGATTTCACGCAGCTTTTGCACGGAATGCTGGGTGGGCTTGGTCTTCAGCTCTCCGGCGGTCGAAATAAAGGGCACCAGGGTCAGGTGCAAAAAACAAGTGTTACGTCGGCCAAGCCGCAAGCTGAGCTGACGAATCGCCTCTAAAAAGGGCAGTGACTCGATATCTCCGACTGTGCCGCCGACCTCAACGATTGCGATTTCGGCCTCATCGGGCTGACCAAGGCGAACGCCACGGCCGATGAACTCCTGAATCTCGTTGGTGATGTGCGGAATGACCTGCACCGTCTTGCCCAGATATTCACCACGCCGCTCTTTACGCAGCACCGTGTCATAAATCTGGCCGGTGGTGAAGTTGTTGTGCTTGTGCATGCGGGCGTTGATAAAACGCTCGTAGTGGCCAAGATCCAGATCAGTCTCGGCACCATCCTCGGTGACAAAGACTTCGCCGTGCTGAAAAGGACTCATGGTACCCGGATCCACATTGAGGTAAGGATCCATTTTGATCATCGTGACCTTCAGGCCACGGGACTCCAACAACGCACCCAGCGACGCGGAGGCAATCCCCTTTCCAAGGGATGAAACCACACCTCCAGTCACGAATACGTATTTGGTCATGTCATGTCGCTGGCTGAGCCCCTATTGTAAGAGACCTTATTCGATCACTGGGCAGCCCGTTTTTGCCCGGACCTCATCGATGGTGACCCCGGGGGCCAGCTCCCTTAGCTCCAGACCCTTCAAGGTGACAGAGAGCACGCACAAATCGGTGACGATCTCATTGACCACCCCCACGCCGGTCAGTGGCAGGCTGCACTCCGGCAGGATCTTGATTTCCTCGGAGCCATCCTTTTTCTTAGCGGTGTGCTCCATGATCACCACCACACGATCCACCCCGGCCACCAGGTCCATCGCCCCGCCCATGCCCTTGATCATCTTGCCCGGAATCATCCAGTTGGCGAGATCGCCCTTTTCCGAGACCTGCATGGCCCCCAGGATCGCTAGGTTGATATGGCCGCCGCGAATCATGGCAAAGGAATCTGCACTCGAGAAAATCGAGGATCCCGGCAGCGTGGTCACGGTCTGCTTGCCGGCATTGATCAGATCCGCATCGACCTCTTCTTCGGTAGGAAAGGGGCCAATGCCCAGCAGTCCATTTTCTGACTGCAGCCAGACGGTCATGCCCTCGGGCACGTAGTTGGCCACCAGGGTCGGCAGGCCAATGCCAAGGTTCACATAAAACCCATCACGCAATTCTTTGGCAGCCCGCGCCGCCATCTCTTCTCTGGTCCAGGCCATCAGCGTGTTGTCCTTTTCTCGATGTGCTTATTCGGGCTGCGATTCACCACAATACGCCTCACGAAAATCCCTGGCGTATGAATTTCATCCGGGTGCAAATCACCGATCTCCACGAGCTCTTCGACTTCCACGATGGTCATCCGGCTGGCCATGGCCACATTGGGATTGAAATTGCGGGCCGTCAAGTTAAAGACCAGGTTGCCCGCCCGATCCGCGGTCTTGGCCTTCACCAAGGAGATGTCCGCAAACAGCGACTCTTCCAAGACATAGTTCTTGCCGTGGAATTGACGAATCTCTTTGCCCTCTGAGACCACCGTGCCAACACCCGTGCGGGTGAAAAACGCCGGGATACCCGCCCCGCCTGCGCGCAGTTTTTCCGCAAGTGTTCCCTGGGGCGTGAAGTCCAGCTCGAGCTCACCAGCGAGAAACTGCCGCTCGAATTCTTTGTTTTCGCCCACATAAGAGGCGATCATTTTTTTGACCTGCCGCGACTCCAGCAGGACACCTAATCCGATGCCATCCACGCCGGCGTTATTGCTGATACAGGTGAGATTTTTCGCGCCAAGCTCACGGACCGCAAGGATCAGCGACTCGGGTATGCCGCATAGTCCAAAGCCGCCCACCGCCAGGGTCTGGCCGTCACGCAGCACATCGCGCAAGGCATCAATGGCGGCCGGAAAAACCTTATTCATGGAGCGCTCCAAAAGAGGGAATAAACCCTGATAGTGTAACGGCATCAGCCTGTAACACCTGAAGGAGACGGCATGGATCAAAACCGCGAATCAATGCAATACGACGTGGTCATCGTTGGTGCGGGACCGGCCGGCCTGTCTGCGGCAATCCGGCTCAAACAGGTAAACCCCGAAATCAATGTCTGCTTGCTCGAAAAAGGCTCCGAGCCCGGGGCCCACATCCTGTCGGGCGCAGTCATGGATCCGATTGCGATTGATGAATTACTGCCCAACTGGAAGGCCGATGGCGCGCCCTTAACGACCCCCGTCACCGAGGACCGATTTTTACTGCTCTCGCAGACCGGTGCCGTCCAGTTTCCGCAATGGATGCTGCCGGCCTGCTTCAAAAATCACGGCAACTATGTGGTGAGCTTATCGAATTTCACGCGCTGGCTCAGTCAGCAAGCCGAGGGCTTGGGCGTTGAGATTTTTCCTGGCTTTGCTGCGGCCGAGATTCTGTACACCGAGGATGGCCGGGTCAAAGGCGTTGCCACCGGTGCCATGGGCATCGGCAAAGATGGTGCGCCCACAGCAAATTATCAAAACGGCATGGAACTCTGGGGCCGCTATACCTTATTTGCCGAAGGCGCCCGCGGCCATCTCGGTAAGCAGCTCATTGAACGCTTCAAATTAAATCAAAACGCTGACCCGCAGTCCTATGGCATCGGCGTAAAAGAAGTCTGGGAGATTGACCCTGCCCAGCATCAGCCCGGCCTGGTGGTTCACACCGCGGGCTGGCCCTTGGACAGTCAGACCTATGGCGGCTCGTTTATGTACCACCTGGAAAATCACCGGGTTGCGATTGGCTATGTGGTGGGCCTGAACTACGCCAATCCGTGGCTCTCACCGTTCGAAGAGTTTCAGCGCTACAAGACCCATCCGAAGATTCGGCCCTATCTGGAAGGTGGAAAGCGCATTGGCTACGGCGCCCGGGCCATTACCGCAGGCGGACTCAATGCGCTGCCGAAATTCATTTTCCCAGGCGGTGCACTTTTGGGCTGTGATGCCGGATTTTTAAATGCCTCCCGGATTAAAGGCAGCCATCTCGCCATGAAAAGCGGAATGCTTGCCGCCGAGGCAATCGTGCAGGCACTGAAAACCGATTCGGATTCCGCAGAGCTCACCGGCTACGCGCAGGCCTTTAAAAACTCCTGGATGTATGACGAACTCCACCGCGCACGCAACTTCAAGCCCGCAATGTCAAAAGGCCTCTGGCTGGGCACATTGCTGGTGGGCATCGATCAGAAACTTTTTGGCGGCAAGGCCCCCTGGACACTGCGCAGCACCCAGCCGGATCATGCGGCCCTCAAGCCCGCCGCCCGGTGCGCAAAAATTCAATATCCCAAGCCTGATGGAAAAATCACTTTTGATCGCTTAAGTTCGGTGTTTTTATCAGGCACCACCCACGAAGAAAATCAGCCCGCCCACCTGACACTGAAAGATCAGGCGGTGCCCGTCGGAATCAATCTCTCAACATTTGCCGGGCCGGAAAGCCGTTACTGCCCGGCCGGGGTATATGAATATCTGGATGCATCGGGCAACAACATTTCCGCACCCACTGAAGGCGCACGGCTGCAGATCAATGCGCAAAACTGTGTCCACTGCAAGACCTGCGATATCAAAGATCCGACCCAGAATATTGTCTGGGTTACTCCTGAAGGCGGTGGCGGACCCAATTACACGGGGATGTAATGGTCATACGCCGCATCATGCGCTCCAACACCAAGGAGGCACGGATACTGGGGCTTCAGGTGGGGCCGCCGCTGCCGGCAGCAGATGTTCCAGCGGCCTGCCCGCTGTGCGGCCGGGCGCTGATTCCGGGGCCAAGCACAGATGAGCATCACCTCACGCCCCGCTCTCTTGGCGGCAAAGAGAAATTTCTGGTCCATAAAATCTGCCACCAGAAAATTCACCGTACGATTGCTGAAAAAGATCTGGCGCGGCGCTACAACAGCTGGCAGGCACTGGCGGAGCATCCCGAGATTCATGCCTTTATCAACTGGGTGAAAAAGCGCCCGCCGGAATTCATGCCCTAACACCATGACCGCATTGACTGAAGCTGAACAACGTCGCGATCTGGCCGCCGCCTATCGGCTTGCCGCACAGCGCGGCTGGGATGACATTGTCTGGACCCATATCTCGGCCAGCGTGCCTGGCCACAACAACGCCTATTTGCTGAATCAATTTGGGCTGCGGTTTAACGAAATCACCGCCTCGAATCTGGTCATGGTCAATGTCGATGGCCAGGTGATTGATGGCTCTCATGCGCCGATTAATCCAAGCGGGTTTGCGATTCATGGCTGCGTGCACCGTGCACGGCCTGATGCAGTCTGTGTGCTGCATCTGCATAGCTTCTGGGCCCAGGCCTTTGCCGCAGCGGGACAGGATCTCCTGCCTTGCTCGCAGCCTGCGCTTCGGCTTATCGGCCGGCTCGGCCGGCATGCCTATGAGGGCCTGGCCTTCGGGCCGCAGGAGCAGCAGCGCCTGGTGCAGGCCCTGGGCAACCTTGATGGCGTCATTCTTGAGCAGCATGGCATTTTGTTGATTGGCCGAAGCGTGGCCGAGGCCTTCGTGCTGATGCATCTGTTTGAGCGCGCGGTTCGCATTCAACTTACCGTTGCCGCAGCGGGATCACCCGCCTGTGTCTCCGATACTGTGGCCACGACCACCTATCAGCAGTGGGTGGGCAATGCACAGGCCCCCGAAGGCATTGATGAATGGCCAGCGCTTTTACGCGGCCTGGATCAGACCGACCCCGATTACCGAAACTAAGAAAGGAAATGCCATGCCCACGATTCGTGTTGAGATGTTTGAAGGCCGCACCGAAGAGCAAAAACGGCAATACGCAAAAACATTAACCGAGGCCTCAGTCCAGGTGCTGGGCTGCAGCCCCCAGGCAGTGGATGTCATTTTTTACGACATCAAAAAAAGTGACTGGGCCACCGGCGGAAAACTCCACAGCGATCAGTAGGACCGGCGTGGCCACCGGCATCACCGACCTCAGCACTTTTATTCTTGGCACGATTTTTATCGTGCTGCTGCCCGGCCCCAACTCTCTTTATGTCATGACCCTGGCCTCCCGCCAGGGCCTGCTGGCCGGCTATCGTGCGGCCTGCGGCATCTTTGTCGGAGATACGGTGCTGATGCTGCTGGCCGCCACTGGGGCGGCCTCGGCGCTGCATGCATCACCGACTGCGTTTACGGTGCTGAAGTATGCCGGCGCAGGTTATTTGGCCTGGCTAGGCCTGGGGCTTCTGCGGGCGGCCCTCTCGCGCGGTGCAGCACACAGCACAGCGCCAGCGACTTCGCAGCGCCTGGGCATGCAGGCGCCCTTTCGAACCGCCCTGGTGATTAGCCTACTGAATCCCAAGGCGATCATGTTTTTCATTTCTTTTTTTATTCAGTTCGTTGATCCGAACTTCAGCCAGCCCGCACTCTCATTTCTGATTCTCGGCATCATCGTGCAAATTGTCAGCGCACTGTATCTCTCCGCGCTGATTCTTGGCGGCACGCGGCTTTCAAAACACTTCAGTCAGACCCCCTGGGTTGCCGCAACCGGCAAGGCCACGGTGGGCGCCTTATTTATCGGATTTGCCGTCAAGCTTGCGCTGTGATTAATCCGTGAGCTGCGGCTCATTGCGGGCCACTGCCACGATGGTGCGTATCAATAGCCAGAGAATCAGCAGCGTCGAAAATGCCACCATGGCCACTGCCAAGGCCTGGTTAAATGCACCGCTTTCAAACTGGGCATAGACCAATGCCGCATTGGTAAATGCCGCACTCGGAAATGAAAAGGCCCACCACGACACATAAAACGACAGCCGCAGAAAGCGCCGAATCTGTGTGAATAAAAACAGCGCAAAAAATATCGCGATGCCAAACAGCACATGGCCCATCGCATCCAGCGGGGCCGATCCGGGATGCTGGCCGGTCAACTGAAGCCAGGATAAAAACGCAACCGCAGGCGGGGCCAGCAAGATGCACAGTGTTGGCACCAGACGCTCAGGCAGTACGGGCTGCACAAACAATAGCCGCTGCAGCACCACGGTCAGCAGCACCAGCCAGAATAAAATTCCGACTGCAAAAAACCACCAAGAGATTTCTAAAAAACCCAGCCGCACCCCTGCAAGTGGCAGCACCACATTGGCCACGGCAGGAATAAACCAGGCCGGCGTGGCATGCGGGGGCTGAAGGCTCTCGCGATGAATCCAGGCGTTGAGCACCATCACCATCGCAATGGCTTGCAGCACAGCGCCCATCACCCATAAGGGCAGCGCCAGCGGCGCAAAGACCCCGAGCGCCACGGTTGCCGTCAGCGCAAAAGAAACCGAGACAGCTGCAAAAAACGATGACTTCACCGGGTGCTGCCATTCCTCGTAGACCCGCTGGTGATTGCGGGCCCACTTCTTGGCGTAGAGCGCCAAAAGCAGCACAAAGGCCAGGCCATCGATGACCGCAAACACCACTGTCAGCGGCCCGGCAACGCCCGGCAGCCACCCGAGATTGGCCAGCTTGCCCCAGACCAGCGCCAGGCCCGATAAGCCCATCACCATGGCAAAGGCGCCGATTGGCGTGGCATCTAAAAACGGGTTACCGGAAGGGCTATGGGGGGTTGCAGATGGCGAGTTTGGTGTGGACATGGGGCAAATGAGCGGAATCGGGATAAGGGAATCCAAAACAACTGTGGATGGGACGCTTGCAGTTTATCCATGAACCCAGTACTGTACGTCTATCCAGTAACTGATTTCGGACCCTATGAAGACTCTGACCCCCCGACAGCAGGAAATTCTTGACCTGATCAGCGCCCACATCGCCAAGACAGGCTTTCCCCCAACCCGCATGGATATCTGCAATGCCCTGGGATTTAAGTCCCCCAATGCGGCGGAAGAGCACCTGCGGGCCTTGGAGCGCAAGGGCGCGATCAGCCTGAGTTCAGGCACCTCGCGCGGTATTCGCCTGCTGCATGCTGCACCCCGCACCGCTTTTGCTGAAGAGTCCGGCCTGGGCATTCCCCTGATTGGCCGGGTGGCAGCAGGCCAGCCCATGCTGGCCCAAGAACACATCGAGGCCCACTACAGCATTGATGCCGGCTTATTTGCTCAGATGCCGGATTACTTCTTAAAAGTCCGCGGCATGAGCATGCGTGATGCCGGCATCCTGGAAGATGATCTCTTGGCGGTGAAAAAAATCTCTGGCTTATCGCAGCTTCGCAATGGCCAGATCGTTGTGGCCCGGCTGCACGATGAAGTCACCGTCAAACGCTTTCAGCATCAAGGCCGCGAGATTCATCTTCTGCCTGAAAATCCTGCATTCAAGCCCATTGTTGTGCCCGACAGCGATCCTGATTTGGCCATTGAGGGCCTGGGCATTGGCGTGATTCGCAACCCCAGAGTCTTATCGTGATTCATCCGGCAGTCTGGAAGGGCCAATCACTGCATCAGTCAGGCATCAGCAGCGGCATCAGCAGCAGTTTTCGTCTGCTGGATCGTGAGCTGCCCGGCAATGGCTGGCCACGTGGCAGCCTGACTGAACTGCTGGTGCAGCACATGGGCATTGGTGAGCTGCGATTTCTTGCGCCCACACTGCGCAGCCTCACGCAAGCCGGACAGCACATTGTGCTGCTTGCACCACCCCATACGCCTTATGCGCCTGCATTTGAGGCCATGGGCATTGATCATCAAAAAATTCTGGTCGTGCAGGCGGACCGGCCCATCGATAAGCTCTGGGCAGTCGAGCAATCCATCAAAAGCAATCAATTCGGCGCCCTCATCACATGGCTGGACCATCAGGGCGGCACCCGGCCTGAACTGATTCGAAGGCTACAGCTGGCCGCCAGCACCACCCAGGGCCTGGTGTTTGTGTTTCGCCCCTTTGCGGCACAGGACCATCCCTCTCCTGCCCCACTGCGTATGCTGCTGCTGCCCCGCCGTTATCCAGATTTGGCGGTGCAAATCATCAAACGCCGCGGGCCAGTGATGTCAGCACCGATTGATATTGCAATTCCCGTACCCGGCAGCGGTCTGCGTTCACTGCAAGACCACGACGCCATCATCGCCGCCCCATCAGCAGCACCAACACGACAAACAGCCCATCACCATGCTGTGGATCGCATGCATTCTTCCCCGTCGTTACCTGGCTCCCTTTCACCAGCCGCTGCCTCCCGGCGTTCGCCAGCACACCGCTGAAACCGCGCAGCAGGCTGCTGGCAGGCTCGCCCAATGGGCCCTGCAGTTCAGCCCCTGCGTCACGATTACCGGATGGGCCCATGCAGTGCTGATGGAAGTCAGTGCCAGCCTTCGGCTCTGGGGCGGCGAAAAACGTCTGATGTGCAAAGTCATTCACGGCAGCGAAAGCCTGGGATGGTCAGCAGACGATGCGCTTGCGATTGCCAGCGGGCCAACCGGGCGTGCGGCCTACTGGCAGGCCCTGGGCCTGCAAGAGCACTGCTGGAATCTACCCAATGGCCTGGAAGCTTTGCCGCTGAGTGTCATTGAAGAGCTGCATCCGCATCTGGAAATTCTTGCCCGCATGGGCATACACACCATCGGCCAATTTAAAAAACTTCCGCGCCACGGCATCACACGCCGCTTTGGCGCATCAGCACTAAATGCCTTAGATGCCGCAGAGGGCCGACGCAATGAGTCTTATGCCTGGATTGAGCAGCCGGCAAGGTTTCATTTAGAGCGCGAACTGCCTGCCCGGGCAGAACAAAATGAAATGATTGAGCGGGCATTTCTGCCCTGCCTGCATGCCTTATCAGCCTGGCTGCTGTCACGGCAGGCCGGCGTCATGGCCATTGAGCTGCAGCTCTTGCATGATGGCCCACCGCATAGCCGATTTGAACTTCGCTGCGCAGGGCCAACACGTGATGTGCGGCGGTTTTCCCGCATTCTGAGTGAGCGGCTGATTCGATTTCGTCTGCCACGTCCGGCCTATGGAATTGCCATCACAGTCAATGAAGTGATCAATCTGCCACACCGGACAGAAGACTTTCTTGGCAATGGCCATGAATCAGAGCAGGCCATGCACGAACTGATTGAGCGCCTGCAGGCCCGGCTGGGCACAGATCGGGTCTGTCAGCTCTCGATTGAAGATGAGCACCGCCCAGAAAAAGTGGTCCACTACAACGTGATGGAGCCCACATCGGCATCATCACTTCGGCGCACTGCCGCCCGGCCGCTGCATGACATCGGCCAGATGCCCCATCGGCCCGCCTGGCTGCTGCACCAGCCACTTCCCCTGGCCATGCAGCAGCATCGGCCGGCTTATCACGGGCCGCTGCAGCTGCTGTGCGGCCCGGAGCGCATTGAGGCCGGATGGTGGGAAGAAGCACCTGGCAGCATCGTGCAGCGTGACTACTTTATTGCCCGATCTCCCCAGCAGTCTTTGCTGTGGATTTTTCGTACCCCCGCCCATGACTGGTATCTGCATGGATTTTTTTCTTAATCTCGCTGCGTCATGGAATTTGCTGAACTCATCTGCCGCAGCCACTACTCTTTTCTGCATGGCGCCTCAGCGCCTGCCGAGCTAATTGATCGGGCCCATCATCTGGGCTATCAGGCGGTCGCTATTACTGATGAGGCCTCGGTCGCAGGCGCAGTTCAGGCCCACACAGCGGCCAAGGCCCTTGGGATTCAGCTGCTGATTGGGGCCCAGTTTTCCTGCGCTGATCTGGCCGGACGAATTGTGGTGATCGCCATGTCACGTCAGGGCTATGCCCAGCTGGGATGGCTCATCACCCAGACACGACGCCGTGAGATCAAGGGCCACTACCGGCTTAGCGTTGACGATCTGCAAAGCGGGCTGCCCGACTGTCTTGTGATTTGGATTGGGGACTCCAGTGATGGTCCTGCCCGGCATTACCCGGCAATCCAGCGACTTAAAGAATTATTTGCTGATCGTCTCTACATTGGCTGCGCGTTACTGCTGCGTGGCCACGACAACACCTGGCGTGATCATCTGCAGACCCTGGCGGCACTGCATCGGGTGGGCCTGGTGGCCACCAGCGATGTGGTCATGCACCGCCGCTCACGCAAACCACTGGCCGATACGCTGACTGCGATTCGGCATGGACTGCCGATTACAGCCTGCGGTAAACGGTTTACCCCAAATGCCGAGCAGCATCTGCGCAATCGTCTGCGATTGGCCCGTATTTATTCCCCCGAGCTGATGGCCGCAACAGTGGCGGTAGCCAAACGCTGCCAGTTCTCTTTAGATGAACTGCGCTACGAATATCCTGAAGAAATTGTACCGCCAGGGCTCACGCCCACCCAGTGGCTTCGACATCTGACCGAAGAAGGCGTGCGCCGACGCTTTCCCGAGGGCATCAATCCCAAGGTCCGTCAGCAAATTGAGCATGAGCTGCAGCTCATCCATGAGCTGCGTTATGAACCTTACTTTTTAACGGTCTATGACATCGTGGACTTTGCCCGCAGTAAAGGAATTCTCTGCCAGGGCCGGGGATCAGCCGCCAACTCTGCGGTCTGTTATTGCCTAGGTATTACCGAAGTCGATCCGGCCCGCATGAGCATGCTTTTTGAGCGCTTTATTTCCAAAGAGCGCAATGAGCCGCCCGATATTGATGTGGATTTTGAGCATCAGCGGCGCGAGGAAGTCATTCAATACATTTATCAAAAATATGGCCGCGAGCGGGCAGCGCTGGCCGCATCGGTGACCACCTATAAGCCGCGGTCTGCGCTTCGCGATACCGGCAAGGCCCTGGGCATTCACGCTGCCCTGGTCGATCATGTGGCCAAACACCATCAGTGGTGGGACGGGCGGCAGGTCGATGCCGAAGTGCTGGCCGCTCATCTGCAAGAGGCCTTGGAAAGCCCGGCGCTAATGGCCTGCCGCCATGAAATTTCACCCCCATCTGCTGCCCAATGCGAACGCTGGGCCGGGCTGTGCAATCAGCTGATCGGCGCACCCCGGCATCTATCGCAGCATGTCGGCGGATTTGTGATTGCCCGCCATCGGCTCTCTGACTTGGTGCCGGTGGAAAACGCTTCGATGCCAGAGCGCAGCGTTATTCAGTGGGATAAAGATGATCTTGAGTCACTTGGACTGCTCAAGGTCGATGTCTTGGCACTCGGCATGCTCTCGGCCATTCGTCGGGGGCTGGAATTGATTGGCCAAAAGCTTGGCCGTGATTTTCTGATGCAAGATATTCCTGCTGAAGATCCGGCAACCTACAACATGATCTGTGCAGCGCAGACGGTGGGCGTATTTCAGATTGAATCCCGGGCCCAGATGTCAATGCTGCCACGGCTAAAGCCGCGATGCTTTTACGACCTGGTCATTGAGGTGGCCATCGTGCGGCCCGGGCCAATTCAAGGCGGCATGGTCCATCCTTATCTACGCAGGCGTCAGGGGCTTGAGCCGGTGGAATATCCCAGCCTCGCAGTCCGCGAGGCGCTCTCGCGCACACTTGGTGTGCCGATCTTTCAAGAGCAAGTCATGCAGCTGGCGATTCTTGCAGCAGGCTTTAGCGCCGGCGAGGCCGATCAGCTGCGCCGCTCGATGGCGGCATGGCGCCGCAAAGGCGGCCTTGGACAATTCTATGACCGAATCGTTAACGGCATGCTGGCCCGCGGCTACCCCCGTGAATTTGCAGATCGGGTATTTCGGCAAATCCAAGGCTTTGGCGAATACGGATTTCCAGAGTCCCATGCCGCCAGCTTTGCGCTGCTGGTCTATGTCAGCTGCTGGATGAAGCATCACCATCCCGATGCCTTTCTGGCTGCCCTGCTCAATGCACAGCCGCTTGGGTTTTATTCGCCCTCCCAACTGATTCAAGATGCAAAACGCAATGGTGTCCGTGTGCTGGCAGTCGATGTTCAATTCAGTAATGTTGAAACTCATCTTGAGCCCGACGGAGTCCGTCTTGGATTCAACAGAGTCGCGGGACTCTCCGAGCAGGCCATGCAAGACATCGCGCTGCATCGGCCTTATACATCGGTGGAAGATCTGGCGCTGCGTGCCGGCCTGGATCGGGCAG
The DNA here is from genome assembly GCA_964467545.1 of uncultured Bordetella sp. Classification (GTDB taxonomy): domain Bacteria; phylum Pseudomonadota; class Gammaproteobacteria; order Burkholderiales; family Burkholderiaceae_A; genus Lacustribacter. The sequence goes on along the minus strand of CAYXRY010000020.1, from coordinate 4,033 downwards.
ACCTCAATGCATTGGCTGCTGCGGGCGCGCTGCGATCCATTGCCGGCCATCGCCATCAGGCCGTCTGGGCCGCTAGCGGCCAGCACCGCCGGCCTGCACTCCTCACTACCGCTCCAATTCACGAATCTGTACCTGAGCTATCTGCCCCCACAGAAGGCGATGACATCGTTGCCGACTATGCAAGCCTTGGGCTGACACTTGGCCGCCATCCGCTTGCGGTGCTGCGGCCAACGCTTACAAGGCTCGGCACCCAGCCGGCAGAAGTCTTAAATCGCTATGCACACGGCCGGCTAGCGCGTGCGGCAGGCCTGGTCACCCATCGGCAGCGGCCCAGTACTGCGCGCGGCACACTCTTTATTTCTCTGGAAGACGAAACCGGAATGATCAATGTGATCATTCAGCCCGAAGTCTTGGAGCGCTTTTATAAGGCGGTGCTGTATTCCCAGCTGATGCTGGTCTATGGCACCTGGCAGCGTGATCAGCATATCGACCCCCGTGCAGCCGGCCAGGTCCGTAATCTTTTGGCCCAGCGGGTTGAGGATCAATCTGCTCTGCTCAGCACACTGATTGGGCCATTAGCGACAGCCTCGCGGGATTTTCATTAGCCCTGATCGCGCTTCAGGCCATAGGGCTTCACCAGCCGCCAGACATGCTCCGGCACCATGGACTTCATCCGCCGCGGCTCTTCACGCCGCAGATGAATCACGCTCTCGATGGCCTTCATCTCCACACGGGCCCGGGCAAACTCAAGGCCCCGGGGTCCAATCTTCGGCATCAGCCAGCCCACGATCGGCCGCAGCCATGATGGCATGCTGCGCAGTGGAAGCCCGCCTGCGGCCCGCTCTGTATTTTGTAAAAACCCTTTCACCGGGCCCTGCCGCTTGCCCGCGCTTCCTGGTGTTGACAGCCGAACTTCATCGCCCAGCAGGCTCAGTAATTCGGCGCCCGTGTCATTGCGCACGATCAGCCACTGCTGGCCCTCGCCACCCATGTAGCCCACCGTGATATCCGACAGCACATTGGTGTAATCCACACAGGTGCGACACGTCAGTGGAAAAAAATCCTGAGGCAGTTTGGATAAGGGCAGCATCAGAAAAGGAATGCGTTTTTTCTTGCCATTATCGAAACGAATCTCGACGTGATAATCCGCACAGAACTCAAGATAGGTAATGGTCTCGGGCTTGGGTGTCAGGAGTTTTAAAAACTCATGAAACCGCTCAGTGGTTGTGTTATCCGAGCACGGTGTGCCAATCACATAGATTTTTTTAAAGCCCAGTTCTTTTTCCAGGGCCCGCAGTGCATACACCTGACACGGAATTCCAATCACTGCGATGCGCTCAATGCCTTTTTGTAACGCCGGCTCAAGCAAGGCCAGCAGCGGTGCATAGCCCATGCGCATGCCGCGGCAGCGCTCCATGTCTTGGGGGTCCGTGATCAGCACCGGCACCGGTCGCCAACAGTCCTTCTCATCCGGCGCCATGGTGAGTACGGCATCGACCATCTTTTCCTCTAAAAGCCGCTGCGCGATTCGGGTGGTGATGCCTGTCCACTGGGCTCCCGCTGCAGGCGTTTTCAGTGCGGCCCGATTCAGAATCTGATAGGGACCAAAGAATTGTTCATCCGCCTGATGGGGCCTACGGGCCCGGCCATGGACCTGCCGCTCCATTGCCGGATAGTCGGGTGCAATGAACTGGCAAGCCGTAGCGCATCGTTTGGGCTGCGAGGACCGCGATACCCCACAGTCGGTGCAAAGGTCACGATGCGGCGGCGGATCCTTCGCTAACAACCGATCCATCGGCAGGCCCTAAGCGGCCAAGCCAGCGTCGAGATCTGCCTTGAGATCCTCGAGGTCTTCCAGACCCACTGCAATGCGGACCAACCCTTCACAGATGCCGGCCTGCTCGCGGGCCTGCGGGGAAATGCGGCCATGGGTGGTCGAGGCCGGATGGGTAATCGTCGTTCGGGTATCACCAAGATTGCCGGTGACCGACATGATCTGAACCGCATCAATCAACGAAAAAGCCCGCTGACGCTGCTCGGCGGGATTTGCACCCTTTAATTCAAAAGACACAATGGCGCCACCCGCGTTTTGCTGCCGCATGGCCAGCGCATGCTGAGGATGCGAGGCTAATCCCGGATACAAAACACGCGCGACACGGGGATGCTGCTCAAGCCAGCCGGCCAAGGCGAGCGCTGATGCACTGTGGGCCCGCATCCGCAGATCTAAAGTCTCCAGCCCCTTGTGCAGCACCCATGCATTGAACGGCGATAACGAGGGCCCGCAGGTGCGGACCACCTGAAAAATTGGCTCGATCAACTCACTGCGGCCTGCGACGGCGCCCCCCAGTACGCGGCCCTGTCCATCAAGATACTTGGTTGCCGAATGCAAGACCAGATCAGCGCCCAGCGCCAGCGGCTGCTGTAAGGCGGGCGTACAAAAGCAGTTGTCCACGACCATCGTGATACCGTGCTTGCGTGCGACCGCCGCTATCGCGGCGATATCGGCAATCTCGGTCAGCGGGTTGGAGGGCGTTTCAAGATAAAAGAGTTTTGTCGCTGGCGTCACGGCCTTGGCCCAGGCCTGAGGATCCGTGAGCGGCACATAATCCACCGGCACGCTGAATTTGCGCAGGGTAGTTTCAAAAAGTTGGACCGTTGCACCAAATAGGCTGGGGGTGGATACGACATGGTCGCCGGCCTTCAATAAGCCCAAGCAGGTGGCCAGAATCGCTGCCATGCCGGAGCTGGTCGCTACACAGCGCTCCGCGTTTTCCAAAGATGCAAGCCGCTCCTCAAACATCTGCACCGAGGGATTGGAAAATCGCGAATAGACCATGCCCGGCTCGCGGTTTTGAAAGCGATCTGCGGCCTGCTGGGCATCGTCAAACACGAAGCTTGAGGTGAGATACAGCGCCTCGGAGTGCTCACCAAAATCGGAACGCTGCGTGCCCCCTCGGACGGCCCGGGTTGCAAAGCCCAGATCACGGCGCGATGCAGAAGACGGATTTTTCTTATTCGTCATGGTTCAAATTTAAGGCAAGCTGATTTCGCGTGGCATTGGCATCGCCATGAATGCGGGCATATTCCAGAGAGTCCAGCACGCGATCGTTGATATCGCCCGTAATGTAATTGCCATCAAAGCATGATGCCTCCAGCCCCTCGATGTTGGGGTTCAGATTCATCACATCAGAGCGCATCGATTCGAGATCCTGATAGATCAAGGCATCTGCGCCGATGGCTTTGCAGATCTCGTCGTCGCTGCGGCCAAAGGCGATCAGCTCACCACGGGTGGGCATATCAATGCCATAGACATTGGGGTAGCGCACCGGTGGTGCCGCCGAGGCAAAGATCACCCGTTTGGCTCCCGAGTCACGGGCCATCTGCACAATCTCCTGGCTGGTGGTCCCCCGCACAATCGAGTCATCCACAATCAGTACGCTTTTATTCTTAAATTCATAGGGAATTGCATTGAGCTTTTGCCGGACAGATTTCTTGCGGGCGGCCTGGCCGGGCATGATAAAGGTTCGGCCGATATAACGGTTTTTGATAAAGCCCTCGCGATAGTCGATGCCCAGCTGCATGGCCAGCTGAATCGCAGCGGGCCGGCTGGAATCCGGGATCGGCATCACAACATCAATCTCGCCAGTTGGAAACTGCTTGCGTACTTTATCGGCCAATGTCTCGCCCATGCGCAGGCGCGCATCGTAGACGCTTACCCCATCAATCACCGAATCGGGCCTTGCAAAGTAAACGTATTCAAATACACAAGGATTTAAGCGGGTGTGCCGGGCACAGACTCGGGAATGCAGCCGGCCATCGAGCGTAAGAATCACGCACTCGCCCGGAGCAACATCGCGAATCGGCGTAAAGCCCAGGCCATGAATGGCCACGGTTTCCGAGGCAATCATCCACTCCTCGCCGCGTGCATCCGCATGCCGGCCCAGGGCAAGCGGCCGAATACCGTAGGCATCGCGAAACGCCACGATGCCGTAGCCCGCAATCATGGCCACACAGGCGTAGGCCCCCCGAACCC
>CAYXRY010000019.1:0-36954 GCA_964467545.1 uncultured Bordetella sp. | reverse complement strand
CTAGAGGCCTAGGACATCACCCTTTCACGGTGAGTACAGGGGTTCGAATCCCCTAGGGGACGCCACTGATTCTCTGCGCTAGAGCGCTTCAGTCGCAAAATCCGCAAGCCGTGAACGTTCGCCACGCTGCAGGGTGACATGGCCACCATGCGACCAGCCTTTGAACCGGTCAACCACATACGTCAGGCCTGATGATCCCTCGGTAAGGTAGGGAGAGTCGATCTGGGCGATGTTGCCCATGCAGACCACTTTGGTACCCGGACCGGCGCGTGTGATCAACGCTTTCATCTGCTTCGGAGTGAGATTTTGGGCCTCATCAATGATCAAAAATTTATTGATAAAGGTTCTGCCGCGCATGAAGTTAAGCGATTTGATCTTGATGCGGGTACGAATCAGATCCGCAGCCGCTGAGCGGCCCCAGTCGCCACCGCTATCGACCCCGCGGTTGAGCACCTCGAGATTGTCTTCGAGTGCACCCATCCAAGGCTGCATCTTTTCTTCCTCTGTGCCCGGCAGAAAGCCGATGTCATCACCCAGTGGCACAGTGGCCCGCGTGACGATGATCTCGTTATAGATTTTGGTCTCAAGGATCTGGGCAAGGCCCGAGGCCAACGCGAGCAGCGTTTTGCCGGTACCAGCCTGGCCCAGCAGGGTCACAAAATCAACATCCGGATTCATCAGAAGGTTCAGCGCAAAGTTCTGCTCGCGATTGCGGGCGGTAATACCCCAGACCGAGTTCTTGGCGTGTGTGAAATCTCTCAGGGTGCGCAGTACGGCGGTACGGCCTTGCACCTCTTGCACAAGCGCATAAAGGGGGCTGGCCCCCTCCTCGTACACAAATTGATTGACATGAAAGGCTGCACACAGCGGGCCAGTCACCCGATAAAAGGTGTAGCCCCCTTGTTGCCAGGACTCGAGGCGCTTACCGTGACTATCCCAGAAGCCTTCGGGCAGCTGCATGGCGCCCGAGTAGAGTAAATCAGCATCGTCGATAACCTGATCGTTGAAGTAATCTTCGGCCGGCAGTCCCAAGGCATGGGCCTTGATCCGGATATTGATGTCTTTGGAAACCAGCACGACAAGCCGGTCTTTTTGCTTGGCCTGCAGGGCACGCACGACACCGAGAATTTGATTGTCGGCTTTGCCGACCGTGAGGCCTTCGATGACCGAGCTGGTCTCAATTTCCAGTGGCTGGGTCTGAAAATACAGCCGACCGGTTGATTCTTTGTTGCCGAGCACTGATAGGGGGATACCTTCGGCAATATTCAGGCCGCTGTCGCTTGTATCCGCGATTGCTTCGATCATCGCATCCAAAGAGCGTGTGACCTGACGCACATTACGGGCTACTTCGGAGACCCCCTTTTTGTGGTTATCGAGTTCTTCAAGGGTCATCATTGGCAAGAAGATGTCGTGCTCCTCGAATCGAAAAAGACTGGAGGGGTCATGCATCAACACATTGGTATCGAGCACAAAGGTTTTGGCGACATCGGGATCGGTGCGACGCCGTGATTCGCGCAGCATCGCCGGCCGGCGGGCCGTCATGACCGGTGCTGGCGCTGTCTGCGGCGGGATTGGAAAAGGGGCCGTGCGAACGGCCGGGGTAGGGATCTTCGGCAAGGGCGGCAGTGCTGGTGCGCGCGCTGCGGGGCCTGCTATGAAGCCCGGTTCGGCATCCTCTTGGGGTGCGAGGCCGCGACTCGGCGATCTTTTGTTGCGATTCGGTTTGGCGATGAGGTCATCGGTAGGCTGCAGCAGGGTGGCGGGCTTGGTCGGGGCCTTCGGAAGCGGCATGCTGGGCTCAGTCCTTGTGAAGTGAAGAAATGAAGGCGGGTTCTACTGCTGGCGCGATTGCGGCCGGGCGATCAAAGAGCAAAAACGCGGCGGCCTTGCGGCCTTCTGAGGCCAGCAGATTGAAGGTTCTGCAGGCGGCTGCCAGTGTCATGCATTCCACGCCGATACGCTGGCTCAGCATGGGGGCCATGACCGCGGGCGAGAGAAATTGTTGACGGGATCCTGTCCCAACCAAAACGATTTCGGGGCCCCATTGGGTGAGCAGCTCCATGTGGCGGGCCTGAAGGCTCTCGACACTCAGCCCGAGAAGCTCGGCCGGCCCGACATCGGAGCGCACCAATAAAGAGGAGTTAAATCGGACTCCGTTGACCTCGATGAAGTCGGATCCGTAGGCGTTGATTCCGAAGGCGCTGCCATTGGGCTGCGCTGTAAGACTAGTGGAGACCGGTGACAAAGCCATCGAGGGTCAAGCCTAACAGGTTTTCGGTGGTTTTTTGCAACTCTGAGGCTCGGTTAAAGTTAAGGTTTTCCCAACCGCTGGCCCCACACAAAACCGCCATGAAGCCCTTTCCCCGCATTCAGCGACTGCCCCCCTATGTGTTCAATATCACCGGGGAGCTCAAGATGGCGGCCCGCCGCAGGGGCGAGGACATCATCGATATGAGCATGGGCAATCCCGATGGTCCGACGCCGCAGCATATTGTGGAAAAGCTGATCGAAACAGCCGACAAGGAGCACACCCACGGCTACTCGGTCTCCAAGGGCATCCCCCGACTGCGTCGGGCGATCTGTAACTGGTATCAAAGCCGCTACGGAGTCGATCTCGACCCGGAGACTGAGGCCATTGTCACAATCGGCTCAAAGGAGGGTCTGGCCCATTTGATGTTGGCCACGCTTGATGCGGGCGATACCGTGCTCGTGCCCAATCCCAGCTACCCCATTCACATTTACGGCGCGATCATTGCGGGCGCCAGCATTCAGTCGTTCCGCATGGGCAGTGGCGTTGATTTTTTTCAAGAGCTTGAGCGCAACATTCGCGAGTCGATTCCAAAGCCCAAGATGATCATCCTGGGTTTTCCGAGTAATCCCACTGCCCAGTGTGTTGAGCTTGATTTTTTTGAGCGAATCGTCGCGCTTGCCAAGCAGCACGACATTTTGGTTGTCCATGATCTGGCGTATGCCGACATCTGCTTTGATGGGTTTAGGCCTCCGTCGATCATGCAGGTACCGGGCGCGCGGGATGTGGCAGTGGAATTTTTCACGATGAGTAAAAGCTACAACATGGCCGGCTGGCGTGTGGGGTTCATGGTGGGCAATCGGGAGCTGGTCGCCGCCTTGGCCCGCATCAAGAGTTACCACGACTACGGCACCTTCACGCCCATTCAGGTGGCCTCGGTCATCGCACTGGAAGGCCCGCAGGATTGCGTCGAGGAAGTGCGGCTGAATTATCAGCACCGGAGAGATGTGCTGTGTAAGGGCCTGCATGAAGCGGGATGGATGGTGGAGGTTCCGCGGGCCTCGATGTATGTCTGGGCAGAGATTCCCGAGCCCTATCAGCACATGGGATCGCTGGAGTTTTCCAAAAAATTGCTTGCCGAAGCCAAAGTGGCGGTGTCCCCGGGTGTGGGCTTTGGCGAGTACGGCGATGATCATGTCCGTTTTGCAATGATTGAGAACGAACAGCGTACTCGTCAGGCCGTGCGCGGCATCAAAGAGATGTTTCGCAAAGATGGCCTAGTGAAACCGTCGGCGTCCGCCCACGGAGAAGCGGCATGAGTGTGGGCGCTCTGCGGGTTGGGCTTGCAGGCTTCGGCACTGTCGGTGGTGGCACCTGGACTGTTCTGAACCGCAATTCCGATGAGATCCAGCGTCGGGCGGGCCGGCCGATCGACATCACTGCTGTTGCCGACCTTGATCAGGCAAAAGTCAAGACGCTGACCGCGGGCAAGGCCCGGGTGCTGAGCGATGCCATGGCGCTGGCACGGGACCCGGATATCGATGTGGTGATCGAGCTCATCGGTGGCTATGGATTCGCAAAAGAGTTTGTCCTGGCGGCGATTTCACACGGCAAGCATGTGGTGACTGCGAATAAGGCGTTGCTCGCAGTGCATGGCAATGAAATTTTCGCAGCTGCCCAGAAGCAGGGTGTGATGGTGGCCTTTGAGGCGGCCGTGGCAGGTGGCATCCCGATTATCAAGGCCCTGCGCGAGGGCCTGACCGCGAACCGTATCGAGTGGATTGCGGGAATCATCAACGGCACGACCAATTTCATTCTCTCGGAGATGCGCGACAAAGGCCTGCCTTTTGATGCCGTGCTCAAAGAGGCTCAACGGCTCGGCTATGCCGAGGTCGACCCCACTTTCGATGTGGAGGGCGTTGATGCGGCGCATAAGGCCACCATCATGTCGGCCATCGCCTTTGGCGTGCCGATGCAGTTTGATCGGGCCCATATCGAGGGCATCAGCAGCCTGCAGGCGAAAGACATCGCCTATGCCGAGCAGCTTGGCTACCGCATCAAGCTTCTGGGCATCACCAAGCGTCACGCGGGAGGCATTGAGCTGCGGGTACATCCGACACTGATTTCATCGAAAAAGCTGATTGCAAATGTCGAAGGCGCGATGAATGCCGTCTGGGTCAAGGGCGATGCGGTCGGCCACACGATGTATTACGGCAAGGGTGCGGGTGCGGAACCCACAGCGAGCGCCGTGATTGCCGATCTGGTGGATGTGGCGCGCATGCTCACGGCCGACCCAGCCAATCGCGTGCCATATCTGGCATTTCAGCCCGATCAGATGGCGGCACTGGTTGTTGTGCCGATGGCGCAGGTGCGGTCGTGCTATTACCTGCGGCTCAGGGTTAAGGATGAGCCCGGTGTGCTCGCCGACATCACCCGTGTGCTGGCTGATGGTCAGATCTCGATTGATACGTTTTTCCAGCGTGAGCCCGAAGAGGGCATGGCCGAGACCGATGTGGTGCTCATCACTCATCAGTGTGTGGAGCAGGATATGCAGGCCGCGATTTCCCGTATCGAGAAGCTGCCCACGGTATTGACGCAGGCGGTGATGTTGCGCATGGAGGCGTTCGTCTGAACTACGTTTCCACCCGCTCCACAGGCTCCGCCGCACGGATGGGCCGATTTCAAGACATTTTGCTGGAAGGGCTAGCCCAGGACGGCGGCCTGGCCATGCCGGCATCGCTGCCGCAGATCAGTCACGAGGAGTTACTGCGGTTTTCAGTGCTCGCTTATCCTGGGCTCGCAACGGAAATTATTTCTCGATTCGCTGGTGACATTGATCCTGCTGTGATTCAGCGTTTGTGTCTGCAGGCTTACACGGAGCAGAAATTCGGCAGCGCCCAGATTGCGCCGCTGGCATCGCTTGGGCAAGAGCAGGGCGCACCGCTGGCGATACTGGAGCTCTCCAATGGCCCGACACTGGCCTTTAAAGACATGGCCATGCAGATGCTGGGCCAGTTGTTTGAGTATGTCTTGACCCGACGCGGGGAGACCCTGAATATCCTGGGCGCCACCTCGGGCGATACGGGCAGTGCCGCCGAGTACGCTATGCGCGATAAGCACGCGGTGTCGGTCTTTATGCTTTCGCCTCAGGGCCGCATGAGCGCATTTCAGCGGGCCCAGATGTATTCGCTGCAAGAACCCAATATCCATAACCTGGCCGTTGAAGGCGTATTCGATGACTGCCAAGACATGGTCAAAGCAGTCTCGGCCGATCTGGAGTTCAAGGCCAAGTGGCGTATTGGTACTGTGAATTCCATTAATTGGGCGCGGATCATGTCCCAGGTGGTGTACTACTTTAAGGGCTATCTCAGCGCGGTGAAGGCCTATGGACTGCGTATCGGTGATCCGGTGTCGTTCAGTGTGCCTTCTGGTAATTTCGGCAATGTGTTTTCGGGCTTCATTGCCAAATCCATGGGCCTGCCGATACGCAGGCTGATGGTGGCGACCAATGAAAACGATGTGCTGGATGAATTTTTTCGCACGGGTGTGTATCGGGTGCGAGGATCCAAAGAGACTTATCAGACATCGAGCCCCTCGATGGACATCTCGAAGGCATCGAACTTTGAGCGCTTCATCTTTGCCATGACCGGCCATGATGGCGCTGCAACTGCCGCGCTCTGGCGCGAACTTTCGCAGTCTGGCCAGTTCGATCTGAAAGCATCAGAGCCTCAGGCATGGGAGCGGGTCAAAGCAAGCCAGATGGTCTCGGGCAAAAGCACCCACGAAAATCGGCTGCAGACGATTCGTGATCTGGCGTCTCGCTATCAACGGCTGATTGACCCGCATACAGCGGATGGCGTGTTTGTCGGCCGCCAGTATCTGGAGCCGGGGGTGCCCATGATTTGCTTAGAGACCGCGCTGCCGACCAAATTTGAAGAGACAATGCTAGAGGCCCTTGGCCAGCCTGCGCCGCGGCCGAAGGGGCTGGAGCACCTGGAATCTTTACCGCAGCGGGTGGAGAACATCGGTGCCGATGTTGAGAACCTCAAGCGCATCATCGCGCAGCGGGCGCTGCGTTAAGCGCTGACAGTTCAGGGTCTGGCCAACGCCATCAGGTCTGCGCAATGAAATCCCTCAACCAAGCCCTCGAATTGCTGCTCAACTCAGTAACGCCCGTGCGAGAGGCAGAGTCCCTGCCAGTCGCGGATGGCGCAGGCCGGGTGTTGGCCACCGACATCACTTCGCCCATTGATGTGCCCGCCTATGACAACAGCCAGATGGATGGCTATGCGGGTGTCGCAGTGGAGATGAATAATGCGCTGGGACCTTTGCCGGTCTCGCAGCGTATTACGGCTGGCCATCCGGGAAGCCCATTGGCACCTGGTACCGTGGCTCGAATTTTTACTGGCGCAGCCATTCCATCAGGGGCAAATGCGGTGGTCATGCAGGAGCAGACAGCCGCCGCGGACGAGAGCAGTATCCGGCTACTGCAGCCAGTAGCGCCTGGACAGAACATTCGGCCCAAGGCTGGTGATCTTCATTGTGGCCAAGTGATTCTGCAGAGGGGCCGACGCTTATCGGCGGCTGATGTTGGCCTGTGCGCGTCGGTCGGTCTGGCCCAAGTGTCAGTGCTGCGTAGGCTGCGGGTGGCAGTATTTTCGTCGGGTGATGAGTTGCGTCAGCCCGGCGAACCCCTGTCGTTTGGCCAAATTTACGACAGCAATCGCAGGATGATTCTGGCTCTCGTGCAGGGGGCCGGCTGCACGCCCATCGATATGGGCTGCCTGCCTGACCAGCACGCGATGACATGTGATCGTTTACGGCAGGCCGCAAGCCAGTGTGATGCCTTATTAACTTGTGGCGGCGTCTCGGTCGGTGAGGAGGACCACATCAAGTCGGCGATCTCGGCATTGGGAACACTTGATCTTTGGAAGGTTGCCATCAAGCCCGGAAAACCATTTGCATTTGGCCGGGTGGGTGAGGCGGTCTTCATGGGCATGCCCGGAAACCCTGTCGCTGCATGGGTCACCTTCTGCTTATTGATTCGACCGGCCCTGCTGACTTTGGCGGGCGCTCGGGTGAGTCCGCCGATCGGATCAAGGCGGCCAGCGGCTTTTGATTGGCCCAAACCCGATAGTCGCCTGGAATATCTGCGGGGCTGGCTGGATGCCCAGGGCACTGCGCACATCCACCCACGGCAGAATTCATCGGTGCTGTCATCGGTGACTGAGTCATCGGGCTTGGTGGAAATACCGGCTTCAACCCCGGTGCGGGCGGGTGAAAGCGTTCGGTTTATTCCCTACACTGAGCTCCTCGATTAAAACGATCACTTTTTCCGGGATTACGTGACCATGAGGATTCGTCTTCGTCTTTTTGCATCACTGCGGGAGCAGACAGGCGTCGAAGACGAGTGGATTGATCTGCCAGAGCAGACGCAATCGCTTGCAGAACTGCGCGTCCATCTGCAGCTGCGGGGCCCGGCTTGGGCGGAGGCCTTGGATCAAAAGCGTGCTGTGCGGGGCGCGATTAATCAGCGTATGGCAGGCGAGAACGACAGAATCTCCGAGGGTGATGAGGTTGCATTTTTTCCGCCGGTCACGGGGGGCTAAGGCGTCATGACTACCGAATCCGGCTGCCGCATCAGCATTCACATTCAGCAAGAGGCCTTTGATGTTGGCCTGCAGACGCGGCTGTTGAGAACCGGTACGAATGGACAGTTGGATCGTCGTGTGGGCGCGGTCGCAAGTTTTATTGGCACAGTGCGCGACTTAAACGAGGACGATGCAGTCAAAGTACTCAATCTCGAGCACTATCCCGGCATGACGGAGTCAGCAATTGCCGAAATCATCGACGCTGCACGGCAGCGCTGGCCGCTGTATGCGGTCTCAGTGATCCATCGCATCGGCCCTCTGCGGCCTGCTGATGAAATCGTCTGGGTGGGGGCGGCCAGTGCCCATCGGGAGGCAGCCCTTGCGGCCTGCGCTTTTGTGATGGACTTCTTAAAGTCCCGGGCTCCTTTCTGGAAAAAAGAAGAGCTCGACGCAGGAAGCCGCTGGGTCTCAGCCCGAGACGCCGATGAGGAAGCACTCAAGCGCTGGTAATGATCAGTGGATCTTGAGCTGCGGCACAGCGGAAGTTTTAATGAAGTTGACCTGCTCCAATGGAATGGGCTGCTTGCGGCCCAGCCGCAGCCGACGCCATTTCTGCGCTGGGAGTTTCTGAGTGCCCTTGAGCACACCGGGTGCACGACCGCGAAGACTGGCTGGCAGCCGCTGCCCTTAACGGCCCTGGACTCAGACGGCCGCATCGTGGCCGCAGCCTCCGCGTATCTGAAGGGCCACTCCTATGGTGAGTATGTGTTTGATTGGGCATGGGCCGATGCCTACAGCAGAGCGGGGCTGAATTACTACCCCAAGCTGCTGGTGGCGAGTCCGTTTTCTCCGATTGTGGGATCCCGTTTATTGGCCGGCCCGGGCCAGCCAGCACTGCGGCGGCAGCTGCTTGCTGCAATTCGCAGCCATGCGCAATCCATGGGCCTGTCGTCTGCACATGTGCTTTTTGCGTCGGCCGAAGATCTTCAGGCGCTGCAGGAAGAGGGCTGGCTGATTCGTGAAGGCGTGCAGTTTCATTGGCATAACCCGGGCTACGCCAGTTTTGAGGATTACTTGGCCGCCTTGGCGCAGCCGAAGCGAAAAAAGATTCGGGCTGAGCGTCGCAAAGTGCAGCAGCAGGGTGTTCAGACGCGCATGGTCGAGGGGGCCGATCTGGCCGTCGAGGAGCTTGCGTTTTTCTATCGCTGCTATGACCAGACGTATCGCGAGCATCATTCGGCCCCCTATCTTTCGATGACATTTTTTGAGCATCTCTTGGATGTGCTTCCCGAGTCCGTGGTGCTGTGTCTTGCCGAACGCAACGATCGCCCGATCGCTGCATCATTTTTCATTCGCGATGCGGGGGTTCTGTATGGCCGTTATTGGGGGGCCATTGAGCGGGTGGACTGCCTGCATTTTGAAGTGGCCTATTACGCGCCGATTCAATGGGCCATTGCACAGGGCATGCAGCGGTTTGAAGGTGGTGCGCAGGGCGAACACAAGCTGGCCCGTGGCTTTACCCCGGTCAGGACGTATTCAGGCCATTGGCTCAGTGAGCCGGCTTTCGGTGACGCCGTCGCGAGATTCCTGCAACGTGAGTCGCACGGGGTCGAGGCCTATGTGGATGAGCTCGAGGCCCGCAGCCCCTTTAAGGCCGGATGACTTGAATTCCGCGGGCAGCGCCCCCAACTCCTTGTCAGACGTGGCCGCAGCCACACCAGAATTGGATGAAATCTGACCATGAGAACCGACAAACTCACCACGGCCTTTCAGCAGGCCTTAGCCGATGCCCAGAGCCTTGCTGTGGGCTATGACAGCCCCACGCTTGAGCCACTGCATGTCTTGGCTGCTTTATTGAGCCAGGAGGAAGGTGCTACGCGATCCCTATTAGCGCGTGCCGGCGCAAACCTTCAAAAACTCAGCCAGTCAGTGAATGCAGGGCTTGAGGGTCTGCCCAAGGTCTCGAAGCCCGAGGGCCAGGTGACCGTTGGATCAGAGCTTGTAAAGCTTTTTAATCTGACGGATCGTGAAGCGCAAAGTCGGGGTGATCAGTTCATCGCCAGTGAATTGTTTTTGTTGCCGCTTGCAGATGACAAAGGCATTGCGGGCAGGCTGCTGCGCGACAGCGGACTCACAAGAAAAAATCTTGAACTCGCGATTCAGGCGGTCCGTGGTGGCCAGTCGGTTAACTCTGCTGAGGCTGAAAGCCAGCGGGAGTCTTTGAAAAAATACTGTATCGATCTGACAGAGCGGGCCGCACGAGGAAAGCTTGATCCTGTTATCGGCCGGGATGATGAAATTCGTCGCTGCATTCAGATCCTGCAGCGTCGTACCAAAAACAATCCTGTGCTGATCGGTGAGCCGGGCGTGGGCAAGACAGCAATTGTCGAAGGCCTAGCCCAGCGCATTGTCAACGGTGAAGTACCGGAAGGCTTGAAAGGAAAATCCGTGCTCACCCTGGATATGGCGGCGCTGCTTGCGGGTGCAAAGTATCGCGGTGAGTTTGAAGAGCGTCTGAAAGCGGTGCTCAAAGACATCGCCCAGATGGCTGAGAGCCATCCCAGCGGACACCCGATTGTGTTCATTGACGAGATTCACACCATGGTCGGAGCGGGCAAGGCCGAGGGCTCGATCGACGCCGGCAATATGCTCAAGCCCGCATTATCCCGCGGAGAGCTGCATTGCATTGGCGCCACCACGCTCGATGAGTATCGCAAGTACATCGAGAAGGACGCCGCCCTTGAGCGACGGTTTCAAAAGGTGCTGGTTGATGAGCCGAGTGTAGAGGCCACGATTGCGATTCTGCGGGGCCTGCAAGAGCGTTACGAGCTCCACCACGGCGTGGATATTACGGATCCGGCCATTGTGGCGGCCGCAGAACTATCGCACCGCTACATTACGGATCGCTTTTTGCCGGATAAGGCGATTGATTTGATTGACGAGGCGGCCTCACGAATCAAGATGGAGATTGACTCCAAGCCAGAGTCGATGGATAAGCTGGATCGGCGCTTGATCCAGCTCAAGATTGAGCGCGAAGCCGTTCGCAAAGAAAAGGATGAGGCCTCTCAACGACGTTTCGACCTTATCGAGCAGGAAATTGCGCGCTTAGAGCGTGAGCTTGCGGATTTAGAGGAAGTGTGGAAGGCTGAAAAGGCAGCCGTGCAGGGCGCCCAGTCGATCAAAGAAGAGATTGACCAGATTCGTCACGAGATCGAGGCGTATACCCGCAAAGGCGACTGGCAGAAGGTTTCTGAATTGCAGTACGGCAAATTACCCGAGCTTGAGGCGCGGCTTAAGGCCGCTGATGCCCGGGCTGCGGGGCAGGCGGTGCGGCCACGGCTGCTGCGCACACAGGTCGGCGCTGAAGAGATCGCTGAGGTGGTCTCGCGTGCGACCGGAATCCCAGTATCAAAAATGATGACGGGCGAGCGTGAGAAATTGCTCGCCATGGAGGGCCAGCTGCATCAACGTGTGGTCGGCCAACAGGAGGCGGTTTCGTTGGTGGCCGATGCCATTCGACGCTCCCGCGCGGGGCTGTCGGATCCCAATCGGCCCTATGGCTCGTTTCTGTTTCTTGGGCCCACCGGAGTCGGCAAGACCGAGCTCTGCAAGGCCCTGGCTCAGTTTCTGTTTGATTCCGAAGAGCAGATGGTGCGCATTGATATGAGCGAGTTCATGGAAAAGCACTCGGTATCACGCTTAATCGGCGCACCCCCGGGCTACGTGGGCTATGAAGAGGGCGGCACCCTGACCGAGGCTGTGCGCCGCAAGCCTTACAGCGTGATTCTCCTTGATGAAGTGGAAAAGGCCCACCCAGATGTTTTCAATGTCTTATTACAAGTCTTGGACGATGGCCGGCTCACGGACGGTCAGGGCCGGACGGTAGATTTTCGTAATACGGTTGTTGTGATGACCTCGAATCTCGGCTCTCTCGAAATTCAGCGCATGTCGGGTGCGCCGGCGGCTGAGATCAAGGAAGCCGTAATGGGCGAGGTCAAGGTCCACTTCCGTCCTGAATTCATCAATCGGATCGATGAGATTGTGGTCTTCCACGCACTCGATGCGCGGCATATTCGGGATATCGCAAAAATTCAGCTGCGTTATCTCGAAGGCCGGGTGGCTGAGCGTGAGATGCGACTGGAGGTTTCGGATGCCGCACTCGATGAAATTGCAAAAGTGGGATTCGATCCGTTGTTTGGTGCGCGGCCGCTGAAGCGTGCCATTCAGCAGCGTCTTGAGAATCCGATTGCGCGCTTGATTCTTGAGGGAAAATTTGGTCCCAAGGATGTGATTCCGGTCGACTTCAAAGACGGCGAACTGTCATTTGATCGGGTGGTGCACTGAGGCCCCGAGTTACGAAGTGGCGCTAAAGAACTCTTCCGATAGGAACGTAAACCAGCCGCGTTCCCGAGAGCCGGTCATGCAGCGTCTGTGAGTCGCGATCAAAGATCGCCCAAAGAAAACCAACCCCGAACAGTACGCTGGGAATTGCCAGCAGCGCACGAGTGGCGGCCGTGGCGGCGCTCAGGTCTTCTCCCGTCGCGGTGATCAGCTTAAGCCCCAGTGTCTGCATGGGAAGAGTGCAGCGGCCATTGGTCCAGCTCCAGGTAAAGTACAGCAGCAACGTTCCCGCGATGATGAGCTGTAGGCCAATGCGTTTGAGGGCAGCCAGACCGGGGTCCCCTCGGTCACTGAAATCCACGACAAAAGAATAGACAAAGACCAGAACCAGCAGCGGCCCAAAAAGCAACAGGGCCTCATAGACCATGGCCATGAATCGCCTCCAGACGGAGGCTGAAGCGGGGGTGTCCAATCCCTACTGGGAAAGCGGCTTGGCAGGCCGAGAGGCAAGAGCAGAACGCGCGGTTTCCGGGGGTATCGCGGTCAGGCTTGAGGAATCATTGGGCGTACCGGCCTGGGCAACCTTTTGCTGTGCGAGTTCGATCAAGCGCTGTTTCTCCTGTGGGCCCAGCTTTTGATATTCGTTCCATTTCATGACGCGGACATCTTCAGCGATGGCTTCCGTCACGCCGCCGAATGCTGCACGGGCCTGCCGGCGATCTGAGGCGGGCAGCGAGGCCCACTCCAGCATGCGTTCCTGGGCGGTTGCTTGCTGCTCGGCATTTAACTGGTGGAAGCGATCGGCGATCTTCACCCATTTGCGGCGGCGATGTTCTTCCATCTCGGGCCAATTGGGCTCCAGTGGGGCAAGGGCCTCGCGCTGCGATGAGGTGAGTTTGCTCCAGGCCAGGCCCCGGGTGGACTGGCCGCGAAACAATGCATCCGGGGTCCAAAATCGACGAATGGCCGCACCCGCCTGATGGCTGAGCGATGCCACCGTAATGCCTGAGGCGGATTCGCTCAAGGTTTCCTCTTGGAAGGCAAGAAAGCCGATATCCAGGTAGGCCTGCACCGGGAGGCGGTCCAGCATGACCCGCTCATCGATTGCGGCGATTCGGCCAATATTTTGCTCAACGGACTGCTCCTCTGCGAGGCCCAGCCCGACCACGACTGCAAGAATGCTGGCCGCCGCCGCCCCCATGCCCCACATTTGGCGGGAGGCAAATCGGGCGCCGGAAGCGAGTGGAAAGGCTCCGTGAAGGCGCCGCGATTCAGCCCGGCTTACAGCTGCATGTCGGGCCCGCGCCAGGCCGTGGACCACCTTGGGCGGGAGGTCCCGCTCGCCTTGTCGAAGCACCTGCCGAATTCTGTAAATCAATTGGCTCATTGTCTTTAGTCTTTCAGCTCTGGCTTTAAAAACGCGACCGATTCGCTGAGGGCTTTGACTGCCCTGAAGCAGTGAGTTTTCACGCTGCCCTCGGAGCAGCCCATCGCCTGGGCGGTCTGCGCTATGTCCAGTCCCTCCCAATAACGCAGCAGGAAGGCCTGTTGTTGACGAATCGGCAGTGCAGCAATTGCCGATTCCAAGTGCTGCCGGAGCTTTTGCCGGGCTAGGCTCTGCTCCGGGCCGTCGGCCTGCTCATCCGGCATCAGGTCAGCTTCATCGAGCTCCAACCCCGAATCCGAGTCCTCATCACCCTTTGGCCGCATGTCCCCGAAGAGCGTCACCCAGGCTCGGCGGACCTTTTGCCGTCGATGGTGATCCAGGATGGCATTTTGCAGAATCCGCTGAAATAGCATTGGCCACTCATCCGGGCTTCGGTTCGCGTACTTCTCGGCCAGCCGCATCATGGCCTCCTGTACCAGATCCAGGGCTACATCCTCATTGCGAACGCTGAGCATTGCGATGCGAAACGCACGGCGTTCAGCCGCCGCGAGAAAGCCCTCCAGGGCCTTGGTATCCATAATGGGTATGTTAAATTAGAGGGCTTGACCTTGCCGGTACCGGCTCCACAAGAGTCGGCAACGGCGATCCGTCAACTCAAAGCCCTTGCTCAAGGCCTGCATCGCCGACTCCCCAGCGGAGCGCGGGTGGTGCCGGCGGGTAAGGATCACTGGATCTTGATAGGACCACCAACCTATGGAAATGACTGGCGCAGAAATCGTCGTGCGCTGCCTGCATGAAGAGCAGGTAGACCACATCTTTGGATACCCCGGCGGGGCCGTCCTCTACATCTACGACGAGATCTACAAGCAAGACAAATTCAAGCACATCCTCGTGCGCCACGAGCAGGCGGCCGTCCATGCTGCAGACGCCTATGCACGCTCGACGGAAAGTGTTGGCGTGGCCCTGGTGACCAGCGGACCCGGGGTTACCAATGCGGTTACTGGAATTGCCACTGCCTTTATGGATTCCATTCCTATGGTGATCCTCTCTGGCCAGGTACCGACCCATGCAATTGGCCTGGATGCATTTCAAGAGTGCGACACCGTCGGCATCACGCGGCCGTGCGTGAAACATAATTTTCTTGTCAAAGATGTAAAGGATTTGGCCATCACCATCAAGAAGGCCTTTCACCTCGCCCGCACCGGCCGGCCTGGGCCAGTGCTTGTGGACATCCCAAAGGACATCACCCGCAACCGTTGTAAGTTCGACTATCCCAAAGAAGTCACCATGCGGTCGTATAACCCCGTGGTGAAAGGTCATTCGGGTCAGATTAAAAAGGCGGTTCAGTTAATTTTGTCAGCCGAGCGGCCGATGATGTACACCGGTGGTGGAATCATTCTTGGCAACGCTTCGAAGGAACTCCGCGAACTGGTGGACTTACTGGGCTATCCCTGCACCAACACGCTGATGGGCCTAGGCGCCTATCCCGCCACCAACCCGAAGTTTCTTGGCATGCCGGGAATGCATGGCACCTATGAGTGCAATATGGCCATGCAGCACTGTGATGTCTTGGTGGGCATTGGTGCTCGGTTTGATGATCGTGTGATTGGCAACCCCAAACACTTCGCCCAGAATCCGCGGAAGATCATTCATGTCGATATTGATCCGTCTTCCATCTCCAAGCGAGTGAAGGTGGATGTACCCATTGTGGGCGATGTGGGTGAAGTCATGCGCGAGATGATTGTGCAAATCAAAGAGGCGATTGCCGCGGGCCACGGCCCGGATCGAAAGGCAATCGCTCCCTGGTGGGCCCAGATCGAAGAGTGGCGCAAGCGGGATTGCCTTCGCTACAAACAGAACGGCGATGTCATTAAGCCCCAGTACGTGGTGGAAAAGCTCTGGGAGGTCACGAAGGGTGAGGCCTTTGTGACCTCGGATGTCGGTCAGCATCAGATGTTCGCCGCCCAGTACTATAAGTTTGACTATCCCCGCCGTTGGATCAATTCGGGCGGCCTTGGCACGATGGGTGTGGGCCTTCCCTATGCAATGGGCGTCAAGCTGGCTCACCCGGAAGCGGAGGTGGCCTGCATCACAGGCGAGGGCTCGATACAAATGTGTATCCAAGAGCTCTCGACCTGCCAGCAATACCGCCTGCCGGTGAAGGTCGTGAACCTCAATAATCGCTATCTCGGCATGGTTCGGCAGTGGCAGGAGATTGAATACGAGAGCCGATATGCCGAGTCGTATATGGATTCACTGCCGGATTTTGTGAAACTTGCCGAGGCCTACGGCCATGTCGGCATGCAGATTCACAAGCCAGCGGATGTGGAGCCCGCTTTACGCGAGGCGTTTAAGATGAAAGATCGTCTGGTGTTCATGGACTTCATCACCGATCAGGAAGAAAACGTCTGGCCGATGGTGCAAGCCGGAAAAGGGCTGACCGAGATGCTGCTCGGCTCCGAAGACCTCTAGGAGCCCGATATGAGACATATCATTTCAATTCTTCTGGAAAATGAGCCCGGCGCCTTATCGCGTGTGGTCGACCTCTTCTCGGCCCGCGCTTACAACATCGAGACCCTCACGGTGGCGCCCACCGAAGACCAGTCCCTCTCGCGTATGACCATCTCGACCATCGGATCCGATGACACGATAGAGCAGATCACGAAGCATTTGAATCGTCTGGTGGAGGTGGTCAAGGTCGTCGACCTGATCGAGAATCCTTACATCGAGCGGGAGCTGATGCTGATCAAAGTTCGGGCGGTAGGCAAAGAGCGTGAAGAAATGAAGCGGATGGCCGATATTTTTCGTGGCCGGATCATTGATGTTACGGAGAAAACCTACACCGTGGAGCTCACCGGTGACAGCAGTAAGTTGGATGCCTTTATCGAGGCCCTCGAGGAAGGCAGCATCCTGGAGACCGTGAGAACGGGCTGCTCCGGCATTGCCCGTGGGGATCGGGTGCTCAAGGCTTAGCGGCCATTCTTTATTTCGACAAGGAATACAACATGAATGTTTTCTACGACAAAGACGCCGACCTGGCGCTCATCAAAGGCAAAAAAATCGCCATCATCGGCTACGGCTCGCAGGGCCACGCCCACGCCCAAAACTTGAATGACAGTGGCTGCAATGTGGTGGTGGGCGTTCGCAAAGGCGGGCCCAGCTGGGCAAAAGTTGAAAAAGCGGGACTGAAAGCAGCGGAGATTAAAGATGCAGTCAAAGACGCCGATGTCGTCATGCTGCTGATGCCCGATGAGCAGATTGGCGCAGTCTACGCAGCAGAGATCGCACCGGTGATTAAACAAAATGCCGCACTCGCGTTTGCCCACGGGTTTAATGTGCATTACGGTCAGGTCTCGCCCCGGGCCGATTTGGATGTGATCATGATTGCGCCTAAGGCCCCCGGCCATACGGTGCGCTCCACCTATGCCCAGGGCGGCGGCGTGCCCTGTCTGATCGCGATTCATCAGGACAAGACGGGCAATGCCCGGGCAATCGCGCTGTCGTATGCGAGCGCGATCGGCGGCGGCAAGGCCGGCATCATTCAGACCAACTTCCGCGAAGAGACCGAGACGGATCTGTTTGGCGAGCAGGCCGTGCTGTGTGGCGGCACGGTCGAACTGATCAAGGCGGGCTTTGAGACCCTGGTCGAGGCAGGTTACGCGCCGGAGATGGCGTACTTTGAGTGCCTGCATGAGCTCAAACTCATCGTGGACCTGATCTATGAAGGCGGAATTGCCAACATGAACTATTCGATTTCCAATAACGCTGAGTTTGGCGAATACGTGACAGGCCCCAAGGTTGTTACGGAGCAGACCAAGCAGGCGATGCGCGAGGCCCTGACCCGAATCCAGACTGGCGAATATGCAAAAGAGTTCATTCTCGAAAATCGCGCAGGTGCACCGACACTTCTATCGCGTCGCCGTCTTACCGCTCAGCATCCGATTGAGCAGGTCGGCGAGAAACTTCGGGCCATGATGCCGTGGATCAAGGCCAATCGGTTGGTGGATCAGTCCCGTAACTGATGGCCGCCGACGACGTTCGTCTTTATCCCCATCCGATCATTGCCCGGGAGGGCTGGCCATTTGTGGGCCTCACGGTCGGCCTGGCCCTTGTGGCCACCTGGCTTGACTGGACTGTGATTGCTGTCCTGCTGTGGCTGGTTGCGGTCTTTGTCATCCAGTTTTTTCGCGATCCCGCGCGCACGCCGCCGGTCGGTGAAGGCCTGATCACATCTCCGGCCGATGGCCGTATCGTCGTGGTGGGGAAGGCCATTGACCCAATCACCGGCCAGGATTCCTTAAAAATCAGCGTGTTCATGAATGTATTTAACGTGCACTCCAATCGCGCGCCGATTCAGGGCCGCGTCATGGATGTTCAATATTTTCCAGGGGCTTTTTTTAATGCGGCAATCGATAAGGCATCTGAGCAAAACGAGCGCAGTGCCATGGTGATCGAGGACCCCCAGGGCCGGCGCCTGACCTGTATTCAGATTGCCGGCTTGGTCGCGCGCAGAATTCTTTCTTACGTGAAGCCGGGAGATAGCCTTTTGCGGGGCGCCCGCTATGGGTTTATCCGTTTCGGCTCGCGGGTGGATGTCTATTGCCCACCCGGCACGCAGGCGTTAGTCTCCGTGGGAGATAAGGTCTACGCCCACTCAACCGCCTTGGCCCGCTGGTAATGCGCCGATGGCCAGCGGCTGAATGGGGATCGGATCGCAAGTAAAGCCATCATGAATCAACGACTACCACGACGCCGTACCAGCATCTACTTGCTGCCCAATCTGTTCACCACGGGCTGCCTGTTTGCTGGATTTTTCGCCATTGTTCAGGCCATGCATGGCCGATTCACTGAGGCAGCGATTGCGATCTTTGTGGCCATGGTGCTCGATAGCCTAGATGGGCGCGTGGCCCGGCTGACCAACACGACCTCGGATTTTGGCGCCCAATACGACAGCCTCGCGGATATGGTGGCCTTTGGCGCGGCCCCCGCGTTGATTATCTACATGTGGTCTTTGCAGAGCCTAGGGAAGTTTGGCTGGCTTGCTGCGTTTGTCTATGTGGCGGGCGCTGCATTGCGACTGGCCCGATTCAATACCAACATCACGATTGTCGATAAGCGATTTTTTCAGGGGCTGCCAAGTCCGGCCGCAGCCGCACTGCTCGCAGGGCTGGTCTGGGTAGCAACAGATCTTCGTGAGACCCGATGGATTGATTATTCCGCTGCGGATTTACGCTGGGTCTCCTGGGCAGTCGCGGTCTACGCGGGCCTATCCATGGTCTCCAGCGTGCCGTTTTACAGCTTCAAAGATCTCAATCTCCGACGCAGTGTTCCCTACGTCGTGATTTTTCTGGTCGCCCTGGGTCTGGTGCTGATTTCTCAGGATCCCCCCAGCATGTTGTTTTTGCTGATGCTGGCCTATGGACTTTCGGGCTGGCTGTTGTTTTTTTGGCGAAAGGCCCGCGGCGAGAAGGTCGAGGTATTTGCAGAGCCTGATCAAAAGGATTTATAGTCAAGACCATGCAGTCTATCCGTAGCCTCTTTGCCCTACCTCTACTTCGCCCCCTGGGTCGACTGCGCCTCGGGCGCTAACTCTCGACCCCCACCGGCATGGTCTGCGCCGGAAAAAATAATCGTCAGACCCCTCAAAGAAACAACTGCCCCGGCAATGCGCTTGGAAATGCGTTGCGTTTGGGGCGACTAGGACCGCAAAGGACACCGCGACATGACTGACCGATTGATTATTTTCGACACCACCTTGCGCGATGGGGAGCAAAGCCCAGGCGCATCAATGACCAAGGATGAAAAGATTCGTATCGCTCGGCAGCTGGAGCGGCTACGGGTCGACGTGATTGAGGCGGGCTTTGCCGCCTCAAGTCCCGGGGATTTCGATGCGATTCGCGCCATTGCGGAAACCATCAAGTCCAGCACGGTCTGCTCGCTGGCACGAGTCTCAGAGAAAGATATCCGCGCAGCGGGTGAAGCAATTCGACCTGCTGTTAAGGGCCGAATCCATACCTTCATCGCGACAAGCCCAATCCATATGGAAAAAAAGCTGCGCATGCATCCCGATCAAGTCGTGGAGGCGGCGGTGCAGGGCGTTCGGCTGGCGCGGGAATACACCGATGACGTGGAGTTCTCGGCAGAAGATGCGATTCGCAGCGACCTTGATTTTCTTGTGCGCATCTTCGGTGAAGTGATTAAGGCGGGTGCCAAGACCATCAACGTGCCGGATACGGTGGGCTACAGCGTGCCGGGCGTGATTGGCGAGTGGTTTCGTCAGCTGATCGCGCGCACCCCGGGCGCTGATCGCGTGGTCTGGTCGGCCCACTGTCATAACGATCTGGGCATGGCAGTCGCTAATTCTTTATCGGCGGTGCTCAATGGAGCGCGTCAGGTGGAGTGCACGATCAATGGCCTTGGTGAGCGTGCCGGAAATGCCAGCCTCGAAGAGATCGTCATGGCGGTGAAGGTCCGCCAGGATGTTTTCAACTGCGATACCCAGATTGATTGCACCCAGATTGTGGCCAGCTCCCGGCTGGTGTCGCAGATTACGGGCTATCCCGTGCAGCCAAACAAGGCCGTGGTGGGTGCGAATGCGTTCGCCCATGAGTCCGGTATTCACCAAGACGGTGTTTTAAAGCACCGTGAGACCTACGAAATCATGCGGGCCCAGGATGTGGGCTGGTCTGCCAACAAGATCTCCCTGGGCAAGCTGTCAGGCCGTAATGCCTTTAAGCAGCGGCTCACCGATCTGGGCATTGAGTTTGATTCTGAGCAGGAACTCAATGAGGCATTTAGCCGCTTTAAGGATTTGGCCGATCGAAAGGCCGAGATCTTTGACGAGGACCTGCAGGCCCTGGTCTCAGGCGAGTCGCTTGAGCACGCCCAGGAACGTTATCGGTTTTTGTCGCTTTCTCAGCGCTCGGAGACCGGGGAGCGCCCTCAGGCGCGGGTGGTTTTCTCCGTCCAAGGGAAAGAGATTGCGGCTGAAGGCCAGGGCAACGGCCCGGTCGATGCCACCGTCAATGCGATCGAGTCCCGGGTCGGCAGCGGCTCGGAGCTGCTGCTTTTTTCGGTGAACGCGATCACCACGGGTACCCAATCCCAAGGCGAAGTGACCATGCGGCTCTCCAAGGCGGGTCGGATCGTCAATGGCGTGGGGGCAGATCCGGACATCGTGGTCGCATCTGCCAAGGCTTACCTGAATGCCCTGAATAAGCTGGAGAGCCGGGCCGAGAAGCTCAATCCGCAACTCGTTTGACGAATAAGCCCCATCGGTCGGCCTCGACCCCCTGGCTTGCGGGATAAATTTCCTTTATAATTCAAGGAGTTGCTGAAAAGCGACCCCAGCACGGCGGGCCCTGGCAGGCCCGGCCGCAAGTCCCAAGGCATCCACAGGAGATTCACATGCCCGTCGCCACGTTAAATAAGCCTGAAATCATGGCGCAGTACCAGCGCGCCAAAAACGACACCGGAAGTCCAGAGGTGCAGGTCGCGCTCTTAACCGCCCGCATCAATGACCTCACCGACCATTTTAAAAACCACGCCAAAGACCACCATTCCCGTCGCGGCCTGCTGAAGATGGTGAGCCGGCGTCGAAAGCTTCTGGACTACCTAAAGCGCACCGATGTTCAGGGCTATCGGACCCTGATCGAGCGTCTGGGCCTGCGGAAATAGGGTTGGGACTCAACGCCCTGCGATTCCGCTGCCCCGTCTGATGCAAACCCCAAAGAAAATGCCTGCCCGGTTTTGCCGCGCGGGCATTTTTTGTGGCCGATTTATCCAAGTGAATGTTGACTGAGAAAGAAGGAAGCGTCGTGTTCAATATTGCAAAAGAAGAGTTTCAGTACGGCCAGCACAAGGTCATTTTAGAAACGGGTGAGATTGCCCGCCAGGCCTCAGGCGCGGTGATTGTGAATGTCGAAGACACGATCGTTTTGGCGACGGTCGTTGCAGCCAAGAGTGCCAAACCCGGTCAGGATTTTTTCCCCCTGACGGTGGATTACATGGAAAAGACCTACGCCGCCGGAAAAATTCCCGGCGGATTTTTCAAGCGTGAGGGCCGTCCATCTGAAAAAGAAACCCTGACCTGCCGGCTAATCGACCGACCCCTGCGGCCGCTATTTCCCGATGGCTTTTATAACGAAGTGCAGGTGGTCTGCACCGTGCTGTCGCTTAACCCAGAGATCGACCCCGATATCCCCGCGATGATTGGCGCTTCGGCTGCAATGGCCATCTCCGGTGTGCCGTTCAATGGCCCAATCGGTGCGGCCCGTGTCGGCTACATCGATGGCCAGTATGTCCTTAACCCCACGGCCTCTCAGCTGAAGGTCTCGCAGATGGACCTCGTGGTCTCGGGCACCGAGTCCGCGGTACTTATGGTGGAGTCCGAGGCGCAGCAGCTGTCCGAGGAAGTCATGCTCGGTGGCGTTGTGTATGGTCATGAGCAGGGCCGGCTTGCAATTGCCGCGATCAATCGCTTGGTGGAGAAGGCCGGCAAGCCCGAGTGGGACTGGAAGCCCGCGGAGAAGGACGAGGCCCTGATTTCCCGTGTGAAATCCTTAGCCGAAGCACCGCTCCGTGAAGCCTATGGCATGCGCAACAAGCAGGAGCGCTCACAGAAGCTGAAAACCATTTACGCAGAGATCGAGGCGAAGATTGCCGAGGAGTCTGCAGCCGCAGGCAAATCTGTGGATGGCAATCTCGTCTCTGAGACCCTGTTCTCCATTGAGGCCAATGTGGTGCGTTCGCAGATTCTGAATGGCGAGCCCCGAATCGATGGCCGCGATACGCGGACGGTGCGGCCGATTTCAATTCGCACTGGCGTATTGCCGAGAACTCACGGCACAGCCCTTTTCACGCGTGGCGAAACCCAGGCCCTGGTCGTGGCCACGCTGGGCACCACACGTGATGAACAAATTATCGATGCTTTAGCGGGTGAGTACCGTGATCGCTTCATGCTTCACTACAACATGCCACCGTTTGCCACCGGTGAGACCGGCCGGGTCGGATCCCCCAAGCGTCGCGAGATCGGCCACGGCCGGCTTGCCAAGCGGGCCCTGGTCGCCGTGCTGCCCAGCCCGGAAGAGTTCGCCTACTCCATGCGCGTGGTCTCCGAAATTACAGAGTCCAACGGCTCTTCATCGATGGCCTCGGTCTGCGGCGGATGTTTGGCGCTGATGGATGCGGGCGTGCCTTTGAAGGCTCATGTGGCGGGCATTGCAATGGGACTCATCAAAGAAGGTGGCCGATTCGCTGTGCTGACCGACATCCTGGGCGATGAAGATCACTTAGGCGATATGGATTTCAAGGTCGCCGGTACAGAGCAGGGCGTGACAGCGCTGCAGATGGACATCAAGATTCAAGGCATCACCAAGGAAATCATGCAGGTAGCGTTGGCGCAGGCCCGCGATGGCCGCATGCATATTCTTGGAAAAATGAAGGCCACCCTGGATCACGCGCGTGAGGAACTCTCTGAGTTCGCGCCGCGTCTCTACACCATGAAGATCAATCCGGAGCGCATCCGTGATGTGATCGGCAAGGGCGGCGCAACCATTCGTGCCATCACGGAAGAGACCGGCACCACGATCGACATCTCGGAAGACGGCTCGATCACGATTGCTGCAACCACAGCCGATGCCGCACGGGCGGCGCAAAAGCGCATCGAAGAACTCACGGCCGAGGTCGAGGTGGGCAAGGTCTACGACGGCACCGTGCTGCGCTTACTCGAGTTTGGCGCCATTGTCTCCATCCTGCCGGGCAAAGATGGTCTTCTGCATATCTCGCAGATTGCCAATGAGCGCGTGAATCAGGTATCCGATTACCTCAAAGAGGGCCAGTCCATTCGGGTCAAGGTCCTTGAGGCCGATGACAAAGGCCGCCTGCGGCTGTCGATGAAGGCCCTGCTGGAGGCCCCCGCAGCGGCAGAGCCAGCCTCGGGCGGAGCGACCTCCCCGGCAGCCTGATGCTAAACTCTGCTGCAGTGCAGCGATCTCCCTGGGTGGTCGGAAATTGGAAGATGAATGGCGGGCTTTCGGATAACGAGGCCCTGCTGTCAGGACTTCTTGGCCTGCTGGAGGCCCACGCTGGCGCTCGGGTAGCGCAATGCGCAGTTGCCGTGCCCGCACCCTATCTCTTTCAGAGCATGGTGCGACTATCGGGCCGCTCGGTAGGCTGGGGCAGCCAGGACGTCTCAGCGGAGGCCTCCGGCGCCTTCACGGGAGAGTTTTCGGTGGCAATGCTGCAGGATTTTGAAGCCCAGTTTTCGATTGTCGGGCACTCAGAGCGTCGGGCCCGGCATGCCGAGACCGATGCAGTGGTGGCCGCAAAGTCGGTGGCTTTGGCCGAAGCAGGCCTGGTGCCTTTGATCTGCGTGGGCGAGTCGATTCAGGTTCGCGATAGCGGTAAGGCAGTGGAGTCTGTCTGTGGGCAGGTCCGGCAGGTCGCGCAGGCCTTGCAGTCCAAGGCGCTCTTGAGCCACGCGGTGTTTGCCTACGAGCCCATTTGGGCGATTGGCACGGGCCGCAGCGCAGCGCCCGAGCAGGCCCAAGAGATGCATGTGGCCATTCGGAGAACGCTGTCCGAAATTAATGCGCAGGCCGCAGCGCAGATTCGACTGCTGTATGGCGGCAGTGTGAAGGCGGCTTCGGCAGCGGCCCTGGCGGCCCAGCCTGATGTCGATGGTGCCCTGGTGGGCGGCGCCTCACTTGAGGCAAAAGAATTTTTCGACATCGCTTGTGCGATGTCGGGTCAGTAAAAGGAAACGGCTATGGGATGGTTGATGAATCTTGTGTTGACGCTGCAGGTCTTGTCGGCGATCGGCATCATTGTCTTGGTCTTACTGCAGCAGGGTAAGGGCGCGGATATGGGCGCAGCCTTCGGCTCCGGCACATCGGGCAGCTTATTTGGCGCTACGGGCTCATCGAATTTTTTAAGCCGAACAACTGCCGTGCTCGCAACAGTATTTTTTATTGCGACCCTTGCTTTATCGTATCTGGCTACACAGGCTCGCCAACCTTCAGGTTCGGGAAGCGTGATGCAGAACACCTCCGAGGTGCCGGCAGCACCGCCGGCGCCACCCGCGCCTGCAGGCACGCCTGCGGCCTCGCAGGTGCCAGGTGCGCCTGCTGATTCGGGAGCCAAAAAGTAGGCTGAAATCAAAAAAGTTGTCGCAGTCAGGTAGACTCAGTTTTAGGGAGCTTTTAAGGCCGACGTGGTGAAATTGGTAGACACGCTGTCTTGAGGGGGCAGTGGCGCAAGCTGTGCGAGTTCGAGTCTCGCCGTCGGCACCAAAAAGATACAACAAAAACTTGCCCGGGGAACACGAGGCGTGAATTTAGAAGAATACCTACCGGTATTAATGTTCATTCTGGTCGGCGGGGCCATCGGCCTGGCGTCCATGTCGGTCGGCAAAGTGCTGGGCCCGAGCCGTCCTGACGCCGAAAAACTCTCGCCGTATGAGTGCGGCTTTGAGGCTTTTGAAGATGCGCGGCTGCAGTTCGATGTGCGGTACTACCTCGTTGCCATCCTGTTCATTCTGTTTGACCTCGAGATCGCCTTTCTTTTTCCTTGGGCTGTTGCGCTCAAAGACATTGGCTTTTTCGGTTTCATGTCGATGATGTTATTTCTGACCATTCTTGTGCTGGGCTTCATCTATGAGTGGATGAAGGGCGCACTGGATTGGGAATAAAGGGGCAAACCATCAATGGCAATAGACGGCGTCTTCAAGCAGGGATTCCTCACCACATCGGCCGACACCATCATCAACTGGACGCGGACAGGGTCGCTGTGGCCCATGACCTTTGGCCTGGCCTGCTGTGCGGTGGAAATGATGCATGCGGGCGCTTCGCGGTATGACCTGGATCGTTTCGGCGTGGTCTTTCGGCCAAGCCCCCGGCAGTCCGACTTAATGATTGTTGCCGGGACACTGTGTAACAAAATGGCGCCCGCACTGCGCAAGGTCTATGACCAGATGCCCGAGCCACGCTGGGTGATCTCAATGGGCTCTTGCGCAAACGGTGGCGGCTACTACCACTACAGTTACTCTGTGGTGAGAGGCTGCGATCGGATTGTGCCGGTGGATATCTATGTGCCAGGCTGCCCGCCAACGGCCGAGGCCTTGATCTACGGCATTATTCAGCTGCAAAACAAGATTCGGCGTACCAACACGATCGCCAGGAGCTAGCCGAATGTCGGAACTCCAAACCGTGATTGAGCGCCACCTTGGCGGCCGAATCGTCTCCTGCTGGCAGGCCTTAGATGAGACCACGGTCTCGGTGCATGCCGATCAATATCTGGACGTGCTGCGCAGCCTGCGCGACGAGTCCGAGTTGCAATTCGATACGCTGGTTGATCTCTGTGGCATGGATTATCGGGATTACCGTGAGGGCGGCCATGAGGGTCCGCGGTTTGCGGTGGTGCTGCATGTGTTGTCGGTGGAGCTGAACCAACGGCTTCGCGTGCGGGTCTTTTGTCCCGATGATGATTTTCCGGTGGTGGCCTCGGCCACGCCGATCTGGACAGCAGCCGGATGGTATGAGCGGGAGGCCTTTGATCTCTACGGCATTGTGTTTGAAGGCCATGACGATTTGCGCCGTATCCTGACGGATTACGGTTTTGTGGGCCACCCGTTTCGTAAGGACTTCCCGGTATCGGGCTATGTCGAGATGCGCTACGACCCGGAGCAAAAACGGGTCATCTATCAGCCGGTGACCATCGAGCCGCGCGATCAGGTGCCGCGTGTTCGACGCGAGGAAAACTACGGCGGCTTTATCGCGCAATAGGGCGACAGACTTGGCAGATATTAAGAACTACACCCTGAACTTTGGCCCCCAGCATCCGGCGGCCCATGGCGTGCTGCGCCTGGTGCTCGAGCTCGATGGTGAGGTCGTCCAGCGGGCCGACCCGCACATTGGACTGCTGCATCGGGGTACCGAGAAGCTTGCCGAGCAGAAAACCTTTTTGCAGTCGGTGCCCTACATGGACCGGCTGGATTATGTCTCGATGATGGCCAACGAGCATGCCTATGTGATGGCCATTGAAAAACTGCTCGGTGTTGAGGTGCCGCTGCGTGCCCAGTACATCCGCGTGATGTTTGATGAGATCACAAGGGTTTTGAATCACTTGCTTTGGATTGGTGCGCATGGTCTGGATGTCGGTGCCATGGCGGTATTTCTATACGCCTTTCGTGAGCGTGAGGATCTGATGGACTGCTACGAGGCGGTCTCCGGTGCCCGTATGCATGCCGCTTACTATCGGCCAGGCGGTGTGTATCGTGATCTGCCCGATCAGATGCCCCAATACATCGCCAACCGTAAGCGTTCCGATGGCGCAGCCCAGCGTCTGAATGAAAATCGGCAGGGCAGTCTGCTGGACTTTATCGAAGACTTCACCCGTCGTTTTCCGGGTTGTGTCGACGAATACGAGACCCTGCTGACCGATAATCGCATCTGGAAGCAGCGCCTGGTCGGCATTGGCGTGGTCACGCCCGAGCGGGCCAAGCAGATGGGATTTACTGGCCCGATGCTGCGGGGATCCGGCATTGCCTGGGACTTACGCAAGCATCAGCCCTATGAGGTCTATGACCGCATGGACTTTGATATCCCGGTGGGCAAGGAAGGCGATTGCTACGACCGCTACCTGGTGCGCGTCGAGGAGATGCGCCAGAGTAATCGCATCATTGCCCAGTGCGTGAAATGGCTGCGGGAAAATCCCGGCAGCGTGATGACCGATAACCATAAGGTCGCGCCGCCGGCTCGGCTGAATATGAAGTCAAACATGGAAGAGCTGATTCACCATTTCAAGCTCTTTACAGAAGGCTTTCATGTGCCGGAGGGTGAATGCTATGCAGCCGTTGAGCATCCCAAGGGTGAGTTTGGAATCTATTTGGTTTCCGATGGTGCCAATAAGCCGTATCGGCTGAAGATTCGCGCGCCGGGTTTTGCCCATCTGCAGGGGCTCGATGAAATGTCGCGTGGCCACATGATTGCCGATGTGGTGACCATCATCGGCACCCAAGATATTGTATTTGGGGAAATTGATCGATGAGCGTGCAGCTGTCGTTATCCGAGCGGCCCAGTGGCCCTGTGCTGTCGGCCGAGGCCTATAAAAAAATTGATCGTGAGATTGCGAAATATCCGGCGGATCAGCGGCAGTCCGCGGTGATGTCGGCCTTGACCATCGCCCAGCGTGAGGTGGGATGGGTATCGCCCGAGGTCGAGGCCGAAGTGGCCGCCTATCTCGGCATGCCGCCAATCGCAGTGCATGAAGTCGCCACGTTTTACAACATGTACGACCTTACACCGACCGGCCGTTTCAAGCTGACGGTCTGCACCAACCTTCCTTGCGCGCTGCGCAATGCCAATCATGCGGCAGACACACTGAAAGCAAAGCTGGGAATCGGGTTTAATGAGACCACCGCAGATGGGCTCTTCACGTTAAAGGAAGGCGAATGCATGGGCGCCTGCGGTGATGCGCCTGTGATGCTGGTCAACAATCACCGGATGTGCAGCTGGATGTCTGAGGATCGGATCGATGCCTTGCTTAATGAGCTGCGGTCCGAAGCACAAAGCAGCACATCACGACCCGAGGGAGGCCGATAGTGGGAGCACCCGAGATTCCGTTGATTGATACTTGCTTTCACGGCCGTCACATCTCGCCACAGATTCTGGCGGGCCTGACCCCCGATGGCTGGACCATAAAGGACTATGTTGCGCGTGGCGGCTACGAGGCCTTAAAGAAAGTCGTGCGGACCATGAAGCCTGAAGAGGTCATTGCCGAGATCAAAGCCTCGGGCCTGCGGGGCCGTGGCGGCGCAGGATTTCCGACCGGGCTGAAGTGGAGCTTTATGCCCGCCAAGCTGCCGATTCAGAAGTATCTCGTCTGCAATTCTGACGAAGGCGAGCCGGGCACATTTAAAGACCGCGACATCCTGCGCTACAACCCACACATCGTGATCGAGGGGATGGCGATTGCAGCCTACGCCATGGGCGTGACTCGTGGTTACAACTACATTCACGGCGAGATCTGGGAGGTCTACGAGCGCTTTGAACAGGCCCTGGATGAAGCGCGCGCCGCGGGATTGATTGGCGAAAACATTCTCAGCAGCGGATTTTCTTTTGAGCTGCAGGCCCACCATGGATATGGCGCCTACATCTGCGGCGAGGAAACCGCGCTGCTGGAATCACTGGAAGGCAAAAAGGGCCAGCCACGCTTTAAGCCACCGTTTCCCGCAAGTTTTGGCCTTTACGGCAAGCCCACCACGATCAACAACACCGAGACATTTGCGGCTGTGCCTTGGATTATTCGACATGGTGGCCAGGCCTATCTTGAAGTGGGCAAGCCCAATAACGGCGGCACCAAGGTCTTTTCCATCTCCGGCGATGTCGAGCGGCCTGGCAATTATGAAATTCCCCTGGGCACGCCGTTTGCGAAGCTGCTGGAGCTGGCCGGCGGCATGCGAGACGGAAAGCGTTTGAAGGCGGTGATACCCGGCGGCTCCTCGATGCCGGTGCTGCCTGCAGAGATCATGATGGCGACTGACATGGATTACGACTCAATTGCGAAGGCTGGCTCGATGCTGGGCTCAGGCGCCGTCATCGTGATGGATGAGACGCGCTGCATGGTCCGCTGCCTGCTGCGTTTGTCGTATTTTTATTATGAAGAGTCATGCGGCCAGTGCACCCCCTGCCGCGAGGGCACCGGCTGGCTGTGGCGTATGGTCAATCGGATCGAGAAGGGCCAAGGCAGCCCAGAGGACTTGGCTAAGCTCGATGAAGTTGCCGGAAACATCATGGGCCGCACCATCTGCGCGCTGGGCGATGCAGCTGCGATGCCAGTGCGGGCCTTCTTAAAGCATTTCCGGGCGGAATTTGAACATCACATCGTGCACAAGCGATGCCTGGTAGGAGACGCGGTCTGATGATTGAACTCGAAGTCGACGGCCAGAAAGTTGAAGTGCCCGAGGGCAGCATGGTGATGGATGCTGCCAATAAGCTTGGCTTATATGTGCCGCATTTCTGTTATCACAAAAAGCTATCGATCGCGGCGAATTGCCGGATGTGTTTGGTTGAAGTGGAAAAAGCACCCAAGGCCCTGCCGGCATGTGCCACGCCGGTGACCCCAGGCATGCGGGTCTTCACTGCCTCGTCAAAGGCAAAGACAGCGCAAAAAAGCGTAATGGAATTTCTGCTGATCAATCACCCGCTGGATTGCCCGATCTGCGATCAGGGTGGTGAGTGTCAGCTACAGGACTTAGCGGTGGGCTATGGCCCGTCTGCATCACGGTACACCGAAGAGAAGCGGGTGGTATTTCATAAGCCCATGGGACCGCTGATTTCTGCAGAAGAAATGAGCCGCTGCATTCATTGCACCCGATGCGTGAGGTTTGGCCAGGAGATTGCCGGCGTGATGGAGCTCGGCATGGCCGGCCGTGGTGAGCACTCCGAGATCATGTCCTTTGTGGGCAATGCGATTGAGAGTGAACTTTCCGGAAACATGATCGATGTCTGCCCCGTTGGCGCGTTGACCAGCAAACCCTTCCGTTATTCCGCCCGGACCTGGGAGCTCTCGCGCAAGCGCTCGATTAGTCCTTTAGACAGCATTGGCGCCAACATTGTGGTGCAGTCAAAGAACAACCAGGTCAAGCGTGTTGTTCCAATGGATAACGAGGCCATCAACGAATGCTGGATCTCGGATCGGGACCGTTTCAGTTATGAGGGGCTCAATAGCCACGACCGCTTAACACACCCGATGATGCGTGGCGCCGATGGCCGCTGGCATGAGGCCGGCTGGGAGGAGGCCCTTGCGAAGGTTGCCCAGTCTCTGCGTGGGGCTGCCTCGCATGGGCCCCAGCACGTTCGCACGCTGATGTCGCACAACAGCACCCTCGAGGAAATGACGCTAGCGGCACAGCTAACGCGCGGCCTAAAGAGCGACTCGATTGATTTTCGCCCGCGGCTTGGCCAGGCTGGCTTTGATCAGCAATTCAGTGGTGTACCAACGCTGGGACTCACCCTTGCGCAGGTCAGCCAGCTGGATCGGGCGCTACTGATTGGCGCATTCCTACGCCAAGATCAGCCGCTGCTTGCTCATCGTCTGCGTCAGGCAACGCGCCACGGTGCCCGCATCGCAACACTGCACGCGAGCGCTGAAGATTTATTAATGCCGATTGCGCAGCAGTGGCTGGCCTCGCCCGCTCACTGGGTGCCGTCGGCCGCTGAGATGGCCGCCGCAGCACTCGCGATGAAATCATTGCCGCTGCCCGATGCGCTGAAGTCAGTAAAGCCCAGCCCTCAGAGCAAGGCGATCGTCGAGATGCTGGCTGAGTCGTCTGAGCCGAATGAAAAGGCGGCAATACTTTTGGGTAACAGTGTGCTCGCCCATCCGAACGCAGCCGCGATCTGGGGCTTTGCGCAGATGATCGCTGATGCCTTGGGCTGCCGATTGGGATTTACCGTGGAGGGCGGCAACGGTGTTGGCGGCTACCTGGCCAAGGCCCGGCCCCTGCAAGGCGGGCTCGATGCGGCCAGTATGTTTGCCTCCGCAGCCGAGGCCTATGTACTGGTGAATATTGATCCGCTGATGGACTGTGGCAATCCCTATCAGGCCGGTGCTGCGCTGTCGCAGGCGAAGTTTGTGGTGGGGCTATCTGCATTTAAAGATGGGCTAATGGAGCATGCCGATGTGATGCTGCCGATTGCGCCCTATACCGAGACCTCGGGCACGTATATCAATTGCGAGGGCCGGGCCCAGACAACGCAGGCGGTCGTGCGGCCGCTGGGTGAGGCACGGCCGGGATGGAAGGTGCTGCGGGTGCTGGGTAATCTGCTTGAGCTCGAAGGCTTTGATGCGGAGTCTTCGGAAGACATTCGTCAGTCAGTGATTGGGCATGCCACGCTGGGCGAAATTGTGATGAATCTTGCTGCCAGCCCCATGCCCCCGCAGTCTGCCGAACCTCTTGCAGTCAAGGGCAGGGCAGGACTGGTACGGCTTGCCGATGTGCCCATCTATCGCGCTGACAGTGTGAGTCGACATGCCGAGGCCCTTCAGCAGACCCGGGCCAGTGCATCGCCAAAGCTTTTGATGCATCCGGCAGAGATCGATCGGCTGGGGCTTGCTGTGGGATCCAAAGTGAAGTGCCTGCAGTCCGGCCGCGCCGCTGCTGTCGTGGAGGTCGCCGCCGATACTCGGCTGGCCCGCGGTGTTGCCCGACTCTCGGCTGCCCACCCCATTAGCGCCCAGCTGGGCGAGATGATCGGCCCCATTGAGCTGGAGGCTGCCTAGATGCAGGATCTCTTGGAAGGTGTTCAACAGGTGGGAATCTCGCTACTTGGCGAGGCCTGGCCCGTTGCGTGGGTGCTGATCAAGATCGTTGCGGTGGTCCTGCCCATACTGGCCTGCGTTGCTTATCTCACGCTCTGGGAGCGCAAGCTGATTGGCTGGATGCATGTGCGCCTGGGTCCCAATCGTGTCGGCCCGCTGGGGCTGCTGCAGCCGATCGCCGATGCGTTAAAGCTGCTGACCAAAGAAATCATCATGCCGGCCCAGGCCAGCCGGGGACTGTATATCCTGGGACCGATCATGACCATCATGCCGGCCATGGCCGCATGGGCCGTGATTCCATTTGGGCCCGATGTGGTGCTCTCCAATATCAACGCCGGCTTACTGCTGCTGCTGGCCATTACGTCAATTGAGGTCTACGGCGTCATTCTTGCCGGCTGGGCCTCGAATTCCAAATACGCATTTTTGGCTGCGATGCGGGCCTCGGCACAAATGGTCTCCTATGAGCTGGCGATTGGCTTTGCCTTGGTCTCAGTGCTGATGGTCTCGGGAAGCTTAAATCTCACCGAGATTGTCGTGGGCCAGCAAAAGGGCATGTTTGCTGAGCAGCTCGGATTAAATTTCTTGTCGTGGAATTGGCTGCCGCTTTTGCCTGTAGCGGTGGTGTACTTTGTTTCGAGTGTGGCCGAAACCAATCGTCATCCTTTTGATGTTGTGGAGGGCGAATCTGAGATCGTGGCCGGCCATATGGTGGAGTACTCTGGCATGGCATTCGCCGTGTTCTTTCTGGCGGAGTACGCCAACATGATTCTGCTCTCCACACTGGCGGCCATCATGTTCCTGGGCGGGTGGGACGCACCCATTGCCGCCTTGGATTTCATTCCCGGCTGGATCTGGCTTGGATTAAAAGCGTTTTTGGTGGTCAGCGTATTCATCTGGATGCGGGCATCGTTTCCCCGCTACCGCTATGACCAAATCATGCGGCTGGGCTGGAAGATTTTTATTCCAATCACGTTGATTTGGCTTGTCATTGTCGGGGCCTGGATGCAGACGCCCTGGTCAATCTGGTGATGGGGTGATACGCCAATGAGCACCATCGTTAATTTTCTGCGTTCGTTTCTACTGCTGGAGATGCTGCGGGGCATGGCATTGACGGGCCGCTATTTGTTTGCCCGCAAGATCACCATCCAGTACCCCGAGGAAAAGACCCCGATGTCGCCGCGCTTTCGTGGTCTGCATGCGTTGCGCCGCTACCCGAATGGCGAGGAACGCTGCATTGCTTGCAAACTCTGCGAGGCGGTCTGCCCGGCCCAGGCCATCACGATTGAATCAACGGTTCGCGAGGACGGCACCCGCCGCACCACACGCTACGACATTGATCTCACGAAATGTATTTTCTGTGGCTTTTGTGAAGAGAGCTGTCCAGTGGATTCAATTGTGGAGACTCAGATTCACGAATACCACGGTGAAAAACGTGGAGATCTGTATTTCACGAAAGAAATGCTGCTGGCAGTCGGAGATCGTTACGAAAACGAGATCGCTGCTGCACGGGAGGCCGACGCGCCGTACCGCTAGGATGTCTATGCTAGAACTCACGCTCTCATTGTTTTATGCGTTTGCCGCAATTTTGGTCTTTGCGGCCCTGCGGGTGATCACCGCCCGAAATCCGGTCCATGCAGTGCTCTATCTGGTGCTGAGCTTTTTTAGTGCCGCCGCCATTTGGCTGCTGCTGCGGGCAGAGTTTCTCGCGATTACCCTGGTGCTGGTATATGTGGGCGCTGTAATGGTGTTGTTTTTATTCGTGGTCATGATGGTGGACTTCGATCTCGAGAAACTCCGTCAGGGTTTTTGGGCCAATCTGCGCGTGGCAGCGCCTGTCGGCGGCCTGATTGTTTTTGAGATGTCGGCCGTATTGATTCGAAGCTTTAATGTGCCGGAGGCAACAGTTGCGCCGTTGCCGCCAAACTTTGATAACACCAAGGCCCTCGGG
Source organism: uncultured Bordetella sp. (assembly GCA_964467545.1). Taxonomy (GTDB): domain Bacteria; phylum Pseudomonadota; class Gammaproteobacteria; order Burkholderiales; family Burkholderiaceae_A; genus Lacustribacter. Next base: position 3,118 of record CAYXRY010000019.1, on the reverse strand, counting down.
CGGCTGATTTATACCGACTATGTCTACGCCTTTGAGATCGCCGCCGTGATTTTGCTGGTGGCCATTGTGGCAGCGATTGCGCTGACACTGCGTCGGCGCAAGGATTCCAAGTTTCAAAGCCCGGCCGAGCAGGTCAAGGTCAAGGCTGCCGATCGTGTGCGACTGGTGAGCGTTGCGCCAGTCATGAAGGCCAAGGCGCCGCAAGAGCCCGGGGCGGCGGAATTAGCCCCGCCGGGAAAGGGGGGCTAGGGTGCTGACGCTGGCGCATTTTCTAACCCTTGGAGCGATTCTTTTTGCGATCTCGGTGATCGGTATTTTCATGAATCGTAAGAATCTGATTGTGCTGCTGATGGCCATTGAGCTGATGCTGCTGGCGGTCAATATGAATTTCATCGCGTTTTCACACTATCTCGGTGATGCCGCCGGCCAGATTTTTGTGTTCTTCATTCTGACGGTTGCGGCTGCGGAGTCGGCGATCGGGCTGGCGATTCTTGTGGTGCTCTTTCGTAATCTCAATACGGTTGAGGTCGAAGAGCTTGATGAGTTGAAAGGCTAGGGCGGTATGAAGCTGCTGTACTCTCTTGTGCCGCTCGCCCCCCTGCTGGGAGCCATCGTGGCCGGGCTTTTTGGCCGCTATGTGGGCCGGGCAGGCGCCCACTGGGTCACCATTTCGGGCGTTGCCGTAGCCTTACTGGCCAGCCTATGGGTGTTGTCCGATGTGCTCTCGGGTAACACCTTTAATGGGCCGGTCTACACTTGGGCTGTGGTGGCAGGCCTGCGGTTTGAGGTGGGCTTTCTGATTGATAGCCTGTCGGCCACCATGATGGTGGTGGTCACATCAGTCTCGCTGGCCGTGCATCTCTACACCATCGGCTACATGCGGGATGACCCAGGGTATCAGCGTTTTTTTAGCTACATCTCGCTTTTTACCTTCGCGATGCTCATGCTGGTGATGAGCAATAACTTCCTGCAGCTTTTTTTTGGCTGGGAGGCGGTGGGCTTAGTCTCTTATCTCTTGATTGGATTTTGGTATACGCGGCCGACCGCGATTATTGCCAACCTCAAAGCGTTTTTAGTGAATCGGGTTGGAGATTTCGGTTTTATTCTCGGTATCGGCCTGCTGCTATCGGCAACAGGGTCTTTGGACTACTCCGCGACCTTTCTCGCAGCGCCTGAGCTTGCCGGCAAGACCATCACCTTACTGCCCGAGCAGGAGTGGCCGCTTTTGGCAGTCGCCTGCATCTGCTTATTTATCGGCGCCATGGGTAAGTCGGCACAGTTTCCGCTGCATGTCTGGCTGCCGGACTCGATGGAAGGCCCAACTCCGATCTCAGCCCTGATTCATGCGGCCACAATGGTGACCGCCGGAATTTTTATGGTGGCCCGGATGTCGCCGCTGTTTGAATTGAGTGATATCGCGCTCTCGTTTGTCTTAATCATCGGCGCGATCACAGCACTGTTTATGGGTTTTCTGGGCATCGTTCAAAATGACATCAAGCGTGTGGTGGCCTACTCGACACTATCGCAGCTGGGCTATATGACCGTGGCTTTGGGCGCGTCCGCCTACTCGGTGGCAATTTTCCACCTTATGACCCATGCGTTTTTCAAAGCACTTTTATTCTTGGCGGCCGGCTCGGTCATTATTGGCATGCATCATGATCAAGACATCCGCAATATGGGTGGCCTGTGGAAGAAGATGCCCATTACCTGGGCGGTGTCATTGCTGGGATCGTTGGCCCTCATTGGTGCGCCTTTTTTCTCTGGGTTTTACTCAAAAGACATGATCATTGAGGCAGTTGGCGCCTCAAATCTTGCTGCCGCAACCGTGGTGTACGGGATGCTGCTGCTGGGCGTGTTTGTGACCGCCTTTTACAGCTTTCGGATGTTCTTTTTGGTCTTTCACGGCAGCCCCCGCTGGGCTGCCGCTGGCCAAGCCCACGGCGGGCATGATGATCATGACCATCACGGCGGAGCGCCACACGAATCGCCCTGGGTGGTGACACTGCCATTGATTGCGTTGGCGGTCCCGTCGGTTGTTTTGGGCGCAATCGCCATTGGCCCGATGCTCTTTGGCGATTATTTCAAGGGCGTGATTACCGTGGATCCTGGCCATCCGGCCATGGCGACGCTGGCGTCTCATTTTCATGGCGCATTTGCCCTGGGGCTGCACAGCATTCAGACCCTGCCATTTTGGCTTGCCCTTGCCGGTGTCGGCACGGCTGCTTATTTTTATCTGGTCAATCCTGCGATTCCCGCACGGCTGTCCGTCCGGTTTTCTGCGATTCATCGGCTGCTGGATCAGAAATACTTTATGGACCGCTTCAATGAGATTGTTTTTGCTGGGGGTGCACGGCTTATCGGCGGGCAGCTCTGGAAGCGGGCCGATCAGGGCCTCATCGATGGCTTTTTGGTCAATGGCAGCGCCCGGGTGGTCGCCGCGATTGCTTCGATTATGCGAATCGGCCAGACCGGCTATCTCTACCACTATGCGATTGCCATGATCCTTGGCGTTGCGCTCATGCTCTGGTGGTTTGCGCCGGTCATGAATCCTGCTCCGGTGGTGAAGTGATGACGACAGGCTTCCCGATCCTCTCGCTGGCGATTTGGCTTCCACTCGTATCGGGGGCAGCGCTGATTTTTGCCGGCCGCTCGGTAGCGCGCCCCGTGCTTCGGCAGGCAGCCCTTGCCGCATCCGTGTTGTGTTTTCTGGTGACCCTTCCACTGGTCACCGGCTTTGATGTCAACGCCTCGGGCATGCAGTTTGTGGAGAAGGCCCTATGGATTGAGCGATTTGGCGTTCACTACGCCCTGGGCATTGATGGCCTGTCGATGTGGTTTGTTCCTCTGACTGCCTTGATCACCATTTTTGTAGTGATCGCGGGCTGGGAGGTGATCGAGGATCGTGTGGGCGCCTACATGGGTGCGTTTTTGCTGCTTTCCGGCCTGATGATCGGTGTCTTTTCAGCGCTCGATGGCGTGCTTTTTTATGTGTTTTTCGAGGCCACCCTGATTCCCATGTATTTGATTATCGGCATCTGGGGCGGACCGAATCGTGTGTATGCCGCCTTCAAGTTTTTCCTCTACACCCTTTTGGGATCGCTGCTGACACTGGTGGCCT
>CAYXRY010000018.1:0-44566 GCA_964467545.1 uncultured Bordetella sp. | reverse complement strand
AACGTGAGATTCGGTTGTTGTACACAGCGCGAATAATGCAAGAACATTTTTCACGTTGCAATCATTTTTTTCAAAAATTTTTAATTTCAAGAATGCGGCATCGCTGATGTCGCATTCTCGCCACGAGGCTTGCATCATCGAATTACTGGCAAGCCTCGCACTCTGGATTGTCGATGGAGCAGAACTTCACATCGCTTCCCGCGACCAGCGGCTCCGAAGTTCCCGGCGAAACTGCCGCTGCTGATGTCGCCGCCTCTAGGCCGCCGGAAACCGGAACGGCATTGAGCTGGCCAGTGCTGATGGTTGCTTTTTCTGCAGAAGTCGCTCCCATCGTGCGCAGGTAATAAGTGGTCTTCAGTCCGCGCAGCCAGGCAAGCTTGTAGGTCTCATCGAGCTTTTTGCCGGATGCGCCCGCCATGTAGATGTTCAGCGACTGGGCCTGATCAATCCATTTCTGGCGCCGGGCAGCGCACTCCACGGTCCAGCGCGTAGCGACCTCAAACGCGGTCGCATACAGGCTGCGCAGCTCAGCGGGCACTCGATCAATCTTGGCCAGGCTGCCGTCGAAATACTTCAGATCCGCCACCATCACCTCATCCCAGAGGCCAAGCTTTTTCAAATCCTGGACCAGGTACTCGTTGACTACCGTGAATTCACCCGAGAGGTTCGATTTCACATAAAGGTTCTGGTAGGTGGGTTCAATGGAAGCGGAGATGCCCACGATATTGGAGATGGTGGCCGTCGGCGCGATCGCCACACAGTTGGAATTGCGCATGCCGTAGGCCTTGATACGCGACCGCAGTGCCTCCCAGTCCAGGGTGGCTGACATATCGACCTCGACGTATCCGCCGCGCTCCTCGGCCAAGATCTTCAGCGTATCCAGCGGCAGAATGCCCTGGTCCCACAGCGAACCACGGAAAGAGGAGTAGGCCCCACGCTCTTCGGCCAACTCGGTCGACGCCCAGTAGGCGTTGTAACAGACCGCCTCCATCGAGCGGTCAGCAAACTCAACCGCATCCTGGCTGGCATAGGGCATGCGCATCGCATGCAGAGCCTCCTGGAATCCCATGATGCCCAAGCCGACCGGCCGGTGACGGATATTGGAATTGCGGGCCTTGGCGACGGCGTAATAATTGATGTCAATCACGTTATCCAGCATACGCATGGCTGTGCGAATGGTCCGGTGCAGCTTCTCGTGGTCCAACTCCAGGCCCCCGCGGGCCGCAGGCTTGAGATGGTTCACCAGGTTCACCGAGCCCAAGTTGCAGACGGCGATCTCGGAGTCATTGGTGTTCAGGGTGATCTCCGTGCATAAATTAGACGAGTGGACCACCCCCACGTGCTGCTGCGGGCTGCGAATATTGCACGGATCTTTAAAGGTGATCCAAGGGTGGCCCGTCTCAAACAGCATGGTCAGCATCTTGCGCCAGAGCGAGAGCGCTGGGATCCGCTTGAAATGCTTGATCTCGCCACTGTCGGCTTTGGCCTCGTAGCTGGTGTAAGCCTGCTCGAAGGCGCGGCCTACCTTATCGTGCAAATCCGGCACATCGGATGGTGAGAATAGGGTCCATTGACTGCCTTCCATGACCCGCTTCATGAACAGATCAGGAATCCAGTTCGCCGTATTCATATCGTGGGTACGGCGACGGTCATCGCCGGTGTTCTTGCGCAGCTCGAGAAACTCCTCGACATCCAAGTGCCAGCTTTCAAGGTAGGTGCAGACGGCGCCTTTGCGCTTGCCGCCTTGGTTGACGGCCACCGCGGTGTCGTTGACCACCTTCAGAAAGGGCACCACACCCTGGCTCTTGCCATTGGTGCCTTTAATGTAGCTGCCCAGAGCACGAACGGGAGTCCAGTCATTACCCAAACCACCGGCGTATTTGGCCAGCAGCGCATTTTCTTTAATCGCCTCATAAATGCCATCCAGGTCGTCAGCCACGGTAGAGAGGTAGCACGAGGAGAGCTGTGAGTGCGTCGTGCCCGAGTTAAAGAGCGTGGGCGTTGAGCTCATGAAATCAAAACTCGACAGCAGGTTATAGAACTCGATCGCGCGCGCTTCGCGGTTTAATTCGTTCATCGCAAGGCCCATCGCGACCCGCATAAAAAACGCCTGCGGCATCTCGATCCGGCGGCCCTCGCCCGAATAAGCGTCATTGCGATCAATCAGGAAATAACGGTCATACAGCGTCTGCAAGCCAAGATAATCAAATTGCAGATCGCGTTTTGGGTCAATGGCCTGGGCTAGCTTTTGAAGGTCAAACCGTGAGAGCTCCTCGTTCAGCAGACCAATCTCGATGCCCTTCTTGATGAATCGCGGGAAGTAGTCAGGATAACGACGCTCCATCTCGGCCTGCGAAACCTCCGACTGAAGCATCTCCTTGCGAATCGTGTGCAGCAACAGACGGGCACTGACTTTGGCATAGGCGGGATCCTTTTCGATAAGTGCGCGGGCCGCCAGAATGGCGGATTTGAATACCTCTTCAAGTGGCACACCGTCGTAGAGATTTTTGACGGTATCTTGCATCACGGCCTCAGCACTGACGGCCTCACCGAGATCGGAGCAGGCAGCGGCAATGATGTCGCGTAGCCAGGCCTCGCTCAGTGGCTGAGCGTTTCCGTCGACCAGCATATGCAGCGACGATTGAATCGGGGCGGTTGTGGGCTGCTTGGCGGCCCGCTCTTGTGAGCGACGCTCGCGATACAGCACATAGGCCCGGGCGACTTCGTGCTCGCCGGAGCGCATCAGAGCGAGTTCAACCTGGTCTTGAATATCTTCGATGTGCATGGTGCCGCCAGCGGGCAGCCGGCGCATCAAGGCCATCACGACCGACTGGGTCAGAGCCTCGGTGATCTCGCGGACTCGAGCGGATGCGGCCCCCTGATTGCCCCCCACGGCCAGAAAAGCCTTGGTCATGGCAATCTGAATCTTGCTGGGCTCAAAGCCCACCACCGCTCCATTACGGCGAATGACTTTAATGTCGGCTGCAACGCCCTGTGGCGATAGCGCGGAAGGCGCTGAGGTGGAGGGGCTGGACGGCGCCAGACCCGCTGTGACTGTGGCGTTTTGTGATTGTGATTCTGCGCCCCACTGCATCATGAAACTCTCCCTGAAAAATCTTTAAAAAAAATGTTGTAAACGCTTGAAAACACGGGCAAAAGAGGGTTGATTGTGGGAGGTGGTCGCTCCCCCTGGAAACACTAGATGTAGTACTTTTTTTGGCCGGAGGACCTAATTCTAGTAGTCCCAGGGATCCTGGGGCAAGGGGCTTGCTCAGGGCAAACCCGCGTGTGCAGTGCACATCGCCCAGCCAGCCAGGCCCAGGCCTAAAAGAAAATCCACATGCTGATTTGACGGGGGTTTTAAGGCGAAACTAGTTGGCGAGGCCCGAAAAATCAGGGATACGGCCGTGTAAGTAAACACCCACGCCCACCTAACAGTCTGAGCATCTCAGGCCATGAAAAGGTAGGTCCAGGATCCGTCTTGCGGGCCGGTGCGATGTCAGAGTGCCCGGCAATCCACTTCAAATTTGGCAGCACGGTCCAGGCTCCCGCGAGCACATCGGCTGCCGCCTGCATCTGAATGTCAGGGTATGGCGCATCGTCTGCGCCCTCGAGTTCGAGCCCAATTGAAAAATCATTGCAGGCGGGGCGGCCAAGAAATTCCGAGACGCCTGCATGCCAGGCCCGATCCTGAAGGCCAACAAACTGGATGACTTCGCCCGTGCGCCGAATGAAAAAGTGGGCTGACACCCGCAGGCCCGCGAGCTCTGAAAAACCGGGATGACGATTGCAATCTAGCCTACCGAGAAACAATTCTTCAACGGCGCCGCCTTCAAAGCAGCCCGCAGGCAGGCTAATGTTATGAACCACAGCAAGGGTGATTTCGGCATCTTTTGGCCGCGCATCGCAATGCGGTGAGGGTGATCGGCGCGCGCCCGAAAGGAGCCAGCCCTGGGCATCAAACCGAAGAACACCCATTAGCCCTTCGGTCCAAGATGCCGATGGGTCATGCTGCAATAGGCCTGCCCATCCTTCCAGACTGCATCAGTGGCGGGCAGCCGGGCACTGCAGTGGGCGCACTGAATGAGTTTCGATTGGGCCGTTGTGTCCGCAGAAGACAGCGGATCCTTTGCGCCGCTGCGCTTAGAAAATGCGCGCTTGAGCAGCCACAAGCCTGCAATCACTGCCAGAGAAATAATCACTACACGTAGCAACATCTCAGCGATCCAATACGACTTCTAAAACAAAACGGGTGCCAACATAAGCCATCAACAAAGTTGCAAATCCGGCAAGCGTCCAGCGGGCAGCGACTCGGCCTCGCCAGCCCCACCACTGATGGCCGATCAGCAAAGTTAACGACAGGGCCCAAGAGGCCAGCGTGAACACTGTCTTATGGTCAAACCGAAGCAACCCACGCCCCAGCTCAGCGCCCACCACCATGCCAGAGCCCAGCGTCAGGGTCACCAAAACGAATCCTGCCGCCACCATATGCACCAACATCTGATCCAAACCAATCAACGGTGGCAGGCCCTGCCACCAGCCTCCTGAGTCGATGCTGACGCGCCGGGTGCGATGCAGCGCTTTCTCCATCGACAACATCAGCAGAGCGCTGGCCGCCGCCAGCGTAAAGGTGCTGTAGGCCAGCATCGCAAGCAGCATGTGCAGACGAAAGCTGATGTCCAACGTGGTGGTCAGTGGCCGGCCGGGAAAAATCAACGGCAACGCCGCAGCGATCGCTGCGACAACAAAAACACCTTGCGTAATCGGCGGCAGCCGCTGAAACCAGGATTCAATCCACAGCAGCAGCACCGCCAGCCAGAGGGTCCACGAGATCGAGGTCGCAAAGCCGAAATACAGGCCTTCGCGTGAAAACCAGTTCGGCAATAAGGACAGTCCGTGGATGGCGATGACTGCCAGCAGCAGGACCTGCCCCGAGCGCGAGGCCAGTGGCATGGTCGCAGCCGTAGTGCCGGCACGGTGGGCCCAGGCCAGGCCCGCATAGCCCGCGGCCGCCACCAACGATACGGCGCCGTAGAATGAAGCATCCATAACAAGGGCAGTGTAGCGCAGCATGCTTGAAAATCTGACCGAACGGCTCGCACGAGTCGTCAAAACCATCAAGGGCGAGGCCCGGCTGACCGACTCCAACACACAGGACATGCTGCGTGAGGTCCGGCTTGCCCTGCTTGATGCGGATGTGGCCCTCCATGTCGTCAAAGACTTCATCGCCAAGGTCAAGCAAAAGGCGTTGGGCCAAGAGGTGCAGGCCAGTCTGAGTCCCGGCCAGGCCATGGTGGGCGTGGTACACCAAGAGCTGATTCATCTCATGGCGGGCGAGGGCGCATCAGCCCTGGGCCGAATGCAGCTCAATCTCGCCGTGGCGCCGCCTGCGGCCGTGCTGATGGCTGGGCTGCAAGGTGCTGGCAAAACCACGACCGTTGGCAAGCTCGCCAAATGGCTCGCCGAATCGCAGAAAAAACGTGTTCTGACCGTCTCGTGTGATGTCTATCGGCCAGCTGCCATTGATCAGCTTCGACTGGTGAGCGCACAGGCAGGCGTTGAATTTTTCCCAACCCCAGAAGGCGCGAGCCCCGTCGCAATCGCGCAGCAGGCCTTGGATCACGCCCGACGCCATCTCCACGATGTCGTGCTGATCGATACCGCAGGACGGCTTGCCATTGATGAAGAAATGATGCGCGAGATCGCGCAGCTTCACAGCGCAGTCAAGCCGATTGAGACGCTCTTTACCGTCGATGCGATGCAGGGCCAGGATGCAGTGCGGACTGCGGCCGCGTTTCAAGCGGCCCTTCCCCTGACGGGCGTGGTGCTCACCAAGATGGATGGCGACTCACGGGGCGGCGCTGTGTTATCGGTGCGGGCCGTGACGGGCTGCCCAATCAAATTTGTCGGTACTTCAGAGAAGATTGATGGCCTTGAGGCCTTTGATGCCGAGCGGATGGCCAATCGCATTCTTGGGATGGGCGATATTCTGGCCATCGTTGAGCAGGCCCAAAAGACTGTTGACCTCAAAGCGGCCGAAAAAATGGCCGAAAAATTCAAGACAGGTGGCCGCTTTGATCTGAGTGATTTCAAAATGCAAATCGGGCAGATGCGCAACATGGGCGGCCTGTCCTCCTTGGTCGATAAACTGCCGGCCCAGATGCAGCAAGCCGCCAAAGGCACTGATCTGTCTGCAGCCGAAAAATCCATACCGCGCATGGAGGGCATCATCAACTCCATGACGCCCAAAGAGCGGCAGCATCCCGACCTCTTAAAGGCAAGCCGCAAGCGGCGAATCGCAGCGGGCGCAGGCGTCTCGGTTCAGGAAGTCAACCGCCTGCTGAATCAGTTTGAACAGATGCAAGAGATGATGAAAAAAATGCAGAAAGGCGGCCTCGCGAAAATGATGCGGGCCGTTGGTGCCATGAAAGGCATGGGCGGAATTCCGGGGATGGGCGGGTTCGGGAAACGCTAGCGATGGGCCCACTGCGGCGCGCGTTTCGTAAGAAATGCATCAATGCCCTCCGCAGTATCCGCAAGGCCCATATTGCATGTCATGGTTTCGCCTGTGACCGAGTAGGCGCCGGCAAGTCCCATCTCGATCTGCTGGTAGAAGGTTGTTTTGCCCATCGCGACAGCGGCTGCGCTCTTGGTCTTGATCAGCTCTGCAAGCTGCCGGACCTCTGCATCGAGCTGCGCTGCTGGCACTACCCGGTTCACCAGGCCCCACTGTAGTGCGGTCGATGCATCAATCATCTCGCCCGTGAGCAGCATCTCCATCGCCCGTTTGCGGCCGATATTGCGTGCTACTCCCACGGCCGGCGTTGAGCAAAACAGGCCGATATTGACCCCAGGCAGGGCGAACCGGCTGTCGGCGCTCGCGACCGCAAGATCACACATCGAGGTCAGCTGACAGCCCGCCGCGGTTGCAATGCCGTGGACCTTGGCGATCACGGGCTGCGGCATTTGAGTGATGCGCATCATCAATTCACTGCACGAGCGAAACAGCTCGGCAATCCATGCCGAATCCTGGGCATGGTTCTGCATTTCTTTGAGATCATGGCCGGCACAGAATCCTCGGCCATTGCCCTGAAGCACCACCACCCGAACCGATTTGTCCTGGGCGATCGCATCGAATGTTTGGCTCAACGCTACGATCATGTCGGAGGACAGGGGGTTAAACCGCTCGCCACGATTCATGGTGATGGTGGCGAGCGCATCCTGATCCTCACGTAAGACATAGAGCTGCTCGGGGGCGTTCATGATGTCGTCTCCTCCTTTAATTCGCGGACAGCAGGCTGCGGACTGCTGAAACCACACCAGCGCGATCACACACTGAGGCGGCCATCGTGCTGCGTTTGAGCAATTCGAGCTTTTCTTCCTTCAGGGACCGCTCGCCGATGGTGACCCGAACCGGCACGCCAATCAACTCCCAGTCCGCAAACATCGCGCCAGGACGCTCGTCACGGTCATCCAGTGCGACATCGATGCCTGCGGCCAGAAGTTCCTGATAAATCGCTTCGCAGGCAAGCCTCACGGCCTCAGATTTTCCGGCCCCTACCGGGCAGATCACCACCTCGAAGGGGGCCATCGCGGCAGGCCAGATGATGCCGCGCTGATCATGATTTTGCTCAATCGCAGCCCCGACGATTCGAGTTACGCCGATGCCGTAGCAGCCCATCTCCATGAGTACTGGCTTGCCGGTCTCATCGAGATAGCTGGCCTTCATTGCCTCTGAATACTTGGTGCCCAGATAAAAAACATGGCCAACCTCAATGCCGCGCTGAATGAAGAGGCTGCCTCTGCCGTCAGGAGAAGGATCCCCCTCCACGACGTTGCGGATATCGGCCACCTCATGGGGCTCTGGCAGATCGCGGCCCCAATTGACGCCACAGAGGTGGTGGTCCCACTGGTTCGCCCCCGTAATGAAGTCGCTCATCCGCGCAACGGTGCGATCTGCAATCACCGTGATGGGCCGGACGGGCGCAACCGGTCCTAGGTAGCCGGGCTTGCAGCCAAAGTGGGACTCAATCTCCTGGACTGTCGCAAAACGGAACCCCTGGTCCAGGCCCTCGAGTTTGCCCGCCTTCACTTCGTTGAGATCATGATCGCCCCGCAGCAGCAAAAGCCAGATCTTGGTCGCCGCCACTGCACCTTTTTCATCGCGCGCATCAGTGGCCAACACAATTGACTTCACCGTCTGCTGTATCGGCAGGCCAAGAAGCGCGGCCACGTCAGCACAGGTGGATTTGCCGGGCGTGGGCGTTAGTGCCATGGGCTGCACGGCCGCCTTGCGATCCGGCAGCAACGCGACCGCCTCAGCAAGCTCCATATTGGCGGCGTAATCGGATTGGGGGCAATAGACGATCGCATCTTCTCCCGTGTCTGCGATCACCTGAAACTCATGGGAACGCGAGCCTCCGATAGCGCCAGTATCGGCAGCCACCGAGCGATACCGCAGGCCAAGCCGATCAAAAATCCGGCGGTAACACTCAAACATGTTGTCGTAGCTTTTTTCAGCACCGGCGACATCACGGTCGAACGAATAAGCATCCTTCATGGTGAACTCTCGGCCCCGCATCACACCAAATCGCGGACGCCGTTCATCGCGAAATTTGGTCTGTATATGATAAAAATTCTTGGGCAGCTGCCGCCAGCTTTTCAACTCCTGGCGGGCGATGTCGGTGATCACCTCCTCAGAAGTTGGCTGAATCGCAAAATCTCGCCCGTGCCGATCCTTCACACGAAGCAACTCCGGCCCCATCTTCTCCCAGCGGCCCGTCTCCATCCAGAGCTCAGCAGGCTGCACCAGGGGCATCAAGAGCTCAATGGCACCCGAGCGGTCCATCTCTTCGCGAATAATGCGCTCCACCTTGCGGATTACCCGCAGGCCCAACGGCATATAGTTGTAGATGCCCGCACCCAGACGACGAATCATGGCCGCCCGCAGCATCAGGCGATGACTGACCACCTCAGCATCGGCCGGCTCTTCCTTCAAGGTCTGGAAGTGAAAATGGGAAATTCTCATGATGGCCCTCTTATAATCGATAGCATTTTATGACCAATTCTTTTGTGCCCGTCGCCACACCATCACGCCATCATGCTTGACGAAAACGGATACCGTCCGAATGTGGGCATCATCCTCATCAACGGCCAGCGCCAGGTCTTCTGGGGCAAACGGGTCCGCGAACACGCCTGGCAGTTTCCCCAAGGCGGCATTAAATCTGGTGAGGCGCCCGAGCAGGCGATGTTTCGCGAACTCGAGGAGGAAACGGGACTCAAGCCCCATCACGTCGAAATCATCGGCCGGACCCGAGATTGGCTGCACTACGATGTGCCCGAGCGCTGGGTGCGTCGTGAATGGCGTGGCCACTATCGGGGCCAGAAACAAATTTGGTTTTTGCTCAAGATGTTGGGCCGAGACTGCGATGTCAGCCTGCGCAATAACCTAGAAAAGCCGGAATTCGATGCCTGGCGTTGGCACGATTACTGGATTCCGTTGGAGTCAGTGATTGAATTCAAACGCGATGTTTATCGCTCCGCGCTTGCCGAACTCTCGGGCCTGATCTTTTCTCAAGAAGAACTACAGCTTCGGCCTGAGTCATCCGAGGCCGCTAGCCTCGGCCGAGCACAATAAGATTATCGCGGTGGATGAGCTCAGGCTCTTCCACAAAGCCGAGAATCGATTCGATCTCACTTGAGGGTCGGCGCACGATGCGTCGGGCATCGCTGGCGCCATAGTTCACCAGGCCCCGCGCAATTTCATGGCCCTGCGGCGAATGGCAGCTGACCAGGTCGCCGCGCTCAAACTCACCTTGGACCTGGGTTACACCGATCGGCAGTAAGCTTTTGCCCTGCTCAAGCAGCACGCGAACGGCGCCGTCATCCAACATGATCACGCCGCGGGTCTGCAGCTGATCGGCAAGCCATTGCTTACGGGCTGCAATCGGTGCAAGCTCCGCCACAAGGCAGGTGCCCAGGGATTCGCCGGCGGCAAGCCGCAACAAGATCTCATACTCTCGTCCGCTAGCGATCACGGTGGCGGCGCCGCTGCGTGCCGCCCGCTGTGCCGCCCTTACCTTGGTGGCCATGCCGCCCTTACCAATGTCCGTGCCCGCGCCGCCCGCCATCGCCTCGTAGGTTGAGTCGGCCGCTTTACCCCACGCAATCAATGTGGCGGTGGGGTCGTGGCGCGGATCAGCAGTGAAAAGGCCCGCCTGATCCGTCAGGATGACCAGAACATCCGCCTCGATCAGATTGGTCACCATCGCCGCCAGCGTGTCGTTATCGCCGAGCTTGATCTCATCGGTAACCACAGTGTCGTTTTCATTGATGATGGGAATGACCCCATAGCCCAGCAGCGTCGAGATGGTCGAGCGCGCATTTAAGTAACGACGACGGTCGGCAATGTCCTCGTGCGTCAGGAGAATCTGCGCGGTTTTCAGATTCCAGCGCGAAAAGCCTGACTCATAGGCTTGGGCCAGGCCCATTTGGCCAACGGCAGCAGCGGCCTGAAGCTCGTGAATCTCATGCGGGCGGGTCAGCCATCCGAGCCGCTTCATCCCCTCTGCAATGGCGCCACTGGAGACGAGCACCACCTCGCGGCCCTGGCCCCGCAGCGCTGCGATTTGCGCAGCCCAGACCGCAATCGCCTCAGGATCAAGGCCTCGGCCCTCATTGGTGACCAGGCTTGAGCCAACCTTGACGACCCAACGCTGGGCACGCCGCACCACCTGACGTTGGAAGGCGGCTTTATCGGACACTGGCGCCATCTTCGGAGGAAGTAAAGCGTACATCGGGACTCACCGAACCGATTTCGGCAATGCGCTGGGCATCCAGCCAATGCTGTATGTCCTGCATCATGGCCTCACAGCCCACTCGGCTGACACCACTCACGCAATACGCCTGTGCCTGGGAGCGCAACTTCTTTTTCAATGCCGCAAGGATTTCATGGCCAAGCGTATCGCCCACGACATCACATTTATTTAAAACGATCCAACGTGGCTTTCGGCCAAGCTGCGAATCGTAACGCTTTAACTCCGCGACAAGGCCACGAATCGCTGCGGCAAGACGATCTACCCATTCACGCCGATCTGCCTCGGACTCAATTCGAGTTCCTGGCGGACAGACATCCACAATGTGCAGCAGCAGCCGTGTTCGCTGCAAGTGCCGAAGGAACTGATGACCCAGGCCCGCGCCTTCAGCGGCACCCTCGATGAGGCCAGGGATATCTGCCATGACAAAGCTCCTTGCAGGCCCAGTTCGGACCACGCCCAGATGGGGATGCAGTGTCGTGAAGGGATAGTCGGCGATCTTAGGGCGGGCGTTCGAGCAGGCTGCAATGAGGGTTGACTTGCCTGCGTTCGGCAGGCCGAGCAGGCCCACATCTGCAAGCACTTTGAGCTCGAGACGAAGGCGTCGATGCTCTCCCTCGGTGCCTTTGGTGGCCTGCCGGGGGGCCCGATTCGTACTCGATTTGAAATGCAGATTTCCCAATCCGCCTCGGCCTCCTTTGGCCAAAATCACCTGCTCGCCATCGAGGGCCAAATCCGCGATCACGTCGCCACTCTCGGCATCTGTGATGACAGTGCCCACCGGCATTCTCAACACGATGTCTTCAGCAGCCGCACCATATCGATCCGAGCCCTGACCGTGCTCCCCACCGCGTGCCCGATGGACTCGGGCATAGCGATAGTCAATCAGGGTATTGATGTTGCGATCTGCCACCGCGATGATCGAGCCTCCGCGTCCACCATCACCCCCACTCGGGCCGCCTTTCGGTATGAACTTCTCACGACGAAATGCAACGATGCCATTGCCGCCGTTACCGGCGTGGACTTCGATGGTGGCTTCATCAATGAATTTCATTGGCGACTCAGAAATAAAAAGCCCCGCATCAGGGCGGGGCTCTCAGATCTGCCGACTTGAGTAGCCTATTCCGCCACAACGCTGACGGTAGAACGATTCAGCGGACCGCGAACCGCGAACCTCACTCGGCCGGGGGTCAGTGCGAACAGGGTGTGATCCTTGCCCAGGCCGACGTTTTCGCCCGCATGAAACTGTGTGCCGCGCTGGCGAACAATGATGCTGCCCGCGGCGATCTGCTCACCTCCAAACACCTTCACGCCAAGCCGTTTGGCTTCCGAGTCCCGCCCGTTTCGCGTACTGCCGCCGCCTTTTTTCTGTGCCATTTTTGATCCTCACTCAGAGGCGCCGCTCCTTATTTAGGGAATCGGCAGCCCAAATTACTTCTTAATCTCAACAATAGTCAGTTCGGTGTAGTTTTGCCGGTGGCCTTGGCTTTTCGCGTAGTGCTTGCGTCGGCGGTGCTTAAAGATCCGCACCTTGTCATGCCGGCCATGCGCAACGACAGTGGCCTGGACCGTTGCACCCTGCACCCGAGGCGAGCCCACCACCACCGCATCTCCCTCGCCCACGGCGAGCACCTGATCCAAAACCACTTGGCTGCCCACATCAGCATCCAGGGATTCCACTTTGAGATTCATGCCGGCGGTCACGCGATATTGCTTGCCCCCGGTCTTGATTACGGCGTACATGGCTGACCTTCTTGCTTTGAATTTCGGAAACCCGCCAATTTATCCCTAAGTGACTGTTTCGTCAAATGATTTTTGGGCTGAGCAGTACAGACCAAGCGCAAAAGCCCGGAAATTCGGGGTGTCATAATGCCGCAGTGAACGCCGTCACCGACCCCATTTCTGCTCCCGCTGCGTCCGCTCCCTCAGGGCCCCAGGCCATCGTCAGTGCCGAAATGGCGGCTGTCGATCGGCTGATTCGCGATCGCCTGGCTTCCGAGGTCCCCCTCATTAGCCAAGTGGCCGAATACATCATCCAAAGCGGCGGAAAGCGGGTCCGGCCATCTCTAACGTTGATGATTTCGGGAGCAATGAGCGCTCACTTACATGCCTCAGGATCTGGCCGAGCATTGCTGACGCCGGATCGCTCCCGGCTCATGGCCGCCGTTGTGGAATTCATCCATACCGCAACCCTGCTCCATGACGACGTGGTCGATGAATCCGAGCTGCGTCGTGGCCAGGCCACCGCGAATGTGCTCTTTGGAAACGCCGCCAGCGTTCTGGTGGGCGACTTCCTGTATTCCAGAGCCTTCCAAATGATGGTCGAAGTCGGTTCCGCTGAGGTGATGGGCGTCATGGCGGAGAGCACCAACGTGATTTCCGAAGGCGAAGTCCTGCAGCTGATGAATTGCCATGATCCCGACGTTACCGAAGAGCGCTATCTCACCGTCATCCGCTACAAGACCGCCAAGCTTTTCGAGGCGGCAGCAAAGGTGCCGGCGGTTCTTGCGAGCGCAGATCCAATACTGATCGAAGGCTGTGCAGCCTTTGGTCGGCACCTTGGAACCGCATTTCAGCTCATCGACGATGCTCTGGATTACGACGGCAACGAGCAGGAAATTGGCAAATGTGTTGGCGATGACTTGCGCGAGGGCAAGCCCACCCTGCCGCTGATTACCGTCATGGCCAGAGGCACCGAGCAGGAAAAACAGATGGTCCGCGCTGCCATTGAGCAGCCGGATCAGGCAGATTTTGAGCAGGTCGTCCGGGCAATTCAGCGCACCGGCGCTCTGACGGCCACGCTGGATTCAGCCCAGCGGGAGTGCGAGCTTGCCCGCGGAGCGCTGTCAGGGCTGGCCGCCTCGGAATACAAAACGGCCCTGCTCCAACTGCTGGATCAGCTCGCGCAACGTCGCGCTTAAGGCCAGGAATTTCAGCCGAAAATCGGTTCCCTGCTAGACTTCGGCCTTCGCTTCGGGGTGTAGCTCAGCCTGGTAGAGTACTGCGTTCGGGACGCAGGAGTCGGAGGTTCGAATCCTCTCACCCCGACCAGACACATGGCCGTTGTTCTCCGATAGTCTTACGGCGTTGCCATCTTCGGCCCAGGCCCAACAAGCCAACCGCCATCGGTCGTTTTGAACGAACTGCCTTTCTGGACCCACCTGACCGCGATCTTGGTTTTGCTCATGATCTCGGGCTTTTTCTCGATCTCAGAAACCAGCATGATGGCCGTCAACCGCTACCGGCTGCGCCATCTGGCACAGCAAGGCAAGGGTGGGGCGCGGCGCGTGCTGGCGTTGCTCAACCAGACGGATCGACTGCTGGCGACAATTCTGCTGGGCAATAACCTAGTCAATGCCGCGCTCACCGCGCTGGTCACGGCTCTGGCCATTCAATCCTTCGGCAATAACGATCGTGTGCTGGCCATTGCCACAGGACTGGTGGCCCTTGCGATCATCATCTTCGCGGAGATCACACCAAAAATATTAGGTGCAAGCCGGCCCGAGCCCATCGCGATCGCAACGAGTCTGATCCTTGCGCCTCTGGTGCGATACGGCTATCCACTGGTCGTGATTGTCAACGGCATGGTCTCTGGCCTGATTCGAATCATAGGCCTGCGGAAACTCACCGAATCACCACAACAGCAGGCCATGTCACCCCAGGAATTGCGCACAGCAATTCTTGAATCAACACGACTCATTCCCGCCAAACATCGCAGCATCATGCTCAATCTCTTTGACATCGAGGATCTCACCGTCAACGATGTCATGGTGCCCCGGGGCCGCATTGAAGCCCTCGACCTCGAGTCAGAGCCTACTGCCTTGATTGATCAACTCACCACCTGTTTTCATAACAAGCTGCCTGTCTTTGAGGGAGATCTGCACAACATTGTTGGCATCTTGCATGTGCGTAAGGCGATGGCCCTGCTCTCCCGCAATGAGTTTGACCATACGTCACTTCGAGAGGCCTTGACCGAGCCCTATTTTGTGCCCAGTGGTACCCCACTCTTTACCCAGCTGCAATATTTCCAAGAAAACAAGCAGCGCATTGGTCTGGTGGTCGACGAATACGGTGAGATTGATGGTCTGGTCACTCTGGAAGACATCATCGAGGAGCTTGTTGGTGAATTCACGACGCAAGCGCCGGGCGATCAGTCGTCTGGCATGCACTGGGAAGAAGATGGCAGCATCATTGTGGATGGAACTGCGCCCGTTCGTGAATTAAATCGCCGGCTTGGTCTGCAGCTGCCCGTCGATGGCGCCCGAACCCTGAATGGATTATTACTCGAAACACTCGAAGATCTTCCTGACGCACATGTCTCTGTAAAAATTGCAGATGTGCCGATGGAGATTGTGCAGACTCAGGGCCGATTGATTCGTCGCGTTCGGCTCAGTCGTCCGAGTATCACCGACAGCTCGTAAAGCACCGCATGCCACTTCAGATAGGCGCCGAGGATTTGTCTCCCATTGCAGCCGCAATGTTTTGCACAGCGGTTGCTCTGATGGCACTTGGGCCATTGTCTCGACTCGGCAATCGAAGCATTGCCCAATGGGTGAATGATGAGACGGCGGAACAACTGAGACGGATCTCGATGCCATGGTGGCTGCTCGCAGCTGCAGTGGCGTTGATCTTATTCATAGCCGCAATCCCGCAGCTGCAGGGTCATGATCTAGCAGCAGGCATAGCGGCAGCCGGGCTAATCGGATTGCTGGCGACGCTGCTGGTGCTACTGACAAAGGTGGATGCGCAATGTCGTCTGCTGCCCGATCCGCTCACCGGGCTGCTGGCGGCGACCGGTTTCATCGCCCATGGAATGGACTTTCCGCCTCAGGCAGTCACACTGGCCGATGGGATCGTGGGCTGTGCAGCAGGCTACCTGCTGCTCTGGCTGATCACGGCGGTTTTCCGGAAACTAAAAGGTGTTCAAGCCATGGGCCGAGGAGACTTCGCGATGAGCGCGGGCCTTGGCGCCTGGCTGGGCTGGCAGTCGATTCCGCTGGTCTGGCTGATTGCCAGTCTTGCTGGGCTGGCGGCCGCTGGGTTGCAGCGTTTGTGGCGGCACTGGCCGAAACGGGACGGTGGTGTTCCCAATCCAAAAACCAGCGCATTTCTCGAGCAACGCATCGCCTTTGGTCCCGCACTAGCACTCGGCGGCATCATCACCTGGATTCATCTTGGCTAGGCGCATCTTCGTGCTCACTGGTGGCATCGGCTCGGGCAAGAGTCTCGCGGCTGATCGATTTGCTTCCAAGGGAATCACAGTGGTCGATGCCGATGCCTTGTCTCGGCAGCTCACCGCCCCGGGGGGCGATGCCATCGCCGCCATACGATCTGCGTTGGGCCAGCAATACATTGCTCAAGACGGCGGCCTGGATCGTGACCGGGCAAGGGCCCAAATCTTTTCAGACCCAGCAGCGCGTCGGCAGCTCGAGGCAATCCTGCATCCCATGATCCGGCGCGAGGCGCAGGCCGCCCTAGCCTTGGCCGCTGATCCCTACGCCATCTATATGGTTCCGTTATGGATCGAAACCCACCGCAGCCCGACTGGCCCCAGCCCAACGGAACTCGAAATCAGCGGGATCATCGTGGTGGACTGCGCCAAAGAGACGCAAATTCAGCGGGTAATGCAACGCAGTGGGCTGTGCCGGGAGGATGTGCTGGCCATCATGGCCGTGCAGGCAAGCCGAGAAGAACGGCGAGCCAACGCCACCTACCTACTGAATAACGATGGCAGCGTTGAACATCTCGCCCAGCAGGTCAACGCCCTGCATGAGCAATTAATTCATTCATAATTCAGGGATGAGCGATCCCACCCTGCCGGCAGTGGCGGCCCCTCCGGGCTGGATGACCTTTGAGTTCCCCTGCAATGAGCGGATTCGCTCTTTGCTCCGAATTGAGAGCCTGTTTAAGCGGTGTCAGGAATTCAACCAGTACCCCACCGCATTCGGCCACCAGGCTGCGCTCTGGTCGGTTTTTGAGCTTTTTGATCTCGTCGGCGGGCGTGGCGACATCAAATCGGAATTGCTGCAAGAGCTCGATCGACAGCGGGCCCGCCTGAATCAATTTGCCGGTAAGCCAGGAGTCTCGCAAGAAGCGCTAGATGATTTGCTGAATCGAATTCAGAGCATCTTCAACGCTTTATCCTCTTCGAATACACGTCTAGGCCAGCACATTCCAGAGCATGAATGGCTGCAACTCCTTAAAGGCCGATTCGGTATTCCGGGTGGTATCTGTGAATTTGATATCCCCTCGCTCCACGTATGGCTTCATCGGCCGCTCGAGGTCCGACAGTCTATGCTCAATGACTGGGTCAATTCGCTGTTGCCCGTCTACGAAGGCGTCGAGATTGTCTTGAAGCTGCTTCGGGAAGGGACCCGACCAGAATCTTACTTGGCCACCCGTGGCTACTTTGAGCTCTCGATGGACGGCCGGCAAATTCAAATTATTCGTGTCGCAGTTCCCAAACAGCCCGAGGTCGTCGCCGAAATTAGCGCCAATAAATATGTGGTCTCAGTAAGATTCCGTCAGCTTGAATCCACTATGCACCTGAAGGGCATCGAGCAAGAGATCCCGTTTGAGCTCACGCTTTGTAATTTCTAATTCGCTGCAGTAGTGGTACCGTCGCCGGCAGCACCGGATAAGGCCAGGCCTGGTCGATCCCCACCCACAGTAGCTGCTGGCCCTCAATGGGCTTCGGTGTTCCGATCCAGCGATTCACCCAGTGAAAATGCAACTCGACTTCCGCATGCGGATAAGAGTGGCGAATCGTCCATGCGGATGTGAGCTCCAGAGCCCGAATACCAATCTCCTCCTGACACTCCCGAATCAGCGCCTGCCGCGGTGTTTCATACGATTCAATTTTTCCGCCTGGAAACTCCCACCAGCCTTCGAAGGCCTTGCCCGGGGGCCGAGTCGCCAGCAGCACTGCACCATCCGGCCGGCGCAACATGGCCACCACCACCTGCAGAGGCAAGGCGGCTGAAGTGGGCGTATCCGTGCGTGGTGATGGGCGTGCCAAGCGGGATTAGCTGCGTCCAGTCAATGTCGACCAGCCCAATCGCGGGCGAAATGCAATGCCACTCGGCCGGATCGCGATCCCCGTTCGAGCGCCCACTGCAGGGCAGGCTGTCGGGCCTCCTGAATCAGGGCATCTGAGCAGCCATAATGCCTGAGCCAATGGACCACGATATCGAGATAGTCCTGCTGACTAAAACTGTAAAAAGATACCCAGAGTCCGAACCGCTCCGATAAGGAAATCTTTTCTTCGACCGTCTCACCGGGATGAATTTCGCCGGTTGCCTCGTAGCGGGTCTCAAGATTTTCGCTCATGTGCTCCGGCATCAGATGCCGGCGATTCGAGGTGGCATAGATCAGTAGATTGTCAGACTGGGCCGAGACGGATCCATCGAGCACCGACTTCAGGGCCTTGTAGCCCGAGTCACCGGATTCAAACGAGAGATCATCACAGAAGATGATGAAACGATACGGCGCATTGGCAACCGCCTCCACCAGCCGCGGCAAATCCATCAGGTCTTGTTTTTCGACTTCAATGACCCGCAGGCCCTGGCCGTGAAATTCAGTCAGGCAGGCCCGCACCAACGACGATTTTCCCGTACCTCGGGCCCCTGTCATCAGGACATTATTTGCAGGCTTTCGGGACAAGAACTGCCGTGTATTCTGTTCGACCAGCTGCCGCTGTCGGTCAATATGCTGTAAGTCAGAAAAATAAATTTCCGCAAACTGAGTCACCCTCTCCAGATAAGACACATGGCCGAGCAGGGTGGGCCGGCGACTCCAGCGCATCGCTTTTGCAGACGCAAAGTCCGGCTTTGCCGGTATTGTCGGCAAGAGCTGATTCAGCTTGTCAATCAAATCGTGGATGGGTGTGGTCACGGTGACGCCTAAGATCGATAGTCTGCGTTGATCGAGACGTAGTCGTGCGAGAGATCGCAGGTGTAGACGACTGACTCATGATGGCCGCGATTCAGAATCACCGACACCGTGATCTCAGACTGTTGCATCACCTTCTGGCCGTCCAACTCGGTGTACCCCGCAGCGCGTCCGCCATGCTCGGCCACCAAGACGTCATTAAGAAAAACCTGAAGTCGGCTGACATCGAGCCCTGGCACGCCGCTGTAGCCAATCGCTGCAAGAATTCGGCCAAGATTGGGATCGCTCGCAAAAAATGCGGTCTTCACCAACGGAGAGTGAGCAATGGCATAACCCACTTGGCGGGCCTCTTCGCGAGATGCGGCCTGCTGGACCCGGATCGTGATGAACTTTGTTGCGCCTTCACCATCACGCACAATCGCCTGGGCAAGCGCCCGACAGACGCCAACAAAGGCCTGGCGAAACTCGTTCCATTCCACATCTTCTTCAGAGTGCAGCCGCAGGCCACCGGCGCCAGTGGCTGCGATAACGAACGAGTCATTGGTTGAGGTATCCCCATCAATGGTGATGGCGTTAAACGATTCATCGGCCGCCTGCTGCACCAGACGCCGTAAAAGGGGGCGCCCGATAGCAGCATCCGTCGCAACATACCCCAACATCGTTGCCATATTGGGCCGGATCATGCCAGCCCCTTTTGAGATACCGGTAATCGTGACCTGCTGTCCATTGATCATCTGACGCGTCGAGTAGGCCTTGGGCTGTGTGTCCGTGGTCATGATGGCCTGCGCGGCCTCCAGCCAGCCGGCCTGGCCCAGGCCAGCGCATGCAGCTTGAATGCCGGGCAGCAGACGGTCCATTGGCAGATGTTCCAAAATGACACCCGTGGAAAACGGCAAGACCTGCATCGGCTGGAGCTTCAATTCAGCAGCAAGAAATTCGACTGTCGTTATCGCATTGGCCAGGCCCTGCTTGCCTGTGCCTGCGTTCGCACACCCCGTGTTCACTACCCAAGCACGAATGCTGCCGCCTTCGGTCGACGCCAGATGGGACTGGCAGACTTGGACTGGCGCTGCGCAAAACGCATTTTGGGTAAATACGCCGGCCACCTCGGAGCCCTCGTCCAGGCTGACCACCAGGACATCGCGCCGGCCCGCCTTGCGAATTCCGGCGCTGGCGACACCCAGCCGCACGCCCGCCACCGGATAGAGTTCTGCGGCATTGGGGAGGGGAAGATTAACCGGCATGAGGACGGAGTCAGAACTCTATGGGTTTGAATGCGATAACGTTATTCTAAAGCTTGCGGCAGGCCTCTAGGCGGCCTGAACTTTGAACACTCTGAAGGGTCCCCCTATGTCAGGCCGATTTGTTTTGTTAGCACTTTCCTTCCTCGCATTCTCGACGCCCCTATCGGCCCAACAGCCGACGCGAATCATCGTTCCATATGCGGCTGGCGGGCCGATTGACTTGACAGTCCGAGCCTTGGCCGAACGCGCCCGCGAAGGGCTGGGGCCGATTGTTGTAGAGAACCGTCCAGGCGCGGGAGGAAATTTGGGTGTAAGCATGGTGGCCAAGGCAGCGCCAGATGGACGAACGCTGGGCATCGCTGCCACTGCGACCCATGCGATCAATCCTTGGCTGTTTAACAAAATGCCATTTGATGCCAGCAAAGACTTCGCGCCGATCACCCAAATGGTTCGTGTGCCCAATGTTGTCGTCATGAATACCGAAGTCGCAGATCGTCTTGGTATCAAAACGATGAGTGATTTCATCCGCTACGCGAAAGCCAATCCCGGAAAACTCAATTACGGCTCTGGGGGTAATGGCAGCGCAGGCCACCTCGCCGGAGAGATGTTGAAACAATCAGCAGGCATTTTCGCGGTACATATCCCCTATAACGGTGGTGCGCCGGCCCAGCTCGGGCTGCTCTCCGGGCAGGTCGATTTCAATATTGACAATCTCGCGACCGCTGCCGCAAACATCAAGTCAGGCCGACTTCGGGCCCTTGCAGTCACCAGCACACAACGCAGCCCAGTGCTGCCCGATGTACCTCCAATTGCGGAGAGCCTGCCGGGCTTTGCGATCGACACGTGGTGGGGCATCATCGCCCCAGCGGGAACTCCGACCGACACCGTGAATCGGCTGAATCAGATCTTCACTTCTGCATTGAATTCGCCGGAGCTTCGCCAAAGATTTGCTGCGCTGCTGGCCGAGCCGACGCCAACCTCAGCAGAAACATTCGGCCGTTTTATGGCGCAAGAGCGGCAGCGCTACGAGTCCGTTGTGAAATCAACCGGTGCCCGGGTGGACTGAGCGGCCGATGATGACTTGGTGCTTGGGCTAGCCTAGTTTTCCGTGGCACTGCTTAAACTTCTTGCCTGAACCACAGGGGCAAGGATCGTTTCGGCCAACCTTGGGCTCGGCCCGGCGAACCGGGCTGCCCGTGGAAGTTTCAGCATCCGCCGCTGCCGTCTGCCCACCACCACCGGGTAACTGGGCCGCAAGTGCCAGGGCCTCGGGATCTTCTGATGCCATCGCCGACTGGGCATCGAAATCTGCATGCTGATACTGTACATCGGCAAGCCGCGGCGCCTCGGGTACTGACTGCGCCACCTGCTCAGCGCTCTGAATCTCAACATTCATCAGGACCCGCGTTACTTCAGTCCGGATCCGATCGAGCGTCTGTTCAAACAAAATAAAAGCTTCCCGCTTGTATTCCTGTTTTGGATTTTTCTGCGCATAGCCCCGCAGATGAATGCCCTGCCGCAAATGATCGAGTGCAGCCAAGTGCTCGCGCCAGGTAGTGTCAATTGCCTGCAGAAGAATCGAGCGCTCAAATTGATTAAAGGCTTCGCGGCCGACAGGTGCAACTTTTTCCGAATAGGCCTCATCGGCAGTCTGAATCACCCGCTGCAGAATCTCTTCATCGGTGACCTGATCATTGCCGGACACCCACGACTGCAGATCAATCGGCAGCCGCCACTCCGCCTGCAATGTCTGCTGCAATCCAGCCAAATCCCACTGCTCTTCGATGCTTTCTTCGGGAACATGGGCTCGTACGATCTCTGCCATCATGCCTTGACGTAGGCTGCCCACTAGGTCCGCCAAGTCCTCACCTTCTAAAATCTCATTGCGCTGGCGATAGATAATTTTGCGCTGCTCATTGGCGACATCGTCGTACTCTAAGAGCTGCTTGCGCATATCGAAGTTTCGATTCTCGACTTTGCGCTGCGCTGATTCAATAGACCGAGAGACCATACCCGCCTCAATGGGCTCCCCATGGGGCACCCCCAGACGATTCATAATCGCCTTCATTCGGTCGCCGGCGAAAATCCTCAAGAGCGGATCATCCATCGAGAGATAAAACCGTGACGATCCGGGATCGCCTTGGCGGCCGGAACGGCCCCGTAGCTGGTTATCGATACGGCGCGACTCATGCCGCTCGGTGCCGACGATGTGCAGGCCGCCCGCCTGTATCACCTGGTCATGCAGCCCTTGCCACTGCTCACGCAAAATAGTTTCCTGCCGATCTTTGTCTGACTCTGATGGACTCGGATCTGCGCGCAGCATATCGATCTGCTTCTCAACATTGCCACCGAGCACAATATCGGTTCCACGGCCTGCCATATTGGTCGCAATCGTGATCATGCCGGGACGGCCAGCCTGAGCCACAATCTCAGCTTCTCGCTCGTGCTGCTTCGCATTTAGGACCTGATGAGATAACTGGGCCTTGGCAAGCATTGCGGAGAGCAGCTCAGAGTTTTCAATGGAGGTCGTGCCGACGAGCACTGGCTGGCCATTGGCATGCCGGGCCTGAATATCAGCAAGAATGGCGTCGTACTTTTCCTCTGCTGACTTAAAGACTTGATCCTGAAGGTCCAGACGGATCATCGGACGGTGGGTTGGAATCACTACGGTCTCTAAGTTATAAATTGACTGAAACTCAAAGGCCTCAGTGTCTGCAGTGCCGGTCATGCCCGAGAGCTTGTCGTACATACGGAAATAATTTTGAAAGGTAATCGAGGCCAGCGTCTGATTCTCGGCTTCAATCTCAACGCCCTCTTTTGCCTCGACCGCCTGATGCAGTCCCTCAGACCAGCGCCGGCCCGGCATCAGCCGGCCAGTGAACTCATCGACAATGATGATCTTGCCGGCCTGAGCCACATAATGCTGATCTTTAAAAAATAATGTGTGCGCCCGGAGGGCTGAGGTTAAGTGATGCAACAGCGAGATGCTCGCTGGATCATAAAGGCTTGCGCCCTCGGCAAGCAGGCCCATCGAGGCCAACAGCTGCTCCGATTTTTCAAATCCAGCCTCGGATAAATAGACCTGCCGAGATTTTTCATCGACCCAATAATCTCCCGGTCCCTCCTCGGAGGCCTGGGGCTTGAGCTGGCCCGGCACCACATTGAGCACGCGATACAGGTCCGTCTGATCATCGGCATGCCCAGAAATAATCAGCGGCGTGCGGGCCTCATCGATCAGGATTGAATCCACTTCGTCCACGATGGCAAAACTGAGGCTGCGCTGGACCCGATTGGCGCGATCGACCACCATGTTGTCGCGCAGATAATCAAATCCAAATTCGTTATTGGTGCCATAGGTTATATCGGCTGCATAGGCGGCCTGCTTCTCCGCATGCTCCAGCGATGTGAGGTTCACGCCAACGGTCAGGCCCAGGAATCGATAGAGCTTGCCCATCCAGTTGGCATCGCGTTCGGCCAGATAGTCATTGACCGTAACGACATGCACGCCCTTACCGGCCAGCGCATTCAAATATGCCGCCAAGGTGGCCACCAGCGTCTTGCCCTCACCAGTGCGCATCTCCGCAATCTTGCCGTCATGCAAGACCATTCCACCGATGAGCTGAACATCAAAATGCCGCATGCCAAGCGCACGACGGCCAGCCTCGCGGCAGACGGCAAAAGCCTCCACCAGCAGCTGCTCAAGCGTTTCGCCATCGGCTAACCGCCGGCGAAATTCAACGGTCTTTTCCCTCAGGGCCTCATCCGACAAGGCGGTCATGGCGGGCTCAAGCGCGTTGATCGCGGTGGCCCGCTGGCCGTAGCTTTTCACGAGTCGCTCGTTGCGACTTCCAAAAATTTTTTTGAGAAAATTGTCAATCATGGACATTCGATCTTAGCATGCGGGTATGAGCAAAACCGCCTTCAGAGGGCTTGGCGAAGCCCTACGCACCTCCGCTGATTGGACGGGAATTGATCGGGCATGGCGCGACAGTGAAGATCTGATGGCCAGCATACAGCGGGCCATTCCAGCATCGCTGGCGAGCCTGGTCGTGCAGGTCCGTCGAGATGATCCAGCCAGAGGCATTCGGGGCAGCCAGGTCACGGTGATTGCCCGGCATGCAGCGGCAGCGGCCAAACTAAAACTCGCGCTTGCCGACTGGCCCACCGCGCTTCGGCAAGAGGGCTGGGGCATTCAGCATCTGAAGGTGATCGCGCAGCGGACACAATCCTTGCAGCCTCCAACGTCAACTGTGCTTGCGAGAAAAAAAATTCCGGAGGCGGCACTCCAACAGTTTCGTGAGCTATCCGACAATCTCACCAACGAGGCGCTGCGCCGCGCACTGGCGCGAATCGCTCGACCCCGTTAGGCCCAGCTCCACTGACGCGCCCAAGCAATTGGAGCATGCTGAAGATCTTCGAAGGTCGTCTCGCGCCAGCTGCCTGGTGTCTGCATCAACTCCCGCAGCAGCAGGTTATTGAGCGCATGCCCTGATTTGAAAGCGCGGTAGCTGGCCATCAGTGGATTGCCTAAAAGATAGAGATCACCAATGGCGTCTAAGGCTTTATGCATTGCAAATTCGTTGGGCCTCCTGAGTCCCTCAGGATTCATGATGCGGACCTCATCCATCACGAGGGCATTGCTGAGGCTTCCTCCCAGCGCGAGCCCCTTCGATCGCAGTGCATCGACGTCGCCCATAAATCCAAACGTCCTGGCCCGGGCAATGTCATCCACAAAGGAAGCGTCTGCGAAATCAATCTGCACGCGCTGGCCCGTGGCATCTACCGCCGGATGACTGAAATCAATCGTGAACTCAAGACGAAATCCAAAAAAAGGATCGAGTCGAGCCCACTTCTCACCCTCGCAAACCTCAACCGTCTGTAAGACCTCGATAAATCGTTTGGGGGCAGACTGCTCCTCGACCCCTGCGGACCGCAGAAGATAGACGAAGGTCGCAGCACTACCATCCATGATGGGAATCTCTGCGGCATCCACTTCGACCACCGCATTATCAATTCCCATCCCCGAGAGTGCCGACATCAAATGCTCGACAGTAGCCACTTTCAACTCACCGTCCGACAGCGTTGAGGCCATCCGGGTGTCTCCCACCGCACCCGCCCGCGATCGGATCTCCCGCGGCGGATCCACATCAATGCGCCGAAAGACAATGCCATGGTCCGCCGGTGCGGGCCGAAGGGTCAGCGCGACGGGCACGCCGCTATGCAGGCCGATGCCCTTCGCGGTCACCGTCTCAGCAAGTGTTCGTTGACGCAGCATCCGCCGAACAATCAGAGCTTGGCCAGTACCGCCTCTGCACTGCTGACATCAAATGCGCCCGGCGCTTCGACCGCGACATGTTTGACGATGCCGTTATCAACAATCATGGCGTAACGGTTCGAGCGCAGGCCTAGGCCTCGGGCCGTGAGATCCAGGGTCAGATCGACCGCCTTGGAAAACTCGGCATTACCATCACCCATCATTCTGACCTTGCCTTTGGCGCCGAGCTCACGTCCCCAAGCGCCCATCACAAAAGCATCGTTGACGCTGACGCACCAGACTTCATCAACGCCTTTGGATTTCAGCTTGTCATGGTGAGCGACAAAGCCTGGTACATGCTTGGCAGAACAGGTCGGAGTGTACGCACCCGGCAGGCCAAAAATGACAATTTTTTTGCCCTTGATCAGGTCAGAGACCTGCAATGCGTTGGGACCGATGCTGCAGCCACCTGTCTCTTCATCAAAGAATTCATAGAGGGTCGCGTTGGGCAGTGCTTGGCCGACTTGGATTGGCATAGGAGGCTCCTTTTCTAGAAACGCAAGACTATGCCAAAAAAAAGAAAGGCCCGGGGGCATCGGGCCTTTCTCTGCAGTGGGGAAACCTAAAAAACGCTGATCAGTCTGCCTGCTTACGCAAAAAGGCAGGGATATCGAGCCGATCCATGCCGCTTTCCTGCAGTGCATCGACACGTGCGGCCGCCTGGCTGCGGGGGTCACGCCAGACTGTTGGCTGATCGTATTTGCTGTAATCGACCGACGGCGCTGCCGGCGGCGCAGCCGATTGGCCAAGGCCAGACGACGGGGACTGTCCCGGTGCAAAGCCCGGGGACATCGGGCTTTGCATGGCAAATCCGATGTTATCGGTACCGGTTTTCTGCATTACGGCATGGGCGCTGTTGTGGACCAGTGTCGGGGTCCGCTTGCGGCCAAGGCCAGTGGCCACCACGGTCACACGCAGCTGATCATCGAGACTATCGTCATACACAGTGCCCAAAATAATCGTGGCATCCTCAGCGGCAAAGGTGCGAATGGTCTCCATCGCCACACGGGTCTCTTTGAGCTTCAGTGCGCGGCTGGCAGTGATATTGACCAGGATGCCTCGGGCACCGGATAAATCAACGCCCTCCAGCAGCGGCGACTGGACCGCATTCTCGGCAGCAATGCGGGCCCGATCTTCGCCCGCGGCGCAGGCCGTACCCATCATGGCCTTACCCTGCTCGCTCATCACCGTCTTGACATCTTCAAAGTCAACGTTGACCAGCCCCTCGACATTGATGATCTCCGCGATGCCGGCGACTGCGTTATTCAGCACATCATCGGCAGCTGCAAAGGCCTCGATCTGGGTTACGTCTTCTCCCAGTACCTCTTCGAGTTTTTCGTTCAACACAATAATCAACGAGTCGACCCGGCCCTCCAACTCGCCCAGGCCCCTCTCGGCGGCTGCCTCACGGCGCACACCTTCAAAGCTAAAGGGCTTGGTCACCACAGCAACCGTCAATGCCCCCATTTCTTTGGCAATTTCAGCGACCACCGGTGCTGCGCCAGTGCCCGTGCCGCCACCCATTCCGGCGGTAATAAAGACCATATGAGCGCCACGTAATGCATCGGCAATGCGCTCGCGGTCCGCCTCTGCGGCGGCCTTGCCCGCATCGGGACGGGCGCCTGCGCCCAGTCCCGTGCCGCCAATCTGTAATGTGTTGCTGGCTTTTGATTTGGCCAGCGCCTGGGCATCGGTGTTGATGCAGATAAATTCCACACCCTGTACACCGCGAGAAACCATGTGATTCACGGCATTACCCCCCGCACCGCCCACGCCCACCACCTTGATGATCGTGCCCTGAGTTTCCGTCTCAAACATTTCAAAATTCATTGCTGCCTCCTGATCAGAAGTTAAAAGTTCCCCACAAACCACTGCTTCATCCGCGCAAGGGTGTCTTTGAACGAACCACTGCTGACGACCTCCTTGCGGCCCCGGATCCATTGCAATCGCGCCTCTTCCAGCAGCCCCATGGCCGTGGAGAAACGCGGATTGCTCACCACATCGGAAAGATTGCCGCGATAGGCTGGCACTCCGATGCGTACTTGTTTTAGGAAAACATCCTCACCAAGCTCCACCATGCCGGGCAGCATGGCGCTGCCCCCCGTGATCACCACTCCTGAAGAGAGCAGCTCTTCGTAGCCGGATTCACGAATGACATGCTGGACTAAAGAAAACAATTCTTCGATACGGGGCTCAATCACCGCGGCAAGCGCCTGACGCGACAGCTGTCGGGGCTGCCGATCTCCAAGGCCGGGCACCTCAAACCAAGCCTGCGGATCCGCCAATGCCTGCTTCGCGATTCCTTGACGAATCTTGATGGCCTCGGCCTCGTGAGTCGGGGTGCGCAAGGCCATCGCAATATCGTTGGTGATTTGATCACCCGCAATCGGAATCACCGCAGTATGCCGAATGGCGCCGCCCGAAAAAATCGCGATATCAGTAGTGCCGCCACCAATATCCACGAGTGCCACACCCAACTCTTTTTCATCCTTCGTTAAGACCGAATGGCTCGAGGCCAGCGGCTGCAGAATGAGCTCATTGACCTCCAGCCCACACCGACGAACACACTTAACGATGTTTTGTGCCGCGCTCACCGATCCAGTGACGATATGAACGCGGACCTCCAGCCGAACACCGCTCATTCCAAGGGGCTGACGCACGTCGTCCTGGCCATCGATCATGAATTCCTGCGGCAGCACATGCAGCACCTGCTGATCGGAGGGCACGCTGACCGCAGTGGCGGTCTCAATCACACGATCGACATCGGTCTGCGACACTTCTTTTTCTTTGATGGCGACCATTCCGGTCGAGTTAAAGCTCCGTATATGACTGCCCGCGATTCCAGTCCAGACTGCAGCGATCTTGCAATCGGCCATCAGCTCCGCATCTTCAAGCGACTTCTGAATCGACTGAACCGTTGCATCAATATTGACGACGACACCTTTTTTAAGGCCCTCGCAATCGGCCTGGCCTAGGCCGATGACTTCAAGCCGGCCATCCTCAAGAATCTCGGCAACAATCGTGACGATCTTGGAAGTTCCAATATCCAGCCCGACGATTAAGTTTTTGGCTTCACGCGTCATTTGGTGTCCTCACAAAATTCTTCTGGCGCAAATTCATGTGTGCAGTCCAATACAAAGCGGTGTTGGATCCGAACCGAGAGGCAGGATGTCGGCGCCAGCCGGCAGCGGCACGAAGGCGTAGCCGATGGCATAGCGAAGGTCCGCCCGCGCCAGGCGCGGCGGTTCGCCAGGCAACCCCAGCCGCTGTGCGAGCCAGGGCTGGGTTTTGACAAACATCCGAACACGCTCCTCGACGGGCGTAGCAAGCGCATCGCGGCCGAGCTCCAGCACCAGGCCTCCGGTGAGCTCTGCTGTCCAGGCGTATTGCTCGGAAAGCGTAAGCCGCTGCAAATGCCGCTGCGTTGGCGCAATCCAC
This sequence comes from uncultured Bordetella sp., assembly GCA_964467545.1. GTDB lineage: Bacteria > Pseudomonadota > Gammaproteobacteria > Burkholderiales > Burkholderiaceae_A > Lacustribacter. The sequence goes on along the minus strand of CAYXRY010000018.1, from coordinate 15,866 downwards.
TGGGCCAATAAGCGGGCCCGATCAAGCACCAGACGCTCACTGCCCGCAGGACCGGCCAAGGGAATGAGCCGGCAGTTTTCTTCATGATCTGCGGCCAGTGCTGCAAAAGACTCGCCGGCATCATTCACCAGCCGGCCATTGGGCCAGACGGCGACAGCGCGTTGCTCTTCAAGCCGCACCAGCAGACGATTGGGCCAAATGCGCCGAACCGTCACACTGCGAATCCACGGAATCGCCTGCAGTGATCGATGGACCTGAACCAAATCTGCCGACAATACAGTGCCGTTTAAGGCCTCTGCGACTGCGGCATGAATCTGTGGAGCCGATACATGTTTTAAATCACCCGCAACAGATTCCACAATCACCCGCTTCACGACAAAGGCAGGACGATTTGCCATCCAGAAAAAGAAAAGCCCAACCAGAGCCAGGCCCGAGATCGCAACCAGCAGGCCCGAGAGGCGATTTAACCTTGAAGGCGAATTCCAGAAATCTCGCATCGGTGACGGCCTCATTGGACGGCCCCAATCTTCAGACTGGCCTGGGCCAGAATTCGCAATACCAATTCGTCATAGGGGATGCCCGCAGCCTGGGCAGCCATTGGCACCAACGAGTGATCCGTCATGCCTGGCGATGTGTTGATCTCCAAAAGCATGGGATCAGTCTTGCCATCCCACATGAGATCTGCCCTCGCCCAGCCCGTACACTGAATCGTCTCGAAAGCGTCAACCGATAAGGACTGGATCTTCTGAGTCAGTGCTGCATCCATCGGTGCCGGGCAGAGATAGCGTGTCGCGTCTCCAAAATATTTATTCTGATAGTCGTAACGGCCTTCGGGGGCTTGGATCTCAATCACCGGCAGCGCCTGTGGCCGGCCCGATGCATCCTGCAAGACCGCGCAGGTAAATTCACGTCCCGAGACAAACTGCTCTGCCATGACCAACTTATCGTATCGGCGGGCTGCTCGATAAGCCGCCGCAAGATCCGACTGCCGATCCACGCGCGTAAAGCCAAGCGATGAGCCTTCCATCACGGGCTTGATCGCCATCGGCAGACCGAGCCGTTTTACAACCCGATCAGCATCAAAGCCCTCGGAGAGGAGTTCAAAATCAGGTGTTGGCAGCTGGGCCTGCTGCCAAATCCGTTTTGTGATGGCCTTGTCCATGGCCACACTGCTGGCCATCACACCGCTTCCTGTGTAGGGAATTTTCAATAATTCAAGCATGCCCTGCACGGTGCCGTCTTCACCAAATCGGCCATGCAGTGCTACGAAAGCGCAATCCACCGACTCATCTCGTAACGCCTGCAAAGGCCGCTCGGCCGGATCAAAACCAAAGGCATTCACACCGCAGCGCTGTAACGCAGCCAATACGCCCGTGCCAGATCGCAGAGAAATCTCACGCTCAGCTGACTCACCGCCCAAGAGCACCGCAACGCGTTTAAAGACAGGCTTTGCATGATCCCTGTGGTTCATCTGGCCCCCTGGGCTCTGAGTGTGGCCGCGACTGCGCCGATGGAGCCCGCACCCATACACAGCACAACATCGCCGTCTCGCGCATGCTCGCGGATGTGGTCCGGCATCTCTTGAATCGATTCCACATAAATCGGCTCGACGCGGCCAGCGACCCGGATCGCCCGCGCAAGGGCCTTACCGTCCGCCGCAGCAATCGCTGGCTCGCCCGCTGCATAAACCGGGGCCAGCAAGAGCTGATCCGCCTCGCCCAACACACGCACAAAATCCTCAAACAAATCACGGGTGCGGCTGTATCGGTGCGGCTGAAACGCCAGCAAAATACGCCGGCCCGGATAGGCGCCACGGGCAGCGGCAAGCGTTGCTGCAAGCTCAGCAGGATGATGTCCGTAGTCATCAATCAATGCGAAGCGGCCACCGCCAGCGGCTGGCAGCGATGCATCCACCTGAAAACGTCTGCCCACGCCACGAAAATCTCTGAGTGCAGCAACGATGGCCGTATCTTCAAGGCCGAGTTCAGTCGCAACCGCAATGGCCGCCAGCGCATTTTGTACGTTATGCCGACCAGGAAGATTTAAGGTGATCGGGCAGGCGGGCTCTGCCTCACGATGGACCACAAACCGCATGGCCGGCCCCTCGGCCTGAACCTCCGTCGCGCGCACCTGCGCATCCTCAGCGAGGCCATAGGTCACAACTGTCTTAGAAATCATCGGGATGATATCCCGCACAAACGGGTCATCGACACAGACCACCGCTGTGCCATAAAACGGCAGGCGCTGCGTAAATGCGATGAAGGCCTGCTTTAATTTGGCAATGTCATGGTCATAAGTCTCCATGTGGTCTTCATCAATATTGGTGATGACCGCAATCATGGGCAGAAGATTTAAAAAAGAACCGTCCGACTCATCGGCCTCCGCAACAATGTAATCACCGAGTCCAAGCCGCGCGTTCGCGCCTGCACTGTTTAAGCGTCCGCCAATGACGAAGGTTGGATCAAGCCCTGCCTGTGCCAATACGCTGGCGACAAGGCTCGTGGTGGTGGTCTTACCGTGAGTGCCGGCAATAGCAATGCCCTGCTTTAACCGCATGAGCTCGCCGAGCATCAAGGCGCGTGGCACAACGGGAATGCGGCGCAGTCGCGCGGCGCGGACCTCCGGATTCTCTGGCCGGACCGCGCTTGAAATCACCACGGCATTGGCCTGGCCGAGGTGCTCGGCGGCATGATCATAAAAAATGGTGGCCCCGAGGCTGCTGAGTCGCTCCGTTGCGGCATTTCGGGCAACATCGGATCCCTGTACTCGATAGCCCAGCGTGAGCAGCACTTCTGCAATGCCGGACATGCCCGAGCCACCAATTCCAACGAAATGAATCGTCTCAATCTTGTGTCTCATCGGCTGGGCTCCGTGAGTGACGGTGGCGCAACGGATGCCACAATCTGCACGGCCTGATGGGCAGCGTCTTTCAGACTCAGTGACCGGGCCCGCACCGCGCATGCAAGCAGCGTCTCCCGAGTGCAGGCCGCAAGCCAAGACACCATCTCAGCAGATGCCAGCTGGTCCTGGGCCATCATCCATGCAGCCTGCTGCTCCACGAGCGCGCGGGCGTTGGCCGACTGGTGATCATCGATGGCGTGGGGTAGGGGCACAAACATGGCAGCAACACCTGCAGCCGCGACCTCCGTCACCGTCGATGCACCTGCGCGGCAAATCACCAGATCTGACTCGCCGTAGGCCGCCTGCATATCTTCAATAAATGCGCTGCACTGGGCCGTCACGCCCAGCCTGCGATACTCGGCCATCACCAGCTCGCGATCGGCCGGCCCGGTCTGGTGACGAATCAAGAGTGGCTGGCCGGCAGCGATCACCTGCGCAAAATAGGCTGGCAGCTGGCGATTCAAGACCGATGCGCCGAGACTGCCACCGATCACCAAGAGCTTGAGCGGGCCATGGCGTTCTCGATAACGCGCTTCAGGGTCAGCGAGCTGGTGAATCTCTTCGCGCACGGGATTGCCCACCAGAAGGGCGCGGGCCGGTGCATAACGAGTACCTGGAAAGCTCACCATAACGCGAGAGGCGAGACGGGCAAGCCACCGATTGGCCGTGCCCATGACCGCGTTTTGCTCGTGCACGCAAAGCGGAATGCGCCGCATCGAGGCCACCATGCCGATCGGAAACGTCACATAGCCGCCGAAGGCGACAACCACCTCGGGCCGCACCCGAGAAAAAATTGCAAAGGCATCTCGGGCCGCACGAAAAAGCCGCAGCGGCAGGCTCAGCCAGGCCATGGCCCCCCTGCCACGCAGTCCGCCAAATCTCAGAATGTGCAAGCCAATGCCCGCTGCGGGAATAATACGGGCCTCAAGCCCACGGTCGGAACCGACCCACTCGGCATGCCAGCCCCGCTGCATCATGAGTTGCGCAACAGCGAGCGCAGGAAAGATGTGGCCTCCCGTGCCACCGGCAGCAATAAGGACCCGCCGATCCGTCACGACTTCATCCCCCTCACATGCTGCCGATTCTCCGCATCGATGCGCAGCAGCGTGCCCATCGCAATACAGACGGCAAGCATGGAGCTTCCACCATGACTGATAAACGGCAGCGTCAGGCCTTTAGTGGGCAGTAATCCGGTATTCACACCCACGTGAATCAGAGTCTGAAGGCCTAGCCATACACCAATGCCTTGGGCCACAAGGCCAGCAAAAAGCCGCTCCTGTGACATCGCGATGCGGCCGATTTCAATGGCCCGCCGGACAATAAACGCGAACGCCAGGATGACCAGCGTGACGCCAACAAATCCGATCTCCTCACCCATCATCGCAAAGATGAAGTCGGTGTGCGGCAGCGGAAGATGGCCCATTTTTGCAATGCCTGTGCCAAGGCCTGAACCAAAGAATCCGCCGCGGCCAAAAGCAATCAGAGCGCCGCAGAGCTGAAAGCCGGTGCTCTGGACCTGATCAGGATCGCAAGGGGAGAGATAAGAGATCAGCCGCATCAAACGCCAGGGCGTGAGCCAGACCATCACCGCAAAGACCGCGCCCAACGCCAGCAACAGAGGCACAAAAATTCTCAGGCTCATGCCGCCAAGAAATAGGATTGCTGCGGTAATCAGCGTGATCACCATGGTCGATCCCAAATCGGGCTGATACAGCAGAAGCAGCATGACCAACGACATTAAAAAGCCAATCGGCAGCAGGCCCCGCACGAAAGTATGCATACGATCCTGTCGACGTACGACATACGCCGCCGCAAATAAGAGCGAGAAAAATTTCATCAGCTCTGCGGGCTGAAGGGTAAAAAGCCCCAAGGGAATTGCCCGGACAGCGCCATCTTTAAGAATCGCCGGACCCAATACAATCTTCATCGCCGCCACCACGAGCAGCAATGCAATTCCAAGAAAAAATAGAGGTGTTGATAGGCTCTGAAGCATGGCACTCGGTATACGTGTCATGATCAAAAGTGCTGCCATCCCAATTAACAAATGAATGGGATGGCCCCGCATGCCCCGCCAAAACACAGACTCTGCGTTGTTGCTGGGCAGCGGCAGGTTGGCCGAATACACCATGACCAGCCCGACCAGCAGCAGACCCACAAAAACGGATACCAGGATCCGATCCGCGCCGAGCCAAGAAAGAGGGGAGGGCGACTGCTGGATCAGCATGAGACTCCCTGCGCGGCAGCCATGTCCTGGACCGCCTCACAAAAATAATTTGCCCGCTCAACGTAGTTGGCATACATGTCAAAGCTGGCGCAGGCGGGCGACAGCAATACAGCGGCATGCCCAAGCCCGAGTTGTTGGGCCAGGGCCACGGCCTGTTGCACCGCCTGGCCCATATCCTGAGCAGCAACGGTCGTCAGGCCCGCCTGCTGCGCGATCTGTCCAATCGCAGGACCATCGCGGCCGATAGTGACTACGGCCTTTGTTGAGCCGCGCATTGCGGCAAGCAGCGGCGAAAAATCCTGGCCCTTTCCATCACCGCCAGCAATCAGAATCACCGGTAGTGTCAATCCATGTAATGCAGCAGCAGTTGCGCCAACATTGGTCCCTTTACTGTCATCGATAAATTCAATGCCCTGCAGATGCGCAATCCACTGCATGCGATGGGCACCACCACGAAACTCTCGCAGACCATGCAGCAGCGGGGCCAAAGCGGGGGTGACCGCGCGGCAAAGCGCCAGGGCAGCCAAGGCGTTCATGGCATTGTGTCGGCCGCGCACACGCAAGGCATCGGCAGGCATCAGACGATGCAGCCGCGCCTCGTCATGGGCATCGGCCATCGTCATCCAAGAGATGCCCTCTTCCTGCAGACCAAAATCACCCGAACGATTGGGCGGCTCGGTGCCGAACGTGCAGATATGGCGGTGCGGTGCCATCAGTTCCATGACTCGCGCATCTTGTCGGTAACCGATACAAAGCACATCGGACTGCGCCGGCGCAATTCCAATGCCATAGATCCTTCCCTTAGCAGAAACGTAATCATCGAAATCCCGATGCCAATCCAGATGGTCTTCAGAAATATTCAGACAGACTGCCGCTGTCGGATGAAAATGCTGGGCATAAGCGAGCTGAAAACTGGATAGCTCCAACACCCAGACCTCGGGGAATCGGCTCTCATCCTCGCGGGCCATCACGGCATCCAGCAGTGATGGGCTGATGTTGCCGGCCTCTTGCGCATCGAGACCGGCACGCCGAAGTAACGCGGCGGCCATCTGCGTCGTCGTGGTCTTTCCGTTGGTTCCCGTAATGGCCAAAATTTTGGGCAGCTCCAGTGGCAATGCAAGATCGGGGGTTGCATCCCGCTGGCTGCTGGCATGGGCTGCGTGATGAATGGCCCACTCAAATAAATCGAGCTCACCCACCACCCTGACATCGCGTTCTTTTGCTGCGGATAACACAGCATGGACGGGGCTTGCATGCTCCGGATAGGGTGATAGGCCCGGACTCGGGATCAACAGGTCGATCTCGTTGCACCAGCTTGAATCAAATGGTGAGGCCAGCCCGAGATGCAGCGACAGTCGATGCTGGCCGTCCAGCGTACGCAGCCGCTCCAGGCCGGGGGGTGACTCCCGAGTATCCAACACAGAAATCTGTGCGTTTTGACGCAGCAGCCATCGAATACACGCCAGACCCGACTCGCCAAGCCCTAAGACCATGACATGGCACGATGACCAATCCAATCCCATGGGAATAGCCGGAACACGTTCAGCGGGAGTTATTGGACTGACTGTTTTTGAAATTCTCATAAATCCTTTACATCAATTGAGTTAACGCAGCTTGAGCGTTGATAGCCCAGCCAGCACAAGAATCATGGTGATGATCCAAAAGCGGACTACGACCTGAGTCTCTTTCCAACCACCGACCTCAAAGTGATGATGCAAAGGCGCCATTCGAAGAATGCGTCGACCTTCACCAAAACGCCGCTTTGTATATTTGAAATAACCCACTTGGAGCATGACCGAGAGGGTGTTGATCACGAACACCCCGCCCATAATGAACAGCACAATCTCCTGCCGGACGACAACCGCCACGGTGCCAAGGGCGCCCCCAAGCGCAAGCGCACCCACATCTCCCATGAACACCTGGGCTGGATATGCGTTAAACCAAAGAAAGGCCAGACCGGCGCCGACCAGAGCAGCACAAAATACGGTGAGCTCTCCTGCGCCTGAGATATGGGGAATCAGCAGATACTTGGCGAACACTGCATGGCCAGAGGTGTAGGCGAAAACACCAAGCGCACCCGCCACCAGCACCGTCGGCATGATGGCCAGCCCATCCAGGCCATCTGTCAGATTGACTGCATTGCTTGAGCCGACGATGACAAAGTAGCTCAGCACCATAAAGCCAAAGACGCCCAGCGGATAAGCAACCTCTTTAAAAAAGGGAACAATCAAGTCAGCACGCTGTGGCAAGTCAATTGAAAATCCATTGCTGATCCACTGCATGAATAACTCCCAGGCCTGAGCGTTGCTCTGGGCGGGGACGGAAAACGCCAAGTACACCGCAGCGATAATCCCGATCACGGACTGCCACCAATACTTCCACCGTGCCGGCAACCCTATCGGGTCTTGACGAACGACCTTACGATAGTCGTCAACCCATCCAATCGCGCCAAAACCGAGCGTCACGATCAGTACAGCCCAAACAAAACGATTACTGAGATCCGCCCATAGCAGCGTGGTCACGCCAATGGCCAGCAGAATCAAAGCGCCGCCCATTGTCGGCGTGCCGCTTTTCGAGAGATGGGTCTGAGGCCCATCGTCACGTACCGCCTGGCCCACCTTCATCTCCGTCAATCGACGAATCACAAAGGGCCCCAGCACCAGGCCAATACCTAGCGCCGTCAGCGCCGCCAGCACAGCCCGCAGCGTGATGTAGTTCAGGACATTGAATGCCCGTATGTACTGTTCAAGCCAATCCGCGAGAATCAGCAGCATGTGGGCTGGCCCTCCTGCTGCGAAGCGATCGCCTGTACTATCCGCTCCATGTGCATAAAGCGTGAGCCCTTTATCCACAACGAAGGCCGGCGCTGCGCCTGCTGCTGTAGGTTGACCCACCGTGATGCGGTCTCAATGAGCGTGGAGATTCGATCAAAAGATTGGCCGATCCCGGTCTGATGGTGGGCTGCTGCCATGGCTTGGCCATGAACCCAGATGGCATCAAGCTGACGCTGGGCTGCATAGTCAAGCACTTCTCGATGAAAGTGCGGCCCCTGATCGCCAACTTCACCCATATCTCCGAGCACGAGAGCCCGGGGGACCCCCATACGGGATAATCCATCAATCGCGGCGCGTACCGAATCAGGATTCGCGTTGTAGGTGTCATCCACTAACGTCCCCCCTCCGGCCAGCGCAATCGCGCGGCCACGGCCTGCCAGAGGCTCAAACGCATTCAATGCCTGCTCGATGGCTTTGAGGTGTAGGCCCGCAGCAAAAGCACAGGCGGCCGCAGCGATCATGTTCAGCGCAAAGTGCAGGCCTAGACCACGGGGCCTCACGATGATCGACTGTCGATCAGGAAATTCAATCTGAAGCAGTGGCGCATCGGAATCCGAGGTAATCCATTGACCCAGAACCTCCCTCTCAGCAGCCTCAGTTGCGGCAGCCGTGTCGCGCAGCCCAAACCGAATCGCTGGGGTTTTGAGATGCTGACTCTGCCGCAGCCAAATGGCCTCATGCAAAGGATCCCGCGGATAAATGGCAATACCCTCTGGCGGCAGAGCCTCAAAGACCGTGCCGTTTTCGATTGCGACCGCCCGCACAGACTTCATAAACTCTTGATGCTCGCGCTGAGCATTGTTCACAAGCGCCACAGAGGGACGAGCGATGCCCGCAAGCGCTGCGATTTCATTGGGATGATTCATGCCCAACTCCAATACCGCCAGCTGATGGGCGGATTGCAGGCCCAATACCGACAAGGGAACCCCGATGTGATTATTCAAATTACCCGGAGTTGCCCAGACGTGCATCGACCCGAGATCCATTTCCGCAATCGACTGAATCATCTGCTTGATGGTGGTCTTTCCATTGCTACCCGTCACCGCAATACAGCGCCCCGGCCATACACTTCGCCAATAGCGGGCCCACTGCTGCAGAGCAATGAGCACATCGGGCACGAGAATCAAAGGTATGCGAATCTCGGCTGGCGTTGTTGCCATCGTCGACAACACGGCAGCGCAGGCCCCACGATCTTGGGCGGACTGAAGAAAAGCGGCGCCCTCAAATCGAGGACCGCTCAGGCCAAAAAATAGGGCCCCTGACTTTAGAGTCCGGCTATCGGTGCTGATTGAATCGAATTCCTTTTGCGCGAAGTCAGTCTGATTGCTCTCTACTTGAGGGGGAGTGACCAGCCGCGCGCCCGCCACCTGAGCAATCAATTCCCTAAGTTGCGGCATGCATTTCTCCTGCACGCTGTGCGGCTGCCGATCCTATCCAGGCCTCTAAGGCCGCCTGGGCGTGGGCTTCATCACGAAAAGGAACAGCGGTATCACCAATGATCTGATGGCGCTCATGGCCTTTTCCAGCGATCAGCACGACATCATGAGCCGAAGCAGCTGCAATGGCCGACGCGATAGCGGCTCCACGATCAGGTTGGACTTGGATTTTGTGCGACAGCGCATTGGGGACTCCCGAGCGAATCGCTGCAATGATGTTCTGCGCCGGCTCATTGCGTGGATTATCGGAAGTCAAGATCACTCGATCCGCAAGCTGGGCTGCAATCGCACCCATCGCAGGCCGCTTCTCTGCATCACGATCGCCGCCGCAGCCGAAAATGCAAATCAGCTGGCCTGATCGCGTCCTGACAACAGGCCGCAAGGCTTCCAGCACACGAGACAACGCATCTGGCGAGTGGGCGTAATCAATGCAGACCCAGGGCCGATCGATCCGCCTCATCATCTGAAGACGGCCGGATGGAAGATGAAAGCGGCTCAGGCATGAGCGAATGCGCTCCGCATCAACGCCCATTGCCACCATGCAGCCGGCCACCATCAGTGCGTTATCGACATTGTGTCGACCAAAGACGGGCAGCGTCACTGGCCCCGAAAGATCAGCGGCCTCGCCCATTGCCTTCACGGTGAATTGCCATCCTGCATCGTCCAGCTGGAGGTCAGAGCTGGAAAGTGCGCCTTGGGCGTTCTCCGGCCAATGCTGTCCAATCGCGATGCGGTCAATGTGGTGCTCGGTAGCACCCCACATCAGATGCCCATAGGCGTCATCCGTGTTCACAATCATGGTGCCCAACGAGGGTGATGCAAACAGCAAGGCCTTGGCCTGCGCATAACGTTCCATCGTGCCATGCACATCAAGATGGTCGTGACTCAGATTGGTAAATGCGGCCGCTTTAATGGCACAGCCTTGAAGCCTCCCCTGCTGCAGACCAAAAGAGGACGCCTCGAGTGCGACCACCATGATTTGTCGCGAACGAAGATCCGCCAAAAGCCGCTGCAAGTCGACCGCATCCGGCGTGGTCAATCCAGCAGTCAGCTGTGGTTCCCAGTTCGGCTCAAATGACGGACCACAGTCTGCGGGAAACACACCAACACCCAGCGTGCCGATGACGGCACAGGCAATGCCGCACTCCGCGAGGGCATGGCCAAGCGCTGCCGTCACGGTTGACTTTCCGTTGGTTCCTGTTACCGCAATGACCTGCATCGTCATGCTCGGCCGGCCGTAAAACGCAGATGCCACCATGCCCATCCGATGGGAAAGCTGCGGCACACCGAGAATGGGAACCTGTCCCGGCCGATCCTGACCATCCGCTGCATCCCCCGCGTCAATCAGTACCGCTGCCGCTCCAGCTGCGATTGCGGCTGCAAGGTGCTCGTCTGCCGAAAATCGCTGGCCGCCTCTGGCCAAAAATCCATCACCGGGCTGAAGCCTTCGGCTATCTGAGCAGAGATTGGCCTGCCGCCCGAGCCGCTGCCGAAGCCACTCGGCAGCGTGATCTGATGGCGCATCACGCAGGGCCATGGGATGGGGCGGAGATACCGCTGGCATCACTCCGTTCCCTCCCCGATGAGGGCAACTGCAGGAAGAATTCGCAACGCCGGATTGGGCGACATCTGCATCCGACGCAAAGCATCGTTGGCAATTTGAGCGAAAATCGGAGCGGCGACCTCGCCACCATAGTGCTTGCCTGCGCTGGGCTCATCGACCATCACCGCAATTACAAATCGGGGCTGGTCGGCAGGCGCGAATCCAACAAATGAGGCGACGTATTTATTTTTCGCATAACCGCCGCGCTCGGGCTTGTGCGCGGTACCGGTTTTTCCTGCCACGCGAAAACCGGCAATCTGGGCCTTGGGCGCGGTGCCCTGGGTGGTCGCCATCTCAAGCATCTTGCGAACAGAGCGGGCTGTCTCTGGCGATATCACTGGCACGCCCGACACAGGCCCAGGCTGCGGAACAAAGGAGATCGGTACCAGATCTCCGTCGCGGGCAAATACAGTGTATGCCCGCGCGAGTTGCAACAACGATACCGATACGCCATGGCCATAAGAGATGGTGGCCTGATCAATCGGAACCCATTTTTCAGGCTGCCGCAGGCGGCCTGCGGTAGCGCCGTTTAAGCCAACATCCGGCACACGACCGAAACCTGCAGCTACATAAAAATCGTAAAGCTCTTTTGCCTGCAGCCGCTGTGTAATTCGAACGGTACCGACGTTACTGGATTTTGCCAGCACCTCCTCGACGGTAAGGGTTCCATGAGGATGCGAGTCACCAATCGTGCGGTTGCCAATCGTAATTTTGCCCGGGGCCGTCTGGACCTCAGTTTTCGGACTGACACGGCCAAGCTCTAAAGCTGCGGCAATCGAAAATGACTTCATCGTTGAGCCTGGCTCGAATGTATCGGTAACTGCCCGATTTCGAACACGATCTGGATTCAGTTTTATCCGATTGTTTGGATCAAATGAGGGCTCATTCACAAGAGCCAAGACCTCACCCGTCTGTGCATCAATCACCACTGCTGCTGCTGCTTTCGCACGATGCTCCGCAACGGCCGACTTCAGAGTCGAGTACACCATGCTTTGAATGCTGGCATCTAAAGAAAGCTGCAAGTCTTTTCCGTGAAGCGCATCTGCAATCGTTCTGCCCTCTACTGCCGATCCGCGTCGATCAATGACAACGCGCAGCTGGCCTGATGTGCCGCGCAGCGCCTGATCATGAGTGGCCTCCAGGCCCTCAGCGCCCTGCTCATGCGCATTGGTAAAACCCACAACGTGCGCGAAAGCTTCCCCATATGGATAGTAGCGACGAAAATCATTTTCAAGCTCAATACCTTCCAGACGAAGTGCACGGATCCGATCCGCCTGCTCAAGATTCAGTCCGCGCGCAAGCCAGAAGAATTTTTTGGCGCTATAAATCTTTGCGCGTACCTCAGAAGGTTTCATCTCTAAAATGACAGCCAATTCATCGAGCTTCTGATCCTCGATTTTCTTTTTGGCAGCCCGCTGTGCATCGACTTTTTTATCGCCCGCTGGCGCAAGATTGCCGACAAAACGTGTCGGCACAATACCCAGCTGCTCCTCTTGAACGCTCGAGGCAATGACTTCGCCATGACGGTCCAGGACGCGGCCACGGTTGGCAGGAATTTCCCTCGGCCGCTCGAAACGCTTTTCCGCTCGGCTTTGCCACTGGTCGGCATGCACCAGCTGCAACGTGAAGGCTCGAATGATCACGATGCAAAACCCGGCCATCAGCAAAAACAGCACGAAACGCGATCGGCCTTGGGTCGCCCGCCACGTCAGTACCGGCACCGCCGAGCGGCCTGCTGCCCGAGACTGGACGCGGCCAGGCAGGGCGCTGCTCTGACTACTCAACGGGCTACTCCTGGGCTGCCGGCCGGCCGGTAATACATCGGCTCCGTCGGACGCAGCGGGATCATTTTCAAGTCACGCCGAGCGGCGGCATCAATGCGGCCCGGGTTGCGCAAGGCGGTGAGCTCTACCTGAAGCACCTCAATATCGGAGTCCAGTTTTAGGCCGGCACGCTCTGTCCGATCCATCTGTGTAAAGAGTCGGCGCTCGTGATATCGAGCGTTGACCAGAGAAAGCGACGATGCCGTAATCAGTCCGACCAAAAGCCACTGATGTCGCGTCATCGGGGAGGCTCCAACGTTGCGCCACAGCGCTCGGCTACCCGCAGCATCGCCGAACGTGCCCGAGGATTTCCGATGATTTCCTCTTCGCGCGGACGAATCCGTGCAATGACCCTAAGCCGGGAATTGGGCGCAGGCCGGCCAATCCGATCCTGCAGTCCGCAGAGCAATGCCCGCTGGCTACGACTTATGCCACGGCCGGGAACAGGCGGCGCCTCCCGCGCGGCATCGCGAAAGAATCGTTTAACAATCCGATCTTCCAGCGAGTGAAAGCTGATAATCGCAAGGCGCCCAGACTCGCGCAGCAGGCGGACGGCGGCTTCAAGTAAGGCCGTGAGCTCCTCCAGCTCGCGATTGATGTGAATCCGTAGAGCCTGAAACGTTCTTGTCGCCGGATGCTGGCCCGGCTCACGACGTGCGCGACACCGCCGAAGCGTTTGGACGACGAGCTCAGCCAAGTCCTCGGTGCTCTGCAGGGGCTCTGCCTCTCCCCGGGCTGCGGATGCGCAGCGAGCCGCAATCGCGTTTGCAATCGGAACAGCAAACCGTTCTTCGCCATAGTCTTGAATCACTTTCTGAAGTTCATCGGGAGATGCCTTGGCCATCCAGGCCGATACGGGCTCGCCTCGGGTTGGATCCATTCGCATATCGAGTGGGCCACGCGATCGAAAGCTAAAACCGCGCTGGGGATCGTCAAGTTGCGGAGACGAGACGCCGAGATCGGCGAGCACACCATCGACCTGATCAATCCCGCGCTCAGCAAGCCGCTCGGTCAGCTCGCTGAACGGTGCGTGAATCATTTGAAAACGCTGATCGTGAATCTTTTGGCCGACCGCTACTGCGGCAGGATCACGATCGAATGCAATGAGTCGGCCCGATGGACCGAGCTGCTGAAGAATCAACGCACTGTGGCCACCCCGGCCGAAAGTTGCGTCGATATAACTCCCCTCTGGAATCACGCGTAGACAGCGTACCGCCTCTTGCAGCAAGACGGGGCGATGATCAAAGGCCTGCACATCAGGGAACGATTGTTGAAGATCGCCGCGTCGTCCAGCTGCGGTCACATCGCACTCCCGCCGCGCTTGCGCTGGCGGACAGACTGCTTGTGCAGCTCCAATGCAGATGCATCCCAGATTTCGAAGAGGTCTCCGACCCCGAGCAAAATCACATCGCGTTGAATATGTGCACCCTCACGCAGCACGGGATTGATGAGCACCCGTCCCTGAGCATCCATCTCCGGGGTGTCGCTTAAGCCCATCCAGAACCGCCGTCGCTCCGCATCCCGCTCATCGGAGGAGAACAGCGCCACCTTCTCCGACCAAAGCGACTGGGCCATGAGCAGCAGGCAGCCGTCGTCGCTCTCCACCAAAGCAAGCGCACCCCGCGAGCGCGCCAACAGTTCATTCCGATAGCGCGTCGGAATAGTCATCCTGCCCTTGACGTCTAGGCTGAGGGCCGAGACCCCGGAAAAGGCGAGCGATAGCGCCAAAAGAAAACCCCCACAAAAAACCACTTTTTTGCACGATTTCCCACTTTATGGAAATCAGTGTTACCGGTCAAGTCAAATGGGGATTTTTTCTTTCTAAAACAACGACTTAGGCCTTATTTCAAGAATGATTTTCAAATAAAAATTCATATAAATCAATAGGATAAAAATCACTTATGAAGTGATTTATCAGGACAACTGGGGAATTCGCTTGGCCCAAGCTTTGGCGACCGACGCCAAAAGCGGGGGCGGGGTCAGTGCAGAGAATTTTTAAGAAGGCCGGCAAAGGGGATCGGGACGATCGGCAGGCCCTCATCCGCCAACTCCCGAGCGGTCTCCAGACTGGTGCTGCCGTGAATCGGCCGCAGGGGTGCCTCCTGGCGATGCATGGACCGGGCCTCCTGGGCAAAACGCTCGCCCACATCCTCACTGTGCTCTAGCAACTGACGCACTACTTTCAAAGCCTGCGCGAGCGTCGGAGAGGACTTCGGATCGATCGCAGCCGATACCGATGTCTGCGTATCGGCCGTCAATTCTGGCTTTTCAGGCGCAGTGACGGCAGCCTCTGGATCGGCCTGAGCCCCCGAGAGATTCAATCTCGGTGCCGAGAGAGTTTTCTCCACGCAGCGGCTATCGCAAAACGGGCAAGTCAACAGGCCACGGGAACGCTGATCCTCAAACGCCACATGGCTTTTGAACCATCCTTCAAACGGATGGCCATGCTCGCACTTCAGATTAAATACCTTCATGCGTGGATTGTAACGGCATCAGGCCGAAGGCACTGCCCGCTCAATCAACTCAATTTTATAGCCATCGGGATCCTGCACGAAGGCAATCACGGTGGATCCGCCCTTCACAGGTCCGGCGGGCCGAGTGACCCGGCCGCCAGCCGCCTGTATCCGCGCGCACGCCGCTGCCGCATCCGGAACAGCAATCGCAATATGGCCGTAGGCACTGCCCATCTCATAGTTGGCCACACCGTAGTTATAAGTCAATTCAATCTCTGCATGGCCGTCTTCATTGCCGCGGCCAAAGCCGACAAACGCGAGCGAATACTGCTGATCTTGTCGATCCGTCGTACGCAGAAGATTCATTCCCAAGATCTCGGTGTAAAAATGAATCGATCGCTGAAGTTCACCAACACGCAACATCGTATGCAAAATCCGCATGAGCACCCCTGTGAAAAAAATGAAGTAAGTCTATAGGCCGGATTCTGTTACGAGGCACTGCAATGCAGGGCCTTATAGCGACCATCCCTCTAGGCCTGCCGTTACCAGCAGGCTCAAGCCACCTACCCGCGCACATCGGACGGGACATCCT
>CAYXRY010000017.1:6531-45227 GCA_964467545.1 uncultured Bordetella sp. | reverse complement strand
CTCGTATACCTCCGCCATCGTGACCTATCGTGAAATCTTTAAGCTGCTGGGCGGGCTCAAAATCCCGCCTTCAGCAGCCATCTCTGCAGAGGACCTCATTCCATTTGGCAAGGCCGTGACAGCCTATGCAAAAACCCTCAAGGACCCGGCGCAAATTCAGGGGCTTTTTTCCGAGGCATTTGACGCCTTTCAGTATGTGCGGCCCGACAATGTCGCCCAAGTCATTGCCCAATCGGCAGCCCGGCTCTCCGATACAAACCCAGAGATGCAGCAACTTCTGGATCAACTTGCTCAGGCAAAGCGTCGTCGTGACATCACCAACACCGAGCTAGTCTATGAAATGGGACTGCCCGCCGACCAACGCAGCAAGATTGTCGAGGACCGCCTGACCGGCCGACGCAAGCAAGCCGACGATGAGATCACCTATTACGAATACGAGCTGTCGCAGAAATTTCCGGACTATCTCAGCCTGATCAAACCAAAGCCCTTGACGCTACTGGAGATGCGGCGTCGTCTGGGCGCCCAGGAGGGGGTCGTGTCGTTTCTGGTGGGCAGGAAAGAGGCCTTTGTCACCCTCATTCGTCGTGATGGCATCTTTATTGGGGAGGTAAAAGAAAACGAGAAAAGCCTTACCGATGCCGTGACTGCATTGCGCCGGGGGCTTGAAATCCAAGGAACAACGGTCATTGATTTTGACTTAGAGCGCTCTCATCAGCTGTACAAGTCGCTTTTTGGCGAAGTCGAACAGCAGCTCAAAGGCCTGACCCATTTGGTTGTTGCGCCAACCGGCGCGCTTGCAAGCCTGCCGTTTTCGATTCTGGTCACACAGCCCGCTAAAATCAACCGCTATCGCGAGGCCGCCTGGCTGGTGCAGCAGGCATCCATCTCTCACGTACCATCGCTGAATGCTTTTTTCAGCTTAAGAACAATCGATCGGCCCATAAAGCCCGAGAAAAAACTCTTTGCGATCGGTAATCCAGCACTGCGCGGAAAAAGTCAGCGCGTTGTGAATCCGAATGCCTCGCCACTAGCAACCAGCTGCCGGCAAGAGGGGCCCGTGCCGTCGGAGCTGATTTCAAGTCTTTTGCCCCTGCCCGATACCGAAAGCGAGATTGCATCCGTAAGCCGCGCCCTTGGTGTGACGGGGAAAGATCATCTGCTGGTAGGTGGCAACGCCACCGAAGAGGCCTTTCGCAACCAGTCGCTTGATGCTTATCGTGTCCTTTACTTTGCCACTCACGGGCTGCTGCCGGGGGAGCTGAAATGCCAAGCCGAGCCCGGACTCGTACTCACGCCGCCGGACCAATCCACCGATCGCCAAAACGATGGGCTGCTTGAGGCCAGTGAGATCGCTGCCATGCGTGTCAATGCAGACCTGGTGGTGTTGTCGGCGTGCAATACCGCTGGTGCGGGCGGGCGCTTCGGAGGAGACGCGCTTTCGGGATTGGCAGAGTCCTTCTTTTTCGCGGGCGCCCGAAATCTACTGGTCAGCCATTGGCAGGTGCCCTCGGCAGCCACGACTCAGCTGATGTCCGTCCTCTTCGAATCGGCGGGAGCGGATCTCAATCAAGGTATCAGCCCTTCGCTTCAAGTTGCGCAACGTCGAATGATCAGCTCCGAAAAAACAGCACATCCATTTTTCTGGGGCGCCTTCGTGCTCGTGGGTGATGGCGCACCCGAAATCGCCCTCCCGCTGCCACGCGGCACTGCAGTCGCGGCTGCTGCCGCGACCACACCTACCCCGGCAGGACCGGGCAACGCGCCAAGGTAGACCGTTCATGGATTCGATTGCCAGACTTTTATCTCGGTTACTGCGGCTGCTTACGATTGCACTAACGCTCTCTCTCGGCGGGCTCCCGTCACAGGTGTTGAGCGCACCGATGGTGATCATGGAGGTCCGAGGAACCGCTTTTAAAGTCGGTGGCTCGGTCGACAGTGCCCAAACGATCACTCTCAAAGAAGGCGAGCGGCTCGTGGTCATCGGGCCAGACGGAAAGACCATTACCCGACGCGGGCCCTTCAATGGCCCGCTAATGGATACCGCTGCTGGCGCACCCGATCCCAAACAAGCCCTATCCGTGCTGATTGCTTCGCGAGATGCCCGCACTAGCTCAATCGGTGTCGTTCGCTCTGGCGCTAGCTCGGTGAAACTTCCCTCGCCTTGGCTTGTGGACGTCACCCGCCCCGGCCAACGATGCCTACAAGAAGGTGAAGTGCCCGTGATGTGGCGGCCCGAGTCAGAGCAGGCTCTGCCTTTTGTCATCTTTGCGGCAGATCGCTCATGGCGCGCTGACTTTCAGTGGAAGGCGGGAGAAGCGCAGATGCGTATGCCGCCACTATCACGCTTTCAGGGCATGACCACGATGTTGGTCAATATCGACCAACAGGAGCACGCCATCAGTTTCTCTGCCATTCCCAAAGCGGTCGACAATCCCATCGTCTTGGTGGCATGGATGCTCGAAAAAGGCTGCATTCCACAGGCAGATGCGATTCTCGAAAGCATGCGAAGTGCTGCCGTGGCGAATGAAAAAAAGTAGTACGCAAACCCTCAAACAGTCGCTGGCAGCCACTTTCATCGTGGTGATCGCTGCACTGACAGCAACGCTGGCGACCCGGCATTTGGCTTTTCTGGCCAATCTGGAAAATGTTGCGGCCGATATTCGGGTGGCCGCTTTTCAGCCGCCGATGCCGCAATCCAAAGAGATCGCGGTGATTGCAATCAACGAAGATACGCTCAGCCGGTTTGCCTACCGATCCCCTGTCGATCGGGCATTTTTGGCCTCATTACTGGCTCAGCTCGACGCCAAAGGTGCCAAGGCAATCGGTCTTGATGTGCTACTGGATCAGCCCACTGAGCCCGCAAAAGACGCCTTGCTTGCGAAGACCATTCGCCAACTCAAGACACCCGTATTCGTGAGTTACACCAATACCCCCGGTCATGTCACTGAGGATCAGCTCGACTACCTCAATCAGTTTGTTCCGAAGGAATTACGCGCCGCGGCCAACCTGGCGACCGATCCCTTTGATGGCTCGGTCCGCTGGATTTTTCCCGGCGAGACTGGACCTGAAGTTCCGCCAAGTTTTTCGCGCAAAGCGGTTGCCATGATGGGCCGGCCACTGCCACCCGCAAGACAACCTGAAATTGCTTGGAGGGTCGGCCCCGATGCTGACACGCCACCATTCCCGATTTATCCTGCCCACGCGGTAGCGGCCTTACCCAAAGCCTGGTTTGAAGGCCGGCTGCTGCTCATTGGGGCAACGCTCTCTCTTACCGATCGCCATCGCACGCCCATGGCGATTCTTTACGATGATACGCGCGGCATGATGCCGGGCATCCTCGTGCAAGCACACAGCATCAGTCAGTTGCTGGAAGGACGAAGCGCCGAGAGGGCCTCGGGCTTGCAGGTCGCGGGCTTCTGCCTCCTCTTTGCAGCAATCGGCGTAGCGATTGGATTGCTGAAGCGCTCGATTGCATTTAACTTTCTGATGGGAATGATCGTACTAACCATCCTATGGCTCGGTGGCGTACTCGGATATGCCCATGGACTGCCGCTCGTTCCACTACTCGCGCCCTCGCTGGCCCTCGCTCTGTCGCTGTGGATGATGGATACCTTCATTGGCAAAGCTGAACGAAAGCAAAAGGAATTTATACAGGGGGCTTTTTCCCGTTATGTATCCCCCGCGGTGGTAGAGCAACTGGTTGAGAATCCCGCTGCCCTAAGCCTTACCGGCAGACGGCAGGAGGCTTCCTTCTTATTCACTGATATTGCTGGATTTACGACCCTCGCCGAAAAGCTTGCCTCTGACCAGTTGTCTGATCTGCTCAACGCTTATCTCGATGGTGCCTGCGCGATCATTCAGAAGCATCAGGGTACGATTGATAAGTTCATTGGCGATGCCATTATGGCAGTCTTCAATGCTCCTTTGCCGCAGGCAGACCACAAAGAGCGGGCGGTACGATGTGCCCTTGAATTGGATGCCTATGCGGAAGGATTTCGAATCGCACAAAGCGCCAAAGGTATTTCCCTTGGCGTAACACGCATTGGCCTGCATTGCGGTATTGCAACGATCGGCAACTTTGGCTCTCAGTCCAGAATGGATTTCACGGCGCTTGGTGACACTGTCAATACGGCAGCCCGTACCGAGGGTGTCAACAAATATTTCGGTACCCGAATTTGCTGCACCCAAGAGATCATGCAAGGCTGTCCCGACCTGGCGTTTCGTCTGGTTGGCGAGGTGGTTCTCAAAGGAAAAGAGATGCCTGTCATGCTGTATCAGCCCCTTGGGGGCTCAAACGGTGAGCGTGAATTACTGTCGGACTATCGCGCGGCGTATGCCGAGCTGACCGCGGGCGCTCCACGTGCCGTCCATGCCTTTGAGCGCCTAAGAGCAAAATATCCGCAAGACCCGCTGATCGATTTTTACTGGCGACGCACACAGTCAGGAAACCTCTCCACCCGTATTGTCATGGATGAGAAATAGAATATTGGCCTTATGAGGACTCCGCCCCGCCTTGCCCCGACCCTGACCAGTGTTGCACTGGCCTGTTTGGCCGCTGCCGCACAGGCGCAGGTGCCCCCAAGAATCATCCCGCCGGATGCAGATACCTCTCGGATGCGGGTGCCGGTGCCATTGCCGCGGCTGCCCGAGTTTGACCTGCGGATTCAGTCACCGGAGAAGTCAGCGACGCCACGCGCAGTCGATGAGCTGGAATTTGAGCCAAAAGGCGTCAAATTCGACGGCGGCACGCGCTACTCCGAGCAGGAAATGCTGGCGCTTTTTCAGCCGCTTTTCGGCAAGAAGATCTCTCTGGAAGCGTTCCGTGAGCGCGTCCGACAGCTGGAGGACCGCTACCGTAAAGATGGATTTTTTCTCACCAGGGTGCTGATCCCGCCGCAGCAGGTCAAGGATGGTGTCTTCACTGTGCAGATCATTGAAGGCTTTATCAGTGAAGCTTTTGTTGATGGCGCCGACGGGCCGGACCGCCGTCTCATCGAGCGCATCATCTCCAAAGTGAAAGATAAAAAACCAATCGATCTTCGCTCTCTCGAACAAGCGCTGCTGGTTTTAAACGACCTCCCCGGCATGGGAGCGACCGGCACCCTTCGTCCGGGTGCGCTGCCAGGCTCCTCGGAACTCGTGGTCACGCTCGCACCACCGCAAAAAATCAGTTATAGCCTCGGCCTAAATAATTTTGGATCAAAGTCAATTGGTCCTTGGGGCATGTCGGTAAATACGACGATGCCTCGGCCTTTCGGACAGCTAGGATCGCTGGGCCTTGGGCTGTCCAATTCGGCGTTTGGTTTTGACCGTCTTCATGCGGTCACCACCTCTTACTCGCGGCCGGTGGGTGACTCCGGCGCCGTGTTTTCCATCGGAACCTTGGCGGCGATCGCACAGCCCGCGGGATCCATCAAAAGCCTGAAAATTTACAGCGAAAGCTGGTCGCTGAGCCCCCGGCTGCGCATGCCACTGCTGCGAACAGTACGGCATTCCTTTTTTTTGGACACGGGCCTGTCAATTAACGAAAGCGAAGCTTTTCTCAACCACGGCACACCCGAACGGGCCGCCATCTCCCATGATCGATCGAGCGTTGCCGAGGTCGCGCTCAGCTACCAGCAATCGGGTTTTGGGGGCGGCAGCACCCAAGCGAGCCTCAGCATGTTTCAGGGACTGGACGCCTTTGGATCCTTGAGCCCCTCACAAGCCCCGCTTTCGTCTGCGCAAGGATTTCGGCAGCGATTTCAAAAACAAACCCTCTCGGTTTCTCGGCAGCAAATGCTGCCCAACCGATTCAGTCTTTCGCTGCTGGCTCAAGCCCAGTATGCCCGCGATATCCTGCTCTCAGGCGATCAGACGTTTTTTGGTGGCGCGGGAATCGGTCGCGGCTACGACAGCGGAGTGCTCTACGGCGAGCATGGCTTTGGAGCGCTCGGCGAGCTTCGCTGGGATCACGCCAAGCCCACGACGCTGGGCCTGCCGGAGAACGTAACCCTGCAGTTGTTTGCTTCGTATGATTTCGCTCGCGCAACGCGCCTTGCAAACCCCGCTACTGAAACACCACAGAGCTCTGGTTCGATTGCCTCAACAGCCATTGGTTTTCGAATTCGAACTCCCAAGGGTCTGAGTATCGAAACGATGATGGCCAACGCCAACACTTACATTCCCAGCAATGACCGCAAGCAAGACCCACGTCTTATTTTCAGCTTCAATAAGGCATTCTTCTAGGGGTCTTGCGCCTACTGCATCACTGGTCATGGCTGCGAATGTGCTTCTCAAAGACAGGCCAAGACTCAGAGGTCGGCATGGACCCCCAATCCGGGTTGGCAATTTGATTGAAGGCCTTGCGAAGCTCCTGACCCCAAAATGATCGTATCGAATTAAAGTAGGTGTTGTCTGAGTTAATCGTTGCGTACTTTGTCACTTGCAGTGAGTCTCGCTCATACACCAGCAAATCGAGCGGCATACCCACCGAAATATTTGAGCGCAAAGTTGAATCCATTGAGATAAGTGCGCACTTCGCGGCGACATCCAGTGGCGTCTCCGGGGTCACCACACGGTCGATAATAGGTTTGCCGTATTTAAACTCGCCAATCTGAAAGTACGGACTCTCGGCATGGGCCTCAATAAAATTACCGGCCGAATAAATATTGAAAAGTCGACAATCTTCTCCGGCCACCTGCCCGCCCAGAATAAAACTGCAATTGAAATCCAAACCGAACTGCTGCATCGAGCTGCCGTCTCGCCGATGGATTTCTCGAATCGCCTCGCCCACGACTTCCGCACCCTTTGCAACCGACGAAACTGTCCAGAGATTTTCGACTCGGGATGGCTCGGACAGCAACTGGGAAACCGCCTGGGTTACTGCTAAATTGCCGGCGCACATCAACACGAGCACACGATCACCGCGACGCTCAAATACTGTCATTTTTCGGACAGTAGAGATGTGATCCACGCCCGCATTTGATCGGCTATCGGCCAGAAACACGAGCCCCGAATTCAAACGCATTCCCACGCAATAAGTCATAGACCGTCCTTGTGCTCAGGCGGCTGACTTCTGCCGCTGGTGTCCGAGATACTCGTTACTGATACAAACGCCAAGATAATATATCTGCTCCACGAAGCGCTGCAAAAAGCTGTGGATTTCCTGCTCAAATGCCGCATCAATTCTCAGAAATTGAAGGTCCGCACGCAGCTTGCCGGCCAAGCGATGTGACTCGTTGGCCCGATCCCCGACCGCATCGAGATTGATGCAGACCTCGTTGAGGCAGGCCAGCAGCGACCTGGGCATATCGGGCCGCTGAATCAAGAGCTCCGCGACCCGCCTCGAGGAGACCACATCCCGATAGACGCGCCGATAGACATCAAACGCCGACACCGCCCGAAGAATAGAGGCCCAATAGTAGTAATCGACCCGCTGATCGTTACCCACGCCTGCCGATGTGTTGCCAGTAAACTCAGTAGGATTGAAATCAAATTTTGAGTCCAGAATTCGGGCGGTGCTGTCAGCACGCTCGATAAAAGTGCCCAGACGCATGAAATGAAAGGCCTCATCTTTGAGCATGGTGCCGATAGCAACTCCCCGAAACAAGTGCGAGCGGGTTTTGACCCACTCGAAAAACTCTCCGGGATCCTTGTGCCAGGCCGTCTGGGCCAGGAGCGACTGCAGCTCCAGCCATGTCGCATTAACGGTCTCCCACACATCGGTGTTCACTGAGTTACGGGCTATCCGACAGTTCTCGCGTGCGGCCGAGATACTATTTCTAATACTCGATGGATTGTTGCCGTCTGCGACCAGTTCGAGCAGCAGCTGCTCGTAAGACGCGTTTTGCATCGCAAACGCGCTGGGCAGCAGCACAGCCTGACGCTGCACATCCAACTGCCGCGCGGTATTTTCGGCCCGCTCAATATAGCGGGCCATCCAAAAAAGACTGTCTGCAGTGCGGCTGAGCATAGCCTAAGCAGAACCCTGCAGCACCCAGGTGTCCTTGGTGCCGCCGCCCTGCGAGGAGTTAACCACCAACGAGCCCTCGCGCAACGCCACGCGGGTAAGCCCACCCGGAACAATGGACATCTCTTCACCCGAGAGCACGAACGGCCGAAGATCGATATGCCGCGGCGCTACCCCAGAGGCGACAAAGGTGGGGCAGGTCGACAGCGCGAGCGTCGGCTGAGCGATATAGCTGGCCGGGTTTTGCACCAGCAGGCTTCTGAATTTTTCGATCTCTGCTTGCGATGCACAAGGTCCCACCAGCATGCCGTAGCCGCCGGCGCCGTGAGTTTCCTTGACCACCAACTCGTCCAGATGGTCCAGCACGTAAGCCAGATCGTCGGGCTTGCGGCAGAGATGGGTGGGCACATTCGCCAGCAACGGCTCTTCACCAAGATAAAACCGAATCATGTCGGGCACATAGGGATAAATCGATTTGTCATCGGCGACCCCGGTACCCGGCGCATTGCAAATCGTGATCCGGCCAGCCCGCAGGGACTGCATCAGACCTTCTACTCCCAAAGTTGAATTCGGCAGAAACACCTGCGGATCCAAAAAGTCATCGTCAATTCTGCGATAAAGCACATCCACTCGCTGAGGCCCGCGAGTCGTCTTCATATACACCCGCTGCTCCGAAACAAAAAGGTCTTGGCCCTCAACAAGCTCCACCCCCATCTGCTGCGCTAAAAAAGCATGCTCGAAATACGCGGAGTTATAACTGCCTGGAGTCAGCACTGCCACGGTCGGCTCACTGATGCCTCCGGGTGCTACCGAGCGCAGGTGCTTTAACAACATATCGGGATAGTGTTCGACCGGCGCAACCCGATGCATCGTAAAGAGCTCCGGGAAAATCCGCATCATCGCCTTGCGGTCCTCAATCATGTAAGAAACCCCGGACGGCACGCGCAGGTTATCTTCAAGAACATAAAACTCGCCTTTACCTGCCCGGACAATATCGATGCCACTGATGTGGGCATAGATGTCACGCGGAACATTGATCCCCTGCATCTCAGCCCGATACTGGGAGTTTTGCAGGACCAATTCACTGGGAATCACCTTGGCGCGGAGAATGTCCTGGCCATGATAGATGTCATGAATAAAGCGATTCAGGGCGGTGACACGCTGCCGCAGGCCTCGATCCAGCATCTGCCACTCGAAAGCGGGCAGGATTCTCGGGATCAAATCGAAAGGAATGAGTCGCTCGGTCCCCTGCTCATCGCCGTAGACATTGAACGTGATGCCCACCCGACGGAAAAAGAGATCTGCCTCAGCACGGGCCCGCTCCATCGCCTCGGGAGACTGAGTCGAAAGCCATGACCAGAACTTCCGATAATGAGCAAGCGGCATAGCCTCGCCTCGGGCCTCGAGTCCCATCACCTCGTCCACACTCGGTGGGCGTTTCACGGCGGCCGCCACTGCTGAACGAAGAAGGCTTGCCATAATTTGATTTCTCCTCCCACTCCTTAAGCACTTAGCGTGCCATCTCGCGGGCACGGCTTTTGCTCGATGCGGAACTGAAGGGAGACCAGTGTGGATCAGAGTGAGACTGCGGGCCGCATCAACGTTTTCACCTACGGGTCACTGATGCTGTCTTATGTTTTTCAGCGTGTTGCGGGCCGATGCCCACCGTCAATCGAGGCGACTCTGGAGAATTGGCGACGGGTCCGTGTCGATAACGAGACCTTTCCTGCGGCAGTTCCCGCAGACGGCGATCAGGTCCGCGGCATTCTCTGGCTCGGACTAGTGGCCCACGAGATCGCGCGCTTGGATCAATTCGAGGGCGAGCACTACCAGCGCGTGAGTGTTCGGGTTCGAGATCCCTCTGGCAAAAACCATGCTGCTGAGGTCTATCAGTGGTCACGGGCTGATGGTCTGATCAACGAACCCTGGGATATTGATTGGTTTAAGACCGTCGGGATTAAGGACTTCTCCAGCAAGTATCTCTAGGCGCTCGATTCCCCAAGTCGGTGCATCGCGTCGACATCGTGGTGCGCTCACTCCCCTTTGGGTGGCACTCTGGCGGCCCAACCCCGACCCATTCCGGCCGCCAAACTGTCAAAACAAGGGGCATCGGTCCCGGCGTCAAATGGCATGCTATTTGCATACTTTCTTGTATACAAATAAGGATCCCGATGAACGCCCGCCATCCCCCCGTGTCCGCAGACAACGCCTGGATTCAGCATTTCGATCTGCCGCTGCTGGGACAGACCTCTGGCAGCCTGTCTGGCCTTCGATTTGCAGTGAAGGACAACATTGATGTCGCAGGAGTCCCCACCACTGCGGCCTGCCCCGAATTCGCATTCACGCCCTCCGCGCATGCGACCGTTGTCGCAAAACTATTAAGCGCTGGGGCGGCGCTCTGCGGGAAAACCAACCTTGATCAATTCGCCTGCGGACTCAATGGCACGCGCTCCCCTTTTGGCCCCGTGCCCAACGCCGTCAATCCTGCCTATGTCAGCGGTGGCTCAAGTTCGGGCTCAGCCTTCGTCGTCGCAAGTGGTCAGGTGGACTTCTCGCTCGGCACAGATACGGCGGGTTCGGGCCGTGTTCCCGCAGGCCTGAACCATATCGTGGGCCTGAAGCCAACGAAGGGCCTAATCAGTACGCATGGTGTCTTGCCTGCCGCCCGAAGCGCCGATGCAGTTTCGATTTTTTCCCGAGATGTTCAGACCGCGTGGCGAGTCCTGCTTTCCGCAATGGGTCCCGATGCGCAAGACCCCTATTCCCGTGATCTGGCGCTTCATGCGACGCCACTGCCGAAGCACTTTCGATTTGGCATCCCGGATCATCTTGAGTGGTTCGGCGATCACCAAGCAAAAGCAGAGTTCGAAAAAGCGATCGCCCACTGCATCCGTCTCGGCGGCACTCCGGTCTTCATCAATTATCAGCCGCTTGCCGATACGGCTGCACTGCTTTACGGCAGCGCCTTACTCGCGGAGCGGCTTGAGGTGCTCGAATCATTTTTTAAAGCGCATCCGCAGGCGGTGATTGAACCTGTCAAAACTCTGCTCACACCCGGCATGACAGTATCGGGCACCGATGTCTTCCGGGCCCAGACACAGCTGCGTGCACTCGCTCAGCAGGCTACGGTCATGTGGAAATCGATCGATGTGCTGCTCGTACCCACCGCGCCCACCATTTATCGCATCGATGACATGCTGGAAGACCCCATCGAACTGAATCGTCGGCTGGGCTACTACACCAACTTTGTGAACCTGCTGGATTACGCAGCAATCTCGATTCCCTCAAGCATGCGAGCCGATCAGCTGCCCTTTGGTATCACCTTCATCGGACCTGCGGCCAGTGACTGGCAGCTTGCCTCACTGGCGTTGCGCTTCGAGCAGTCAAATCGCGGCAATCCAGCCGATTTACCAGAAGGGCCTCTTGCCCTTGCACTGCCTAAACGTCCCGAGTCAGCGGATGCAGCAATGGTGAACGTTGCGGTTGTTGGCGCACATCTCAGCGGTATGCCCTTGAATGGACAGCTGACTGAGCGTGGGGCGCAACTCATCCAAACCACAACGACAGCCCCGACCTATCGGCTTTACGCACTCGCCAATACCCAACCCCCAAAACCCGGACTCATTCGCGTTGAAGACTCTGGCAGACCAATTGAGATCGAGGTCTGGCAAATGCCGGTGACCGAATACGGAAGCTTTGTGGCCATGATTCCAAGGCCCCTTGGTATCGGACAAATCGAGACCCGCGACGGCGAATTTGTCCAAGGCTTTCTCTGCGAGCCATCGGGCCTTCGGGGCGCCCGCGATATCAGTGAGTTTGGCGGCTGGCGGGGCTATATGGCCTCGCTCAAAACACCGACCCCGAAGGCCTAATCGCTGCGATATCAATTTATCCACCCCCACCCACCCCAAGGAGAGCATCATGAAAAAGACGAAAGATTCCCTACCCCGTGGCAGCAATGCCCAGCAAGCCGCATTGGACGCGCGACGCACCGTACTCAAAGCAGGTGCTGCTGCCGCCGTAACGCTTGCAGCCCCGGCGATTGTCAAAGCACAGGCCGGCCCAAAGATTCGAGTTGGCTATTGGCCAGTCGCATCGGGCATTCCGTTTTTTGCCGCAGTCGAGCGGGGATTTTTCAAAGAGGCGGGGCTCGATGTCGAGGCCGTACGATTTGCCAGTCCACAACAGGTCGCCGAAGCCATGCTCGCCGGCCGGCTTGAGGGCAGCTCCAACGGCACCGCTTCGGCAGCGCTCGGAATCGCCGAGTTGGCGCAGCCCGGGCTATTGAAGATCTTCTGCACCAACCCAACGAATGCAAAATTTGTTTTAGATCAGTTTATCGTGGCGAAAGACAGCCCTCTCAAGTCGGTTGCCGATCTTTCTGGCAAAAAAGTTGGCTGCGGCCCTGGTGTGCAAAACGTCACCCTAGCCCGGGCAATGCTGGAGCGGGCAGGATCAAAGAATAATCAAATTATCGAGTTGCCGATTGCCCAGCACGTCGCCGCGATAGCCGCAGGGCAGGTGGATGCCTGTTACACGCTTGAGCCCACCGGAACTGTCGGGCGCCTGAATGGTACGACGCGCAATCTAGAAGTCGGTGTGGTCGCAAAATATATCCTCGGCGATCCGATGGCACCTTGGCATGGTGGTTCCGCCAGTATGACCTCGGAATTTATCCAAAAAAATCCAGAAGTTACACGCCGATACATTGCCGCCTATCGACGCGGCGTCGACCTGGTGAAAAATAAGCCCGCCGAGGCGCGGCCCTTTTTGAAAGGCTACACCGCCATTGAGGGTGCGCTCACCAACGAAGTACCGATGGCCGATTACATGTTCTCCACAGACTTTAAGGCCTCGGACATCGCAGCCTTCCAGAAGTTTTTTGACCTGTTCTCAGATCGCGGCATTTTCAGCAAGCGCATCCTGATTGACAGCATTCTTTATAAAGGCTAATCATGTCCAACGAAGGCGTCAGCACTAACGCCCCGACCCCTTGGCCCGATGCCCGGGCCGAGGGGGCAGCACCTCCACGCAAAACGGCTGATCTCACAACATTTCTTCCGATTGTTGGGCCGGTTGTCCTTGTCCTGATTTGGGACATGGTGGTGCGCTTTGGGCTCATCAAAGCAATCCTTTTGCCCCCACCTGCCGATACGATTGTCGCCTTAATTTCCGGGATGCTTGGTGGACCGTTGCTGTTTGACTTTTGGGTCACGCTGTATCGGACATTGGTCGCCTTTGGGATTGCAGTGGCATTGGGCATGCCGCTGGGCATCGCGCTGGGCAGCAATGAACGGGCCTATCGCAGCGTTGAATTTGTGATTGATTTTTTTCGATCCACACCCGCCTCGGCCTTAATCCCTCTGTTTTTACTGATTTTTGGTACATCGGACATCAATAAGATTGCCATTGCTTGCTTTGGCGCTTGGCTCCTGGTGGTGTTCAACTGTGCCTACGGCGTGATCAATGCGCGCAAGCAGCGGATTGCAGCCGCCAAAGTCATGGGTGCGTCGCGCTGGCAGATTTTCAAAGATGTTCTGATCTGGGAGAGCCTTCAGGCGTCCTTTGTTGGTCTGCGCTCAGCGGTATCAATGGCGCTGGTGATTGTGGTCGTTGCGGAAATGTTCATCGGCTCGGAAAGCGGACTGGGACACAAGATTATTAACGCCCAGCAAGTCATGAATACTAAAATGATGTATGCCGCCATTATGTCGGCAGGTATTCTGGGCTACGCGCTCAATGTCGCATTTCTTGCGATTGAGAAAAAGATCGTTCACTGGAGCGGAAGATGACCCAAGTTATTAATGCGCCGATGATAGTAGATGTTCCTCGGCCACATTTTCGGCCTGGGCCTTTGGGTACACACATCACCATTCGGGGCCTTACAAAGTACTTTGCAGGCTGGCCGCTTTATGAAAATTTTGATCTCGATATTCCCAAAGGGAAAATCGTCTCAATCTTTGGCCCGAATGGCTGCGGTAAATCCACGCTGATTAATATGATTTCGGGCCTTATTCCGATCGATTCTGGGGAGATTCTTTTCGACGGCAAGTCACTGAAAGACACGACGATCGGCTATGTTTTTCAGAATTATCGTGAGGCACTTTTTCCCTGGTGGCGGACGATCGACAACATCGCCTACCCACTCAAGCTCATGGGTAAATCCAAAGCAGAGGTAGACCGCCGTGTCGAGGAGCTGGTCGACTCGTTTGATGTGAAATTTGATCTGAACCGCTACCCTTACGAACTTTCCGGAGGACAGCAGCAGACCGCCTCGATTATGCGTGCGCTTGCCCCGAATCCAGAGGTCCTCTTTTTGGATGAGCCATTTTCTGCCCTGGACTTTGAGATGACACTTTTTATTCGCGAAAAACTCCAGGAAGTCTTCATCAAGACCCAGACCACGATGATGCTGGTTTCCCACGATCTGGAAGAGGCGGTCTATCTGGCCGATCAGATTTTGCTGCTGACCAAACGTCCCACCTCAATCGCCGATATACTTCTTTACGATGACCCCAGGCCAAGGACGACCGCGACCCTCTCTGAGGCCAGCTTTATTGCGACAAAAAAGAAAAGCCTAGAGATTTTCCAACGCGAAGTCCGCAAATGATTTTCCAACCGGCCCCTGAGAGTTCGCGTGCTTTGTTGAGCGAAGACGCCTATCAGCAAATCAAAGATGCGCTTAACAATTTTCTGCTGATTCCCGGGGATCGATTTACCGAGTCACAGTTATCCGAGCAGCTCAATGTCTCTCGTACCCCGATTCGGCAGGCGCTTTTTCGGCTTCAGCAAGAAGGCTTCGTGGAGGTCCTATTTCGCAATGGCTGGCGGGTGTTGCCACTCGATTTTGGGCACTTTGATGCCTTGTATGACTTTCGAATTCTGATCGAGACCGATGCGATTCAGCGGCTATGCGATGGCCGTTCCTCCGGCGGCATGCCCAAAAGTAATCCCGGACTTCAAGCGTTAAGTGAAATCTGGCTGGCGCCAAAAGCAAAACGGCTATCCGAGGCTCATCAGGTGAGCCAGCTCGATGAGGCCTTTCATTGCGCGATCGTTGAGGCGGCTGGCAATCCCGCAATCGCCCGGACCCACCGGGAGATCACGGAGAAAATTCGGGTGATTCGACGGCTCGATTTTACCCGAAGCCCCAGAATCGATACCACCTACGATGAGCATGCCAAGATTCTTCGGGCCATCTTGAACCAACGTGCCGACCAGGCCCGTATGCTCATCAAAGCCCACATCGAAGTCAGTCAGCTCGAAGTTCGCAAAATCACGCTGCATCAGCTCGAATCGGCCCGTAATCGGCCGGCGTCATCCCGCGAGCTTTCCGAGGGCTAGCCGCAGATGACCCAGGGTGCGGTCTGGGTGTTGAAGTTTTTCCAGTCCAAATAAGCCGATCCGCCAACTTCTGAAGTCAGCTTTTTCATCGCACTGCAAGGGGACTCCAGAGGCGGTCTGCATGCCAAGGGCGATGAATTTTTTTCCAGATTGAATCTCTGGGTCGGTGGTGTAGCTCACCACAACACACGGCGCCCTAAATCCCTCGGCGGCCACACTGGGATATCCATAGCCCTCGATAAGCTGGCGGGCACGCCTTCCGAGATCTTCTTGCTGCTGTCGGGTTTGCTCAAAGCCACAATTACGCGTCTCTTGCATCACATCCCTTAAGCGGATGAGCGCATCGGTTGGCATGGTGGTGTGATAAACATGGGATCCTGACTCATAAGTCTCCACGACCTGCAGCCACTTTTTTAGATCACAGGCGTAGCTGGAACTTACTGTCTGATCAATGGATGCCCTCGCGCGCTCACTTAACATCACCATTGCACAGCAGGGTGATCCACTCCAGCCCTTTTGCGGCGCTGAAATCAGAACGTCAACTCCAGTGCTTCGCATGTCCACCCACATGGCGCCAGAGGCGATGCAGTCCAGAACAAATAACCCTCCCGCCTGATGCGTAGCAGCAGAGACCCGACTCAGATAGTGATCCGGCAGAATCATTCCCGCCGAGGTCTCCACATGGGGAGCAAAGACAACTGCGGGGCGCTCCCGCAGAATCGTTGCCTCAACCTCTTCAATTGGATGCGGAATCCAGGACGCCTGCGCATCGGGACCCGTCTGCCGTGCCTTCAGCACAGTCAATTGACTGGTAATTGCGCCCATCTCCATGATCTGACTCCAGCGATAGCTGAACCAGCCATTACGCAAAATAACGACTTTTTTTCCGCCGGCAAACTGCCGCGCTACCGCCTCCATGCCAAAGGTGCCACTGCCGGGAACCAATACAGCAGAGTGGGCGCCATAGACTTGCTTGAGCATGGAAGAAATGTCGCACACCACGCGCTGAAAGCGCTTCGACATATGATTCAAGGCGCGATCGGTGTAGACGACTGAAAACTCCAGCAATCCATCGGGATCAACATTCGGCAACAGACCCGGCATAGCTCTCCCCTTCTTTTTTTCTAATTTCTCTTGCATTTCAACATCAAAGCGCTCTTATTTCAATCTGCCGGACTGATCCGATCGAAAAACGAGGCGTGTAAACTCCAGTCATGATGACCGTTCGTGGGTCTGCCGATAGTATTTTGGGGGTCACGCTGGCCGCCTTTTGCAGCATGGCCGCCATGCGGCTTTCCGACCCCCTTCTGCCAGCGATTTCGAATGAATTTGGCATTCTCACTGGCGAGGCCGCACAGATTGCCAGTGCATTTGCGATTGCCTATGGCATCAGTCAATTTGTATTTGGCCCGCTTGCAGACCGGTTCGGCAAGCTCAAGACCCTGGGCTGGGCGGTGCTGTTGTCGGTGCTTGCCAACTGTGCAGTTGGACTTTCTCATGAATTTAACACCATCGTGCTCTGGCGCGCGATTGCCGGTGCAACGACTGCCGGCATCGTGCCGCTGGCGATGGCTTGGATTGGCGAAACGGTCTCGTACGCCGATCGACAAACCACGCTTGCCCGTTTTCTCTTTGGAGTGCTCGGCGGTACGATCAGCGGCCAGATTATGGGAGGGGTATGCGCCGATCTCGGTCATTGGCGAGCGGGTTTTTTTCTGATTGCGGCGCTGTATCTCCTCTGCTGGCTACAACTGCGCGTCAGTGGCCAACTCAAGATTTCGACCGAGCATGGTCATCCCGCCTATCGCGTCGGTGCAATGACGCATTTTCGGAATGTCTTCTCGGTATCCTGGTCTCGATTTATCCTGCTGGTAGTGGGCATTGAAGGCTGCTTTCTGTATGGCGCGCTTGTCTTTGTTCCCTCTTATCTTCACTTCGAGCAGCATTTCTCACTCACTGAGGCTGGTCTACTGATGGCCAGCTTTGGCCTAGGCGGTCTACTTTATGCAAGTACTGCGGGCCGATTATTGAAACGACTCGGTGAGGATGGCCTTGTTCGTGGCGGCGGAGTCTTGCTCTGCGCAGCCTTTCTCACACTCTTGGTGCCAGGTCTATGGATTATTCCTGCGGCAGCAATTTTCGCGATGGGCCTTGGGCTTTATATGTTGCACAACACATTGCAAACCCAGGCTACCCAAATGACCCCGGCATCAAGGGGCACTGCGATGTCACTGTTTGCTTGCTCTTTGTTTCTCGGACAGTCAATCGGTATTAGTGCTGCGGGATCAATTGTCAATCGGTTTGGTTTCGATCCTCTGTTTTGGATCGCGGGAGTTTCGCTTTTGATTCTATCAATTTGGATTGCGGCGATACTGAATCGTGGCCATCAAAACCGGGATTGAGCAGGTGTTACGGTGATACACCCAATAATTGCTTCTCAAGCTGGCCGAGCACCCGATAACAATCCAGCACCTGATGCACCGAGGCATTGGGCTCTCGACTCTCGCGAATAGCAGCAATAAATTCGCGATCCTGCAATTCGATTCCATTCATGGATACATCAATCTTGGAGACATCAATTTTTTCGTCTTTCCCATCAAAGAGGTCATCGTAGCGGGCGATATAGGTTCCCGTATCGCCGATGTATCGGAAAAAGGTGCCCAGCGGGCCTTCATTGTTAAAGGACAATGACAGCGTACAGATGGCGCCGTTGGCTGCCTGCAGCTGAATTGACATGTCCATCGCGATGTTCAGCTCGGGGTGAATCGGCCCCTGAATCGCGTTGGCCTTAACGATAGGGGATCCGGTCTGATAGGCAAAGAGGTCCACGGTATGGGCGGCGTGATGCCAGAGGAGATGATCGGTCCAGCTTCGCGGCTGGCCCAGGGCATTGATATTGGTACGCCGAAAAAAATAGGTTTGTACATCCATCTGCTGGATGTTGTATTGGCCACTGGTGATTCTCTGATGGACCCACTGATGACTTGGATTAAAACGGCGGGTGTGGCCCACCATAGCGATGAGCCCCTGCTGCATTTGTAGATGCGTGAGCGCCTGGGCATCCGCCCAGGAATCCGCCATTGGGATCTCTACCTGAACGTGCTTACCAGAACGGAGACACTGCATCGCTTGATCGGCATGCATCTGAGTCGGCGTACAGAGAATGACCGCATCCACGTCGGGGCGGGCAAGAGACTCAGCAAGATCCTGCGTGACGTGGGGCGCGCCATATTTCTCGGCAACTTTACGTGCCTGATCCAGATTTCGCCCGATCAGGGAGACAATCTCTACATCAGGAATGTTTTTTAGGGCATCCAGATGCTTTTGGCCAAAGGCGCCGGGGCCTGCCAGGGCAATGCCGATTGTTCTGCTCATGTTTTTGCGTTCTCCAAAATGAGATGGCCAACAGCCGTATTCGAGGCAGGCACATGGAAGAATCGATGCCGCACAGTCGGTTTTTTTCCGCCTGCAACATCGGCCATTGCACCGCGAGCGATCAGCCACATCACCAACTCAATACCTTCAGATCCTGCCTCGCGGACATAGTCAATATGCGGTACTTGAGAAAGGCCCGAGGGATCTTCGATCAAACGATCTAAAAATTGGTTATCCCATGCTGCGTTGATCAGTCCCGCCCGGGCGCCTTGCAGCTGATGGCTCATGCCGCCCGTGCCCCAGATTTGAACATTCAGGTCTTCGTCAAAAGATTCAATAGCCCTGCGTATGGCCTGGCCAAGCATAAAGCAACGTCGGCCTGAGGGTACGGGATACTGCACGACGTTGACCGCAAACGGAATGATCTTGCAGGGCCAGGCGGCGGGCTGGCCAAACATTAACGACAGCGGCACCGTCAGGCCATGATCCACATCCATCTTGTTGACTAAGGTGAGATCGAAATCATCCTGAATCACCGACTGAGCAATATGGGAGGCCAATTCAGGATAACCCTGCACAACGGGCACAGGCCGCGGGCCATAGCCCTCATCGGCTGGTGAAAATTCCGCGGCTAGGCCTAGCGCAAAAGTAGGAATCAGCTCCAAAGAAAATGCAGTCGCATGGTCGTTGTAGACTAGAAAAATCACATCCGGCTGCTCGGCCTGAATCCACTGCTTTGAAAAACGGTAGCCCGCAAACACCGGCTTCCAGTAGGCTTCTTCGGTCTTGCCCTGATCGATGGCCGCGCCGATTGCAGGCACATGGGACGTGTAGACCGAGGCAGTGATTCGTGACATTTAGGCGCCCTTAAGTTTTTTGGATCGGCCACCGCTGCCCTGGGGCTGACGATGGGGCTGGGCATCACCATCTTCTCCAAGAATTCGGTTGCCCTCTGGCGAGCGGCCACCACGAACCATCATCTCCCGATATTCCTGCTCGGTCATGCCGGTCATGCTTCCGGCCATCTGCTGAAAACTCAAGCCATCGGTGGCGCCAATCTTGGCCAAGAAGTAAATATTTCCGCCGAGACGAATACACCAGTTTAGATCACGGGCCAGCACCGCCTGCCTCTGCTCTTCAGTCATGGGCCATTCGTTTAAATAGGCCCGCTCGTCTGCTTTAAAGCGGGCCCGATTCTCAGGCTTCATTAACGACATGCAGAACTGATTGAGCCAGTAGCCCTTGCGCGACTGATCAGCATCAAAAATTGTGGTCCCTGGGATATCCAAATAAGGCTTTTTCAGTGCCATGGTCTAGCACTCCTCGGGCCAATAAAGACGCATTGGATTCTCGACCAGCAGTTTTTTTTGCAACTCGACTGTCGGGACAATCTGGGGGATAAAGTCCACCAGCAGACCGTCATCCGGCATATGATCCTTCAGGTTTGGATGGGGCCAGTCGGTGCCCCAAAGCACACGATCCGGAAATTCATTCACAACGCGAAGCGCAAACGGCACGACATCTTGATAGGCGTGGGCCTCGCCGTTAAGAGCGGGCGGGCCGGTGACCGAGAGCCGCTCTGGGCAGCTGACCTTACTCCAAACATTGGGATGCTCGCGCATGAATTTTAAAAATAAACCGAACTCTGGGCCTTCGACGGGCTGTCGGACATCGGGCCGGCCCATGTGGTCGACCACCACTGTTGTGGGCAGCGCCGTAAAAAAATCCCAGAGTTCTGGCAAATCAACGGCTTCAAAATAAATCACGATATGCCAATTCCAATTGGCGATCCGGCTCGCAATCTCCAGGAGTTCATCTTTCGGCGTAAAGTCCACGAGCCGCTTTACGAAATTAAATCGTACGCCCCGTACCCCGGCATCATGCAGCGCTTGAATTTCCGTGTCGGTGATGCTGCGACGAACAGTCGCGACCCCCCGAGCGCGGCCCTGGCTATGGTTGAGCGCATCCACCATCGCGCGGTTATCCGCACCATGGCAGGTAGCCTGCACCACGATATTTCGCGCAACCCCGAGGTGATCCCGAAGGGCGAAGAGCTGGACTTTTGAAGCATCACAGGGCGTGTACTTACGCTCAGACGCATACGGAAATTGACCTCCGGGCCCAAACACATGGCAGTGCGCGTCAACTGTGCCTGCTGGTAGCTGAAATCGCGGCTTCGACGGCCCAGAAAACCAATCCAGCCATCCTGCGGTTTTTACAAAATCACCAGTCGTTGGAGCACTCATGATTCACCTAGTCAATGTACTTCAGGCCTTTTTTGGCCAGTGGCTCTCGCATGCTGTACATATCCAGGCCCAATACGCCGCTGGCGAGTTTTTCCCGCTTTGCGGCCTCGTTGGCCTCACGGGCAAGCGCAGCCTTTAGTGTTTCAGCGGCCTTTGCCCTGGGCACACAGACAATGCCATCGTCATCCGCCACGATCACATCACCAGGGTGAACGAGCATGCCTGCGCAGACCACCGGGATATTGACCGAACCAAGGGTTTCCTTGATACAACCTTTGCTGGAGACTGCCTTACTCCAGACAGGAAAAGCCATTTCATTGAGCGTCTTGATATCACGCACACCTGCATCAATCACTAAAGCGCGGGCTCCTCGGGCCTGAAAGCTTGTCGCGAGCAAATCACCAAAATAGCCGTCGGTACATTCTGCAGTGATGGCGGCCACCACCAAGTCGCCGGGCTGAATCTGCTCGGCGACCACATGCATCATCCAATTATCTCCGGGATGCAGCAAAACGGTGACCGCCGTTCCGGAGACCTGCACGCCACGTTGAATGGGGCGCATGTAGGGCGCAAGCAGGCCGACCCGGCCCATCGCTTCGTGAACAGTCGCAGAGCCCAGTGGTCCAAGCGCATCAGCAACCTGCTGGTCTGTGCGCACGATATTTCGATACACCACGCCAAGCTCAAACATCCTAAAGTCCTCTCGCGTTAAGGGCGGCATCTAAACGGGGGTAGACACGCCGAGCGTTTGCTTCAAATACTTTATAGCGCTGCTCTGCATTCAAGTGGGGACTTGCCAGAACATAGCGCTTTGTATCATCGAAATAGTGGCTAGTCTCTGGGTCGATTCCTCGCACCGCGCCAATCATTTCAGAGGCAAAGAGAATGTTATCCACCGGGATGACTTGCGTGAGAAGATTGATCCCGGGCTGGTGGTACACGCAGGTATCAAAAAATATATTTTTTAATAAATGCTCAACAAGAGGCGGTTTTTTCAGCTCTTGTGCAAGCCCTCGGTAGCGGCCCCAATGATACGGCGCCGCTCCGCCACCATGCGGAATCACGAATTTCAGGGTTGGAAAATCTTTAAATAGATCGCCTTGAATCAACTGCATGACAGCGGTCGTATCGGCATTAATGTAATGGGCGCCTGTTGTGTGAAAGCAGGCATTGCAGCTTGTGGAGACATGAATCATCGCCGGAATGTCCAGCTCAACCATCTTTTCGTAAATCGGATACCAATGACGATCCGTG
This sequence comes from uncultured Bordetella sp., assembly GCA_964467545.1. GTDB lineage: Bacteria > Pseudomonadota > Gammaproteobacteria > Burkholderiales > Burkholderiaceae_A > Lacustribacter. The sequence continues at coordinate 23,057 of CAYXRY010000017.1, read as the reverse complement.
AGCGGCGGGCTATTCCAGTGGCCGCCAGACGGGTCTGGATTTAGATTGATGCCGACCATTCCAAACTCTTTAACACAGCGCTCTATTTCAGGAATGCAGGTCCTCGGATCAACGCCGGGTGACTGCGGCAGCATGGCTGCGCCAATGAAATGCTCCGGAAAAAGCTGCGATACCCTGTAACAGAGCTCGTTGCAGATGGCTGCCCAGGTAGCGGACACATTGAAATCACCAATATGATGCGCCATGAAGCTGGCCCGCGGACTGAAAATCGTGAGATCCGAGCCGCGCTCGCGCATCTTTGCCAGCTGATTGGTTTCAATTGACTCCCGAAGCGCGTCATCACTGATGCGAAGCTCAGCGGCCTTTGGCATCAGGGTGGAATCTTTGATTCCCGCAATCTGGCGATTTCTCCAGTCCTCCAGCGCTTTGGGCGCTGTGGTGTAGTGGCCGTGGATATCAATGACAATCGGCTGCTGAAGGCTCATGGTGGATCTCAGTCAAAAGAAGAGGTAACGGGGCTCATTCCATAGGCATGCATCACGCTGGCCGCCTGAACTGAGGCAATAAAATCCAATATCTGCTGGGCCTTGGCACTGCGGGCGCCGTCGCTCTCGCCTTGGCTGAGCGCGCCAGAAAAAATCGTCTCGATTGCGGCCGGTTCCGGCAGCGGGCCGACCACCGCGATGCCCGGATGCCCCAGAAATTCCGAACGCTGCTGAAAACCAATGGCTGCCCTGCCCTCAGCAACAAGCTGCCCCACCGGCACGCCTGCTGGTGCCAAGACCAGCCGCGGTTTGAGCTCCGCCGACAGGCCCCAGCGCTCAAACAGCGCCAAGACTGCAGAGCCGCTCGGGCCAGTGGAATAACCAATGCTCTCAGCCGCACGAACGGCAATCTTTAAGGCCACTTCGGTGTTGATTAGCGGCTTAGAGCTGCCCATAGGTACGGCAAGAACCACCTCACTTCGCATCAGTGGACGTCGGCTACCGGGAAGCAAACACCCATCTGACTCAAGACTTGCCAGCGCGTCGTCAGCGAGAAAGACCAAATCAAACCGCTCGCCAGCGCGCACTCTTTTTGCTGCCTCAACGCCACCCAATGATTCGACCGACAGCTGGCAATCAAGATGTAGGGCACACTGCTCAGCCAATTCGGCCAGAATCTGCCGTGTGGCCATCGACGAGATCGCAGTGAGCTTCATGCCGATACGCCATCGCGCTTAAAAAGCTGATTCAGTAAAAACGACTCATCTGCAGCCTGCTGCGGCGTTAAGCCCACACCCTCATCCAGTAGGCGGCGGCCGGCCATGTGGTCTTGCGGCCGGTTAAGGCTATCAATTCCGATGAGTCGTTCGCCCGCAAAATAAAAGATTGAACATTTATAGGCGTTCGTATCGCCCCGGATGACCGAGTGGTCATGGCCCTGCGATGTACCCACCATCTGTAATTTAACATCGTACTGATCCGACCAGAACCACGGGGCGGCAGTAAAAGGCCGCTCTCTATTCATGATTGATGCTGCACAGGATTTCGCCTGCTCGATCGCATTCTGGACTGATTCAAGCCGCCTGAAGTCACCATTTTCGAGCCGCGTCGCTGTGCAATCGCCACAGGCAAAAACAAACGGGTCAGAGGTGCGGCCACAGGAATCAATAATGATCCCAGACGCACACGAAATACCCGCAGCCTCGGCCAGCTCTTGATTGGGAAGGATGCCGATTCCCATCAGAACAAGATCGGCGCTCACATTGTGGCCATCGCTCAGCGTGATGCCCGATACCCTGCCGTTGGTCGAAGTGAATCCGGCCACACCGGACCCAAGCCGCAGCACAACACCCCGCTCGGTGTGCAGCCGGGCATAAATCTCCGAGACTTCAGCGGAAACCGCCCTGGCCATCAGGCGATTCGCCGCCTCAATGACGGTGACGGATTTGCCTTTTTTTCTCGCCACCGCTGCGAACTCAAGGCCGATGAATCCGCCGCCAATTACAGCGATATGGTGAGCGGTCGCCATCGCTTCGCCGATCCGTGTGCAATCTTCAAGCGTGCGTAATTGAAAGACGCCCTGCCAATCAGCACCCGGCAGCTGCCGAGCCCGGGCGCCTGTGGCCAGCACCAAACGGTGATACGCCAGGCGGTCGCCTTGATCGAGATGCACCACCCTCTCCACACAATCGATTCGATTCACCCGGCATCCGATGCGTATTTCAATAGCCTTTCGCGACAGGGCCTCCGGCCCACGCATGGTCAGCTGCTCCGCCGACGACTCACCCATTAGATAGGCCTTTGATAGCGGCGGACGGTGATAGGGTGCATGCGGCTCTTCGCCCAACAAAATTAAATCGCCCTGCCAGCCCTCGGCCCGCAGCGCCTCTGCGGTCTGCAGGCCGGCCTGGCCGGCACCGATAATGACAATGGGCAAGTCCATCACTTTACAGCCACAAACGGCCCCTCATTTAGATCTGCGACTCGGGAAGTCTCACCACCAAGCCCGCGAGGTCCTCCGACATTTTGATTTGGCAGGATAAACGGCTGTTGGCACGGATCTCTGCAACGGCGTTTTGCAGCATGTCGCGTTCGCCTTGCTCCGCCGCCGGCACCTGACTGGCGTGAGACTCAAGATAGCAATGGCAGGTCGCGCAGGCACACGACCCGCCACACTCGGCTTCAATGCCTTCAACGCCATTGCTGGTTGCGGCTTGCATAAGACTCCAACCAATTGGGACATCAATCACCACCTCGTTTCCGGACGGCTCGATGTACGTTACTTTGGGCATTACCGCTCCTTCGCTCTGGCTCAGTGAATTTTGACCAAATCTAGCCGCATTGGACTACGGAAAGTCGAAGACGGTATCCACGATAGTTGATCTGCGGCCCGTCGATAGTCCGGAACGATCTTGTGAAACTCCTCCATCGCGGTCTTGACGGCCAATCGCGCGATCATGGTTCCGAGGCAGGCATGCACGCCGCCCCCAAAGCCCAGGTGGCCCCGAGGCTTACGGCCAAGATCATAGACATCCGCATTCGGAAACTGCCGTTCATCGCGATTGCCCGACCCATAGGCCAGGCAGACAAAGTCACCTGCCCTCATCTTCTGGCCGTGCATCTCAAGATCCTTTTGCAGGCAGCGACGAAATCGCTGGGCAGAGGTATTCAATCGCAGAGATTCTTCGATAGCATCGGGCAATAAGGCAGGGTTGGCTACGCACTGCCGCCTTGCCTCTGGATGGTCGGCCAAGTTGTAGACAAACATCGACATAAAGCCAGCCAGTGACTCTACCCCCGCCATGATCAAGGTGGTAGTGGTCAACAGCACCTCACGCTCATCAAGTCGATCACCATCAATCTCAGCCATCGAGAATTGCGAAATCAAATCGTCTTGGGGATTTTTTCTTCGATCCGCAATGACTTGCGCGGCGTAATCCTGCATCCACTGATAAGCGGCCAGGTGCTCAGGCCCCTTGGTGCGGGTGGCAGGATCGGACTGGACCATCAACACCGCCTTCTCGCGGGCTGTGGCCTCATCGCCGGCGGGCAAGCCCAGCACTGCCCACAACACCTTCACCGTAAATTGCGAGGAAAAATCAGTGATGAAATCGAACTGATCCTGGTCGGCCAAAGGGCTAGCCAGCGTGCGCGCAATCTCACGGATGGGATCCGATAGGCTCTCCAGATTGCGACGCATAAATGCGTGCTGAATTAGTCCCCGCAATCGGTCATGACGCGGGGGGTCGGTCGTCCCTAGGGTGTTCCCTGCGCGATTGGGCAGCTCCGTCATGAGATTGCCCTTTGCCGAGGAGAACGTTTGCCAGTCGTTGAGCGCCGTCACGATATCCGCATAACGGGACAGGATCCACATATTGGCCTCTTGACTCCAGAAGGCTGGATAGTCATCTCGAAGCGTCTTGTAAAACGGGAACGGGTCCGCGTCTACCGCTGGCGCATAGGGGTCGAAGCTAAACATGACAGGCTCCTTTGATAACCCCTTCATTATACTTTTTCGTCTGTAAGGACCATCCGGGGCAGCGCCATCCGAACGGCAATCACCAACAAAAAGCCCCAGAAGCCAATACCCCAGAGGTAGCCGCGCATGCCTTGATCCAGCGAGGCCGAGAGGTACAGGCCTGTTGCCACCGCGGCAAATGCCATCAGCATGCCCATCAGCGATGATGCTGTCCCCGCCATTTCGGGAAACCGCCCCGGCGCAGCCGCATTACTGCAAGGCTGATGAAATCCATGGGCAAGTCCATAAAGCATTTGAAGGCATACAGTGAAAAAGAATGACTGAATTTGAAAAAGCGCAAAAATCACTGCAGTCATTGCAATGAATAGCGATATCCATGAGGCGAGCTGAACGGTGCCAAGCAGCCCATATCGGGCAATCCATCGGCGACAGACGAGCGTCCCCAGTAGATAGCTCAGCGAGCCAGCCGCAATGACGGCGCCGAAAGTCGATGCGGAAACCTCCAGAACCCGCAGGAAAATAAAGGGGCCCCCGGAGAGGATTAAGAATAATCCCCCATACGTACTCATCGCCACCAAAGACCAAGACAGAAATTCTGAATGACTCAGGATTTTTTTATAGTTGCGCCACAAGCTTGACCAGTGTGTAGCCTTGGCATTGCGATGGCGAAGCGTCTCTGGGACAAACCACCAAACCATCAACAAGCACATCAGCCCCACGGAAGCAATCGCAAACTGATTCGATCGCCAGCCCAAGATATCGGTGAGAAATCCCCCAAATAGCGGGCTTGCTATTGCAAAAAGGCCAAGGCCGGATAAGCCGCGGGCCAGCACCTGCGCACCGTCTCTCACCTCGTAGAGATCTCTCACCATGGCACGGGCGCAGACGACTGAAGCGCCCAGCGCTGCCCCTTGTAGCACGCGAGTCAAGAGCAGCGTCTCCATTTGCTGAGTGACGCCGCCCCCCACTCCGCTGACAAAAAATAATGCTAATCCCCAAAGCAATATGGGGCGCCTTCCAAAACGATCCGATAACGCGCCCCAGAGAAGCTGTCCAAAGCCAAAAGAGATCATGACGCCAAACATCGTCGCCTGGACCAGAATCGCTGACGCGGAAAACTCCTGTCGTATCGCAGGCATTGCAGGAATAAATAGATCGGTTAAAACCGGCTGCAAGCCCAACAAAAAAGCGAGGAAGATTGCGACCTGAAGTGGACCTAAAAAGTTTTTAGATTTAACGATATTTCCCCATAAAACGGGCCTTAGGCTACTGTTTGATTCGCATTAAAGCCGAGTCGATGTGAAACTTGGTTTGCAGCATTCTTCAGGGCTCTTGCAATCGGGCCGTCGATAGAAACCGAAAAATTCTCTGCGGGCCCAAGGGCCGTAATCGCTAGTGCTAACGCTCCAAACTGATCAAAGACCGCAGCGCTCAGTGCGTGAATTCCGGGTATCGGCTGTCCGATCGCTTGCGCCAAGCCTTCTTTGCGAATTCGTGCGAGCTCAGTCACCGGCACGCCAGTAGCGATCACTTTTTCATGAGCGGTCCGATCGCCAAGCGCACCGCCTCTCAAAGCATGTAACTTTTCCGGGGGCATAAAGGCTGCAAAAATTTTTCCGGTTGCGGTGCGATTCACCGACATGACGGTGCCGACCCGCATATTGACGTGAATCGGCTGATGCGACTCAATCATGCGAACAACTGTCGGTCCAAGGTTTCCCCAAACCGCGATCACCACGGATTGCTCAATGCGTTCTGATAACTCCTCCATTAAGGGACCCGCGATTTTCAGTGGGTCAAGCTGGCGCAGGCAACTCAATCCAAGCTGTAACGCAGCGGGGCCCAGCCGATACTGGCCGGAGTCGCGCTCCTGCTCGATGAGTCCGAGCCGACCAAAACTGACAAGATAGGGGTGGGCCTTCGAGGGTGTCATCTCGGCAGCCTGTGCGAGCTCTTTTAGGCTCATCGGGCCCGACTGAAGGGCAAGCGCATTCAGCAGTCGGCCGCCAATTTCGATGGACTGAATCGAACGCTGATTCTCGAGGTCACTGGCTGGCATGATTAACGCAGCGCCGGTTCAATCCCGCCAACGCACTCTCCCAGGCCAATACGTACGGCATCCGGGGACTCGCAATACGCCTTTAGGACGACAACATCGCCGTCCTCCAGGAAGGTTCGCGTCTCGCCATTGGCCAGTGTGACGGGGACCTTTCCGCCTGCCGTCAACTCCAGCAAGGAGCCCGCCTCAGAGGGCTTGGGCCCGGACATCGTGCCACTGCCCAGCAGATCGCCGGCCTGCAGATTGCAGCCATTGCTGGTGTGGTGGGTCAGCATCTGCGCAAATGTCCAGTAGGCATAGCGCAGATTACTCAACGACAGCTGCTGCGGCGGCTGTCCTGCCGCCCGCATTTTCGCGGTCTGAAGCAAAAACTCCAGTGTCATATTGATTCCACCCTGGCTGCGATCTTCGGGGCTGCTGATATAAGGCAGCGGCTGCGGATCATCAGCAGGCCGTTGGGTTGGAACACGAAACGGCGCAAGGGCCTCCATCGTGACAATCCAAGGAGAGATCGTCGATGCAAAGTTTTTTGCAAGAAATGGGCCCAGCGGCTGATACTCCCAGGCCTGGATATCACGTGCCGACCAATCGTTAAGAATGCACAGGCCAAATAAATGATCCTCCGCATTTGTAATCGAAACCGGCTGACCCAGCCTGTTCTCGGTGCCAATGAATGCACCCACCTCAAGCTCGATATCCAATCGCCGGCATGCGCCGAACTCAGGCGGCTGGCCTTCGGCAGCGGCTTTGATCTGGCCCGTCGGCCGGACAATCTGCTGGCCACTGACCCGGAGTGATGATCCACGTCCGTGATAACCAATCGGCACCCATTTGTAGTTCGGCAGCAAAGGAGCATCAGGCCGAAAGAGTTTCCCGACTGCCGTCGCATGATGAATGGATGCATAAAAGTCTGTGTAATCGCCAATTCGGCAAGGCAGCTGCATCTGAACATCGGATTGCGGCACCAAGGCGGCCCTTAATCTCGAGGCCTCGCGTGCGTCAGACTCCAGCCAGTCGGTTAACTGGCGGCGAAACGATTGCCGCGCTGAGGGGCCCATCGCCATAAAGGCATTTAAATCACCTTGGCGTAGTGGCGCAGGAATCGCCGCGGCCCCAAGAATCTCTGCCGCGCTTGCGAAATCCAGAATCTGATCACCGATCGCGACACCGGCCCGAGGCGGCAACTGAGGCGCACCGCGCCGAAACGTGCCGTAGGGAAGATTTTCAATCGGAAAATCACTGCCGGGCCGATTGGCGCTTTCGACCCAGCTGCCCTGGGTTATTTTTCCCACGATTTGGTGCCCCGGTTATTGAAGCGATCCATCGTGCATCCAGCGCGCATGATCCGGCGCCCGCTTGGTTTGACTCCACTCATTGAGCATGTCCCACTTCACACGGTCTAGCTCTTGCATCATTTTTGGCGTGCCCGTATTGACCGCCAATTCAAGCCGATGACCATTCGGATCAAAGAAATAAATCGACTTGAAAATCGTGTGATTGGTTGGGCCAACCACCTCAATACCATCACGTTCGAGCCGCTCCTTGACAGCCAGCAGGGTCTCCAGTGTCTCGACCTCTAGCGCCAGGTGCTGTACCCAATTGGGCGTATTCATGTCGCGTGACATTTCGGGGCTATTGGGGAGCTCGAAAAACGCAAGAATATTGCCGCCACCGGCATCTAAAAATACATGCATGTATGGATCCGGTGCCTTGGTCGAGGGTACCTCATTTTCAGCAATGGCCAGCACAAACTCCATCTCCAGGTATTTCTGATACCACTGAACCGTCTGCTTGGCATCCTTACAGCGATACGCGACATGGTGAATTTTCGACAGCTTCATGAGAGTCCTCCGTAATGTTTACGGCTGTGTGACGGATTCGCGGGCGAGCCGAAAGGCCTCGCGCAGAACGCGTAAATCGCCGATGTGATTCGATAAAAACAAGACCAGCTTGGCATTGAATTCATGGCTCTGCGCCTCTGACAGCCCCTCATGGGCCGCAATCAAGGCCTCATAGAAATCATCTCCGGGGCTGAATTCACGAAAGACGGGCCGATCAAACTCCTTGAAATTCGGTTCAGTCATCAGTGGCATGGGGCGCTCCTTATCGTTGAGTTGCAGGTGGCCCGAGCCAGCGCGGCAACGAGCCTTTCCCGAGAAGCGGTTCGCCAGCGGGCGGCCACGTGCTGATCCGGCCGCACGAGATATGCCGTGCCGTGGACGGCGTCGTAACGCTCTTTAAACCGGCCCTTGCAATCAATTAGAACCCGCGCCTGCGTGCCAACGGCTGCCGCAAGCTTGGCATCAGCGGCGACCACAAACAGGCGAACGGCCAGCCCCCGGACCCGGCAGTCTTGCAATTCTTGAATCAAGTCGGCAGCAATTGGCTGATGATCCGCATACACCAGCAGTACAAATGTATTCCCGATATGGCGCAGCAGCCAGCCCGGCTTACCTTCCGACACCATCGGCGCATCCTCCATCGGCGCGCCAGGAATCATTTTTCCCGAGAACTGTTCCTGATCCGGCGTATTTAAGCTGGAGTGATACAGAAATGAAGGCACCGAAAGCCGGCCGGAATTCACCAGCGCCCGTGCAAACCGATGCTGCCGCGCAAGATCGAGGACTGAATTTCGAAATAACTTACTGACTGCAGACTTCGGCGTGATGAAATCCGTTGAGCGGGTCGAGTTCATGATGTTCTCATCAGCCGCATAGGACCGCTCTTCGTGATAGGTGTCTAGTAGCCGCTCTGGGGCGCTGCCATTGATCACCAGCATGAGCTTCCAGGCCAGATTATCGGCGTCCTGCAGGCCCGAATTGGCGCCGCGGGCCCCAAAAGGCGAAACCTGATGGGCGGCATCCCCGACAAAAAACACCCGCTCGTGCCGAAAATTTTTCATCCGACGGCATTGAAAGGTGTACACACTGACCCACTCGAGATCAAACGCATGCTGCTCACCCAGCATCGCTCGAATACGCGGAATTACTTTCTCAGGCTTTTTTTCCTCTTCTGGGTCCGCATCCCAGCCCAGCTGAAAGTCAATGCGCCAGACATTGTCAGCCTCGCGGTGCAGCAGCACGGACTGATTCGGATGAAAGGGGGGATCAAACCAGAACCAACGCTCGGCAGGAAAATCTGCCTTCATCACCACATCCGCAATGAGAAAGCGGTCTTGAAAGACCCTGCCCTCGATATCGAGCCCGAGAAGCCGACGAATGCCCGAGCGGGCACCATCACCCACGATCAGCCACTCAACATCGAGCAGGTAGTTTCCATCAGCAGTTTCTACTGTAATCGTTGAACCGGTCTTGTGTGCATCCACCGCAACAACTTTGTTTTGCCAACGAATCTCGAGATTGGTCAGTTCGTTGGCCCGCTTTAACAAAAACTCTTCCAGGTAATACTGCTGCAGATTGATCATGCCGGGCCGCTCATGATCGGGCTCCGGAGAGAGATTAAAGGAGTAGACCTCGTCACTGCCATTAAAAGTACGGCCCACATTCCAGGAGACGCCCTTATCCATGACGTGCTGTCCGGCGCCAAGCCGATCCAGAATCTCCAGCGTACGCTTGGCGTAACACAGGCCGCGCGATCCAACAGATACGGTGTTGTCATCATCGAGTAACAGCACCGAATGGCCAAGCTGCGCCAAATCAATAGCCGTAGCCAATCCGACCGGGCCCGCCCCCACCACCACAATTTGGCGCGCGGCGCGGCCGCCGATCTCAGCGGGCCGACGATAGTCGAACTTTGGATAACTGTAGGTCGATAGCATCAGGCAGCCCCGTTTAACTCTGAAGGGCCTGCCACATCTCCTGATCCCGCTGGGCCGTCCAGATACGCGGATGCGAAATTCCACTCGCCTCATCAAATGCGCGAGTCACATCAAACGGAAGGCAGTGCTCGTAAATAAAGACCTGGGAAAACTTCGGGTCCATCTTGGCACGCACATGAGCCATGGTGGCCTTCAGATCTTTGCCGGCACGGACAGCCTCCTGGGCGGACTCATACAGTGTTGCAACAAAATCACGTGTGTATGCAATTCCGGCCTGGACCTCTTTCGGGCTCATCAACGCGGGGCCCCTGCCGGGCACAAGCTTATCGGCCTGCATCTGGGCCAGCCGATCGAGCGTTGCCGGCCACTGTGCGAGATGGGCATCGCCCGCATAGCAGGCCGCGTCGTACTCCACCAGGTCTCCGGAAAACAACACCTTTTCATTGGGCAGCCAGGCAATCGTGTCGCCCTTCGTATGGCCCGCTCCGAGCTGCTTGATCTGCACCTCAAGCTTGCCCATCCATATCGACATCTCGCCCTGAAACGTGAGTGTTGGCCAGGTCAGCCCGGGAACCGACTCGACGGCCTGAAAAAGCCGCGGAAAACGGCCAATTTCAGAATCCATATCCTGCTGGCCACGCTCGATGATTAAGTCATAGGTATCCCGACTGGCAATGACTTGCTCAAGGCCCTCGCTTCGGTAGCCCGACGCGCCAAGCACCCGCACGGCGTGATAGTGCGTCAGCAAGACGTACTTAATCGGCTTATCCGTGATGCTGCGCACGCGCTCAATCACGCTCTGGGCCATAACTGGGGTAGCAGTTGCATCGATGATCATCACGGAGTCATCGCCGATGATGATTCCTGTATTCGGGTCCCCCTCGGCGGTGTACGCCCAGGCGTGCTCCGAAAGTTGCTCGAAACTTACTTTTTTTTCTTCGAGATCAGCCTGTGAGGCGAATGCTTTTTTTGTCACGACGGTCTCCTTGGACGCGAATATTATTCAGTTTAGACAAATTCATTTGATATTGTCAAACTAAAGAGGGTGCCAAGAGACCGCAAACAAGGGACAGACAGGCAATGGTCGACAGCCATGCCCGAAGCCGGGGGTACCAAGGTGGCAGGCTCGCCCGATTGGCCAAATCCGCGTCCTGCCAATAGGCCAACGCAAAGCCCACAATCAGCAGGCTGAGGGATAAGGCTGAGTCCATCGCAATTGCAAGAAAGCCCATCAAGGCGGGAATCACGCTCCAGATATAGCTACGGTGTTTTCGGGCCCGATCCAGGCCAGGCAGAGTCATTGCAAAGCCCCAGTGCAAGGCCCCAACAAAACTCAGAATCACCGCGCCATAGGCAATCAGTAGGCCCCGGGCGAACACCATCGCATCGGCAGGGCCGAGCATTACAAAGATAGCAAGGCCGATAAACGGGATCAGGCCCCCATAGCCCAAGGCCGCGACCAATGCGGGGGGCCGCATCAAGGATGCTGGAGTAGAAGTCGGCACATTCATTTTTCGAAGGCTACAAGCCGTCTGGTTTTTTGAAAAATGTCGTCCGATCAATCGAATGAATCACCATCGGAAATCGTCGGCCATCGCGCTCCACCTCGATCGGTATCCGCGTTCCTGCCCCGCCCAATGCCCAAGCGCTTCGGTATAAATCGGGCAGCGTTCGGACCTCTCGGCCCGCTACCGCCGTAATGAAATCTCCGGCCCGAAGGCCGGCCTGATCGGCAGGTCCATCTTTGCTGACCCGCAAAATCGCCACATAACCACTGCTGTCATCGGGCGTAATCCCCATCCATGGATGAATGCCCGAAGCGCGTACCCCTTTGGTCAGAAGATCTCGCTGAATCGGTTTTAGCAAATCGATCGGCACAAAAAGGTTTCCAGGCGAGAACGTTCCCTGGGCCATCGCGTCGCGGACATACAGTGAGCCCAGGCCCACCAGCTCGCCGCGCTCATTGATGAGTGCCGCACCCGCCCAGGCTGCATTGGGGGGAAAGGTGTAAAGCGCCGACTCCAGCAGATATTCCCAGCTGCCCGCAAACGGCCGACGTGAGACCAGCTGGGTCGCAGAGCCGGGACCCAGGCCCTCAAAAGGCAGCACGATCATCAACTCCTGATCGACAAGTTTTCCGGAAGATCCGATCACTACGGGCTTCAGCTTAATTGGCAGCAAAGGCCGTAAGACCGCAAAGCCGGTCGCATGGTCATAGCCGATTACGCGTGCGGGATAAGTAGCGCCTGAAGAGACCATGACATCCACCTCTTCGGATTCAATGACCAGATAGCCGATGGTCAGGATGTGGCCCTGCCCGTCGATGACGACGCCTGAGCCGAGACGCTCGCGGCCCAGCGTTGCGTTGGAGCGGGCATCTTCCACGGCCCGGCTGCGCACCGCGACCACCGACTCCCGCAAGGCAGAGAGCACATCTGTCGAGGCGGTCTGCCCCGTCGCTGGGCCCATAGCCAGGCCTTGCAGCCCCAAAAGGGCCAACAGTATCTGAGCAAGGCATCGGTGCATGTAGCCTATTGTTCTCCGGCGAGAGTTTTATGGTCAAGCGAATACTGTGCCGTCTTACAATTTGAGTCATGGCGCACCTTTTGATCACCGGCCACAGCCGGGGGCTTGGCGCAGCGCTCACGCGGCAGCTGCTTGATCAAGGCCATTGTGTGCTCGGTATTTCGCGGCATCCCATTCGCGGTCTTCATCCATCCAAATCCTCGGTCATTCAAGAGCGCTGCGTGGATCTCGGCCAGCATTCCAGCATCACTGAGCTTCTTGATTCGAACACCCTCGAGGATTTTTTTTGCAATGCCGAACAGGCGATTCTGATCAACAACGCTGGCCTGCTTGGTCCAATTGGTCTGGCTGGTCAGGTACAAAGCGCTGAAATCATCCACTCCATCACGGTCAATGTCGCGGCGCCGCTCGCGCTGTCAAACCGCTTTCTCGCCATTACCGGCCAGTGCATCGATCGTCGAATCATTCACGTATCCAGCGGCGCAGCCCGAAGCCCTTATGCCGGCTGGAACGTGTATTGCGCATCCAAAGCGGCTCTTGATCACCACGCGCGCTGTATCAGCATGGAGGGGCCTGAACACTGCCGAATCGAAAGTATTGCCCCGGGGGTCATTGATACCCAAATGCAGGCCGAGATTCGGGCCAGCGCCCTCGAGCAATTTCCGATGCGGCCCAGGTTCGATCAGCTCAAAGAATCGGGTAGCCTTGCTTCTCCAGAGGGAGTTGCTCGAAAATTAATTCAGTATCTCTTGAGTCAATCATTTGGAGTGAGCCCCTGCACCGATTTGCGCGAGCTCTAAAACAATTTAACTGGTAAGCAAAATCTCGCGCGCTCGGGTGATTCCTTTATAGGCCAGTACCGCATCGGACATTGAGGCCAGAGATTGCATCAGCCGATCACGACGGCCTGGTACTGCGAGTGTTTCGTGAAGTGGCTCCACAAACACCCGAATGAGAAAAAGACTGCCCTGCTCAAAAAGTGGCACTGTGATCTGCCGCTCACACCGAAACCAGAGCTGCTCTACTTTAGAAATGTTCACAAAAGAATCCTCACCCGGATCGCGTGAGAGCGCGCCACTTCCTGAGAGCGTCCAGACATAACGCACAAATGGTCCCTTACATTGCATGGCTTCGGACAGCGCCCGGGCCGAGCGCTGCAGCGCCTGGTTCTCTGCAACCGGCGTATGAATCTCAAACATCGATTGGCCGAGCTTTTTCTCGGGCCGCCAGCCGCTGGGAAAGGCCACCGATAAAAGACTGGCCCGCAAATGTCCATCCATGCCCGGCCGCATCACGACAAAGTCCTCCTGCAGGCTTAGGGTCAAGGCCTGAAAGAACTCGCGAGCCGACTGGGGCTGAAATCCGCCAAGCCAGGCCAAACCACCCTGCGTATCGATGGGGCCAGATGGGCTGGCCAAGGCCTGGATGACCGCCTGCTGCAAGTCCGAGCAGTCGCTCTCGGTGAAGTCCTTGGCGAAAATCGGGCAGCGGCCCTGGGCCATCAGCTGGCGCTTTTTCGCTGTCCAGCGCAGCCAGTCGCGGTCCTCCATCCAGAGCGGCTCGCCACCCAGCTTGGCCAAATCGGGCTTGACCTGAAACGATTCCTCAACCGGAAAAGGTGCGGGCAGGCGCTGCGGCCAAGACTCGAAACCGGCGGGCATGGCCTGCTCAGGAAGTCGATCAAGGAGGGTTGGGGGCGCAATCACAAGCGGCTTCATCCTGCTTTGAACGGGGCTGGGGACCTAGGGCAAACACGGGGTCCGCCAGAATGTAAAAAGATGTTCGTACTTTTAGGCGAAAATTACCCTGTTTTATTCCAAAAGAAAGCCCACTTCCATGATTAAGTCGATTCGCCTGCTGACAGGCCTGATGTTCGCATTCCTTCTGGTTCAGGCGGGCCTTGCCCTGGCTGATACCCCCCACGGAGATGATAAGTACCGGCCCAATGTCGGCCAAGAGGGTAAAGATGTGATTTGGGTTCCGACCAATGATGAATTGGTCGCGAAAATGTTGGATACCGCCAAGGTCACCGCCGCCGATATCGTGTATGACCTCGGCGCAGGCGATGGCCGAATCGCCATCGCAGCGGCAAAGCGCGGTGCGCGCTCTGTGGGCATTGAATTTAATCCCGACATGGCCGCCTTAGGCCGACGCAATGCGCAGCGCTCCGGTGTTGGCGATAAGGTCAAGATCATCAATGGCGACATCTTTAAAGAAAATTTTTCTGAAGCCACTGTGATCACGATGTATCTGCTGCCGGATCTGAACATGCGCCTGCGGCCAATAATTCTAAAAATGCGACCAGGAACCCGCGTGGTCTCGCATGCATTCGATATGGGCGACTGGGAGCCCGATCAGCGTATTGAGACCAGCCGGGCCAACGGCTATTACTGGGTTGTGCCCGCTGACGTTGCCGGCGAGTGGTCGCTGGAAGGCTTAGACGGCGGACCGAAAGGCACACTGCAACTCACACAGCGCTTTCAGCGTGTTGGAGGCAATCTGACAATCGGCAAAAATGTGCAGCCGATTCTTGGTGCTCAGCTCGAAGGCAATCGGCTTTCATTTCGCTACCTCTCGGCCAGTGGCTCACTTCAGACCGTGAAGGCAGTCATCAAGGGCAATGTGCTGGAGGCCGATCAACAAGGCGGCACTTCGTACTCTCAAGTTAAAGGCAGCCGCCGCTAAGAGAGTCTGAGTATGACTGAAGAAAAAGCGCCGCAGCGCCTGCTGCGGCCGCTAGGAGCGGTTGCGATCATTGTTGGCATCGTCATTGGTGCCGGCATTTTCAAAACCCCATCAATGGTGGCCTCAGTCACCGGTGATGTCGGCTGGCTGGTGCTGATGTGGTGCGCCGGCGCTGTGATCTCGCTGGCCGGAGCCCTCTGTTACGCCGAGCTCTCCACCGCCTACCCGCACGCCGGAGGCGACTATCACTTCTTAAGCCGGGCCTATGGCAAGAATGTCTCATTCCTGTATGCCTGGGCCAAGGCCATGGTGATTAATACGGGCTCCATTGCGCTGCTTGCTTTTGTCTTTGGCGATTACATGAGCAAGGTCATTCCGCTGGGCGCAGGCTCATCGGTGATTTGGGCTGCTGGAATCATCATCGTCCTGACCGCCATCAACATTCTGGGGCTGCATGTCTCCTCCAATCTTCAATCCGCCCTGACCGGCTTAGAGGTGCTGGGATTAATCTTGATTGTGATTGCAGGCTTTTCGGTGGCAGGTCCATCCACACCGCAGCCTGAAGCGTTCTCCTCGACGCCGCCGGTGGGCTTACTGGGCCTTGCGCTGGTGTTCGTGCTACTCACCTTTGGGGGCTGGAATGAGGCCGCTTACATTTCCGCGGAAGTAAAAGGCGGCGAAAAAACCATCGTTCCCGTCATCATCATTAGTCTTTTTGCAATCACGGTGATTTATTTGTTGGTCAATCTGGCGCTCTTATCCGGATTGGGCATTAAGGGCTTGGCCGATAGCAAGGCACCTGGCGCAGACTTACTCAGCAGTGCCTTTGGTCCGATCGGTGAAAAGGCCATGGGCATTTTTGTCGCAATCGCTACACTGACCAGCATCAATGCAACGCTGATTGTCGGCGCGCGGGCCAATTACGCCTTGGGCCGGGACTGGCCCACACTGCGATTTCTCGGTTATTGGCAGCCCTATCGCGGCTCACCGACTGCCGCTTATATCTCGCAGGGCGTGATCAGCCTTGCGCTGGTGGCCTTTGGCGCCCTACAGTCAAGCGGCTTTGAAGCGATGGTTGAATTCACGGCCCCAGTCTTTTGGAGCTTTTTGTTTCTCGTGGGGGTTTCCGTTTTTATCATGCGGGTTCGGGATCGTGGTGGCCATCGGCCCTTTCGCGTGCCGTTTTATCCAATGACGCCGCTGATCTTTACCGCAAGCTGCGGCTATCTTGCATATTCGAGTGTGATGTACGCCCAAAGTAAAGGCGCCCTGCATGTGTCACTCGCTGTCATGGGCTTTGGCCTTGGGGCGCTCATCATCATGATGCTTGGCGCCCGCAAGGCTTCGCCTAAAACTTCTTAGTCGACTTTCGCTCCAGACTCCTTCACCACCTTAGTCCACTTCGTAATTTCCGAATTAACTAAGCGACCAAGATCTTCGGGTGACTGGCCACCCGCCTCTGCACCGAGGGCCCGCCAGGCATCTTGGAGTTCCTTGGTCTGAAGGGCCTTGGCC
>CAYXRY010000017.1:0-6431 GCA_964467545.1 uncultured Bordetella sp. | reverse complement strand
GGATTGACCACAATCACATTGGGCACTGCCGACACCAGGGTAACGGGCACCAGATCTTTTTGAAGGTCATAGCCCAGCTTGGGGTAAAGAGAGACTGCGATGGTGTGATGGACTGCGCCCACCAAAAATGTATAGCCATCGGGGGCAGACTTCGCTGCGGCCTCCGCGCCGATGGTGCCGCCGCCTCCGCCGCGGTTATCGATCACAATGGTCTGGCCAAGCTGCGCGGTCAACAGTTTTCCGAGGGGCCTTGCAAAAGCATCCGTGCCACCACCAGCAGGAAACGGCACGATGAATCGAACCGGCTTATTGGGCCATGCGGACTGCGCAAAGGCAGGGGCAACCCCCGAAGACAGCAGCGCACCTGCGCCCACTGCCCCGATAAATTTACGACGCGTTACTGTAGACATCCTGACTCCTCAAACCAGAAAAGACTGGCCAAGACAATGGCAGAAAAGGGCCTGCTTGTGCCTCGGGGAAATCCCCCGCCTAGCCCGGTGGTATCGGCCGCCTCCGCCTGGCTGCCTACGGCTGGATGGCATAATTCCGAGCATGTCACGAACCGTGCAATGCATAAAACTGGGTAAAGAAGCCGAAGGCCTGGATTTTCCGCCAGTACCGGGAGAGATGGGCAAAAAACTTTGGCAATCCGTGTCAAAACAGGCCTGGCAGGACTGGATCCGCCAGCAGACCATGCTGGTCAATGAGTATCGGCTTAACCTGTCGGACCCCAAGGCGCGAAAGTACCTAAGCCAGCAGATGGAAGCTCACTTTTTCGGCTCTGGCGCCGAAACGGCATCGGGCTATGTGCCGCCCAAGGCCTAGCGCCCCGGCAGCACCAGAACCATGCTTTTCTAGACCTGTTTTTCGACGTCTTCGATGTCTTGGTGGCGGACATCACGGCCCTTCACCATGTAGACCACATGCTCTGACATATTCTTGGAGTGGTCTCCAATGCGTTCAAGGGCCTTGGCGATAAAAAGCAAATCAATTGAACGAGAAATGGTCCGGGAATCCTCGATCATGTAGCTGATCAGCAGCCTGAGTGTATTTCTAAATTGATCATCGACCGCGATGTCTTCACGAATCACCTCGGCAAGCGAAGACGAATCATTCCGGGCAAAGCCATCAAGCGACTGGTGCATCATTTTCATCACCAGATCAAACATGGCCGAAAGCTCAATGCGAGGCGTAAACCGGGCATTGCTTTCATGGATAAATAAGCCCATGCGGGCGACCTTTTCAGCCTCATCTCCGATTCGCTCAAGATCACGAATCATCTTCATGCAGGTCAGCACAAACCGGAGGTCATACGCGGTTGGCTGGCGGCGGGCAATCACATGATTGCATCGGTCATCGATCTCGACTTCCATCCGATTGACCTGTTTCTCCCGGTGTAAAACATCGCGCAATAAGGCAACGTCGCCCTCATCGAGGCCGGAGATCGCGCTTCGAATCATGCCCTCGACCAGGCCGCCCAGCTCCAAAACACTGGTGCGAATGGCTTCGAGCTCCTTATCAAATTCTTTGGACGTGTGCTGTGGCATGAGTGGCCCTCACGATTCGTAGGCTTGTGAGTCTAACCCCATCTTGTTTCATTTATGTTGCAGCCGGATCACGCCCCGATTGGAGGCCACCAGGGCCAGATCAGCTGGCCGGAGGGCGAAAATACCGTTGGTGACAATGCCGGGGATCTGGTTTAAGGCTGTCTCCATAGCCTTCGGATCCTGAATGGTCAGGCCCCGAACATCGAGAATCGGGTGGCCGTTATCCGTAATCACCCCCGGCCGCAGGCTGGGCTCACCGCCTAAGGCCCGGACCGCCCAGGTCACCGATGGGATGGCAGCCGCGATCACCTCAAGCGGCAGGGGAAACCGGCCTAGGACCTCTACCCGCTTGGAGGCGTCCACGATGCAGATAAATCGGTGGGCGGCGCTGGCCACGATCTTTTCCTGGGTGAGCGCACCTCCACCGCCTTTGATCATGCAGAGATTGGGATCGATTTCATCGGCACCATCAATATAAAGATCTATAGGTCCGGCCAGCGCCTCCAGGCCGATGACCGTGTAGCCAAGTGCCGTCAGCCGCTCGGTCGTGCGCCGTGAGCTGGATACTGCCGCCTGAAGCTTGATCTTTGCGTGGGCCAGTTCATCGATGAAACAATCCACTGTCGAGCCGGTGCCAACACCAAGAATGGCGCCTGCAGGCACCTCCGCCACGGCCGCTTTGGCCACCTCGATCTTTAAGCGCTGCTGGTCGGAGATCGTCATACAATGCCCATCAATTTGTGAGAAGGAATTGTGCCATGGCGAAAGTGAAATATGACTGCAGTAAATGCCCCGGATACTGCTGCAGCTACCCCCGCATCTCGGTCACCAAAAAAGATGTGCGACGGCTTGCGGATCATTTTGGCATTACCGAGGCAGCAGCCTGGAAAAAATTCATTCGCCGCTACGTCGTTGAAGATGGCGAAGACAAAGGCGAAGTCGAATATATTCTGAAACACAGGAAAGACCATATCTACGCCACGATCTGCCAATTTTTTGATCAGGACGAGCGCCGCTGCACGATCTATGAGGCCCGGCCCAGCGTCTGCAGGGAGTATCCCGATGGCAAGGTCTGTGGCTATTACAACTTTCTGAAATTTGAGCGCAAGCACCAAGACGACAAAGAATTTATTCCAAGCGCCTAAAGTAAATGCCTTAGTGATCGGGCATCGCATCACCACTGGTCAGCCATTTGGGCCGACGCTGGGCCACCCAGGCGTAGAGCACCGGCAGCACAATTAGCGTGAGCACTGTGGCACTCACCAAGCCACCAATCACCACCACCGCAAGCGGCCGCTGGGTCTCAGCACCGATACCCCGCGACAGGGCCATCGGCAAAAGCCCAAGCATCGCCAGCAGAGAAGTCATCAAAACAGTACGCAGCCTCACCAAGGCGCCCTCGCGTACCGCTTGCAGAGGTGCAACGCCGGCGGCAAGCCTGCCGTTAAAGTCTGAAACGATCACCACCCCGTTGAGCACCGCCTGGCCGAACAGGGCGATAAAGCCGATTGCCGCAGAAACCGACAGCGGTATTCCCGTCAGCATCAGCGCCAGAATTCCGCCAATCATGGCCAATGGAATATTGATAATGATGAGCGTAGCGCTTGCGACCGATCCAAAAGCATTAAAAAGCAATAGAAAAATCAAGAGAATCGACAGCGGCACAACCCAGGAGAGCCTCGCCATCGCACGCTGCTGATTTTCGAATTCCCCAGACCAGATAATCGAGTAGCCGGCTGGCAAAACCACCCGCTCGGCCACGCGCTTTTGCATATCGGCCACTACACTTCCCATATCCCGATCGCGAATAAATACGCCAATCGCAGCAACCCGCTGGCCATTTTCGCGGCTGATATTCATAGCGCCCTCGGTCATATGAAATCGAGCAAACTCCGCAAGCGAAATCTGGCCGCCATTGGATGACGGCACCAGCACCCGGTCCAAGCTTGGCAGATCCCGAGACTCGGGCTTGAGCCTCACCACCACGCTGAATCGCCGCTCGCCTTCCCATAATTCTGTGGCCGCCTTTCCAGCAAGCGAGGCCTCCACGACATCCTGGACATCGGTGATGTTGATGCCATAGCGAGCGGCAGCAAGGCGATCGATTTCAAGCCGAAACTGCGGCAGGTTGCCATCGCGATCAATAAAACTACGCCTGACTCCCTCAACATGTGCGACCTGCTCCCGAACCTGACGGGCCAGCTCTTTGAGCTTCAAAATGTCATCGCCCTGAAGCTTGATCACGATCTGTCCATCGATCTGGGAGATGCTCTCCAACACGTTATCGCGTATGGGCTGAGAAAATGTCGGCTCAATGCCCGCGATGGGCGCTAAGGCTTGCTCCATCTCCCGAATCAAGCCCTCTTTATTCATACCCGATCGCCACTGTGCCGGCGGCCGCATCTCAACATAGAACTCGGCCGAACTAAAAATCTTCGGGTCTGTGCCGTCATCAGGCCGGCCGACTTTTGAAATCACTGTAGAGACCTCAGGCACCTGTTTTAATGTCTCGCGAATCATTCGGGCCGACCGTGCGGATTCCTCCGGGGAAACCGAAGGGGGCAGCGCGACATTGACCCAGATTGAGCCCTCGTTTAACTCAGGCAGAAATTCGCTGCCCAACTGAGAAGCCACGATGACTGCTGCAATCACTGCTCCAATCGCCATCGCAAATACCTTCTTGGTCTGGCGCAGACTCCAATCCAGAATTTTGGCGTATCGGGCCTTACACCACTCAACCACCCGGTTATCGTGATCTGGCACCTTACGCAAGAGCCAAAAGCAGGCCAACGGCACCAGTGTTAGAGACAGAATCAATGAGCCCACCAAGGCAGAACTGACCGTCCAGGCCATAGGAGAGAAGATCCGGCCCTCGTGCCGCTGGAGCGTAAAAATCGGCACATGGGCAACAATGATGATGAGCATGGAAAAAAGCGTTGGCCGGCCGACCTCGGTGGCTGCCTTGAGCACGGCAAAGCGCCGCAGACGTGCATTCTGAATTCGCCGCTGCCCCAATTCACCAAGTCGGCGAAAAATATTCTCAACCACGATGACTGCACCATCAATGATGATGCCAAAATCCATTGCACCCAGCGAAAGCAAATTAGCCGGAATTCCAACAAACGTCAGCCCAAGAAATGTCGAAAGCAAAGCCAGAGGAATGATCGTTGCCACGATCAACGCAGCCCGCAGATTGGTTAAAAAAAGCAGTAGTACTGCCACAACCAATAACGCACCCTCGAGCAGATTGGTAAAGACTGTCGTGAGTGTTTTATCAATCAGCCAAGAGCGATCGTAGTAGGCCTGAATCTCCACGCCCTTGGGCAGCTGGGTGCGATTAATCAATTCAATTTTTTGCTTAACACCCGCCAATACATCCGATGGGTTTTCGCCTTTACGCATCACGACAATGCCATTGACCATGTCATCGAGGTTGCCCTCTGGGCCGGTCTGTCCCATCACACCCTGAGCGGGCGCGCCGCCTTGCCTGACCTGGGCAATATCGCGCACCAGAATTGGGACGCCTTTATTGGCAACGACAACAATATTGGCAATATCTGCAGACGATCGAAGCTCGCCCAACGATCGAATCAAATACTGCTGACTGCCGTGGCTTACGGCACCGCCGCCCACATTGGCGCTGGCTCGAGAGATAGCCTCAAAAAGCTGCGGCAGCGTGATTTTGTAGTCCCGCATCTTGGCCAAATCAGGATTGACCTCATATTGCTTGACAGTGCCACCCATGGTGACCACATCCGCCACCCCTGGGACTCGGCGCAGATGACGTTCAACCACCCAGTCTTGTAGTGTCCTAAGATGCTGGGTGGTATAGCCCTCGCCGACCAATCGAAAGCGAAAAATCTCGCCAATCGCAGTCTGTGGTGGCTGAATTCGAATCTCAGCGCCTCGCGGCAGACTGACATTTTGAAGCCGTTCATTGACCCGCTGCCGTGCGAGCTGATCGGATGGACGATCATTAAAAGTAATAACGGTATAAGAAAGCCCAAACTGCGTATGAGAAAAAAGTCGAACCGAATCCGGAAGGCCTGAAAGCGCCACTTCAACTGGCAGGGTCAGTTGCCGCTCGACTTCCTCTGCGGCCCGCCCCGGATAAAGGCCGATCACCGTGACCTGGGTATCCGAGACATCAGGGAATGCCTCAATCGGCAGATTCTTAAACGCAATCAGGCCGGAAACAACCAGCACCAGCAATAAAAACACCATCAGCAGGGGCTGATGGAGCGCGACAAATACTGTCCGACGAATCAAGGCCGGCTGCCCTGGGCTGGGGTTACATCCTGTCGGCTGGCAGCAGCGCGCAGCAGAATCTGCTGCATGTACAGGTTGCCATCGGTCACGACCCGCTGATTCTGCTCAAGGCCCTTCACAATCGCGCGGCCGGCGATTTCTCGGGTCACGCGGATCTCCTGACGCGAAAAGCTCGTCTCAGAATTCTGGACAAACACATACCGCTTCTCGCCCACCAGGAAAACTGCATTAGCGGGGATTACAAAGAATCGATCTTCCCCTCCCGCCTCAATTCCAGTCGGAAGGCTCACGGTGACATACATCTCCCCTTTGAGCTGCCGGGTCGGGTTCTGAACAACGCCCCTAAGCCGAAAGGTGCGCGTTGTGGGATCTAAGGACTCTGAAAACTGAACGACCTCACCCCGAAAGCCTTGATTGCGAAACGCGATTGAGCTGATGGTGACCGCAAACGGCAGGCGAAATGGCTGCAGCTGCTGCAAATCCAGTTCACCCAAATCAATCCAAATCCAAAGCAAGGCCGGATCCGTCACCAGGAACAACGGCCCGGCCGATTCCTGATCGGCCCGTATCTCCTGGCCTGGGTTAATTGACATTTCGGCAACCACACCACCAATC
>CAYXRY010000016.1:0-45517 GCA_964467545.1 uncultured Bordetella sp. | reverse complement strand
TGACATAGATGGAGTCGGCGGCGGCGGCGATGTAATAGCCGCCCGAGGCAGCCACATCCTCCACCACTGCAATCACCGGCTTATCTTTGTGGGCGGCCTTCAGCCGTCGGATCTCATCGAACACGATGCCGGATTGGACTGGGCTTCCGCCCGGGCTATTGATGCGCAGGATAATTCCCGCCGCATGAGAATTTTTGAATGCCTCACGCAGCGACTCGTTGATCAGCTCGGCACTCGAAGTGGTGCCGTGATCGATGATGCCCTGAAGATCAATCATGGCGGTATGGCGGGCGGTGGGGTTGGCCGTCAGCTGTCCGCCGCTTCCAAATGAGGAAATCCAGATTGCAATGATCACCAGACAGAGTGTCGTCAGCCGCCAGAAATTTGCCCAGCGGCGGGCGCGGCGCTGCTCTTGAACATGCGCCAGCAGGACTTTTTCGATTACTTGCTGATCCATTGTGTGATCCAGTTCTCTAATTCGTTAACACTGAGCATACAGCCCAGCGGTTTTGCAGCGAGGAGCTCCTCGGCCGCATGGGCACCATAGCCAACCGCCAGCGCGCTGGCACCGGCCGCGCGGGCCATGAAAATATCATGGGTCGTATCACCAATGACCAGCGTTGAGCTTGGAGAAACGCCGAGCTCCGCACAGATCTCCAGCACCATCTTCGGGGCAGGCTTGGGCTCAGACTCATCGGCGCAGCGCGATGTCGCAAACAAATGCCGAGTCTGAGTCAGTTCAAAAGACCGATCGAGCCCCACCCGTGTCTTTCCGGTGGCAACTGCAAGCGGCATGCCCGAGGACTGCAGGCCATGTAATAGCTCCCACATGCCGGGAAACATCTGCAGCTGCTCATAACGCGAAAGATAATGGTGCCGAAACCGCTCGGTCAGCTGATGCTGCTGATCAACACTGAGGTTCGGTGCCACCCGAGACAGCGCATCCTGTAGGCCCAGGCCAATCACCCAGCGGGCATCTTCAGCCGCCGGAATCGCAACGCCAATATCACTGCATGCCTGCTGAATCGCGAGCGTGATGCTCGGGGTGGAGTCCACCACCGTGCCATCCCAGTCAAAGACCACCAAGTCAACATTCATCATCGCAAGGGCTTTGCTCCCAGTGTATTGAGTAAATCCTGCAGCGCCTGGCCCACAGGCGCAGTCAGCGTCAGGGTCTCGCCGGTGTTTGGATGGGTAAGCCGCAACGACCAAGCATGCAACGCCATGCGGCCAATCAGCCCTGTGCCCTTCGGGCCAGCAGCCTCATCGCGCTCATGCAGTCCGTATTTGGGATCGCCCACAATCGGATGGCCCTGGCCCGCGAGGTGCACCCGCAGCTGATGGGTCCTGCCCGTGAGTGGCTCGCACTGAAGAAGCGACACTGACCCGAGTGACACATGCTCGAGTTGTTGCAGCAGTCGGACCTTGGTGATCGCTGTCTGTCCGCCCTCTTGAATTCTTACCCAGCGCTCGCCGCGGGCATTGACCCATTTATGCAGCGGTGCGTCGATTCGATCGCAGTCCTGCGGCCACCTTCCCCACACCAACGCAATGTAGCGCTTACGCATCTGCCCCTCGCGCAGCTGACGGTGAAACTCGGTCAGGCTAGATCGGCGCTTGGCCAAAAGCATCAACCCAGATGTCTCCCGATCCAGTCGGTGGACCAATTCAAGAAAAAGCTCGCGGCCCGCTTCCGGCTGACGGACCTGACGCAAGGCCTCAATCACGCCCAGCTTCACGCCGCTACCGCCATGGACGGCAAGGCCAGCAGGCTTATCAATTGCAATGAAAAACTCGTCCTCAAAAATCACGCCGATTCGGGCAGCCACCGATTTCGCAAGGCCGGGCTGAAGCGCACCCTGAGACTGCCCGCCATCACTGCCGGCCATCGAGGCGGGCAGCCGAAGCGGCGGAATGCGCAGCAGATCACCATCCTGGATGCGATAGTCGCTGGCAATACGGCCGCCATTGACCCGGACCTCGCCAGTACGAAGCATCCGATAAATCCGAGTCTTGGGCACACCCTTGAGACGGG
This sequence comes from uncultured Bordetella sp., assembly GCA_964467545.1. Taxonomy (GTDB): domain Bacteria; phylum Pseudomonadota; class Gammaproteobacteria; order Burkholderiales; family Burkholderiaceae_A; genus Lacustribacter. The sequence goes on along the minus strand of CAYXRY010000016.1, from coordinate 43,482 downwards.
TCAGCAAAAAGTTGTCGATCCGCTGGCCCGCCTGCTCTGGACCAACCGCCCACTGCTGAACGCCCTGACTGGCGCCGCGGCCTGTCGCCGGCCCTGAGGACACATCCCCAGCCAGGCCGGATAGCCGCAGTTTTGACGCCGAATCAAGGGGATTTGCTGTCATCTTGAAGTTCAAGGTTATACTCGGACGGTCGGAGATGATTTACCGACCGGTTGTTGCGTCCCTCTGGGTCAGTCCCCAAGCAGATTATTTTCAGCCCCGGGCTGGATCCTTTAGGAAGACACGCGAAGCCGGCCGATGCCTCCGTCCCGGGTGCAGTGAGCACCGGATTGTATTTGACCGAGGAGCGCAATGGCTGCGCGGCCCGGCTGACGAACAGAATGATTGATCGCAACGGATTTGTAGTGCTGAAGTTATCGCCACACGTTCTTACTCGACCATCACTCCCGGGTGGGCGCCACGTTGCGCCTTCAGCCCGCGGCCTGTCTCGTTCGCTCTCGCCGTCCTGCCTGCACGCTCAGTTTGACCGTTAACGCGGTCGCGGGGCCCTCGCCGTTCGCATTGGATTGCGCCGGCCGGCCCGTTTGAGGAGTAGTGCATGAAACGCATGTTGTTTAACGCCACCCACGCCGAAGAGCTTCGGGTGGCAATTGTCGATGGCCAACGGCTTGTCGACCTGGATATCGAAACCGCCGGCCGCGAACAGCGCAAAAGCAATATCTATAAGGGGGTCGTGACCCGGATTGAGCCCAGCCTTGAGGCCTGCTTTGTGAACTATGGCGAAGAGCGCCACGGCTTTCTGCCTTTCAAAGAGATTGCCCGGGAGTATTTTCGGCCCGGTGTTGATGTTGGCCGCGCCACCATCAAGGAGGCGATCGCCGAGGGCACCGAACTGCTGGTACAGGTTGAAAAAGAGGAGCGCGGCAACAAAGGGGCGGCGCTGACCACCTTTATTTCCCTGGCTGGCCGCTACCTGGTGCTGATGCCCAACAACCCGCGGGGCGGCGGCGTTTCACGCCGTATCGAAGGCGAGGATCGGCAAGAGCTTCGCGAGACCATGGATCAGCTGGATGTGCCCCCGGGCATGAGCCTGATTGCCCGGACCGCCGGCATTGGCCGCACCGCTGAGGAGCTGCAATGGGATCTGAATTATCTGCTGCAGCTTTGGCGTGCCGTGGACGATGCCCGCAAATTGCAGCCCGGCGCTTATCTGATTTATCAGGAATCCAGCCTGGTCATCCGCGCGATTCGTGATTATTTCCATCCAGATATCGGCGAGATTTTGATTGATACCGATGACATCTATGAACAGGCCCGCCAGTTCATGCTGCATGTCATGCCCGATATGGGCACCCGCGTGAAGCGTTACAACGACGATGTTCCGCTGTTTTCGCGCTTTCAGATTGAGCATCAGATCGAAACGGCCTACTCGCGCGTCGTGCCCCTGCCATCTGGTGGCGCCATCGTGATTGACCATACCGAGGCCTTGGTCGCTGTTGATGTGAACTCGGCCCGCGCGACCCGCGGCTCGGATATTGAAGAGACCGCATTTCGCACCAACGTGGAGGCCGCCGAGGAAGTCGGCCGCCAGCTGCGGCTGCGCGATCTCGGCGGATTGATTGTGATTGACTTCATTGATATGGAGTCGGCCAAAAATCAACGCGAGGTTGAGCAGCGGCTGCGTGACTCCTTGCATGTTGATCGTGCCCGCGTACAGATGGGCAAGATTTCGCGCTTCGGACTGATGGAACTCTCACGCCAGCGGCTGCGGCCCGCCCTCAATGAGGGCTCGCACATTACCTGCCCCCGCTGCAATGGCACCGGCGTGATCCGCGACGTGGACTCCAGCGCCCTTCACATTCTGCGGATTTTGCAAGAAGAGGCGATGAAGGAAGGGACTGCGGCCTTGCATGTCCAGGTGCCTGTCGAAGTGGCCACCTTCTTGCTTAACGAAAAGCGCACCGATATTGCGAAGCTTGAGTTTCGCCTGAAGGTAACGGTGGTGCTAATCCCGAATAAATTTCTGGAAACACCGAACTACAAAATTGAACGGCTGCGTCACGATGATCCCCGGCTCGAAGATGTGCGGGCCAGTTATGCGATGGCCGATGAGCCGGCTGCCGATGCGCAATATCAGCAGCAAAAATCCGATCAGACCGCGGCCAAGCCGCGCCAAGAGGCAGTCGTCAAAGGCATCACGCCAGCGCAGCCTGCGCCAGTGGTGGCCCCACGCGGCTCCGAGGTAACGCCCGCTGAAAAGGGCCTGTTTGCGCGCATCATGGGATGGTTCTCCAGTGGCCCTTCAAAAAGCAGCGGCGATGAGAAGCCCGAGGCACGCGCTGAGCGCGGTGACCGTGGCGGACGTGGACGCGGACGCAATGAACGCGGCGGCCGAAGCGATGGCCGTGATCGTCGACAAAACGAACGCGAAAGCCGCGGCGGTGATCGCGGCGATCGGGCAGACCGCAATGAATCCCGTGGCGAGCAGCGCGAAGCGCGCGAGCCCCGCCAACAACGGCAAGAAGCCGGGCGCGGCCGTGACCAGCGGCGTGAAAATCGTGATGGTCAGTCGGATGCCCGGCCGGAGTCGACAAACGAGCAGCGCCAGGACGGCCGGCGTGATCGTCGCGGCAAGCCCGAAGGCGAGCGCGCAGCAGGCGGCACCGGCTCAGAAGCATCTGCAGCCGCCGCAATCACTTCAGCGCCAGAGGGCGCAGCGCAGGCCGAAGGGTCTGATCAAGAGCGCTCAGGCCGTCGTCGTCGACGCCGCGGACGCGGTGGACGTGAAGGCCGAAAAGACGATGAATTCGCAGGTGGACTCGAAGAAGCTGCCCAACTTGAGGCCGCCGAACCTGAGGCACCAACAACTGCATCGGCTGCGGAAATCACGGCGCCAGCAGTGCAGCCCGCTTATCGAGAAGCCCCGGAGCCTACGCCCGTCGATGTGACACAAAACATCCCTGTGCCCGCAGCCGTGGCCCCCGTAAGCCCTGCGCCGGCATTCGCTGCGGCCGTGAGTGCTGCGCCTGCCCCCATCCCTGCCCCCATCCCTGCGCCTGCGCCCATTCAAGTCTCCGAGGAATCCCTTCGGCAGTCACTTGATGCCGTGGGCCTGCAGTGGGTGCAGACCGATCCCGGAAAAACCGCTGCTGAGGCGGCCCCTGAGCCCGCACCAAAACTCGGCCGGGCACCCCGGAAAAACACCGAGACAGCCCCACAGGAGCCCTTGGTAATGGTGGAGACTCGGCAAAACAATCCGTAACCGATCAATAATTGCGCATGTCTTACGGCCAGCGCATTTTTTCGATCGTCCCGGATTCGACTGCCGCACCGCGCATCGACGCGGCCCAGGTCTCCGGACTCGGGCCTGCCCCACTGGGTCCGCTCCAGGATCAGCATGCGCGGGCCTTAAAAGACCTGCGCATCTCGGTGATTGACCAATGTAACTTCCGCTGCACGTACTGCATGCCCAAGGAAGTCTTTGGCCGAGATTACGAATTCCTTCCCAGGGAATCGCTCCTGTCGTTCGATGAAATCGAACGCTTAGCAAAAACCTTTGTTCGTCTGGGAGTAGAAAAACTGCGGGTCACCGGTGGCGAGCCGCTGCTGAGAAAAAATATCGAAAGCCTGATCGAGCGGCTTGCAGCAATCCGCCTGCCCGATGGCCGGCCCATTGAGGTGGCCATGACCACCAATGGCGCCTTGCTGGCCAATAAAGCAGTCGCACTGAAAGCAGCGGGCCTGCGCCGAATTACCGTCAGCCTGGATGCTTTAAGTGATGCGACGTTTCGAGAAATGAATGATGTTGGCTTTCCGGTGGGCGATGTACTCAAGGGCATTGATGCAGCAGCAACGGCGGGCCTGAAGGTCAAGGTGAACATGGTGGTTCAGCGCGGGGTGAATGATCATGAGATCCTGCCCATGGCCAATGCGTTTCGCGATCGCGGCCATACCCTGCGGTTTATTGAGTTCATGGATGTCGGCTCCTCCAATGCATGGCAATGGGACCATGTCGTCCCCTCCCGGGAAATCATCGACACGATTGCGCTGGAGCATCCGCTGGTGCCCATCGGCCGCGATACGCCCAGCGAGGTCAGCGAACGGTGGCGCTATGCCGATGGCAAAGCTGAGGTGGGCGTGATTTCCTCTGTGTCGAATCCCTTTTGTGGCAATTGCAGCCGGGCCCGCATCTCTGCTGAAGGGGTGTTGTATACCTGCCTATTTGCGCACAGCGGCACTGATTTAAGGGGGCTATTGCGCAATCAAAGCGCGCCCAGCGATGATGATTTAAGCCGCGTGATTGCTGCCGTCTGGCAGGCGAGAACCGATCGCTACTCGGAGCAGCGGGCGGCGCTACGCGCCCAAGGGGTGAAAAAAGTCGAGATGAGCTATATCGGCGGCTAGACGGGCCGCCGACTGATTGATAGCGACTATTTCTTGTTGTTCAGCGGCGAAGGCAGACTCGCGTAAAACGCCGAGATATTCGCGATATCTTCTTTGCTCAGCGCTGCTGCCATGCCGGCCATGATGGCATTTTTGCGGGCGCCTGATTTGTAATCCGACAATGCACGGGCCAGATAGTCCGAATATTGTCCTGCCAGCTTGGGATAGCTCGGATCAATAGCTGCAACACCGTCTGCGCCGTGACAGGCCGCGCACAAGGCGGTGGCCTTTTCTTTGCCGGCTGCGATATTGCCTGCCACTGCTGGCAGCGCCGTGAGGGCCGCCGCCATCACAACGGCGGCGCGAAGAATGCGGCGATGATGTGTCATGGCAGGCTCCTTATTTCTTGTTGGCGTAGTAGGCGGCTAGATCGGCCATGTCCTGATCACTCAGGCTGCGCGAAATGCCCACCATGCTGGGATGATTGCGCTCTCCGCTTTTGTATGCGTTGAGCGCCGAGACAATGTATTTCTCGCTCTGGGCATTAATCTTGGGCACACGGTAAACGGTCGGGAAGGCAGTTTTGTACTCTGCGATGCCGTGGCAGCCAATACACATTGAATTTTTCTTCGCGCCCGCTTCGACGCTGCCCACAATCGCTGCGGCGGCAACCGGCTGGGCACTGGCCTTGGCGGCCCCTTGGGCCTGTACCGACAAAGAGGCGGCCAGCCCGCCTGCGGCAAGCAGCGCTCCAACGGCTGCTTTTGAGAGTCTGTTCAGCATGTCTCCCCCCGTGTTGAACGGGCCGAAGTTTAACACGGGGACAGGCGGGCCCCGAACGCTAGGCCATCAGACCACGCAGCATGAAGGCATTCAGTCGTCTCACGAACGCAGCAGGATCCTGGGGCTGGCCGCCTTCTGCAAGCAACGCTTGATCGAACAACACCCAGACCAAATCATCAAAGCTCGACCCCTGATCCGCAAGCAATGCCTTGACCAAGGGGTGATCCGGATTGAGCTCCAAAATGGGTTTGCGATCTGGCGCTTTTTGGCCGGCCTGCTTCAGTAGCCGCTCTAAGTGGCCGCTCATATCATGCTCATCTGAAACGAGGCAGCAGGCTGACTCAGTCAGCCGGCGCGTCATTCGGACTTCTTTGACCTTCTCGCCCAGGACGGTCTGGGCCCGCTCAACAATGGGCTTGAATTGCTTCTCGGTTTCTTTTGCAGGCTTGATGTCTTCGTCTTGCAGCTTGCCCAAATCCAAGGTGCCCTTGGCGACTGACTGGATCTGCTTGCCTTCAAATTCCGTTAAGAAATTCAACATCCACTCATCAATGCGGTCTGCAAGCAGTAGGACCTCGATGCCCTTTTTCTTAAAGACCTCCAGGTGCGGGCTGGACTTGGCGGCCGCCAGGGAATCGGCAGTCACCACATAGATTTTTTCCTGGCCATCTTTCATACGGCCGATGTAATCCTTTAGCGACACCGAGGGCTGCTCGGCCTCGGAGGCGGTTGAATAAAAACGCATCAGGCCAGCCAGACGATCACGGTTGGAGAAGTCTTCTCCAAAGCCCTCTTTCAGGCACTGGCCGAATTCTTTCCAAAAGCTCTGATACGCCTCGGGCTTATCGGCAGCGAGCTCTTCCAGTAAGGATAGGATCCGCTTGGTGCAGCCCTCACGGATGGATTTGATATCCCGGCTTTCCTGCAAGATTTCGCGCGAGACATTGAGCGGCAAATCGGCTGAGTCGACCACGCCGCGCACGAATCGCAGATACGACGGCAACAGCTGCTCGGCGTCATCCATGATGAACACACGTTTGACGTAAAGCTTTAGTCCATGGCGTTGTTGACGGTCCCAGAGATCAAAGGGGGCCTTGCTGGGCACAAACAGTAGCTGGGTATATTCGGTGCGGCCCTCGACACGATTGTGTGTCCAGGCCAGCGGATCGCCCATGCCCATGCCAAGTCCCTGGAAAAATGAGTGGTACTGCTCATCGGTGATATCGCTTTTCGACCGGGTCCATAAGGCTGAGGCCTGGTTGATGGTCTCCCACTCATCATGCTCAACGTATTCATTTTTCTTGTCATCCCATTCGCGCTTTTTCATCTGAATGGGAATGCCTATGTGGTCGGAGTAGCGTTTTAGAATCTCTTTGATCGTCCAGTGCTCCAGAAGATCGTCATGGCCCTTGGCATCCGGATCATCCGATTCCTTCGGGCGCAGATGCAAAATCACATCGGTCCCGCGGCCCGGTTTATCCACCGCCTGGACACTGAATTCGCCCGAGCCATCGGACTCCCAGCGGACCGCATCAGTGGAGGGCAGGCCTGCCCGGCGGCTGATCACCGTGACCTGATCGGCCACGATAAATGCCGAATAAAAACCAACCCCAAACTGGCCAATCAGGTTGCTGTCTTTGGAATCATCGCCCGTCAGGCTTTTCATGAATTCTTTTGTGCCGGACTTGGCAATCGTGCCCAGATGCTCGATGGCTTCTTCGCGGCTCATGCCGATGCCGTTATCCGAGATGGTGATGGTGCGGGCCTCTTTGTCGACTGCAAGACGAATCTTCAATTCGCCATCGCCTTCATAGAGATCTGCTTTTTGCAGGGCCTCGACCCGCAGCTTGTCGCAGGCATCCGAGGCGTTGGAGACCAGCTCACGCAGAAAAATATCGCGGTTGCTGTAAAGGGAATGAATCATGAGGTGCAGCAGCTGCTTGACCTCGGTCTGAAAGGCTAGGGTTTCTTTTGACATGGCAATTCCTTGGACGTACTCATTGACTTTTGCTGAAGGTGGGGGCCACCCGGCCCAATTTCAAGAGGCCGGCTTGATGCGGCTTGGCTTAAAGCGCAGCTCCAGCAGCTTGCCCCGACGGGCCCGATTGCCCTCGTAAGGCTTAAGGGCCTTTGCATCCAGCAACACCTCGGCAGGCTTGCCGGCCCGGCCGGCCCCGAAAACATGCAGTCCAGACTTGGGCGCAAGGCCTGCAGCATCGATAAAGCCATCGGCCTTTGCCTCAGGATCGATGAGCAAGACGCCCCGCCCGCCGGTTGGCAGTACTTTGACATCGGCCAATCCCACAATCAGCAGCCTGCCTTTTGCAGACAGCATGGCGAGCTGGCTGGCCTGCGCGGCAACCATCCGCATCAGCGATGGCGCGTCCGACCGCTCAATGGTCATGAACTGCTTGCCTGCCCGCTGCCGGGTCATCATGGATTCAATCGTGGTGATAAACCCGAGGCCAAACTGTGTGCCAATGACCAGCCGTGCGGCCGGCTCGCCTGCCGCAAACTGCGTCAACACGGCCCCCGGCTCGAGCTCCACCATTGAAGTCAATGGCGCACCATCGCCTCGGGCACCGGGCAGTTGACCCACCGGCACTGAATAGCTGCGTCCCGTGCTGGAGAGGGCCACCAGGGTGTCGACCGTGCGGCACTCAAAGCAGTCATACAGCGCATCGCCAGTCTTAAACCCGAACTGGGCTGGATCATGGCCATGGCCCTGGCGGGCCCGGACCCAGCCATTGACCGAAACAATGACCGTGACGGGCTCATCGACCACCGGAACCTCAACGCTGGTCCGCTCTGCGGCCTTCAGCAGTGTTCGGCGTTTATCGCCAAACCTCTTGGCGTCTTGCTCAATTTCTTTTGCGACACTTTTGCGCAGGCTGCGTTCGTTTTCGAGAAGATGCACAAGCCGGCCCTCCTCGTCGCGCAACTCCACAAGCTCTTTCTCAATCTTGATTGCCTCAAGCCGGGCCAACTGCCGCAGACGAATTTCAAGGATGTCCTCGGCCTGAATCTCAGTGAGTCCGAATTTTTTGACCAGTGCTGGCTTGGGCTCATCGCTTTCTCGAATGACTCTAATGACCTTATCAATATTCAATAAGGCGATGGAGCGGCCCTCGAGGATGTGGATGCGCCGGCGGGCCTGCTCGAGACGGTGCGAGGTACGGCGGCGTACGGTCTCGATCCGATAGGTGACCCACTGAGACAGGATCTCCAGCAGCGACATGGAGCGCGGCCGGCCATCAATATCCACCGCCACCAGGTTCATGGCCACCGAGCTCTCCAGCGGCGTATGTGCAAGCAGCACCTTCATAAACTCGTCGCGATCCTGGCGTGATGACTTAGGCTCAAATACCAGCCGCACATCGGCATCCTTGCCCGATTCATCACGCACCGTGTCCAGCACACCCAGCATGAGCGACTTTAATTGCTGCTGCTCTGCGGAAAGCGATTTCTTTCCTGCCTTCACCTTTGGGTTGGTGATCTCTTCGATGTCCTCAAGCACCCGCTGCGAGGACACACCCGGGGGCAGTTCATGCACCACCACCCGCCACTGGCCGCGGGCCATCTCTTCGATGCTCCAGCGGGCGCGGGTTTTTAGGGAACCACGGCCTGCGCTGTAGGCCTGGGCAATCTCTTCGGCCGATGAAATGATTTGTCCACCGCCAGGAAAATCTGGTCCGGGGATTAATTTCATGAGCTCGCGCTCAGAGAGGTCGGGCTTATCGATGAGGGCCACAGCAGCAGCGGCGAGCTCGGTGGCGTTATGCGGTGGAATTTCGGTGGCCATGCCCACCGCAATGCCTGAGGCGCCATTTAATAAGACAACCGGCAGCCGTGCGGGAAGCCGCAGCGGCTCGGTAAACGAGCCGTCATAGTTCGGTCCGAAATCAACCGTGCCCTCATCGATTTCATCGAGAAGCAGCGCGGCAAATGCGGTAAGCCGGGCCTCGGTGTAGCGCATCGCTGCTGCGCCATCACCATCGCGTGAGCCAAAATTGCCCTGGCCATCAATCAATGGATAGCGCACCGAGAAGCCCTGCGCAAGACGGACCAGTGCATCGTAGGCCGACTGATCGCCATGCGGATGATATTTTCCAAGCACATCGCCCACCACACGGGCCGATTTCACTGGCTTTGCCGATACGGCAAGCGACATCCGATGCATCGCATACAAAATGCGCCGCTGCACCGGCTTTAAACCATCGCAGAGATCTGGCAGGGCCCGGCCCTTGACGACCGAGACCGCGTAATCGAGATACGCACGCTCTGCAAAATCCGCCAGCGTGATCGTCTCGCCATCAAAGCGAATGCCCAAGGGCGCCTGCGAGGACCATGCCTCTGCATGGGACGCCGTTGCATCACTGCCGGATGGCTCGAATAAATCCGGAGTGCTATTTTTGCTGCTGGGTTTGCGCGGCATATTAGAGATCGGCCTCGGCCTCGTGGCCTTTTTCCTCAAGCCATGCGCGGCGGGAGGCCGCCTCGGTGCGGCCCATCAGCAGATGAAAACGCTTGGTGGTGCCCATCGCGTCCACCTCGCCCAGCGCCACCAAGGAAAGCCGGCGTGTGTCCGGGTTGAGGGTGGTCTCCCAGAGCTGCTCGGCACTCATCTCGCCCAGGCCCTTAAACCGCGAGATGCTCCATGCCGTCTCGCGCAGGCCCTCCTGCCGTAGCTTATCGAGCACATGCGTCAGCTCGCCGTCATCCAGTGCATAGAGTTTTCGGGCCGCCCGCTTGCCACTGGCGTTGACATCGATACGAAAGAGCGGCGGCCGGGCCACAAACACATGGCCGCGCTGCACGAGCTGCGGGAAATGCCTAAAAAATAAAGTCAACAACAAGACCTGGATATGGGCGCCATCCACATCGGCATCCGACAGAATGCAGACCTTGCCGTAGCGCAAATTATTCCAATGGATCGACTCGGAGATGCCATGCGGATCAATGCCCAGGGCCACGGCAATGTCGTGGACCTCGGCATTGGCAAAGAGCCGATCGGGTTCGGTCTCCCAGGTATTGAGCACCTTTCCCCGAAGCGGCAGGATCGCCTGAAATTCTTTGTCGCGGCCCATCTTGGCGGAGCCACCCGCAGAGTCGCCCTCCACCAAGAAAATTTCGTTGCGCGCGATATCGGTGGACTCACAGTCGGTGAGCTTGCCTGGAAGCACTGCCACTCCGGAGCCTTTTTTCTTTTCTACTTTTTGCGCGGAGCGGGCCCGGTGCTGGGCTGCCCGAATCGCCAACTCAGCAATCTTTCGAGCAGACTCCAGATCTCGATTGAGCCAAAGCTCTAGCGGCGGCCTGACCTGGGTCGCGACAAGCCGCAAGGCATCACGGCTGGTGAGCTTCTCCTTGGTTTGGCCCTGAAACTGTGGATCCAAGACCTTCGCGGACAGCACAAAACTCACCCGCGAGAACACATCCTCGGGCAGCACTTTTACGCCCTTGGGCATTAGGTTGTGCTGCTCGATAAATCCCTTGACCGCAGAAAAAAGGCCCTCGCGCAGTCCTGCCTCATGCGTGCCGCCTGCAGTTGTCGGAATGAGGTTGACAAATGATTCCCGCGGTGTGGGGCCCTCTGCAGTCCAGGCCACCGCCCATTGGGCGCCCTCGCCGCTTGCGAAGGTCTCATCGCCTACGCCGACATAGCCCTCACCGAGCCAGGGATCGACCACCAAGGGCTCGGATTCAACCAACTCCAGCAGATAATCTTTCAAGCCACCTTGATAGCGCCAGGATTCAGACTTGCCGGTTTTCTCGTTGGCCAAATGGGTGATCACGCCAGGCAGCAGTACTGCGCGAGCCTTCAGGCTGCGGGCCAACTCTGCGGCTGGAATCGCAGCGTCATCAAAATACTTTGCATCGGGCCAGACCCGCACCGAGGTGCCTGCGCGGCCAGCGGCAGCCGACGTGCGCTTGAAGGGCTCGATGACCTCGCCATCGGCGAAAACAATTCGATATTCGCCACCATCACGCCATACCGTGACTTCCAGACGCTTCGATAAGGCATTGGTCACGGAGACGCCCACACCATGCAGGCCGCCACTAAATGCATAGGCGCCGCCTGCGGTTTTATCGAACTTTCCGCCGGCATGCAGCCGCGTAAACACAATCTCGACCACCGAGACATTCTCATCAGGATGCTTGCCCACCGGGATGCCGCGGCCATCATCGGCCACGCTCACACTGCCATCGGAATGCAGCGTGACATGGATATTTTTTGCGTGGCCAGCAAGCGCTTCATCCGCGCTGTTGTCAATGACTTCTTGCAGAATGTGCAACGCATTTTCAGTACGTGTGTACATGCCTGGCCGCTGTCGCACCGGCTCAAGCCCCCTTAACACACGAATCGATGATTCGTTGTAATTATTTTTTCGTTGCTCTGTCATTGCGGAGAAAAATTTCCATGCGTGTCAAATCACGAACTCATGCAGACATCTGAAACGTTTACTGACCCGAAAGTTGTCCACAGTTTTTGTGGAAAACTCGGTCGTAAAAACGTCACAGGATTGTCACAACAAGGATGCCTTCGGACTGGGTAATTTTTGATCAGTTACGCCAGCTTCTTGTCAGAGACAAGTATTCCGTCAGCATCGGCGTAGCACCAGTTTCCAGGTCGGACCGTCACACCAGCCATATCCACCGGAATATCCCGCTGGCCAGCCCCTTGTCGATCGCTGCGCCGAGGATGGGTCGCGATCGCCCAGACCCCCACCGGGCACTCCAAAAGCTCCTGAGAGTCCCTGACGCAGCCATTTAAGATAATGCCCGACCAGCCATTTTTGGCTGCCAGCTGGCCAAGGTTGCCCCCCACCAGGGCGCAGCGGTCGCTGCCACCCCCATCTACCACCAGCACCCTGCCCTGGCCTGGGCCGTCCAGCAGCTGGCGGACGTGGCTGTTGTCCTCAAAACACTTCAGGGTCACCACCGGCCCGCAGATGGCGGTCTCGCCGCCGTAATTTTGAAAGACCGGGGGCAAGACCCGCAGGCTGCCCGCCGCCAGGAGATCCTCGTGGGCATCACATAAATCAGCTGTTGGTGGGCACTCCATCGGCGCTGCCTGCGGCCCTTTGGATCGAGAAGGTGTGGTTTTCATGTTGTTCATCGTGGTCGTAAGACTACCAGTGCAGCGCGGGCGTGCAAAAATTTGGCCATGCTGACTGTTTTGTCCATCTTTATGGCTGCGCTCATTCTTGCCTATGTGCTGGAGCCGATTGTCGAGCGACTCCGCGCGATTGGGCTGAACCGCCGATTGGCCGCACTCGCGGCCGTGCTGGTCGGAATTGGCGCATTGGCGAGCCTTGGCCTGCTGCTGATCAATATTTTGCAGCGGGATATTCCGATGGTCCGTGCGCAAGCACCCGCCTGGATCCAGAGCACCCAGCTTTGGCTTGCGCCAATGCTCGAACGTTTTGAGATCAGCCTGAATTGGGAAGAGATCAAGGCGGCCTTGGTGGACCGGGTCACGCGCCAGTTTTCAGACAATGCCGAAGTGGTGATCACCCGCGTGCTGGATACAGTACTGGCCTCGGTGCAGAGCTTCATCGCGGTGGTGGCCGCGCTGGTCTTAATATTTTTTGTGGTGTTTTATCTGCTGGTGGAGTGGTCAAGTCTATTTTCTCGGGCCAGCGAATTTCTGCCGCACCGGCATCGGACAACCGCCGCCGCCCTGGCCCAGGAATGCGATCAGCTGCTGTCGCAATATCTGCGCGGTCAGTTGAGTGTCATGCTGGTGCTGGCGGCTTACTACGCCATTGCATTGTCGTTATCTGGCATGGCTGGGGCGGTGGGCATCGGCATCCTGACTGGCCTTGCGATCTTTATTCCTTACATCGGCTTTGGCGTGGGCCTGGCACTGGCCCTGATCTCAGGGCTGCTGCAGTTTGGGCCAGGCTCTGAATTGCTGATCATCGGACTGATCTACGCGGCCGGACAGCTCTTGGAGAGCTTCGTGCTGACCCCGACACTGGTGGGCCAGAAAATCGGCCTGCATCCGGTAGCAGTCGTCTTTGCATTGATGTTTTTTGGCAGCTTATTTGGGTTTTTTGGCGTGCTGCTGGCGCTTCCCGCCGCCGCCATCACGCTGGTGGGCCTGCGCTTTATGCGCCGACAGATCGAGGACAGCAGCTGGTTTAGCGGCTAGTGAGACGCACTCGGCGGCGCCGAGTGTGACAGCAGCCGGTCAATCCATGCGATACAGACTGCCGAAACAATGAACGTCACATGGATGATGGTCTGCCACAGCATGGCCTTATCGGTCATCGCATCTGCTGAGATAAAGGTCTTCAGCAGATGAATCGATGAGATGCCAATGATGGCCGTGGCCAGTTTCACTTTCAGAATGTTGGCATTGACATGGGAGAGCCACTCGGGCTGATCCGGATGGCCCTCCAGATCAAGCCGCGAGACGAAGGTCTCATAACCGCCAATGATCACCATAATCAGCAGGTTCGAAATCATCACAACGTCAATGAGCGAGAGCACCATCAGCATGACCACGGTCTCTTTGCTCACCGCCTGCACACCCATGGTCTGGGCGGTCTGCGTCAGGGCATTTGTATCCCAGAGCACTGGCACCAAATGTGTGAGCTCCTGAATAAAGAGCACCACATAAACGCCCTGGGCCACGATCAATCCCAAATACAAGGGCAGCTGCAGCCAACGGCTCGCGAAGATGAGTGCCGGCATGGGCCTTAAGCGGCGGCCGGCGGACGCGGACCCTGAGTGTGTGGAATCGTTTTCCATGGGTCCAGTTTAGCCTATGCGATGCGGGTCCATTGGCCACCCGCACGTGCCACCGCCTGCTCATCAAACTCAAACCCAAGGCCCGCCGACTGCCGCAACACCACACGGCCTGCGCGCAACTCAAGCTGGTGGTTGATCAGGCGCCGAAAGTTCAAGACCTGATCATCAGTGAAAAACTCCACAAATCGGGCATTGGTGGTGGCGGCCACTAAGGGCGCATGCAAATCATGAAACCAGTGGGGGCTGACCGTTACACCGCGGCAGTCCGCATAAGCCGCGATTTTTCTCCACTCCGATATGCCGCCACAAACTGCGGCATCGGCCTGCAGAATCTCTGCACCACCGGAGTCAACGAGCTCGCGAAAACGCCAACGGCCCACCTCGATCTCACCTGTGGCGACGGTGACGGATGTTCGTGCGGCAAGCCGCGCATGCAAATCGATTGCATCCGGAGAAAACGGCTCCTCAATCCAATACGGGTCATAGGCCTCGAAGCGGCGCATATAGTCCATCGCCGTCGGCAGATCAGCCCAGGCATTGTTGGCATCCAACATCAGCAACACATCCGGGCCAATGGCATCTCGTGCGGCAGCAATCCGCGCTTCTTCCTGCGATGGTGAGAGTCGGCCGGTCTTCATCTTGACCGCGCGAAAGCCCTGGGCCACATAGCCTGCCAACTCCTTGCCAAGGTCTGCAGGAGACTTACCCTCCAAGTAATAGCCGCCGCTGGCATACGCCGGCACGCTCTCCCGTTCATTGCTGCCCAGATAGTCATGTAGCGGTAGGCCCGCTGAACGCGCATTCAAATCCCAGAGGGCCGTATCCAGAATTGAAACACCGCGCATCACGGTGCCGGCCCGGCCCTGAAGCAAGGCCTCTTGATACAACGTCTGCCAGAGGCCCTCGGTGCGCAGGCTCTCTTGGCCAATTAATAAAGGCCCAAGCAGCAGCTCGACAGCGGATTTCAAAATGCCGCCGGCGCGGCTGCCAACGTAACAAAATCCAATGCCCTCATGGCCATCACGACTGCGGACCTTCACCAGGCCGTAGTGCCGCGACGACACCGTGCGGGTTGAAAACGAGGTCACCCGATCCAGCGGCACCTCACAGACCGCGACCGACACGGACTCAATAATGGGCATTGTGAACTCCTGATGAACCCCAACGATGGGCCTAAGCGTATCCGAGGCCCAATACGGATATGCCCTAGGGCCGGACCAGATCGCTTCTGCGATATTCCAGACTGTAGATAAACCGCTCTTCGGGATGATGGGTGACTGAAATTTCAAAGAGCTCGTCGTTGCGATCGTAGTAGCGCCTAATCACCACCAAGCAAGGTGTATCGCGGCCCACCTGCATGGATTTGGTCAGCCGTGCCGGCAGCGCCGTTGCAAAAAGGTCCACCGTCGCGCGCTCAATTTTGACGCCGTAGCGGCGCTCGATCTGCTCAAAGACCATCGCATGGCTGTGGTCGGGCTCCTGCACAACGCCAGCAAACTTCGGATGGATATAAATATCGCTATACGACACCACCTGATGGGTGTCACGCTCGCGCCTTGCGCCACCAATGTGATACCACTGCGAGCCCACGGCAACGCCAAGAAGCTTTGCAGTCTCTGCATCACAGAGGAGCGTTTCTTCAACCTCATTGGTACGGTAAGTATCGCCCGAATAACGCAGCAGCTCCGAGGGGGCGGCAACCGTCTGCACAAAACGGACTGCACGATCACGCGAGATCACCCGCGTGGGCGCGCCCTGACGACGCAAAATCAGGCCCTGGGCCTCGAGTGTGGCCAGCGCATGCCGCAGCGTATGCCGACTGACATCGTAGTGTTTGCAGAACGAACTCTCCGAGGGCAGTGAGCCTCCGACGCCCCACTCCCCCGCCCGAATCCGATCTGCCAGCGCATTGGCCACGAACTCATGTAGCGTGACCCCGCTGGCTAACAACTCTTCTTTGCGCTCATTTGTCATCGTTTTTGCAAAGACCCCCTGAAAGCCGTCTGCAGGCCCGAAAGCCCACACCGCCGCGGATGATACTCCAGCTAAGGGTCAGGAAAACCTAGGAAAACTCCATAGACGGCAGCCATGTTCTGCAGATCCTGCGGCGTGTCTAGGTCAGAGAAATAGGCGGGATCCTCGGTCAAAAATTCGTAGCGTTTTGTACTGCCCACGCCGACAAACTCCCGCAGCCGAAATCCAGGCTGACTCAAGGCCGATGGTGGAATCGCCGAGGCCGCCAGCACGATGGGGTGGCCGGGCGTGCCTGCACTATTTCGGGGCAAAACAATGTCCGCATTCTGATCATGGGCTTGTGCCCAGAGGGTCTCGTAATGCCGGGCGGTGAGCAATGGCAGATCGACCAGACTCATCAATAGAGGAGCCGGTAACGACTGCGGCGCCATTAAGGCAGCCCTCAGTCCGCTGGCCACAGAAAACTGCAGATCATCCGTTATTTGTTCAGAAGCAATCCTGACTCGGTTGATCTCAATATCGGAAAGTGCTGCTGCATGTCGCGACAGCGCCTCCGATACCGCATCAGCCTGAGCGCCAATGACCACGACTGCGCGTTGAATGCCGGCATCGGCCATGGTGCGCAGCTGCCTGACCACCAGCGGCTGGCCATCGATTTGCAGCAAGCCCTTGCAGCAGCCGCCAAGCCGACTTCCTCGGCCCGCAGTCAGCAAAAGCCCGGTTGCTTCCGAAGGAATCAGGGGTGTCATTTCATCTGCAAATTCTTTGCAAAGGCCACGTCCAAATCTCGGGGCAGTGGCACTGCGTTTTTGACCGCAAGCACCTCGGCCATGACGCTCACGGCAATCTCAGCAGGTGTTTTGCTGCCGATATAAATCCCAATCGGACCGCGCAGCCGCGCAAGGCTTTCCTCGGTCTGGCCAAAATGCTCAATCATGCGTCGATGGCGCTCGGCATTATTGGAGCGTGAGCCGATTGCGCCAACATAAAACGCATCGCTTTGCAGGGCCTCCAAGAGCGCAATGTCATCGAGCTTGGGGTCGTGGGTCAATGCCAACACACAGCATCGCCGATCGGGTTTAAATGTCCTGACTGCATCATCCGGCCAGTCCGACAGTATCGAGACTCCCGGCACGGACCAAGAGGCAGAGTATTCATTGCGCGGATCGCAGACCGTGACCTGAAATCCATTAAAAAGCGCCATGCTGGCAAGGTATTCCGCCATCTGTCCAGCGCCAATCAAGAGCATCCGATACTCTGGGCCGTAGGTATTTTTCAGGGTCTTACTGTCAATGCTTAATTCATCGATCTGACTGACCGATTCCAGATGGACCTCTCCGGAGGCCAAGTCCGTGACACGCTGAACCAACCCGCCTGACTCTAAACGCTGCACCAGCGCCGTCAGGGGCGCTGCGCTAGGATTAAATTCCAGCAATAGCTCGAGCGTGCCGCCACAAGGCAAGCCGAAGCGGTGGGCCTCATCGGCGGTGATGCCATAACGCAGCAGCTGCGGCGGCCCATCGCGCAGCGCATCGGAAATGCTTGCTTTGGCCGCCTGGGTATAACGAACGATCAAATCATCTTCGATGCAGCCGCCTGAGACCGAGCCCACCACTGCGCCGGTCTCGCATAAACCCATGATCGAGCCGACAGGCCGAGGCGATGAGCCCCAGGTCCGCACGACGGTCGCCAGCAAAGCCCGCTTGCCCTGGCTACGCCAGTCGCGCAAGTGTCGCAAAACAATGACATCAAGATTCTCCACGCGCTTAGTCCTTACGCATCACGATGCATCAATCGGATCGCATCAGCACCGCAAGCTCCTTGGCAAGCAACTCGACATGCGAGAGATTATGAATCGCTATGGCACGATCCGCATAGCGATGCAAGACCGTGGCACCAGCAGCAAGCGGCTGATAGCCCTCGTAGCGCAGTAACGGATTAAGCCAAACGAGCCGCCGGCTCTGACGCGAAAGCCAGCCGAGTTCTTCATCTAACAAATCACTGGCGCCTGTATCAAGACCATCGCTAATCAGCAACACCAGACTGCGCCGCCCCACTACGGCCGATCGATGATGATGTCGTAGCTGCGACAGCGACTCCCCAAGCCTTGTGCCCGAGGCGAAATCAGGAATTAATGTGTTGGCCAGACCCAGCATTCGGTCGGTATCGCGCTCACGAAAGGCCCGTGTCAGATCAGTAAGCCTAACGCCAAAGGAAAATACCGATCGGCGCAGACCACGTGTGGACTGGTGTAAAAATGCAAGCATTAGTCTTGCATAACGCTCCATAGATCCTGAGATATCAACCAGCACGAGCAAAGGCAGCGGCTGTTGACGATGCCGCAAAAATGCAGGCGCAGGGGCCTCGCCTGCATAGCGGCTTGTCTCTCGGACAAGCCGCGGCCAATCGGGATGCCGGCCGTGGGCTGCCGACTGCATCCGTCGGGATCGATGGGTCGGCACTCTAAGGGGTACCTCGCGCACCAGACGCTCCATCAGTAAAAATTCACTGGCACTCAGAGACTGAAAATCGGCATGCCTCAGCCGCGCAACCGCACTGGCGCTCATGGCCGCATCCAGATGAATCTCATCTTCACGGGGCGCCTGCGTCGGTGTGGCCGCGCGCGGGGGCGTCAGTGCCTCGGTGGCCCGGGGACCACGCTTGGGCGGATTGGCCTGGGCTTTTGAAGACGGCAGCAGCTGGGCCATCAACTGCTTGGCAATCTCGGGGTTACGAAAAAACGCATCAAAGAGTTCTTCAAAGACCTGCCGGTCTTCCTGGCGAGACACCAGCACAGACTCCAGTCCCGCATACAGATCAAGCCGCTGAGAAACACCAACCAATGTGGCGGCCTGCTGCGCTAATCCGATGCGCGCACTGTCAATCGGCAGGCCTGCGCGACGCAGGGCTCGCGAAAATCCAACAATGTTTTCGGCAAGCTTTCCCGCCCGGGCATCACCGAGCAGCATCACTCGACCTTCAGCAATTCTTCGCTAACCGTCTGTAAGGCGGCAACATCTTCTCGCTGCTTAAAGAGAATGCCGGCCGTCTGCTCAATGACTTCGGGATCCAGCTGCAGGGTATCCAACGCCACAAGGGCCTTGGCCCACTCGACACTTTCTGCAATGCCGGGCGTGCGCTGAAACGCATTGGCAAACGGCTGCTGCCGAAGCCGGCTCACAAAATCCGCCACCTGGGCGCTGAGTGCCTCACTGGCGGTGGGCACCTTCGAGCGGACAATCTCTAACTCGCGATCTCGCTGCGGATAATCCACCCACTGATAAAGGCAGCGCCGTTTGACTGCGTCGTTGAGTTCGCGGGTTCGATTGCTGGTGAGAATCGTCAGTGGTGTGGAGCGCGCGCGAATCACCCCCAGCTCGGGAATGCTGACCTGATACTCTCCGAGATACTCCAGTAAAAAAGCTTCAAAAGGCTCATCAGCCCGGTCCACCTCGTCAATCAGTAAGACTGCGCCGGGCTCTGGTGCCTCAAGTGCCTGCAGCAGCGGCCGGCGAATGAGATAGCGGTCCTGGTAGACCTCCTTCTCGATCTCATCGGCCTTGGCCTGATGCTCACGGACCCGCATATGAATGAGCTGGGCGGAGAAATTCCACTCGTAGAGCGCTTCGCGCTGCTCCATACCGTCATAACACTGAAGCCGCACCAACATTCGGCCTAGTGCGGAGGCAAGTGACTTCGCCAGCTCGGTCTTCCCCACACCCGGCGCGCCCTCCAGCAACAAAGGGCGGCCCAGCCGCATCGACAAAAAGACCGCCGTCGCAAGACGCCGGTCCGGGTAATAGCCGACTGCCTGCAGCAAGCCGATGAGTCCATCAACGGACCCAAGGGCCTTCTCCAACTGCTGCACGCTGACCTAGGCGTTTCCGAGGGCCTGCTGAACGGCCCGCTTGGTCTGTACCTTCACCAGTTGCGCACGATACTCGGCCGAGGCATGCAGATCTGAAGTGAGATCGGCAGCACTCACCGCCACGCTATCAACGGCAGCGGCCGAGAAGTCTTTGGTGAGCGCAGCCTCAAGCCCTGCGTGACGGTACACGCCATTGCCGCCGCCGGTGATTGCGACCCGCACGCCGGCATCGGTCTTGGCAACAAACACGCCGAGCAAGGCATAGCGTGACGCAGGCTGCTTGAACTTGGCATAACCGCTGGCCTTCGGAATCGGAAAACGAATGGCCACGATCAACTCACCCGGCTCAAGGGCGGTTGAGAACATGCCCTTAAAAAAACTATCCGCAGCGATCTCGCGGCGATTGGTTTTGATGGTGGCACCAAGCCCCAATACCCCACTGGGGTAGCAGGCGGCGGGGTCATTATTTGCAACTGATCCGCCCATCGTGCCCATGGCCCGCACCTGGCGGTCCCCAATTCCGCCGGCCAGACGTGCCAAGCCGGGAATCGTAGACTGCAGCTCTTTGTTGTGGGCGACCTCCTGATGCCGCGTCATTGCACCAATCACCATGGCGTTGCCGTCTTTGCAGATGCCTTGAAGATCTGCAATCGCTGCGAGGTCCACCAAAGACTCAGGGCTGGTGAGACGCTGCTTCATCGAGGCCAATAAGGTCTGTCCGCCAGCGAGCAGCTGAGCACCCTTTGCCGCCTTGGCAACCGCATCCTGCACCGAGGATGCGCGATCAAATGAAAATCCATACATCGTGAATCTCCTTTTAGGCTTTTGCCGTTTGAATGGCCTGCCACACGCGATGCGAGGTCGCGGGCATGTCGAGTTCTTTCACGCCAAGCGGTGCGAGCGCATCCAGAATCGCATTCATCACCGCCGGCGGAGAGCCAATTGCACCTGCCTCGCCGCATCCTTTGGTTCCCAATGGATTGGTCGTGCACGGCGTGCAGACATGGCCGATATTGAACATCGGCACGTCATCGGCCCGTGGCATTGCGTAATCCATGAAGGAGCCCGAAAGCAGCTGGCCTGACTCGGGGTCATAGACACAGTTTTCCATCAAGGCCTGGCCAATACCCTGCACCAGCCCGCCATGGACCTGGCCCTCGACAATCATTGGATTAATAATGGTGCCGAAATCATCAACTGCCGTGAAGCGATCGATGCGGACCTCGCCCGACTCGGGATTGACTTCAATTTCGCAAATATAGGTGCCTGCCGGAAAGGTGAAGTTGGTGGGGTCATAAAACGCAGTCTCATTGAGCCCCGGCTCGAGTTTGTCCAGCGGATAGTTGTGCGGCACATAGGCGGTCAGCGACACCTGGGCAAACGGAATTTTCTTATCAGTGCCCTTGACCGAAAATTCGCCATTGGAAAACTCGATATCGCTGTCGCTGGCCTCCATCAGGTGGGCCGCAATCTTTTTGGCCTTGGCCTCAATCTTATCGAGGGCCCGCATGATGGCCGCACCACCAACTGAAATCGAACGGGACCCATACGTGCCCATGCCAAACGGTACGCGGCCCGTATCCCCATGCACAACATCAACGTTCTCCACCGGGATGCCCAGGCGCGCTGCCACCACCTGCGCAAAGGTGGTCTCGTGGCCCTGGCCGTGGCTGTGTGAACCGGTAAAGACCGTCACACTGCCTGTCGGATGTACGCGGACCTCGCCGCACTCGAATAAGCCCGCACGGGCACCCAGTGCTCCAGCGATGTTCGAGGGCGCAATCCCGCAGGCCTCGATGTAACTGGAGTAGCCAATGCCGCGGCGCAGTCCCTTTTTCTCAGAGGCTGCCTTGCGCGCTGCATAGCCCGCCACATCGGCAAGTGTCTTGGCTTTCTCGAGGCACTGGTGATAGTCCCCGGTGTCGTACTGCAAGGCCACCGGTGTCTGATACGGGAACTGGGTAATGAAATTGCGCTTGCGAATTTCATCTTGGCCCAGGCCAAGATCCCAGGCGGCACGGGTCACCAGGCGCTCCAGCAAATAGGTGGCCTCGGGCCGGCCGGCACCGCGATAAGCATCCACCGGAGCAGTGCTCGTGAACCAGGCATCGACCTCAACGTAAATCTGCGGCGTGGTGTACTGGCCCGCCAAAAGCGTTGCATACAAGATGGTCGGTATTGCCGTCGAGAAGGTTGACAAATAGGCGCCCAGATTGGCATCGGTGTGGACCCGCAGAGCAAGGAATTTGCCTTCTTTGTCCATTGCCATCTCGGCATGCGAGACGTGGTCGCGGCCATGCGCATCGCTTAAGAACGACTCATTTCGGTCTGCTGTCCATTTCACCGCACGATTGATCTTCTTGGCGGCCCAGGTCACGCAGACATCTTCAGCATACAAATAAATTTTTGAGCCAAAGCCGCCGCCGACATCGGGCGCAATCACCCGGACTTTGTGCTCAGGCAAGCCCATGACAAAAGCTGTCATCAACAGGCGCTCGACATGCGGATTCTGATTGGCAACGTACAGCGTGTACTCATCAGATGCCCGATTAAACGAACCAATGGCAGCCCGCGGCTCCATTGCATTGGGAATGAGTCGGTTATTGGTGATATCAATCTTGGTGACATGGGCCGCCTTTGCAAAGGCGGCATCAACGGCGGTCTTATCGCCGATGGCCCACTTGTAGCAATGGTTATCGGGCGCAATGTCGTGAAGCATAGGCGCGCCTGATTTTTTGGCATCCAGCACCCCCACCACAGCGGGCAGCACTTCGTAGTCAATCTCCACCAGCTCGGCCGCATTGCGGGCCTGCTCGAGCGTTTCCGCAATCACCATCACCACATGGTCACCCACATAACGGACCTTGCCCTGGGCAAGGATGGGGTGCGGTGGCTCTTTCATCGGCTGACCATCAGTGCTGGTAATCAGCCAGCCACAGGGCAGCCCGCCGATCTTGTCATTGGCAACATCCTGGCCATCGAATACCGCAATCACGCCCGGTGCGGATGCGGCTGCTTTTTTGTTGATGGATTTGATCTTGGCGTGGGCATGCGGGGAGCGGACAAAGACCGTGTAGCTCATGTTGGCGAGCTGGACATCATCGGTGTATTGGCCCGCGCCGGTGAGAAACCGGATGTCTTCTTTGCGAAGGACTGACTCACCAATATGCGGAAGATTTGCGAAATCGGAAGAACCCATTGTCTTTTCTCCTTAAGCCTTCATTGCGGCAGCGCCCTGCTGAATGGCGCGCACGATGTTGTGATATCCGGTGCAACGGCAGAGGTTGCCTTCGATGTTTTCCCGGATCTGCTGCTCCGAGGCATTTGGGTGCTTGCCGCACAGATCAACGGCATTCATCACCATGCCCGGTGTGCAAAACCCGCACTGAAGCCCATGACACTCTTTGAAGGCCTGCTGCATGGGATGGAGGCTGCCATCGGCGGCGGCAAGCCCTTCGATGGTGGTGATGGTTTTGCCCTGCGCTTGGGCCAACAAAATGTTGCAAGATTTCACCGCACTGCCGTCCATCATGACCGTGCAAGCACCACACTGGGCGGTATCGCAGCCCACATGGGTGCCGGTGAGCCGGAGATTTTCGCGAATCGCGTGGACCAACAGCGTGTTATCGGGGGCTTCTATCGTGACGGACTTGCCGTTCACCGTGAGCGTTGTCTTCATGCCAGGGGTCTCCTCTTTGGGGACCGTCATCATAGGCACAGGCCCGCCAGCCTGCCAATCGGAATCACCCTGACCCAGGGGTTTGATGCGCCGCAAAATTTATGGTCTAAAGGCGGGACAGGATTGTTCCGTAAGCCCGGTATCCGATAAAGTAAGTTTTAATCAGCCATGTACTTCGAATCCATCCTGATTTCGCCCACCGAGCGGCGCTTCGCGGTCTTTAATGAACGGGGGCAGATGGTCTTTTACACCTCCAGCGTGCTGGCGGCCCGCATGTTCATGGCGGGCAAAAACACCAATATGTGGAGCGGTACTGGCGAGTCAAAGGCCGCCTGAGCGGCCCGCTTACTGCCCCTGAACCTGCGGCAGCTGAGACTTGAGGTCTCGGGCATAGGCCGCGCAAGAGGTCCGTACCGTATACCACTCGGAGTTTTGCACCAGTCGGCGGGCCGATTCGCAGGCCTGCAGCGTGTCATAAGGCACGCCAAAATGATGAATCAGCTGATTATTCGAGCTGAGATTGATAAAGACCACCAGTAAGAACTTCATCGCTGACTCCTGTTTTTCCAGATCTGCCCCATGCCGCCCTCTCGGACGCCCCCTCAAAGCCCAACAACGCTGGAGTTCCAGGAGCGAGACTGCTTCGATAGGGATTACGGCACAAACACCACCACCCCTTTAGCCAAGTCAGGATTTCCCGAGGTGCCCAATCTGGCCCACGGCAAGCCCTACATGGCCTCCTGGACCAGCGAAATTCAGCAATCCTTCGCGCTGCTGCGCTCAAGCCTCGGCCCAAGGATGCCCTTCTACAGCTTTGTCGATATTGGCTGCGGCAAGGGCAAGGTGCCGATTGTCTGGCGGCTGTCCTGCGAGGCCGCGGGTATTGAACAACGCATCATCGGGCTGGATTATGTGGCCTCTTTTATCGACATCGCCCGACAGAACCACCGCAAGGTGTTTGGCACTGAGGGTGAGTTTATCGCTGCGGATGCGACCAACTTTCACTACGGCGGACTGGGTAACGGATTGATTGCCTATCTGTACAACCCATTTGATGATGTGATTTTGGACCAAGTCTTACGCCTGCTTCGCCGCATTCCTTGTGTCGTGATCTACAACATTCCAACGCACGCGGATTGTTTTCCGCGACACGGATTCGAGCTGATTCACCAACGCCGCGGCGCTAACCAGAATCAAGAGACCAAGATTTTTTCAAATCACCGCAGGCCGGCGCCGGCGACATCGGCGCCGCGTTTTTAGCCACGCCTGCCGCGCGCTGGAGGCCTTACATTCCCCGAACTGCGATCACGCCCATGCCCGCAACAATCAGAAACAGGGTCATGCCCCCGATTGCGTTGGTGGAGATGCGTGCGGCAAGGTTATGGAGATCACCTGCGGCCCGGCTTTTGCGGGCAAAGGCATTAAAGCCCATGATCACCACCAGAAGGAAGAAGATGATGCCCAGAACCACCGGCACATTATCATTGGGTCCGTCCGATGCAAGGCTGATCATCACAAAGGCAACGATGACCGACAAAAGCGCAAAAGCGATCGGGACAAGCTTGGTAAAAAGGCTGCTTTTTTTCATGGTGGCTCCTTGAGGGAAGGGAGACGGAGAGCCCTAAATCTACCCTGATGTACGGCCAGGAATCAAGGAAAATCCTCTGGACAGCAGCCACAGCATTTAATTTTTTCAATCCACTGACCAAAACGATGAAAACACTGTCCACCGAAGAACGCAATCAGGCGCTATCCCGACTGTCGGGCTGGGAATTTCAAAACGATCGCGGCGGCCTGATACGCCGCGATTTTCGCTTTGCTGATTTTCCCTCCGCCTTTGCATTCATGACCCAGATGGCGATCTACTCCGAATCGGTCGGCCACCACCCAGAATGGTTCAATGTCTACAGCCGGGTCACGGTCACGCTGACCACCCATGATGCGGGCGGCCTGACTCAAAAAGATATTGACTGGGCGCTTCAGGCCAATCAACGCGCCCAATGAATTTAGCCCGGCTGCTGATCCGTTGGGACGCTCTTACGCCCGATCAGCCCGCACTATTTTTCGGCACATCGGTCTGGGCCACATTTGGCCAATGGACTGCGCGGGCGGCGGCCCTCGCGCTGGCGTTTCGCGATTTGGGCTTGAAGCCCGGCGATCGGGTGCTGCTCTTTGCGCAAAATCATCCGCGCTATCTTGAGGTGCTGATGGGCTGCTGGTGGGCCGGCCTAGTCGCGATCCCGGTCAATGCCCGACTGCACTCGAAAGAGGTTCAATGGATCATCGATAACGCCAAACCGCGTATTGGTTTTTTTCATCAGACCGGCGATGGCGCTAACTTCAGAGGGCTGGAAAAGTGTTTTGAATTTGAGTCTGCTGCGCTCGATGCCGTGCTGGCCCCGGCGTTGGCAAAAAGCCTGATGGTCCGCGAGGTCGCGCTCAACGACACCGCCGCCGATGACACCGCCTGGCTTTTTTACACCAGCGGCACAACAGGCAGGCCCAAAGGCGTGCAGATCACGGCGCGCAATCTGATGACCATGGGCCTGTGCTATTTCACTGATGTTGATTTCATCGCGCCCAATGACCTCATGGTCTATGCAGCCCCAATGTCACATGGCGCGGGCCTGTATTGCATTCCGCATCTGATGGCGGGCGCACGCCATGTGGTGCCGCAATCTGGCGGGGTTGATCCGGCTGAACTGTTTTCCTTGGGCCATACGCTTGGGCCGCTCTCGACATTCGCAGCACCGACGATTGTCAAGCGGCTCGTGGAGCATGCAGCGCAAGCTGGCCTGGGTATCGATGAGTGTGCGGCCGCATTTAAAACCATCGTCTATGGCGGAGCGCCAATGTATATCGCCGATATCGAGCGGGCCCTTCATGTCATGGGCCCTCGATTTGTTCAAATTTATGGCCAAGGTGAGACCCCGATGGTGGCCACTGCGCTCTCGCGGCAGCATCTGAGCCAGGTGGATCATCCGCGCTACCGTGAACGCATCGCCTCGGTGGGGGTCGCCCAGACGCCCGTGCAGATTCGAATCGTCAATGCCCAGGGCGCGCCACAACCGACCGGCGAAGTGGGCGAGGTTCTGGTCAAAGGCGACACCGTGATGCGCGGCTACTGGCAGGATCCCGAGGCAACTCGGGCAGCGATTCGCGATTCCTGGCTCTTTACGGGCGATGTGGGCTGCCTTGATGAAGACGGATTTCTAACACTTAAAGATCGCAGCAAAGACCTCATCATAAGTGGCGGCTCCAACATCTATCCGCGAGAAGTCGAGGAAGTCTTGATGTCAGCAGCGGGCGTTGCCGAGGCCGCTGTCGTCGGCGCGCCCGATCCGCAGTGGGGCGAAGCAGTGGTTGCGTTTATCGTTCCCGCGGCCGGAGCGCAGATCGATCCCGCGGCGTTAGATCGCCACTGCCAAGACAACATTGCGCGCTTTAAACGGCCCAAACGCTACATCCTGACCACAACACTGCCGAAAAATAATTACGGAAAAGTCTTAAAGACTGCCTTGCGCGAGCAGCTGCGCCAGGGCGACTAGCCGCAGGGGCCGCCGATTGAATTTTGATCCGACTTAGCCAGCCTGCTGCCGAGCGCGCAGCACATTGCGCTGAATCTTTCCGGTGGTAGTCATGGGTAATGCATCAATGAATTCAATCTCCTTGGGGTACTGATAGGGTGCGAGCCGCTTTCTAACAAAGGCCTGCAATTCATCGATCAGGACGGCTGACGCGGTATGTCCTGCCGCAACCACGACAAAGGCTTTCACAACTGCGCCGCGTTCGGCATCAGGCTTGGGAATGACTGCCGCATTGGCGACTGCAGGATGCTTGACCAAGCAGTTTTCGATCTCACCCGGCCCGACCCGATAGCCCGAGGTTTTAAATACATCATCGGTGCGGCCCTGATAAATCAAATATCCATCGGCATCCATCAGGGCCATATCGCCTGTACGGCACCAAGATTGCAGATCGTGGTTGGCAAATTTTGCTTTGGTGGCACGCGGGTTATTCCAGTAGCCCAGAAAGAAAATTGGGTCGAGCACGCCATGGCGATCACGCCGATGAATGGCGACCTCGCCCACCTCTCCCCGCGGCAAGACGCGGCCTTCTTCATCGATCACCTCAACCCGGTGGCCGGGATACGGCCGGCCCATGCTGCCGCGCTTAGCCGGCCAGCCGACCTGCGAATGGCCCAAATGATTCATCGCACCGTTGCCGACGATGTAATTGACTTCGGTCTGGCCAAACATTTCATTGACCACCACACCGAGTCGAGATTCGCAGTAGTCATAGACCGCATCACCCACAGACTCCCCTGCGCTCATGATCGCCTGCAGTCCCAACTCGAAATGACGCTTCGGATCGGGATAGGCCTTCATCATCGCTTTCAATGCGGTCGGAAACAGAAATGAGTGGCTCACCGCATGGCCTTGCATCAACTCGAAGGCGCGCTGGGGGCTAAATCGGCCCGTAAAGGCAAGGATGGATTGACCAAAATAAAGTGTCGGCAGCAAAGCATCCATCAAGCCGCCTGTCCAGGCCCAGTCCGCAGGCGACCAAAAGACTGTTGCGTTGAGTGGAAACCAATTCTGGCTCGCGACAAATCCCGGAAGATTGCCGATCAACGCCCGATGCGGAATCAGCGCTCCCTTTGGCGGGCCAGTCGTCCCGCTGGTGTAGAGGAAAAATGCCGGCTCATCGGCGTGTGTGGCAAGCGGCGAGAAACTTGCTGAGCTCTTATCAAGCAGCTGCCGATAGCCATAGTCGCCATCCTGCTGAGCCCGGCCTACACCAATCACCACGATACCCGGAACCAAGGCGCGCGCTGCCAATACATTGGCCATCGCATGCTCATCGGCAAGCACAATCCGCGCGCCACTGTCTCGCAAACGAAACTCAAGGGCCTCTACGCCAAAGAGCATCGACATCGGCATGGCCACCGCGGCCATCTGTGTGATCGCCATGTGGGCCACTGCAGTTTCAAAACGCTGCGGCATCACGATGGCCACTCGATCGCCGCGCTTCGCACCGAGACGCTTTAAGGCATTACTGAGCTGATTGGCCTGCGACTGAAGCGCGCCATAGCTGTAACGATCAATCCGGCCTGATTCCTGCTCAACAATCACCGCGGTCTGGGATGCAGTGCGCGATGAAGCGGCCCACCGTCCGCAGCAGGCCTGCGCAACATTAAAGCGCTGGGGCACCTTCCAGAAAAAATTTTGGTGTAAAAAAAAATAGTGGTCGGGAATCGGCATGGGCGACAGCGCAGGGGTCTTCATCAAGATTCTGTCACGCCTGGCAGGCCCCCGGCCGACTTATTTTGCATGCTTCAGTGTAAGGCGGCCTCTCAAGCGTCTTGCGCATGAAAAACAAAAGGCCCGCTAGTGCGGGCCTTTTGAACTGAACCGGAAACTAAGACTTAGGCAGCCTTGAGTGCGGTGGAAGCAGCCTTCAGGCTGGCCTTGGTGGCCGACTGAACATTCTGCTCAACAGCAGCAACAGCCTGCTTGGCAGCCTTCGAGGCGGTCTCGTAGGCCGTGTTCGCGGCGGTCAGGGCTGACTTGACCAGAGCAACACCGCTCTCGGAACCGGCGGGAGCGCTCTTGGAGAACTCTTCCACTGCGGTGGTGATCTTCTCGTTGCCAGCAGCGATTTGTGCCTCAGCCATCTTGGCGTAGGTGTTCACGGTCTCGGACATGATGCCGTAGACAGCGTTGGCGTAGCCGACTGCGCTTTCCATCGTGGGCAGCGCGAAGGAAGACTGCACTTTCACGAAGTCCTGAACATCTTTCACCGACACGAGTGCCTTAAGGTTGTCTGCGCTTTGGCCCATTGCGCCCTTGGCGACTTTGAGCTGCAGCTCAACAAACTTCTCAACGCCGCTGAAAGAGGCGTTGCCCAGGTCAACCATCGTCTCGACGTTGGTCTTGGCGATCTCTACAAACTGCTCGTTTACGTTTTTCATCTTGAATTCTCCAAAGTGTTAAGGGGTGGACAGCTTTTAAAAACCGTTTCGGCTGCTCGCGAAATCTTTTTGATGCGGCGCACAAACCGCATTTGAACTCATCAAATGGTGCACTGCAACCCCCTATGTCGCATTTTTCTGTCGCAACGCGTCATATTTTCATATTGTGGAATAAAGGGTCAGATCAGAGGCTGGATATCCCCCCTTGCGGCGAAATCGAGTCTGCCAATAGATTGGGAGCGTTGGGCCCACACCACCGCGCGGGCCGCAGCGAACAGGGGATCACCATGGCAAAAACAATCACGCAGGTCCTTGCACTTCAGAACCGGCCGGTTATCTCGGTCACCACCGATGCGACAGTCCGCTTCGCGCTTGAAATGATGGCCAGCCACCATATTGGTGCCCTGCCCGTGATTGACGCAGGCCGGCTGGTGGGGATCTTCTCCGAGCGGGATTACGCCCGCCAGGGTGAATTGAAAGGCCGCAGCTGCGATGACACCCATGTGCGGCAGATGATGACCGCACCGGTCATTTCGATTAGCCCTGAGACCCAGATCGATGCCTGCATGCAAATCATGACCGATAAGCGCATCCGGCACCTGCCCGTTGTCAAAGAGGACCGTGTCATCGGCATGATTTCCATTGGAGACGTGGTCCGAGAAATGATTGACGAGCAAAAACAGTTAATCTCGCAGCTTGAGGCCTATATCCACGGCTGACCGCCCCCAATCCACGCACGCCGAAACAATTCCGACTCAACGCTGGACTAAAATAGTGTGCATGTGTCGGTTGGCCACCCTACTCCTCAGTCTTTTGCTGCCTTTGCAGGTCGTGGCCGGGCTTGTCACTTCACACCACTGCATCGGGCATCAGGACGCAGCGGCACCCACGATGATGCATGCGGCCGGCCATCCTCAGATCGACCACAGCGGCCAAGGTTGTCAGGGCCATGACTGCTCCAGCCCCACCGGAACTGAGCCCGCCGCCGCTGGCGGCGTATGCCAAGACTGTGCCGGCTGCGTGAGCTGCTCGATTGCGGTTAACTCTTCTCGAATCGAATCCACTCCGGCCCCCAACATTTCTCCGCAGGCCTTTTGGCCCGAAATGCAAAGTGGGGTCATACCAAGAGTCGAAACACGTCCACCCATCGCATCCTGACCTCTCGCTAGAACACGCCAGCACTGTTGCTGGAAGAACGAATTGCTGAAAGGACAGACGATGCAGATGCATTCTCATGGGCATAGTGCCCATCACGCACACGGCGGCCGCCCCCATCAAGCCCCGCCCGATGGGCCAGCCGGCTGGGGCAGCCGACATCAAGCCGTAAGAGAAGCTGGTGGCTGGCGCCAACTCCTTAAAGAGCCCATCGATAAGCGGGCGTGGGATCACCAGTTTGAGCGTGAGCTTACAGGCGAAACTCTCATGGCGCGAAGCCTGACACTCACGCCAAACGTTGTTTCGGAGCTCCGCGCGATTGGACGTGAAGCGCTCCTGTGGTCACTTGAACCCAATCGCCGAAGAATGCTTGGAACTTTGGCTCAACAACAACATCATGTGCTTGAAGTCATTGCGAAGGCGTGGACGGCGCAGCAGATCTGGCTCATCAAGCTGCAGATGGCAGACCTACGCGATATTCAGGCCGAGCTTGCCACGCGATTGGCAGCGGCTGGGAATTGGCCCAAAAAAGAGCAGCTGGAGTGGCTCGCCAAGAAAAATAAAGCGCTGGATTCTCTTGATAGTTCTCGAGTCGCGGGTGAACGACAATTCTCCGAGCTTCGAATCGCGCTGCAGCTCTCGCAAGCCGAACTAGAATTTACGAAAATCAAACTGTCACCACCTACGCTGTGGGCACTCGGAATTTCGGAGATGGATCCACAGCCGCTTCAAAGTCGAGCACAGAGCGCGGTGCAAAAAACACCTGGGCCCGCAGGACCGCCGCTGGATCTGTGGCGCAGCTATCAGGCCACACTGCTCAGCCTTGAGCAGGCAGACGCTGCGGGCC
Source organism: uncultured Bordetella sp. (assembly GCA_964467545.1). Classification (GTDB taxonomy): domain Bacteria; phylum Pseudomonadota; class Gammaproteobacteria; order Burkholderiales; family Burkholderiaceae_A; genus Lacustribacter. Next base: position 12,058 of record CAYXRY010000016.1, on the reverse strand, counting down.
GATCTCTTCGTCGCGAAAAAGAAGTCGCTGAATTGGCTGCGAATCTGCTTTCCGAGGCCCTGCTCGAATATAACGGTATGTTCATCAGTACGTTTTCGTTACTGGATCATCAGATCGAAAAACTTGAAGCAGATAAGGAAGTTATTCAGGCGACTGCAGGACTTCTGCAGCAGCAAAGTGCGTTGAAACGTACATCTGTTCAAACGCTACTTCTTGAAGCAGATTTCGGGGTGCGATCATGAATCGACGCCGTCAATTTATGGGCCTAACAGCTGCGATTGGCGTAGGGGGTCTAATGGTGAACCGATCGAGCCTCGCCGGATTACCAGAGCCCGTATCGCAAATATCAGCAGGCACTCAAGGGCCCCTAAGGGGAGATCACGAGGCAATTTATCAGCCGGTAGTGACGTTAAACGGCTGGACCCTGCCGTACCAGCTCCGTAATGGCGCAAAGGAATTCCACTTAGTTGCAGAGCCAGTGGTCCGAGAGATGACCCCAGGGTTTCGTGCCCATCTGTGGGGGTATAACGGACAGTCGCCAGGGCCAACGATCGAGGTCGTTGAGGGCGACCGCGTCCGGCTTTTTGTCACCAACCGGTTGCCGGAGCACACCTCGATTCATTGGCACGGCCAGCGACTACCCAATGGGATGGATGGCGTAACTGGTCTGAATCAACCGGGTATTCCGCCTGGGCAGACGTTTGTTTACGAGTTTGTTGCCCGGCGTCCCGGCACATTCATGTACCACCCCCATGCCGATGAAATGACCCAGATGGCGATGGGCATGATGGGTTTTTGGGTGACGCATCCTAGGAAAGCAAGCCGACTGATCGAAAAAGTAGATCGGGACTTTGTTTTTTTGCTCAGTAGCTACGACATTGAGCCTGGCAGTGCGACCCCCAAGATCATGACCATGTTGGATTTCAATCTCTGGACTTGGAATAGCCGAATCTTTCCCGGAATTGATTCACTCAATGTTCGGCTTAATGATCGTGTTCGGATCCGTATTGGCAATCTCACTATGACCAATCACCCGATCCATCTGCATGGCCATGAGTTTGAAGTCACCGGCACAGATGGGGGCCCGACACCACCGGGGAGCCGCTGGCCCGAGGTGACTGCCGATATTGCGGTGGGGCAGATGCGGCAAATTGAGTTCATCGCCTCCGAGGAGGGGGACTGGGCCTTTCACTGTCACAAATCTCACCATACGATGAATGCCATGGGCCACGACGTCCCCACTCTCATCGGCATCGATCACCGGGGTCTGGTTGGGCGCATTCGCGGACATATTCCTGACTACATGCCGATGGGCGAGCGCGGCATGGCGGATATGGCCGAAATGGAAATGGAACTTCCGGCCAACACTGCGCCGATGATGACCGGCCAGGGACCGTTTGGCTCAGTGGAGATGGGGGGAATGTTTTCAATGGTCAAAGTCCGTAAATCACAGCGGCCCGGCGACTACAGCGATCCGGGCTGGTATCGGCATCCAAAGGGTACTGTCGCCGGCCCTGTTGCCCAGGCCGAGGCGCCAGCAGCAGCGAGTGCGCCAAGCAGTCCTGCCAAGTTGACTTCGCCGACCACGCAGGCCCCCGTCGAGGTTCGTATTCAAAAACCCAATAGCCACAAGCACTAGGAGCGCTGAGATGAATCCGCAAGCCAATTTCAAAAAATCAAATCTCTTGACCGAGCGGCGGATGGCCATCGCTGCACTCGCCGTATTGGCGGTGGCGCCTGTTGTCGCGCTGCGGGCCCATGGGCCACAGGCTGGCCATCATGGTCATGGAGCAAAAACAGCGGCGGCCGAGCAAATGCCCTGGGGTATCGCCGGCTCAGCGCGTGCAGTGAGTCGCACCATTGCGATCGACATGAGCGATGACATGAAATTCTCCCCAAACCGACTACGAATTCAGCTTAACGAGACCATTCGCTTTCAAGTCCGAAATCGTGGAAAAGTGATGCACGAGATGGTGATTGGCGACACCAAGACCCTCAAAGAGCATGCGGAGTTGATGAAAAAGCATCCCAATATGGAGCACGATGAGCCCTACATGGCCCATGTCTCGCCTGGCAAGCGGACCGATCTGATCTGGACGTTTAATCGGGCCGGTAAATTCCAGTTCGCCTGTCTGGTACCTGGCCATTTTGAAGCCGGCATGATCGGTGAGATTGAGGTCACCGGATGAGGCTAACCGCGCGCCCCATGTGGAAAGCCGTCTGTTTCCTATCGGTCCTTATTTCGGTCAGCGGACAGGCCTCTGAGGAGTGGGTCTCGGGCACGGTTCGCCGGATTGATACTGATCAACAGAAGATAATGATTCAGCATGAAGAAATTAAAAGCCTGCAAATGCCCCCAATGCGGATGGTCTTTCGTATCAGCTCTGCCGAACTCTTGCAGGGCCTCTCTGTGGGTGACGCCATTGAATTTACGGTGGCAGAGCAGTCGGGCACCTACGTCGTTTTGAAAGCAAAGAAGAAACCCTAGCGGCTACGCTGAATCGGTTGTGCCAGAATTCCTCTGGAGAACGGGGGAATTGTGGGGAATCACACGATCAAAACATTGCTGATGGCGGCAGCCGCTCTGGCGCTGCCCTCCGCCGCGTGGCCCGCATCCGCCAGCGTTGCGGTTGCTGCCAACTTCGCCGCCCCCATGCGGTCATTAGCCCAGAGTTTTGAGAAAAATACTGGCCATAAAGTCGTGGTCGCGCTTGGTGCCACAGGCCAGCTGTATGCCCAGATTAAAAATGGCGCACCCTTTGATGTGCTGCTTGCCGCTGACGATGAAACACCAAAAAAGCTTGAATTCGAAGGGCACGCAGTCTCGGGGTCGCGTGCTACCTACGCCATCGGCCGGCTTGTGCTCTGGAGTAAGCGTGACGGACTGATCGATGCCAAAGGCGAGTTTCTAAGCACAGGCCGCTTTGATCGCATTGCAATTGCCAATCCCAAGCTTGCGCCCTACGGCCTTGCCGCAGTTGAAGTTATTGAAAAGCTTGGCCTGACGCAAACCATCAAACCAAAACTGATTGAGGCAAGCAATATCACCCAGGCCTATCAGTTTGTCGCCTCTGGCAATGCCGAAATCGGTTTTGTGGCCCTCGCCCAGGTCGCCGAGGGCGGAAAAATAAAATCAGGATCCGGCTGGATCATCCCCGAGTTGCTGCACTCACCGATTCAGCAAGACCTGGTCTTGCTCCAGCGCGGCAAAACAAATCCGGCTGCCCAACAACTTATCGAATTTCTGCGGAGCGAAACCGCAAAGGCAGTCATTCGATCTTATGGATACGCCCTGCCATGACGATTTCACCCGACGCCTGGCAGGCAATCGGCCTGACGCTTCAACTGGCCACCGCCACCACAGTGGTTTTACTGCTCATTGCAACGCCACTGGCCTGGTGGTTATCACAGACCGAATCCTCTCTGCGGGCCCCTATTGGCGCGCTGGTGACCCTTCCGCTTGTTCTTCCGCCGACTGTACTCGGCTTTTACATTTTGATCGTGCTCGGCCCGGAGGGGCTAATCGGTGAAATCACGCAAGCCCTTGGCCTGGGGCTCATGTCGTTTTCATTTAGTGGACTGCTGCTCGGCTCAGTCATTTTTTCTTTGCCGTTTGCAGTCCAGCCCATTCAATATGCCTTTGAAGCAATTGGCCGCCGGCCCATGGAAGTCGCCGCGACACTTCGGGCGCGGCCCATCGACGCATTTTTCTCTGTGGCCTTACCGCTTGCCAAGCCAGGGCTTCTAACAGCCACGGTGCTCACCTTTGCCCATACGGTGGGCGAATTCGGCGTCGTGCTCATGATTGGCGGCAACATCCCGGGCGAGACTCGGGTGGTTTCGACACAGATCTATGGCCATGTGGAAGCCATGGAATATCGCCAGGCTCATGGGCTGGCTGCCGGCATGGTGATGTTTTCTTTTGTTGTGCTGATTGCACTGGCGCGGCTTAAAAAACGTACCGATCGGATCCTGCCGTGAGTGATACTTTTCAGCTAAAGCTGAAATTTACCTTGCAGAGGTCAAACTTTTCGCTTGATGTTGATCTCACACTCCCTGGCGCCGGCATCACGGTAATCTTCGGCCCGTCGGGCTGTGGCAAAACAACACTGTTGCGCTGCGTGGCGGGGCTGGAGCGGCCGATGGGAGTTCTGCGGGTCTCAAATTCAGTTTGGCAAGACAGCTCGGCTGGACTCTTTAGGCCGACCTGGCAGCGAGCGCTGGGCTATGTATTTCAAGAGGCAAGTCTTTTTGAGCATCTCTCGGTCGCACAGAACCTTGAGTTTGGTCTTTCTCGAGTAAAGGGCCTCGCAGGGAGGAAGGCGCTAGAGGCTGCAATTGAGCTGTTGGGCATCGGGCATCTGCTGTCTCGTGCGCCACAGGGCCTATCGGGCGGTGAGCGACAACGCATCGCCATCGCGTGTGCCCTCGCCACTGAGCCACAGCTCCTTCTTTTGGATGAGCCAATGGCATCGCTGGATATTGCAAGAAAAAAGGAAATTATTCCTTGGCTTGAACGGCTGCATCGCGAACTCAAAATTCCAGCGCTTTATGTCACTCACTCGCTTGATGAGCTTGCAAGGCTCGCGGACCATGTCGTGATTCTTGAGCAAGGCCGGGTTAAGGCAAGCGGCGGTGTAGCTCAGACCCTCAGCGATATACGCATTGCCCAGATGGTTGGTGATGAAGCAGGCATCATGACCGAGGGCATGGTCGTGGATCGCCATGCAGCAGATCACCTCGCCCGAATTCGTTTTGATCAAGGAGAGGTCTGGGTGCGGGATGACGGCCAGCCAATTGGGCAGCAAGTCCGAATTCGTATTTTGGCCCGCGATGTCAGCCTCTCCCTTGCAGAGGATGATCAAAGCACCATTCAAAATCGTATTCAGGGTGTGATTCAAACCATTAGCGATGATCGGCACCCTGCCCAGTGCCTGATCAGCGTGCGCTGTGGAGAGACCGTACTCCTTGCGCGCGTTACCCGGCGTGCGCTCAATCGCCTGGGACTGGCGGTCGGTCGGGCCATTTGGTGTCAAATCAAGTCTGTTGCACTTGTTGAGTAAGCCCATCTCTTCAGTAAAAGCATGCTGGCGGATGCACTGCGCACGCGCTGCGGTTGTAATTACCATCACAGTGCTGAATGCATCGCCGGCCTTAGCTGTGCCCGAGCGCGGCGTGATGACCCTGCAGGATGCAACCCCCTTGCAGATTCGGGTCTGGTCGGCCGCGACACCGCGGCGCATCGTGATTGGCGTTCATGGATTTAACGACTACAGCAAGGCCTTCGATCCCCTTGCCCGCAGCTTGGTCGCTGATCTGCAAGCAACCGTCTACGCCTATGATCAGCGCGGCTTTGGCGCAAACCCTAGCCCCGGCGTCTGGCCGGGCGCAGATCGGCTGATCGATGATTTACGCGAGGTCGTTGACCAACTCCGCGATCGGCACCCCGGCCTGCCGATCACCGTGATTGGAGAGAGTATGGGCGGCGCAGTCGTGCTTCGGGCCAGTACTGAGTCGCCGGGGTTGCCAGTGAGTCAACTCATTCTGAAGGCGCCAGCCCTCTGGGGCGCGGAGACCATGCCTTGGTTTCAGCGGGCGGGCCTGCAGATAATGAATACGGTAGCCCCCAATTTCACTTTCTCTGGCCGCGGCGTGCGTGCGCTTGGAATAAAACCTACCGACGATCCGGAGGTCGCACGCGACTTAAGCCGTGATCCGCTTTTTATTAAGGAGACTCGGGTCAGCAGCCTCGTTGGAGTCACGGATTTGATGAGCCAGGCGCTGCATCATCCGATGTCTTTTCCTACGCCTACATTGGTATTGTATGGGCTTAACGATCGCATCATTCCGCACGCCCCCGTTTGCAGCTGGCTGTCACGATTGGATGGCGAAAGCTCAAGCCTTCCAAGCCACGTTCAATTTTTAATATATCCAGAGGGCTGGCATCTCCTCACGCGACAGCTGCGTGCCGCCGAAGTCCTTCGGGACATCACCCGGTGGATTCGATCATCCACGCTGCCGCAGCGCATCGGACCCTTGCAGGGAGGACCAACAGCGGGCACTGCCCCACTTGCAGTTCAGGCCGCCCGACACAACGTCTGTCAACGCTAAACACTAGGCAGCGGCCTGCTGCATGCGGCGCCACTTCTGAATAATCGCGCAAAGGCCATCCAAGCCATCGGTCAGCGCGGCAGGGCCAGGCTGCAGAATCAGTGGGCTTTTGATTTCAAAGAGCATTGCGTTGGCAACCGCCGGAATCTCATGCCAGCCAGGCCGTTGCGCCACCTGCTCTGGCCGAAATTTCTTTCCGCACCACGAGCCTACGATCACATCAGGCGCCCGATCAATCACGGCTTTGGGATCCTGGATGATACGGTCCTTGCCAAGACTGCAGGCCGAGAGCTCCTGAAAGCAATCCTGGCCGCCGGCGATTTCAATGAGCTCAGACACCCAGCGAATGGCAGAGATCATGGGGCGATCCCATTCCTCAAAGTAGATCTTGGGCTTGGGCCCCTCAGCTGCCAAACGTGCTGCTAGGTTTAGTCGGTCCGCAAGACGACTGACGAGCGTATTGGCTTTTTCTTGTGCTCCAACGATACGGCCCACCATCGCAATCATCTCGAGGATTTCTTGAACGCTGCGGTGATTCAGAATGTGAACGGCGATACCCCGGCGGGCCAAATCGGCCGCGATCTCGGCCTGCAGATCGGAAAATGCAAACACCAAATCCGGCTTGAGCTCTAAGATCCGGTCAATCTTTGCCGAGGTAAATGCGCTGACTTTCGGCTTCTCGCGCCGGGCCTGTGCTGGCCGAACCGTAAAGCCAGAGATCCCCACGATCCGATCCTGCTCTCCCAGGAGATACAGCGTCTCGGTCGTTTCCTCCGTCAAGCAGACAATGCGTTGCGGGCCGCGGGGTAAACCGATCATGGATTCACCGATTCAGCCTGCGCCTTCGGCTGGGAAAATAACGGCAAGACCAACACAACAACGCCGATGGCCGCCAAGACATGCTTGAGTGTATGGCCCGAAACCAACCCCAATGAGAGTTCAAAAATCCGGCCATCGAGCACTTCGGCGAGTTTTGCCAGTCCGTAAAAAAGCAAAAGCCCAGAAAAGTTAAGGCCCGGAAGGTGTAGCGAGGGACGCCAGCAAAACACCCCGATCAGAGCCGCGCCACCGAACTGAAATAAGGCATAGGGCGTTAGATTCCCTGAGGACCTCCAAACCCAGACCGTCAGTGGCCCGAGAATTAAAAAACCAGCCACGACCCACATCGTTAGTCGCGCCGAGACGCGATCTGCAACCAATAAGGCGAGCGCAGCCGCAAAAGACAGCGACATGGCGAGTCGATCAATGGCCAGCCGCGAATCATTCGGTGCAAGGTGATAAAACATGCTGGCCAGGCCCGTGAGCACCACGCCGATCAACAATAGGGCGACGATCCGGCCTACCAGAGGATTGGGCGTATGACCTCGATGACTCAGTAACTTCCAAAGGCCCCAGAAACCAGCGACAAGAAAGGCCAGGTTACTTAAGGTATCCGCGGCATTGGGGACTGAGCCCAAGGGGCGCCGATCGGCAAAGGCGTGATAACTCTGATCCTGAATAATTGGCGGCAAGAACAATGCGCAGCCAATGAATAGGCAGACACAGGCAATAAAAAATGTTTCAGGCCAGTCCCTCATGAGGGGATTATGGGCCGTTCTGCTGGCCCGATGAATCAGGCCGCTCTAATTCAGAGCCACTGCTCCTTCACCGCCACCACCATCAGCGTGAGAACCGATAGTCCGAGATAAATTTTTCCGGCGTTGTCGTTAAGAAATCGAACTGCAACATCCTCGATCGTACGATTTCGGGCAGCGGGCCATTGGGCTTGGGGCTGAATCATGAGCGGGGCCTCCGTTTGGGGATGATCTGAGGGTTGTGAACACCGCCGGACGGGCCGACGCCCTTTCATTAGGCAGCGGCCCTCCCCAATTGTCAATCTGTATTTACAGACTAAATGTAAATTTTATCTATCGCGGCACGGCAGGCGCACCGGCCCGCCGCTCGATTTTCAGAATCCAGAGATGCAGCGCAATGCCGATTGCCGTAAAAAACAGCATCAATAAGCTGGCATTCATTGCCCCTTGATGGGAGACCAACCCGACTGAAAAGCCGCCCAGGGCGCCTACCCACTGCTGCATCAGCCCGGCCATGCCAGCGGCGGCACCGGCGAGCGCCGGATTGAGGCCTACCGTTGCCGTCAGGGTTGGCGGCACCATCAGCCCATGGCCGAGGCCAACAAACATCACCGGCAGGGCGAAGGCCAAGGCAGAGTCCCAGCCCAACGCGCTTAAGGCCCACATCAAGACCACACCCACAATTGATAGCCCCTGGCCAATCAACATGATGCTGGATTCGCCTACGGAACGGACCAATCGGCTGGTTAGAAAATTGCCCAAGATATAAAAAATGGGGCCGGCCATGATGTACCAGCCCACGCCAGCTGGCCCAACGTCATAACTTTTTAAAACGCTCGGCGCGCCACTGAGAAAAACGTAAAACACGGCCGTAGTCGACCCTAAGAGCGTGACATAGGCAAGAAATCCGGGCTGGCGCAGCAGTGTTGCGTACGCAGTCAACATCTCCAGAATCCAATGCTGGCGATCTGCCGCCTTTGCCTTCTGGTTTACGGGTAGCAGTCTCGCAGCGGTGATCAACAGCGCCAATGACAGCAATGCCATTAGCACAAAGTTCGCCCGCCAGCCGAGCCACTCATGGATTGCGCCCCCGATGACTGTGCCCAATGGCGGCGTGACACCGAGCGCCATGCCAACAAACGCCATCACACGCGTGCGATCAGATCCGCTAAAGAGATCCTGCACAAGCGCACGGCCTATCGCGATGCCAGCAGCGCTTCCAGCGCCTTGGACGGCCCTTGCGACGGTGAGGGTAACAATGTCATTGGCGAGTGCTGCAAGCACTGCGCCAATCGCCGCACAGCACAGGCCAGTCAGCAACACTGGCCGACGGCCAAAACGATCCGACAGCGGACCGTATAAAAGCTGCAGTCCGCCATAGGTCATCACATAGACGCTGAACGTTAACTGCACCGCAGGCTGGCTGGCATTGAAGATCTCGCCCCAGTCCTGCATTGACGGCAGACAAATCGTCATGGCCATGAGGCCAAAAGCGATCTGCACCAGCAGATTGGCGATCCGTACGCCTCTGCCCTCGGCGGAACTCAAGCCACCGGCCTTCGTCTGAAGGGAAGCCCCAGTCTCATCTGGTCACGACGCCGCTCAAAGCTGAAGGCCCGCCTTTCCCTTTAGCTTAAGAATCTGGCGGGCATCTTCTGGGCTGGCAATCTCAAGATTCAGCGCCTCGAGGATTGTACGTATCCGCGCAACCTGCTCGGCGCTTGACTGCGCAAGCTTGCCCGGACCGATCCAAAGAGAATCCTCTAGGCCCATCCGAACATGGGAACCCATGGCAGCACCAATAGTGGCAAGGGGTAATTGGTTTTTTCCGGCGCCCAATATCGACCATTGGTAGTCGTCGCCAAATAATCGATCTGCTGTTCGCCGCATGTGCATGAGATCCTCGGCGTTCGGACCAATGCCGCCAAGAATGCCGAAAACCGACTGCACAAATAGTGGCGGTGTAGCCAGCTTCTGGTCTAAGAAGTGGGCAAGATTGTAAAGGTGGCTGATGTCATAACACTCGAATTCAAACCGAGTGCCATTTTCGGTTCCCCGACGCAAAATTGTTTCGATATCCTGGAAGGTATTCTTGAAAATCAGATTACGACTCTTCTCAAGATGCTCGCGCTCCCAGTCGTATTTGAAATCCCTGAATCGCTCCAGCATCGGAAAAAGGCCAAAGTTCATTGAGCCCATATTCAACGATGCCACCTCTGGCTTGTAGGTCATGGCGGGCCGCATCCGATCCTCGATCGTCATGTGCGGGCTGCCGCCCGTGGTGAGATTAATCACCGCATCAGTCTCGGCATGCAGCCGCTCAAGAAAGGGCCGAAAGACCTCTGGATCCTGTGTCGGCCGCCCGTCTGCCGGATCACGGGCATGCAAATGCAGTATGGCGGCGCCTGCTCGCACAGCAGCAATGCCCGCCTCGGCGATTTGATCTGCCGTCACGGGCAGATGCGGCGACATGCTCGGAGTATGGATCGCACCGGTCGGGGCGCATGTAATGATGACTTTTCTGGATCTCGATGCCATGGCTTGCGATCCTCCCGTGGGTTTAGAGTTACAGCGCCCCTCAATTAAAGAATGGATGCGACACGATCAAAATCAAGACGAATATTTCTTGGGTAAATTCCTTTTGGATCTGCGACTCCAATATTCATCAAGAAATTAACTTTCCAATCTCCTTTAGGAAAAAACTCTGCATTGACTTTTGCCGCATCAAAACCCGACATCGGTCCGCAGTCATAGCCGAGCGCCCGGGCCGCCATCAACAGGTATGCGCCCTGCAGTGAGCCATTTCGGAACGCTGCCTCCTGGGCTGCAGCAGCATTATTCGCGTATATTGACTTGGCATCATAAGCAGGAAATAACTGAGGAAGATGCTCATAGAACTGTGTGTCGAAGGCAACGATCACTGTCAATGAGGCTGCCTCAACCTGCGGCACGTTGCCTGGGCTCAGGGCGGGCATTAACCGCTGCTTTGCCTCAGCACTACGCAGAAACACAAATCGCGCGGGACTGGCGTTAAATGCTGTCGGCCCCCACCTCATGGTTTCGTAAAGCGCGTGAATATCGCTATCCGAAATGGTGTGTGGAACGAATGCATGTGCGGTATGGCCATCGCTGAAAAGCTGGGCTAAAGCATCAGATGAGAGCTTTGATTTCATTTGACTTCCTTGGAGAGATAAATAAGCAGTGAGGGTCTGGCCTTCATTTTACGCCAACCGGAAATCGCAAGCCCTTAGGGGCGCATGAATTGCTGCGCGAGCGCGATCAGACTCTGGTCACTGCCACGGGGGCCCAAGATGGATATGCCAAGCGGCACGCCCGCACGCGCCACAAGGGGTAAGGAAATTTGTGGGCAGCCCGAAAGGCCGGCCACGCAAAGCAGCTTAAGCGATCGGCTCCGATAGTCCTCTAGCGACGATTCTGGCGTGCTGCGCATCGGCGCACAGTCGGGCATGGTCGGAAAAATCAATACCCCATCGGTTCCGAGTAAGGAATCAATATGAGCAACAAACTTTTCGCGAAAGCTTCGGGCTGCATGGGCCTCATCGAGGGTAACGGTCTTTGACCAGGCAAATCGCTCCGCTACGCCCGGACCAAGTACCGGCGAATAACGCTCAATAAAATCGCCGTGACTTTCCCAGGCCTCACGGCCCTGAATCCTGCGAAAACTCAGCGTCATGGCATCAAAATTTTCCAGAACAACTTCCATTGATTGAGCGCCGCCAAGATGCTGCTTGATTGGTTCTACAGCCGCCCGCGCTAACGGTGTAGCCTCAGCAGTAAGCAATTGCCATAGATCTATCGGCATCAGCATCCGCGTATGCTTCAGTGGTTGTGTATCGGCGCCAAGCAAAACTTTCCCTACCGCTGCAAACGATTCAATGTCTTTTGCAAACCAGCCCGGCACATCAAGACTCGGTGCCAAAGGAAGACAGCCTTCCGAAGACAGCCTACCGTGGGTCGGTCGAAGGCCAATCAGGCCGCAGTGGCTTGCGGGAGCACGCACTGAGCCTCCGGTATCTGTGCCCAAGGCAAAATCTGCGCACCCCAGACTTACGGCAGACGCGGAACCCGAGGATGACCCACCGCTTAAGCGATCCGGTGCCGCGCCGTTAATGGGTGCACCGAAATGTGCATTACTGCCATTTAAAGAAAAAGCAAGCTCATCGGTCACGGTCTTTCCAACAAACGCTGCACCCGCAGCAAGTACTTGCGCGACGAGCCTTGCGTGCTGCGTTTTAATTCCCGATGCGGCTAACAGAATGGGCTGACCACCGCTTGTGGGATAGCCGGCCACATCAAAGAGATCCTTGACAGCGAAGCTCAGGCCCAACAAGTCACCTGAAGCGGACCGTGCC
>CAYXRY010000015.1:10161-45553 GCA_964467545.1 uncultured Bordetella sp. | reverse complement strand
CTTCCGATCGCCAAGCGAACGCCAGGCCCGCGGCCGAGTGGCCTATCGTCTTCACAAAGCGTCGAAAAAAAATAGATGATTTCTTGGGTTTTTCATTCATTATTTAGAACCATCCCCGGCAAATAGGATCCAATCGTTTCAATCAGCGTATGATTGGTTAACATCTAGTCAGCGAGTGTAAGAGAAATTTGTGATTGCAAGAGTATTGTTTGGTTCCCGCGAGACCCGCATCAAAAGTCTCGCCATGATTGCCGGCTTTTTTTTGCTCTTGAACCTCGCCACCCGATTGGGCCTGCTCATCTTCTCCGGGGAATGGGCACGGTTGGAGGTGCTAACCCAGTTAGGCGTCTTGGGCATCGGTGCGATCTATGATCTCGCTGCCCTGGCCTATCTTTGCGCCATCATCGGGCTGATCTCTGGCCTGATGCCCGACAGCCCACTGAGTCGCAAACTTCATGGGGTATTGCTCGTAGCCTTACTTCCCTTGATAATTTTCGGGGCACTGTTTGTCGCGGCCTCTGAATTTCTATTTTGGAATGAGTTCTCGGTAAGATTTAACTTTATCGCCGTCGACTATCTAATCTACACCCGCGAGGTGATTGGCAACATCAAGCAATCCTATTCAGTGGGTTGGATTGTGAGTGGTATCTGCCTGCTGACTTTCGCAGTCTTTTTAATCATGTTCAAACCACTCTGGCGCCATGCCGTAGCAGATGGGCAACGCCTGCGTACTCGGCTGCGCATACTGCTTGCCTGTAGTGCCATGCCGATGGCCTCGTTTTTATTCGTCAACGACGCGCCGCGGCTATGGATTAATGATGCAGCTGCGCGGGAGCTTGCAGGAAATGGCTATTACGATTTCATGCAGGCCTTTCGTAACAATGATCTAAAGTTCAATACGTTCTACGCGATTGTGAAGGACGAAGATGCTGACGAGGTCATGCTCGAGGAATTCAGGGAGGCTGAGTCGGATGCTACACCGGCACACGGTTTCGGCGTCATGGGCAGGCGGTATCCATCCAAGTCTCAAACGGAAGGCAAACTAAACCTGGTTTTAGTTTCCATGGAAAGCATGGGGGCGGAGTTTATTCGTGCGCTCGGAGGTAAATCTGGACTTACGCCGAACCTGAATCGCCTTGCCGATCAAAGCCTGTTCTTTACCGAAACCTATGCCACCGGACTTAGAACAGTACGCGGACTTGAAGCCATCACCCTTTCGCTTCCGCCCCTACCGGGCCACGCAATTCCGGTGCGCAAAGACAACAAAGATTTCCAAACCTTAGGCGGCGTTCTGCGCACTAAAGGCTACGACACCTTATATCTCTATGGCGGCTATTCCCAGTTTGACAACATGAAGGATTTCTTCGGCGGAAACGGCTACGAAATCGTGGATCGTACGGATATTCCTTCCGATCAGATCTCGCATGAGACCATCTGGGGTGTCGCGGATGAAGATCTCTTCAATCACGCGCTGCGGGTCTTTGATGACCGCGCCAAGGCAGGAAAGCGTTTCTTTGGCCACATCATGACCACCTCTAACCATCGGCCGTTTACCTATCCCACCAATCGAATCGACATCCCTCCAGGATCAGGCCGCGAAGGTGCAGTGAAATATGCGGACTGGGCTGTTGGTGATTTTCTTGAGAAAGCATCGAAGCATTCGTGGTTCAAAGATACGGTCTTCGTGCTAGTCGCCGACCATACCTCGCTTGGCCGCGGCCGGGTTGATCTTGAGCCCCGAAATTTCCATATTCCGTTTCTGATTTTTGCGCCCCAGCACATTATCCCCAAACGCATTAACACTTTGAACTCACAGATTGATGTGGGACCGACCGTGCTGGCAGCCATGGGGATCGGTTATGAATCCTTTTTTCTCGGACAAGATATTTTGACTGAAGGTCAACATCATGAGCGTGCGTTCTTGGCCAACTATTTGACGGTTGGCTATTTGGAAAAGGGGAAACTGGTGCAATTGATGCCCAATAAACGAAAAAACGTGATCGATTTGGGCTCGCTCAAGGAGCTCGATCCTGAGGCAGCGGAAGTCAAGAATCTGATTCGCGAGGCTATTAGCCACTATCAGTTCACCGCAAAGTGGACAGAAATTCGGCCGAGGACTAAACCTTAACAGCTTCGACAATTTTACCATCAACACCAAGCCATAGAAATGTTTTTACGCACCTACGCCCGGTGGATTGACGGGGCTCAAAACGATGTCGAAATGGCGCGATTAGAAGGAGTGATTCGGGCAAAAAGTGTCCACGAACTGTCCACGGAAATAGAATTGACGCGTAAGGTTTTGATTTCTAATGAGAAAAGCTGGGGTGACCGATGGGACTCGAACCCACGACGACCGGAATCACAATCCGGGACTCTACCAACTGAGCTACGGTCACCACTGAACTGCTGCTGTTCGGCTCACCCGCCCACAGGGCTGGCCTGCCGGGAGGGAATCGAACCCCCGACCTACAGCTTAGAAGGCTGTTGCTCTATCCAACTGAGCTACCGGCAGGTGGTCGAGGCTTGCCCCAGGATGAAGCGTTAACGCAACCTGGTCGGGGTGGAGAGATTCGAACTCCCGACCCTCTGCTCCCAAAGCAGATGCGCTACCAGACTGCGCTACACCCCGAGGAGCGCGGAATTATATCAGCGTGGCAAGGCCTTAGCCAAAGCGGCCGGTGATGTAGTCCTCGGTCTCTTGCTTCTTCGGCTTGATGAAGATTTCGTCGGTCTTGCCAAACTCCACCATCTCACCGAGATACATGTAAGCCGTGAAATCCGAGACACGGGCGGCCTGCTGCATATTGTGGGTAACAATGGCCACTGTGTAATCGGCCTTCAGCTCATGGACAAGCTCCTCCACCTTGGCTGTGGAGATCGGATCAAGGGCCGAGGTCGGCTCATCCAGCAGAATCACCGATGGCTTCACGGCAACCGAACGCGCGATGCATAGCCGCTGCTGCTGGCCGCCCGAGAGTGCGAGGCCACTTTGGTTGAGCTTGTCTTTGACCTCGCCCCAAAGGGCGGTCTTGGTCAGGGCCCACTCCACCCGTGCGTCCATCTCGCCCTTGGTGAGATTTTCATACAGCCGAACACCGAACGCGATGTTTTCGTATATCGACATCGGAAAAGGCGTTGGCTTTTGAAAAACCATACCAATCCGCGCCCGCAGCAGATTCAAGTCTTGTTTTGCATCAAGGATATTCTGGCCGTAAAAATTAATTTCGCCTTCAGCCCGCTGGCCGGGATAAAGGCTATACATCCGATTCATTGTCCGCAGAAGCGTCGATTTACCGCAGCCCGAGGGGCCAATGAAGGCGGTCACGCGGCGCTCAGCAATATCCAGATTGACATCTTTTAGGCCCTGAAACTTGCCGTAAAAAAAATTCAGGCCCCGGATTTGAATGGCGGTTTTCGATTCGGCGAGATGGTCTTCAGGCATGGTTCTCTCTGTGCTGTCGATGGGGGTTGCTGGGCTCGGTTTAACGTCTTCCGCTTTTGTCTCTGAAATAGACCCGGGCGACGATGTTCAGGGTGAGCACCGCCAGGGTAATCAGCAGGGCCCCGCCCCAGGCGAGCCGCACCCAATTGTCGTAAGGGCTCATCGCGAACTGAAAGATCACCACCGGAAGGTTCGCCATCGGCTTATCCATATCGAGGGAGAAAAACTGGTTATTCAGCGCCGTAAAAAGCAGCGGTGCCGTCTCTCCACTAATCCGGGCAACCGCAAGAAGAACGCCGGTCACCACACCACTTTTTGCAGCCCGCAGTGTCACCATCGTGGCGACTTTCCACTGCGGCGCGCCAAGGGCATAGGCAGCCTCGCGCAGACTTCCCGGCACAAGCCGAAGCATATTTTCTGTGGTCCGCAAGACTACAGGGATCGCAATCAACGACAACGCTACCGTTCCTGCCCAGCCGGAGAACTGCTTGGTCTGGGCGACGATCAGGGCATAGACAAACAGACCCAAGACAATTGAGGGCGCACTGAGCATGATGTCAGTGACAAAACGGGTGACTTGAGCGATCTTGCTGCGGTCGCCGTACTCTGCCAGATAGACACCGGCAAAAATACCGATCGGTGTGCTAAGAAATGTGGCAAGGCCAACAATCAATAAGCTGCCGACGATGGCATTGGCCAGGCCGCCACCTTCAGATCCTGGCGCTGGTGTTGACTGGGTAAACATATTCCAATCCAGCGCGGAAAGGCCATTTTTAAACAGCACAAATAAAATCCATAGCAAGACAAACAGCCCAATCGCCATGGCGGTCATCGACAAAGTCAGGCCGATGAAATTCGTGCGGACCCGTCGGCGATAGAGTTTTTCGTTCATCAGAAATTGGTCCTGTCCATCGGACTAGGTCTTTGCACCTTTGGCACGCTCAGTGCGGATAATCAAAATCTTTGCCAGCGCAAGCACCACAAAGGTAATTACAAAGAGCAGAAAACCGAGCGCAAACAGCGTTGAGAGGTGAAAGTCATCGGCCTCGCCGAACTCATTGGCAAGCGTCGAGGCGATGGATGAGCCCGGCGCAAATAATGAACTGCTAATCCGCTGTGAGTTTCCAATCACAAAGGTCACCGCCATGGTCTCGCCCAGGGCGCGGCCCAGGCCGAGCATGATGCCGCCAATCACGCCTTGCTGGGTGTAAGGCAGCACGACGTAACGGACTACCTCCCAAGTGGTGCAGCCCACCCCGTACGCCGATTCCCGCAGAATCGGGGGAACGATTTCAAATACATCCCGCATCACTGCCGCGATAAAGGGCAGGATCATGAAGGCAAGAATTAAGCCGGCCGCCATGATGCCAATGCCATTCATTGCCCCGCCAAACAGTGGCCCAATCAGCGGCATCTGCCCTAAAGTTGACTGCATGGCGGGCTGGCCGTACTCGGCAAACAACGGGGCGAAGATGAACAACCCAAACATGCCATAAATAATGGACGGTACAGCCGCCAAAAGCTCTACCGCAGTTCCCAGTGGGCGGCGCAGCCAGACCGGGCAGGTCTCGGTAAGAAACAGCGCGATTCCAAAACTTAACGGGACAGCAATCAAGAGTGCTATGCCTGAGCTCACCATCGTGCCAAAAATAGCAATCGCAGCGCCGAATTCTTCATTGATGATGTCCCACTCGACCCGCCACAGGAATTCGATTCCAAATTTTTTAAATGCCGGCCAGGCGGTGGCCACCAGGGAAATCAAAATTCCGATCAAAGCGACCAATACAATCAGCGAGAACAGCAGCGTGACTTTGTGAAAAAGAAAGTCTTGAAGCCGTTGTCGCCGGACCACCTCCAGCCGTTTCTGGTCCAGTAGTCCGCTATCCGAGACAGAGGGGTTGGTCATGAAGGGGCAGGTCTCTCTCGGGCGTCACCAGGGATTGATGAGGAAGGCGCCGGAAGATCCCAGACCACCCGGCGGCAACTATTTTAAACCCGGGTCAGCGGGCGATTTGTGTCCAGACCTTCTCGGCGATGGCTTTGGTCAGGCTATCGGGCAAGGCAACATAATCCAGCTCTTCAGCGGCTTTTTTACCATTTTTAAATGCCCAATCAAAGAACTTCAAGGCCTCACCTGAAGCCGCCTTATCAGAAGGGTTTCGATACATCAGCACGAAGGTAGCGCCGGTGATCGGCCAGGCCGTCGCGCCACGCTGATTCACCAACGAAATTCCCATACCCGGCACGCTGAACCAATCGGCGTTTGCCGCAGCCGCAGCAAAAGTTTTGTCATCGGGTTCAACAAAAATCCCATTGCGGTTTTCAAGCTGAGCGTGTGCGATTTTGTTCTTCTTTGCATAGGCGTACTCGACATACCCGATGGATCCCTTCACACGGGCCACATTGGCAGCCACTCCCTCGTTTCCTTTTCCACCGACAGAACTTGCAGCTGGCCACTTCACGGCGGCGCCCTTACCGACTTTCTCGGCCCAGGACTTACTGACTTCGTTTAAATAGTCCGTGAAGATAAAGGTTGTGCCTGAACCATCCGCCCGGTGAATAACTGTAATGGCCTGATCGGGAAGTTTCTTGCTTGGATTTAAAGCAACGACTTTAGGGTCATTCCATTTTGAAATCGAACCCATATAAATGTCAGCAAGCACCGCACCGGTGAGACGCAATTCACCTGGTTTAAATCCCTCCAGATTCACAATGGGCACGACACCGCCTAACACCGTCGGGAATTGAACCATGCCGTCTTTTTCGAGATCAGCGCCCGAAAGGGGGGCATCGGTACCGCCGAACGTCACGGTTTTGGCACGAATCTGACGGATGCCGCCGGATGAGCCAATCGATTGGTAATTCAATCCGACCTTGGCAACCTTTTTGTAATCCTCGGCCCATTTCGCGTAAATCGGATAGGGGAAGGTGGCGCCAGCGCCGGTGATGTCAGCAGCCTGAGCGGAGGCCACAACTCCACAAGCAAGCGCGGCCGCGGTGAGAAATTTCTTAAAAGAGACCATCGTGGAAATTCCTATGAAAAAGAGGTTGTTCGAAACAAGAAGGACCGCAACTCGATCCGAGGACCGAGTCTAGAGGCCCAATATTTCAAACAGATGACATTTGCCGGGCTTAGAGCCGGCGCAAGGCGTCAGCGACAGTCTGGGCCGTGGACTGGGCAAGCGCGGCCTGGCGGGCCTCCACCATGACCCGTACCACCGGCTCGGTGCCAGAGGGCCGTATCAGCAGCCGGCCCTGCTCGGCCAGCTGCTTCTGAGCCTCTGCGCAGGCCCGGGTGACCCCAGGGGCCTTCTGCCAATCGACCCCAGCAGGCATGGGCACATTGATGAGCGTCTGGGGATAGCGCTCAAACTCTTTCACCAGCGCCGCAAGTGGCTGGTGAAAACGCACGATCGCCGCAAGAACCTGTAACGCGCTGACAATCCCATCCCCAGTCGTGTGCTGATCGAGGCACAAGATATGGCCAGACGATTCCCCACCCAAAAGCCAGCCCGTTTCTTTCAACATCTCCATCACATACCGATCGCCGACTTTTGCGCGACGAAAATCAATATGCAGCCGGTCCATCGCGTGCTCAAAGCCCAGATTGGTCATGAGCGTGCCCACCACACCCTGCACAGCCTCCACGCTGACATGCCGCAGCCGGTCTTTGACAATCGCATACAGCAGCTGATCACCGTCAAAGACAGTGCCGCTGCGATCGACCATGATCAGCCGATCGCCGTCGCCATCCAGGGCCACGCCGTAATCGGCCTGCTCGCGCGTGACGCGCTCGGCAAGTGCCTGCGGATGGGTTGCTCCCACTCCAGAGTTGATATTAAAACCATCGGGCTCATGGCCCATGACTGCAATCTCTGCGCCAAGTTCGTGAAAGACGGGCGGCGCAACGTGATACGAAGCCCCATGGGCACAATCAATCACGAGCTTCACACCTCGCAGCGACAGACTGGAAGGGAAAGTGTTTTTGCAAAACTCAATGTAGCGGCCCGAGGCGTCGTCGAGGCGGCGGACCTTGCCCAAATCTGCCGAGGCCACACACTGCATCGGCTGATCAACCGCAGCCTCAATCTCGGATTCGATGGCATCCGAGAGCTTCTCGCCACGGCCATCGAAAAATTTGATGCCGTTATCGTTAAAAAGATTGTGCGAGGCGCTGATCACAATGCCCGCCGAAAGCCGCAGCGCCCGCGTGAGGTAAGCGACCGCAGGTGTCGGCATTGGGCCTACCAGAAGTACATTCACGCCCGCAGCGCTAAATCCTGATTCCAGGGCAGACTCCAGCATGTAGCCCGAGATGCGGGTGTCTTTGCCGATCAATACAGTGGGGTGCGACGCCTGGCCTGCCGATGCCGTCTTGGCCGACAGCACACGGCCCGCGGCAAACCCGAGCTTTAAAACAAAGTCCGGCGTAATCGGCGCCGTGCCGACAGTGCCGCGAATGCCATCCGTGCCGAAATATTTTCTACTCATCACGCGATTCTAATGCGGCCCACACGCTGAGCGCCTGCCGGGTAGGGCCCACATCATGGACGCGCAGCACGGACGCCCCCTGAGAGGCTGCCCAAAGCGCTGCCGCCACACTGCCCGAGACGCGCTCGCTCGCAACGTCTTGGCCCGTTAAGGCGCCGATCATGCGCTTGCGCGAGACGCCCACGAGCACCGGCTGATGACGTGCAAATTGCGAGATCGCTCGCATCAGCTGCAGATTGTGATGCAGTGTTTTTCCGAATCCAAAACCCGGATCAATCAAGATGCGCTCGCGCACGACACCATAATCCAATAGCTGCTGCCGCTGTGCGAGAAGAAAAGATTCAACTTCGGAAGCCACATCCTGGTAGACCGGATCGGCCTGCATGGTCGCCGGTTCGCCTCGCATATGCATGATGCAAAGCCCGCAGCGCGACGCGCTCACTGCGTCGATGGCCTGCGGATCACGAAATCCATTGACATCATTAATCAAATCAGCGCCCTGCGCGATGACGGCACGCATGACGGCAGGCCGACGGGTATCCACCGACACCGGCAGGCCAAGCGTTAAGGCTGATTCAAGGACCGGTCCAATACGGTCGAGCTCCTGCTGCTCGGAAATAGGGGCGGCGCCCGGCCGTGTGGACTCCCCGCCGATATCCAATAGATCTGCGCCCTCGTGGGCAAGCCGCTCTGCAACCACGATGGCCTGCTGTGTTGGCGCAGCGCCAGTGGACTGCAGCAGACCATCGCCTGAAAAAGAATCCGGCGTGACATTCACAATGCCCATGATCAGCGGCCGACTCAGCGCTAGCTGATAGCGCCCACAAATGAAAACCGGCGGGGATTCCGCCGGTTGATCTGAAGTGGCCAAGTCTTATGCCGCTGCCGGAGCCGTTGGGGCAACGCCCGTGGGGCCGGGGCCGCCCGAGTTGGAGGTGCCGGTACCGGTCTGCTTTGGTGGGCGCGGTGGCTTGCCCTCGATGATGTCGTTGATCTGATCGGCATCAATGGTTTCCCACTCCAGCAAAGCATTGGCCATTGCGTGCATTTTGTCTTTGTTGTCTTCGATGAGCTTACGCGCCACAGCGTACTGCTCATCAATGATACGGCGGATTTCTTTATCCACTTTCTGCATCGTTGACTCTGAGACATGGGTTGTCTTGGTGATCGATCGGCCAAGGAAAACTTCACCCTCATTTTCCGCGTAGACCATCGGGCCGAGTTCATCGGTCATACCATAACGGGTCACCATATCGCGGGCCAATGCGGTGGCACGCTCAAAGTCATTGGAGGCGCCTGTGGTCATCTGATTCATGAAGACTTCCTCCGCAATCCGGCCGCCAAAGAGCACCGAGATGGTATTGAGCATGCGGTCCTTATCCAGGCTGTAGCGATCCCCTTCCGGCAGCTGCATGGTCACCCCCAAGGCGCGGCCACGGGGAATGATGGTGACCTTATGCACGGGATCGGTCTTGGGCAGCATGCGTGCCACCAGGGCATGGCCTGATTCGTGATAGGCCGTGTTCTTGCGCTCTTCCTCGGGCATGACAATCGATTTGCGCTCTGCGCCCATCATGATTTTGTCTTTGGCCTTCTCGAAATCCATCATCTCCACAACGCGGCCGTTGCGCCGGGCAGCAAACAGCGCCGCCTCATTGACCAGGTTCGCGAGATCAGCGCCGGAGAATCCGGGGGTGCCACGGGCCAGAATATCGGCACGGACATCGGGTGCAATCGGCACCTTGCGCATATGAACATTCAGAATCTGCTCACGGCCACGCACATCTGGCAAGCTGACTACCACCTGACGATCGAAGCGGCCGGGACGCAACAAAGCAGGATCCAGCACATCCGGGCGGTTGGTGGCGGCAATCACAATGATGCCCTGGCCGGTTTCAAAGCCATCCATTTCCACCAGCATCTGATTTAAGGTCTGCTCGCGCTCATCATTGCCACCGCCTAGGCCTGCGCCGCGCTGACGGCCCACCGCATCAATCTCATCAATGAAAATGATGCAAGGTGCATGTTTTTTCGCCTGCTCAAACATATCGCGTACGCGGGCTGCACCAACCCCCACAAACATCTCGACGAAGTCCGAGCCTGAGATCGAGAAAAACGGCACCTTGGCTTCGCCGGCAATTGCCTTTGCGAGCAGGGTCTTACCGGTTCCGGGCTGGCCCACCATCAGCACGCCACGGGGGATGCGGCCGCCGAGCTTTTGAAACTTGGAAGGATCGCGCAAAAACTCCACCAGCTCTTGGACTTCTTCTTTTGCCTCGTCACAGCCGGCAACATCAGCAAAGGTCACGGCATTGGTGTTTTCGTCCAGCATACGCGCACGCGACTTGCCAAAGGAGAACGCACCACCTTTACCGCCGCCTTGCATCTGGCGCATAAAAAACACCCAAACCCCAATCAGCAGCAGCATCGGGAACCAGGACACAAAAATACTCATCAGCACCGAAGGCTCTTCCTCAGCTTTTGCCGAGACCCGCACGCCGTACTTCATCAGATCGGAGACCATCCAGAGGTCTTGCGGCGTATTGATGACGACCTGCCGCTCATCGCTGGTAATCGCGCGGACGGTACGGCCCTCGACCATGGCGGACTTGATGCGGCCCTGGCGGGCCTCTTCCATAAACTGGGAGTAAGGCATCTCCGGCCCCCGGCTCTGACGGGTGTCAAACTGCCGGAAAACCGTGAACAAGACCAAAGCGATCACCATCCAGATGGCAGCTTTGGGAATCATGTTGTTCAAGGCACTACTCCTTCAATAGGAAAAAATGATCGGGTGGGCGGAAAAATCTTGAGCCACTGACTTGGATTCTATGCCCCGCCTTAAGTTTCCTCAATGCCAGGGTCGCGCAGACACAACCTTTAGGTGGTGGCCTTTTGGGGGGTTTTCAAGGCCGTTTACCCGCTTTTAGGCGCCTGCCCAGAAGAAAAGTCTCGCTGGACTGCGCGCGGGACGCCGGGGGCTTGCGGGCGGCCACCGAGGAAAACTGTTGCTTAAAGAGCTCCACCAGCTGGCTGTAGCCGCTGCCCTGAAAGGTCTTCACCAAAAGCGCGCCCTCAGGCTTGAGGTGTCGGGCGGAGAACTCCAGGGCCAGCTCACAGACGTGCATCACGCGGGCAGCATCGGCCGACTCGACTCCCGACAAATTCGGGGCCATATCCGATAGCACGATGTCCACTTGCTCACCCAAAAGGCGATCAGAAAGCTGCTGGGCGACCGCCTCTTCACGAAAATCGCCCTCGATGAATTCCACATCCGCGATCGGCTCCATGGGCAGCAGATCCAGCGCAATGATCCGGCCCCTGACCTGCCGGCCTTTGCCCTCAGGCCCCTTCACGGTCAGCAGCTCGCGGGCCACCTGGGACCAGCTGCCTGGGGCACTGCCTAAGTCCACCACGACCATGCCCGGCCGAATCAGCCGGTCACGCTCATGGATGCCCAGCAGCTTGAATGCCGCACGCGACCGATAGCCCTTGGCCTGCGCCTGCCGCACAAAGGGATCGGTGAGATGCATGTGCATCCACTGGGGATTGAATTTATTTTTTGCCATGAACCGACCATCTTCACGATGGCCCAGATGCGGCCTGTGCCGACTATAGGTAGCGGACGTCGAGGATCTCGACCTGGCGCGCCCCGCCTGGGGCATGCACGACGGCGACATCACCGACCGATTTGCCAATCAGGGCCCGCGCGATGGGGCTTGAGATCGAAATCTTGTTCTCTTTGAGATCGGCCTCGTCTTCGCCCACGATCTGATAGCTCATGCGCTGATCGGATTCGATATCCGCAAGGTCCACGGTCGTGCCAAAGACCACTCGACCATCTTTTTCAATTTGGCTGGGATCGATGATCTGGGCCTGGGAGAGTTTTGACTCCAGCTCGGCAATGCGGCCCTCGATGAAGCCCTGACGCTCTTTGGCTGCATCGTATTCGGCGTTCTCAGACAGATCGCCCTGAGCCCGGGCCTCGGCAATCGCAGTGATCACGGCAGGCCGCTCTTTATGCTTTAGGCGGGTTAGCTCTTCTTTGAGAAGTTCTGCGCCGCGAACAGTTAATGGGGTCGTGCTCATAGTCAAAGCCTTTTACTTTTCGGCAATCTGCCGATGCATTGCCTGCACATCAATAACGGTTAAGGAGGCATCGAGCAGGTGACGGATGCCTTCGACAGCGGCCTGGGCACCTGCGATTGTGGTGTAGGTGGTCACGCGTGCCGCCAAGGCGGTGGTGCGAATCGAGCGCGAATCTGCAATTGCTGTGCGCTTTTCTTCCACCGTATTGACGACAAACTGTACATCACCGTTTTTGATCATGTCCACCACGTGGGGCCGGCCCTCGGTCACTTTATTGACCATAGCGACCTCAATACCGGCTGCAGCAATCGCGGCGGCCGTGCCGCGGGTGGCCACGAGCTTGAATCCGAGCTCGGCGAGCATTTTTGCAATGCCCACCACCACCGGCTTATCGCTATTTTTGACACTGATAAAGGCGCAGCCAGAGGTCGGTAGTTTTACGCCCGCACCCATTTGCGACTTCACGAAAGCCTCGGCAAAGGTCTTGCCCACCCCCATCACTTCACCGGTCGATTTCATCTCCGGCCCCAAGATGGTGTCGACTCCCGGGAACTTCACAAACGGAAAGACCGCCTCCTTCACTGAGAAGTAAGGCGGCACAACCTCCGCACCAATGGCCTGATCATCCAGTGAACGGCCAAGCATCGCGCGCGCAGCGACTTTCGCCAGTGCAATACCGGTGGCCTTGGATACGTACGGCACAGTCCGAGACGCGCGGGGATTGACCTCCAACACAAAGACATTGCCATTTTGAATCGCAAACTGCACATTCATGAGGCCCACGACATTTAAGGCCCGCGACATCAGCGCCGTCTGCCGCTTTAATTCTTCAATCAATTCTTTGGAAAGCGAATAGGGCGGCAGGCTGCAGGCCGAATCTCCGGAATGCACGCCCGCCTGCTCAATATGCTCCATCACGCCGCCAATGAAGACCCGCTTGCCATCGGAGAGGCAGTCGACATCCACTTCAATTGCATCGTTTAAGAATCGATCCAAAAGCACAGGTGAGTCATTGGAGACCTTTACGGCCTCACGCATGTAGCGCTCCAAGTCGCGCTGCTCGTGCACGATCTCCATGGCACGCCCACCCAATACATAGCTGGGCCGCACCACCAAGGGGTAGCCGATTTCCTGGGCCAGACGAATGGCCTCTTCCTCGTTGCGGGCTGTGCGATTCGGTGGCTGACGCAGCTCAAGCCGAACCAGCAGCTTTTGGAAGCGCTCGCGATCCTCGGCGATATCAATCGATTCCGGTGATGTGCCCACAATCGGAACGCCCGCGGCCTCAAGGGCCTTGGCAAGCTTTAACGGCGTCTGGCCGCCATACTGCACGATCACGCCGATGGGCTTTTCTTTATCGACAATCTCTAAGACATCCTCGAGGGTCAAGGGCTCAAAGTAGAGCCGATCTGAAGTGTCGTAATCGGTGGAGACGGTCTCCGGGTTGCAGTTGACCATGATGGTCTCAAAGCCGTCCTCCCGCAGGGCCATCGCTGCATGCACGCAGCAGTAATCGAATTCAATGCCCTGGCCGATGCGGTTCGGTCCACCACCCAGCACCATGACTTTTTTGCGATTGGTGGGGTTGGCCTCGCACTCTTCTTCGTAAGTCGAATAAAAATACGACGTTGAGGTGGCGAATTCCGCCGCGCAGGTATCCACCCGCTTGTACACCGGCCGAACATTGAAGCTATGGCGCAGTTTGCGGATTTCCGCCTCGGTGGTCTCCAGCAGATAGGCCAGCCGGCGATCGGAAAAGCCCTTACGCTTGAGGCTCCGCAGGGACTCTGCATCCAAATCCGCCAGAGTCATCTTATCCAACGCAAGCTCGAGATCCACGATCTCTTTGATCTGCACCAAGAACCAAGGATCGATTCGCGTCAGCTGATGGACCTCATCAATGCTAAATCCTTGTGCAAAGGCATCGCCGACATACCAGATCCGCTCGGGGCCCGGCTCGCCGAGCTCTTCTTCGATCCGCTCACGATCCGTGGTTTTCTGATTCAGCCCATCGACACCCACTTCCAATCCCCGCAAGGCTTTTTGGAAAGACTCCTGAAAAGTCCGGCCCATGGCCATGACCTCGCCCACGGACTTCATTTGAGTGGTGAGATGGGCATCAGCAGAGGGAAATTTTTCGAATGCAAAACGGGGCACTTTGGTGACAACATAATCAATCGACGGCTCAAAAGAGGCCGGCGTTGCGCCACCGGTAATATCGTTTTTCAGCTCATCGAGCGTGTAGCCGACTGCGAGTTTGGCGGCGACTTTGGCAATCGGAAAGCCCGTGGCTTTCGAGGCCAGGGCCGAGGAACGCGAGACCCGGGGATTCATCTCGATCACAATTAAACGGCCATTGGCAGGATTGACAGCGAACTGCACATTAGAGCCGCCCGTATCCACACCGATCTCGCGAAGAATCGCAATCGATGCATCCCGCATGACCTGATATTCCTTATCGGTCAGTGTCTGGGCCGGTGCCACCGTGATCGAGTCACCGGTGTGAATGCCCATCGGGTCAAGATTTTCAATCGAGCAGACGATGATGCAGTTATCTGCACGATCACGGACCACTTCCATCTCGAACTCTTTCCAACCGATGAGCGACTCTTCGATCAAGAGCTCGTGGGTGGGCGAGGCCTCAATGCCCCGCTTACAGATGGTTTCAAATTCCTCAGCGTTATACGCAATGCCACCGCCCGTGCCGCCCAGGGTGAAGCTGGGCCGAATGACTAGCGGAAAACCACTGCTGCCCGTGATCTGACTGATTTGTTTTTGAACCGCCCAGGCCTCTTCCAGCGTGTGGGCGATGCCCGATTTTGCAGAGTCCAGTCCAATCTGGGTCATGGCCTCTTTAAACTTGAGTCGGTCTTCAGCTTTTTCGATAGCCTCTTTTTTCGCGCCGATGAGTTCAACGCCAAACTTCTGAAGCACGCCCTCGCGATGTAAATCGAGTGCACAGTTCAATGCGGTCTGGCCGCCCATCGTGGGCAGCAGCACATCAGGCCGCTCGACTTCGATAATTTTGGCAACCGTCTGCCAGGTAATGGGCTCGATGTAAGTGACATCGGCCGTCTCTGGATCGGTCATGATGGTCGCGGGGTTGCTGTTAACCAGGATGACTTTGTAGCCCTCTTCTTTGAGGGCCTTGCAGGCCTGGGCACCCGAGTAATCAAATTCGCAGGCCTGGCCAATCACAATTGGTCCGGCGCCGATGATCATGATGCTGCGAATGTCGGTCCGCTTAGGCATTGCGGCCTCCGGAGTGCTGCTGCATCAGTGTTGCGAAGTGGTCAAACAACGGGCCGATGTCATGGGGGCCGGGGCTGGCTTCGGGATGACCTTGAAAACAAAAGGCCGGCACATCCGTGCGGGCCAAGCCCTGAATCGACCGATCAAACAGCGATACGTGGGTAATGCGCAGGTGGCTGGGCAGATGATCAGGATCTACGGCAAAGCCATGGTTCTGAGAAGTAATAAAGACCCGCTTGGAATCGAGCTCCTGCACGGGATGGTTGGCACCATGGTGGCCGAATTTCATCTTCAGTGTTTTGGCGCCTGAGGCCAGGGCCATGATCTGGTGGCCCAAGCAGATGCCAAACACCGGCAGCTTTTTTTTCATTGCGGCTTGGGCAGCAGCAATCGCGTAATCGCAGGGCTCGGGATCACCGGGGCCATTGGAAAGAAACAGGCCATCGGGCCGCAGTGCCTCAATGTCTTCAAAACGGGTCTGGGCCGGCATCACTGTGACGCGGCAGCCCCGATCGGCCAGCATGCGCAAAATATTGCGCTTCACACCAAAATCGAGCGCGACCACATGAAAGCGGGCTGGGCCCATCAACGCATGGCCAGCGCCCAACGACCAGCTGCCCTCGGTCCACGCATAAGATTGCGCGGTGGAAACAACCTTTGCCAAATCCATGCCCACTAGCCCAGGAAATTCGCGGGCGGCCGCAATCGCGCGGCCGGCATCAAGCGTCTCGCCTGGTGCTGCAGCGAGCAGTGCGCCATTCTGGGCGCCTTTTTCTCTTAAGACTCGGGTCAAGCGTCGGGTATCGATGCCGGCAATGCCCACCACACCCGATCTCTGAAGGGTCTCCGAGAGCGAGGCCTGCGAGCGAAAATTGGATACCAGCAAAGGCAGATCACGAATCACCAGGCCCGCCACATGCAGTCGGTCTGATTCGTCGTCCTCGGCGTTGGTGCCGACATTGCCGATATGGGGATACGTCAGCGTGACAATCTGACGGCTGTAACTCGGATCAGTAAGAATTTCCTGATAGCCGGTCATGGAGGTATTGAAAACCACCTCACCGGCCGAAAGGCCTGCGGCACCAATAGATTGGCCTTGGAACAGCGTGCCGTCGGCGAGCGCAAGAAGGGCCGGCGCCACGTTGGAAGACTGGCGAAACAAGAGTTGTACCCCCGGAATTTTGTGAATTATACGGCCGATCCCGACTCGGCCGAAATTCACTGGCAAAGCGGCTTGGCCGCCGCGCTACGTTGTCCCTGAGGCGAAGACGGTCAAGGTCGTGATAAAGCCCGCAAGCCAAGCCAGGGTTCTGAGCGAGGACTTATCCATGACATAAAAACCGATATACAAAATTCGGCTGGTAATAAAAAACATTGCGAGAAAATCCAACTTATTCGGATCAGCCTTGGTCACCAGAGCGATGGCCATGGCAATGCCAAACCAGGTGAAGGCCTCCCAGCTGTTGGCCTGCGCAGCATTGGCGCGACGGCGATAGCCCTCTTGTCGGGCCAGCCATTCGCGGGGCGCGCGATTGTCATAGTCCGATGCGCCCCCCTTTGAAATCCCTGCACACACGATCGGCAAAATGCCCGCAATCATCAGACACCACAGTGCAATGCTCATAACTTTCTCCGCTCTCGAACCGCCTGGGCAATCGTGCCCAGGTCAATGTATTCCAGCTCTCCACCAACCGGCACGCCGCGCGCCAAGCGCGAGACTTTCTTTTGATCGGCCAGGCCCTTGGCTTTGAGCATGCTCTCAATGGCATGGGCCGTCGCCTCACCCTCCGGGGTGAAGTTGGTGGCAATCACCACTTCTTTTACCTCGTCTGCAGAAATTCGCGCCAGCAGCCGATCCATATGAATTTCTCTGGGGCCTACGCCTTCGAGTGGCGAGATTCTGCCCATCAGCACGAAATACAAACCCCGCCAGGCGTGGCTTTGCTCGACCGCTAATAAATCCGAAGGCGACTCCACGACACAGAGCTGGCTGCGATCGCGGCCGGCATGGGTGCAGATGCTGCAGACCTCTTCTTCAGTGAAGGTGTTGCACTCGCGGCAGTGGCGAATCGCACGCACCGCATTCAGAAGCGACTGGCCCAATAACTCTGCCCCCACGCGATCATGCTGCAAGAGATGCAGGGCCATACGCTGCGCCGTTTTAGGACCCACTCCGGGAAGCCGTCGAAGGGCCTCGGCAAGCGACTCCAGCGCATGTGGATTGGCAGGCAGGGCACTCACATGCAGTGCTGATTAGAAAAGCTTCATGCCGGGTGGAAGCGGCAGGCCCGCTGTTACGGCAGACAGTCGCTGCTGTGAGACGGCTTCCGCTTTGGACGAGGCATCGTTTATCGCCTCGGCCAGCAGGTCCTGGAGGGTCTCTCGATCATCCGCATCCGCAGACATCAGACTCGGATCAATCTGCACGGCCTTGACCTCGTGCTTGCAGTTCATGGTGATTTTCACTAAGCCCGCACCCGATTGGCCTTCCACCATCTCCTGTCCCAAGCTGTCCTGGACCTGCTTCATTTTTTCCTGCATCTGCTGCGCCTGACGCATCAGTCCCGCAATCTGACCTTTCATCATCCTGGACTTCCTTTTCTGGTTGAACGAATGGAACCCGGCACGATCTTGCCGCCAAAATCACTCAGGATCGATTGCACCATCGGGTCGGCATGAATCTGGGCCTCGGCACGTGCCTGGGCCTGGGCGGCCGCGTCCGCATCCTCGGCCGCTGCGGTCAGTGTCTCGGCCTCGCCGAGTTCAACATCAATTTTGCAAGGCTTGCCGAAATGCGCTGCCAGCGCCTCCTGGGCTTTGCTGACCGCCGAAGACTCAGTGAGCGCAGGAATCGCCACCCGAAACTGCAGCCGCACGCTGCGGCCGAGATCCTCGAATGCAATGAGTTTCGCCTGCTGAACAAATTGCCGCGCCAGGCCCGAGACTGCAAGCGAACGTGAGACCGCAGGCCACTGCTGTGCAGTCAGTGACGCTGCTGGCAGTGCCGCCGGTGCGGGTGCGGGCACTGCCCGACTTTTCGTGGGTGCCGCCACCGTCCGAGGGGATGCGCTCGCAACTGCCATCGTGGCGGGCTGAAATGCAAACAGCCGCAGCAGTGTCATCTCCAATCCGGTGCGTTCATCGGGCGCAAGCGGCAGATCTCTTCTGCCGAGTGTCACGATCTGATAATTCAACTGCAGCGTCTCAGGAGACTGATGCTGCGCGAGCGCCTCGATCGCTCCACTGGGATCATCGCGAGATTCAATCTTTAAGGTCGCAAGGGCGCTGGCCTGATGAAAACACCGGGCCATGTCGGCAAGCAAGGCATCCGCCGATGCGCCTGAGGTCTGTAACTCTTCAAGAGTTGCAAATGCAGCCTGCGGATCATTGCGGGCGATGTCATGCATGAAGCGGCCCAACAGCTCGCGCTGGACCAATCCGAGCATGGCCCGGACAGCAGGCTCCGTGATTTGTCCGCCCCCATAGGCAATTGCCTGATCCGTCAGCGAAAGCCCGTCACGCACGCTGCCCTGGGCCGCCACAGAAAGCCAGGTCAGGGCCTGGGGCTCAGCGCTGATTTTTTCTTCATGCAAGACCCAGGCCAGATGCTGCTGCAAAAGCTCAGGCGGTACATTTTTGAGATTGAACTGCAGGCAGCGCGAGAGCACGGTGACAGGAATCTTTTGCGGATCAGTCGTTGCCAGCAAAAACTTTACATCCGGTGGCGGCTCCTCCAGCGTCTTTAACATCGCGTTAAAGGCGTGATTCGACAGCATGTGGACTTCATCGATCACGTAGACCTTGAAGCGGCCGGTGGTCGGGGCGAACTGGGCCTGCTCGAGTAATTGCTGAATCTCACCCACCCCGCGATTGGAGGCCGCATCAATTTCGATGTAATCCACAAAACGGCCGCCATCGATCTGGCTGCAGGCGCTGCAGACACCACAGGGATTCGCGCTCACGCCCGATTCGCAATTCAGAGCCTTGGCAATAATCCGGGCTAACGTGGTCTTGCCAGTCCCGCGCGTGCCCGTAAGCAAATAGGCATGATGCAGTCGCTGGGCATTGAGCGCATGGGCAAGGGCTTTGACCACATGGTCCTGGCCCACCACCTGCGAAAACGATTTCGGCCGCCACTTACGGGCCAGCACTGCCGATGGCGATTGCAGCCCTGCAGCCGCAGGCCGCGGCAACTCTTCAGAGGAAAACAGGGCGTTAGTCATTCGTCAGTGTGCGTCAAAGGGGGGCGAGCCGGACCCCCGGCACTTGAGAAATTCAGCCTTGGCTGCTTCGTTCCCGACCTGACCAGGTATGCCGACTCCCAATGCGGGGCGGCCCGCCTTAGGCCAAGTGTACCAAGCGGTCCCCCTGCAGATCCCACAGCTGCGCCTTGGCCGTGAGAATCTTGGCAGTGACCCTGGCCTGAGGCCGAATCCTGGCGAATTGATCGCGATACAACGCAAGCTGGCGGACGTAATCCGCGTGCTCTGAGGGCAGAACATTCCACTTGAAATCAACGATCCACCACTCCTCTGGTGACTCCTGGATCCGGACCACGCGATCGGGACGCATCAGTGCGCCGGATGGCAAATCCACCACGGGCCACTCGGATTCGGAGTATGCAAGAACATGGGGGCTAAAAATGCGGGCCGCAAACTCGGACTTTCCAATGGCTGCAGCTGAAGCGATCACCTCATCTCGGGCAGCACAAGGCAGTCCAAATTCAGCAATCAGTGCGCGGGCAACTGCAGTGGCCTGCTGGGGCCCGAATTCCAAGAGCCGGTGCAAGGCTTTGCCCTGCCGCATCGCCAGTGTCTCGGGTGCTGGTGAGCCTGATGCATTCGTTTTTTGACCAAAGCGCAATCCGCGCCATGTCACTGTAGGCGGTGCGAACAAAGCGGGAGCGCCTTCCTGTGCGGCTTGGCCTGGCACGGGGAGCTGAACAAAATCACGTTGCTCGCAATGGTCCTTTAGTTTTTCATACCAAGTAGGCTTACGACTGCTCGAAGCCGGCCGCTCCTCGCCGGTGGCGCTTAATAAAAGCACTTGCTTGGCCCGCGTGATACCAACATACAGAAGATTGAAATCCTCCTCCTCGGTGCGACGGTCCTCTTCCAGTAACGCATCACGAACAAATGGACCAATCGGATCGCCCGCAATCCAGCCCGCATGGCCGAGAATTGCGTCGCGATTCTCCGACCATTGCGACAGCCAACGCAGCCCGCTTTCCGATCGGCCCCGATCCATCAGCCCCGCAAGCACCACAACCCTGGCCTCAAGGCCCTTGGCCGCATGCAAAGTCGAGAGGGCCACCGCCTGCTGATTCGGTAAGACACCGGGGCCGGGGGACTCCGAATCAGCGAGCGCAGCAGATCGGTGTAGCTCACGCAGAAATCTTGGCAGGCTGGGCAGCCGTCCTGTATCCAACTCCAAAGCAAGGCCAATAAAGGCTTCAATATTGGCGAGCCGCTGCAGGCTACGAAAATCGGGGGTGCGAGAGGCAATCCGATCAAAAACATCCTGATCGTGCAGGATCTGATCCAGTAGATCATGGACCGGAAGCTGCGTCGATAAGTCAATCCAGCGCGACAGACTTTCGACAGCAGCCGCCAAGGCAGGGTCTGCATCAGGCTGAAGACCACAGGCAAGTAAGCCAGCGTAAAAACTCTCCGCATCATCAGCGGCCCGCTGTTTTGCAATTGCCACCAGCTGCGAATCGGCGAGGCCAAAGATCGGACTTTTCAGTGCCTGAGCACAGTCGCGATCCGACCAAGGCGCAGCCAGGAAACGCAGCAGCGCAATCAGATCTTCGATCTCCGGAGACGACAGCAGCCCGCCTGAACGATCACTGACGAAGGGAATGCCAGCTTCGGTGAGCGCCAGCTCATAGCTCTGAAAATGCGTGCGGGCGCGAAGCAAGATCCGCACCTCTGACCACTGTAATGACGGCAACTCTTTGCGAAGCTGCAATAAAGCGGCTGCAATCGCCCTGCCCTCACTTTCCCAATCAGGTGCCAGGCTAAGACGCGCGACAAAACCCACTGCATCGGTTGCGCGGGTCTCATGATCGGTGAATCGATTGGGCGCAGCACTGCCAAGTGCAGCATTCAAAAACGCCACCACCGCAGGGCCGCATCGATAGGTGGTATTCGTGGAGAGAACATCTGCGCCAAAGTGTTGGGCAAGCCATCGGGATGCTGCATAAAACACCTCTGGGTCAGCACGCCGGAATCGATAAATGGACTGCTTGGGATCGCCCACGATGAAGACTCGGGGGGCGCTGGCTGCAATGCTGTGGTCATCTTGTTCATATTGAGAAAGCCAACCCCGCAGCATCGCCCACTGCACCGGATTGGTATCTTGAAACTCATCGACCAAGAGTTGTGAAATCTGACGATCAAAACGCGCATGGAAATCTGCCGCCAACGCTCCGCCAAGCAGCTCCCATGCCTTCATCTCAAGGCCGGTGAAATCGGTCTCGTGGCTTTTGGCCATGACTTCTTCCAGGCACTGGCCAAGCGTTGAAGCGCAGGCCCAGAGGGCCTGATTGCGGGCCGCCAAAAGACGTGCATCGCAGGCGGTGATCAGCCCACCGAGTGCCACGCCAAAGGCCTGAATCTGGGCTTTTAATGCGGGGCCTTTGGCACCCCAGACCGCCAAGTCTTTGCCCTTACGAACAAAGCGATCATCGCCGCCTTTTAAATGAAAGCGCGGGCTATCGGGCTCACTGAGCATTTCCTCGGTGGTGCGTTGCGTCAGCATGCGGCCACGCAAATCGCTGAGTTCATCAGGATTCCATCGCGAAAATAAACCAGCGAGCTCAGCACGATCGGCAATCTCGGCGTAGGCTTTAGCAAAAATTGCTGCCTGCGATTGCTGGGCCTGATAAAACGCAGACACCGCTGATCGATTGGCCGATAAGGCATCCGCAATCACTGATTTGCCAGCCGTCGCACGACCTGCGACAGCCGCCGCATCGGACTGCAGCTGTGATTCGACACCAAAGGCCTGCCACTCCACACGGGCAGCTAACCAGGACTGCATCGCCTCACGGACATGCCATGGGCCCATCAACTCAATTAACTCGGCATACGGCAGCCGATCCGCATGGCTTGCAAGAAACAACTCCCATGCCTGGCGATGCAAATCGGATGCGCGCTGTGTCAGCGAAAGGCTGGCCATACCGGCTGCGCGCAGCGGCGCCATCGCGATCAGACGGGCATACCAGCTGTGAAAGGTTCCAATCATGGGAGGCTGCGGATCCGATAAAAACCGCTGCAAGGCTTTGGGAGCCGCTAAAAGCGCGGTCTCAAGGGCCTGGCCGGTCAGGCCCCAGTTGGAGAGAATCTCGCGTTGTCGTTGCGCATCACTGGCTGACAAATCACGCAGCTGCCCAATCACTCGATGCCGCATTTCAGCGGCGGCTTTATTTGTAAAAGTCAGCGCAAGAATCGATCGCGGGGCCACGCCCTCAAGAAGAGCCCGGGTAATTCGCGAAGACAAAAGCCAGGTCTTGCCGCTTCCTGCGCAGGCCTCCACGACCACGCTGCGCTGTGGCTCTAAAGCCCTTGCCGGATCAAGCGCCATCGGTCTGCTCCGCACTGTTATCGGTCTCCGTCTCTGAGCGTCCGGCATCAAGACGATAGTCATCGCGCCGGCAGACACCCCGCACGGCGCAGTACTGGCAGACCTGCGCATCGGCATCAATTCCCCGCGCCTGCACCGGTGCACCATCGGCGATCTCTTTGAGCTCTAAGCGCACCGATTCCAGGGCCTGGGCGCCGAGCTGCGCGATGGAAGTGCCTTCATGTGGCCTGAGATCCACCTCGGTGACGGCCTCACGCCGAATCGATACAAAACGCGCAGCTGTGACTGGCAGGGCTGGCTGCTGTGCCTGCAGCAGCCAGGCATAAAGCTGCAGCTGAAGTTCATTGCCATCGGGGCTTAAGCGTTTTTTCAAAAGTTTGGGATCGCTGGTTTTGAAATCCATCACCACGCCGCGCTGTACATCCAGCCGATCCAGACGGCCTTTCAGCGTCACGCCCACGTCTGGGATTTGCGCGCGCAGCGGTAATTCAGTCTGAATCACGCTGCGTGGATCGCTGGCCGGATCGGCAGCCGGCTGAGTTGCAAGCCATCGGGCAAGTTTGGGCACGATTGCAAACGCCTCGGCACGCAGCTGCGCCCATATCGGCTTCGGAAGCGGAAGCTTTAATGTGGCGCCAGGACCACCCCAGCGCCAGGGCTGCTCCAGGCTTTGGTCAATCTGCTGATGCAGCCAGTCGGCGCACAGGGCCTCGGAATCAAATCCCGCTGGAGCTGCTTTTAAAACATGATGCAAAAGCGAGCCCAGATCAGAGGCCTGCGCGGATTCTTCCAGCTCGTCGCATCGCGAAAGCGCCAGAAGCGAAGACAGCGCATATTGATATGGGCAGTCCACCAGACGCTGCGATTCAGACACTGAAATCGCATCCGGCAGGCCCAGATTCCAACGCAGCTCCGTCTCGGCCTCAAAGTCTTTTGTAAGCGCTGGCAACAGAGTGCAATCGAGCATCATTGGCGAGATCACTTCGGCCGCTTTTTTCGCTGGCATGGATGTCTGCAGCTCCACCCAGGGGGAGAACTGGACTGCGCTATCTGGCTCATCGCTGGTCGCAATCATGGTGATCGGAAGATCCGATCGCCACAGCGCGGTAAACGCAGTGAAGCCCTCGGACTCCTCTTGAATGGGATCAAGCCCAAGCCCCATCTCGGCAAGCTGCGATGGCTCGAAAAATCTCGGCATCTCGCGCTGGGGCAGCCGCTTTGCATCTGCGCCCACAACCAGCAAGGCCTGCGGCCTTTGCCACAGCAAAGACGAAGCGGAGACCACACGGACTTTTGCCCGTTCGGTGGGCTCGACGAATCGCGCACGATTTAACTCTTCGGCCAGTACCGTATTCCACAGCGATGACGATATCGCCAGCGAATCTGTCATCGACTGCTGCTGCAGAATTTGCAGCGCCGCCAACACGGCCTCGCCCGCGGGGTCCGATGCCAACGCGGCATCCAGGCCCAGCGCCTCTGCGGCCTGCAACAACTGATCCACCCAGCGTGCGAGGGGCTGGCGGCCACGCCGCCTTGCCGTCTCAAAGACCTCTGCAGGAAGTGTGAGCAGGCCCTCCTGGGCAAGCGCAGCCAGACTCATTTCGCTGACTCGGCCGGTCTCGCGTAATGCGGCATCCAGCATCTGACGCTTTTTCGCATCGAAGCCGCAGGTGACTTTCAGGCCCGCGGCAACGAAGGGGGAGTGGACCCACTCGAGAATGGTCTGTGTCGTGATCGGGCCGCTCAGCAGCTGATTGAGGCCAGCAATTGCACTTGCCGCCACTGTTGTATCGAGCGCCCAGCCAGAGCGATCACTGAAGGTCTCGCCTGCACGCTGCAATAAAGCACGCATTCTGCGGACCGCTTTTCGATCCAGTGCAAGCACGCCAATATCGTCAAAGCCTCGGGCGCGCCACTGCAAAATGGACTGCACAGCGGCCCATGCGGTTTCCTCGAGGCTGCAGGCGGCAATCAGTTCCCGTTCATGTGAAGCCGGCGAGACCTCGGATGCGGTCAGCGGATCGATTGGCTGAAAACCAAATACTGTGATCTGCGAGCCCTGCACGCCAAATAAAGTCTCGGCCATTGCGAGTTCACGCTGCGACGGGGATCGGCCAAGACAAAACCAAACGGCATCAGTGCACAGCGATGATGGACGCTGGTATTTCTTCAGGCCCTGCGCAATCCACGGGGCTTGATCGTCCGCATTTGACGTGGCCCGATGCAGTTCAGCCAAAACGCGCAAATCACTGGCGGTCGAGTTGGCATCAGCCGATGCCACAGGCAGCCCATGATGTGCGGCATCAAGCCAATCCCAGCCCTCAAAGATGTCGACCCACTGGCCGGCTAACAGCAATGCCGCCCGGGCGGAGCCGGCGAGTGCGTGCTTTAAAGCGGAATGATCAAGCAGGTGTTGCGCCAGTTCCACACGCCGTGCGCAGAGCGCGCGTGGCAGTGACACATCATTTGCGCCACCATGGGATGCAATCTGGAAAACCGCCTGCTGCGCAGCCTGATCAAGGCTGCCGCACCAGGGCAGTGGCCTGCCCTGCTTGCGGCCAGGCCACTGGACTGCCGAGAGCGCAGACTTCAGTGCAGCAGCGGCAGCCGGCGAGTCAGTAACCAGCGCTGGCGGGAGATCGCCCTGCGCCTGGCCCATAGCCTGGGACACGGCCTGCGACAGCGGCGCAGAGCTTGGCAGGGCAAAAACTTTAGGCATGGGGGAATTTATGCTATTGTCCTCGGCGAAATCACCATAGTAGACAGCCCAGCAGGCTCACGGAGTGATCGATGCGGCAAAGCGCCGCCCCGCCTGCCTAAAAATAATAAAGCCCCCTTGGTTACACCACTATGAGCCAACATGTTCTCGCTGTAAGCGATGCCTCATTCGAGGCCGATGTCCTGAAATCAGATCTGCCCGTGCTGGTGGACTTCTGGGCCGAATGGTGTGGCCCCTGCAAGATGATCGGGCCAATTGTCGAAGAGATTGCCAAGGAATACGATGGGCGACTCAAAGTCGCCAAGCTCAATGTCGATGAAAATGCTGAAGTG
Source organism: uncultured Bordetella sp. (assembly GCA_964467545.1). Taxonomy (GTDB): domain Bacteria; phylum Pseudomonadota; class Gammaproteobacteria; order Burkholderiales; family Burkholderiaceae_A; genus Lacustribacter. The sequence continues at coordinate 19,644 of CAYXRY010000015.1, read as the reverse complement.
CCCGCCAAGCATTCGATTCGTGGCATTCCCACACTGATTCTTTTTAAAAATGGTGCTGTGGTCTCCCAGAAAGTCGGAGCAGCGGCAAAATCGCAACTCACCGCATGGATCGATAGCAGCTTATGATTTCGCTTCAGGCCGCAGTCTCGCGCGGCCTGAATTCTGTGCCCCGGCTTGGGGCCTCAGGGCAGACGCTCTGAATACCGCCCCCTAATTTTTAATTCACGTTTTTTAACCCTGGCCGTCTCCACGGCGACACTTCGCTAAACGCTTATGCACCTCTCCGAACTAAAAGCCCTTCATGTGACACAACTCGTTGATCTGGCGATGAGCCTTGAGATCGACAACGCCAGCCGGCTGCGCAAACAGGAACTGATGTTTGCAGTCCTGAAGAAAAAAGCCAAGCTGGGCGAACAGATTTTCGGCGATGGTGTGCTGGAGGTCCTGCCCGATGGGTTTGGATTCCTGCGCTCCCCAGAGTCCAGTTACCTCGCCAGCACCGATGACATCTACCTCTCACCCTCGCAGATTCGCCGTTTTAATCTGCACACCGGCGACTCCGTAGAAGGCGAGGTCCGCACTCCTAAAGAAGGCGAACGCTACTTCGCGCTGGTGAAGGTCGACAAGATCAACGGCCAGCCGCCCGAAGCTTCAAAGAACAAAATTCTTTTTGAAAATCTGACGCCACTGTTTCCCGATGAGCCCATCGTGCTGGAGCGGGAAATGAAAGGCGAAGAGAACATCACCGGCCGTGTCATCGATATGATCGCGCCAATTGGTAAGGGCCAGCGGGGATTGCTGGTGGCCTCACCCAAAAGCGGTAAGACCGTGATGATGCAGCACATCGCCCATGCGATTACCACCAACTACCCCGAGATCACGCTGATTGTGCTGCTGATTGATGAGCGGCCAGAGGAAGTCACCGAAATGCAGCGCAGTGTGCGGGGTGAAGTGGTTGCATCCACTTTTGATGAGCCCGCGACACGCCATGTCCAAGTGGCAGAGATGGTGATCGAGAAAGCCAAGCGCCTCGTCGAGCATAAAAAGGATGTGGTGATTCTTCTGGACTCGATCACGCGCCTGGCCCGGGCCTACAACACCGTGGTGCCGACCTCCGGCAAAGTGCTGACCGGCGGTGTGGATGCCAATGCGCTGCATCGGCCGAAGCGTTTCTTTGGCGCAGCCCGAAACATCGAAGAGGGCGGATCGCTCACCATCATCGCCACTGCCTTGATCGATACCGGCTCGCGGATGGACGAAGTGATTTACGAGGAATTCAAAGGCACTGGCAATATGGAAGTCCACCTGGCCCGTCGCCTTGCAGAAAAGCGGGTCTACCCGGCCATCAATATCAATCCCTCGGGGACCCGCCGCGAAGAGCTGCTCATTAAGCCCGATGTGCTGCAAAAGATTTGGATTCTGCGCAAGCTGCTGCACGATATGGATGAGCTTCAGGCCATGGAGTTTCTGCTCGATAAAATCCGCCAGACCAAAAACAACGGCGAGTTTTTCGATATGATGAAACGCGGCGGCTAGGGTTTGCGAGGCGCCCAATTTTTCTATATACTTCAAGGACTTAGGCACGTAGCACCCACTGCTCAAGCGGTGCCGGCGACCCCACTCCCTTAAGGAAAACACATGAAACAAGGCATTCACCCCGATTACCGCGAAGTCGTGTTCGTGGACTTATCCAACGACTTTAAATTCATTACCCGCTCCACCGTCCAGACCCGCGAGACCACCAAATGGACCGACGGCAAGGAATATCCGCTCTATAAGCTGGACACGAGTTCCGAGACGCATCCGTTTTACACCGGCAAACAAAAGCTGGTGGATACCGCGGGCCGTGTCGAGAAATTCCGTCAGAAATTCGGCAGCAAAACTGGCAAGAGCGCGGCCAAGGGTGCGGCCAAGGCCTAAAGCCCCGATCGATTCTGATGACAAAGACTGAAAAAGGCAGCCGCAAGGCTGCCTTTTCATTTCTAGAGGCCAACACCAGCGCCCCACTGCCTGGCTTGGCCGCCAGTGCAGCCAATCGCATTCCGCGTTGGCTGCTGATGTTGATTGTGCTGCTGTATGTCGGCCACGGGCTCTTTTATCGTGACCCCTGGCGCGGTGATGACATGCTGGGCTTAGCGCTGGCGCGGACTACGGCCGAGGGGCTGATGCGTGGTGATTTTTCCTTGCTGCTGCTGCCGCAGTTGGGTGATCTCGCGTGGAATCAGCAGGGGCCCTTATGGACTGCGGTACTCGCGATCTTCATGCTGCCAGCATATGTCTGGGCGGCAATCACCGCGTCACCTGTTCCCATTCATCTGCTGGATGATCTTGGTCGAATTCCGGTAGCCATGGCGATCACACTTGGCTTGATCGCCGTCTGGAAAGCAACCGACCGATTCGCGCGACGCCGAGAGGCACAGCCCGTGGATCCGCTGGGCCTTGGGCCGCAGGCGTCTGCTTTTGGAAAGACACTCGGCGACTGCGCCCTGTTGCTGACCATTGCCGCGCTCGGCTTGGTCTACCCCCTGCATCAGCTGGGAACCACCAGCATTGAAATACTGCTTCAGGCGTTGCTGCTGTGGGCGCTTGCCACCGCTGCCGAAACACCGAAACGTTCCGGAATTCAGGTCGGATTGATTGTCGTTGCAAGCCTGCTGACGCACGGCATCGGACTGGCGCTGACCCAAATCATTGCCGTGGCCTGCGTATTGGTCTGGGTGCAGCCTTTGCAACGTGTTCGGCAGGCCTTTGTGTCGCGCTGGCTGCTCGTCGGGTCGGGACTGGTGGCACTGTGGACGCTGATGGCATGTTTCATGCTGCCGTTTTCAAGAATCAGTCAATGGTGGCTCGGGGGTGTCTCGGGCTGGTGGATCGCGGATCAATCGATTGCCGAACACACCATCCTGGGCAGCGTCGAGCCCTGGCTACGCGAATCCCTGTGGCGCTGGTGGCCGATTTGGCCGATTGCGATTTTCGGGCTGCTGTCCGTTCGACACATCCGCCTATCGCGCGCACCCCACTGGTCCGTGCCGCTGATCCTTGCGGCAGTGTCCATCTTGCTTGGTCTGTTGGGGCCCTCGCACTGGGAGGTTCATCATTTCGCACCCATGATTCCGCTGGCCATGATTGCTGCATTCGGCCTGCTCTCCCTGCCGCGACCGATCGTCAATCTCGTGGACTGGTTTGCAGTGGCCTTATTCACCGCTGCGGGAAGTTTTGTCTGGCTCTACTGGACCGCATTGAATTTTGGCTTTCCGGCGACCTTGGCAGCCAAGGTTCCACTGCGGGCGCCCGGCATCGCCGGCACTGCGAACTTTTACGAAATTGCCATCGGCTTGCTCGCGACAATGGCATGGATAGCGCTTGTGCTGTGGCGAATTCAACGGGCCGAAGCCCGACTATGGCGGCCTGTAGCACTGAGCAGTGGCGGTGTGCTGCTGCTGTGGAGCCTGCTGACCACGCTGTGGCTTCCTGCGATTGATCGCATTCAAGGGCAACGCGTGTTGGCGGAATCACTCGAACGTGGCTGGCAACAAGCTGCTGCTGCACAGCCTGCCATTGAATCCGGGGCAGCATGCGTGGGGCTATCCGAGCAGTCGACGGCCTTAAATGCGATGGCAGTGGCCATCAGTCGACTGCCCTTGTCGTCTGATCCGCAGTGTCTCTGGAAGTTAAGTGTTGCCGGGGCGGCACAACGAGACACCCATATTGCCTCGTCCACTCAGCAGTGGAAGGTCGTCTGGCAAAGTGGTGCCGAAGATCGGCAGGGCCGTCAGCGCATCCTGTTACTCGAACGCGCTCCATGACCCGCGCGCGCGATGTTTTTGCGCTGGGCTGGCCCATCTTGGTGGGCCAAATCGCAGTGCTGGGTAACGGCGTCATCGACACCGTCATGGCCGGCCAACGTTCTGCCGAGGATCTTGCCGTTATTGGGCTGGGTGCGGCCATTTACATCAGTGTTTTTGTAGCGTTTCGCGGTGTGCTGATGGGGCTAACGCCCATTGCGGCCGGTCATTTTGGCGCGGGCCGTCTTTCCGAGATTGGTGATGATGTTGGCCAGGCGGCCTGGGTGGCACTCATTTTGGCTGCCGTCGGTATTCCGCTTTTATGGTGGAGCGATCCCTGGCTGGGGCTCACCCAGCCCGATCCGAATCTACACGAGCCGCTGACCCAGTATTTGCAAATCATCGCCTTGGCGATGCCGTCAACGCTGCTGTACAGCGTGTTCTTCACTCTCAATAGCGCGACCTCCCGTCCGGCAGTCACCATGACCATTAACCTTGTCATGCTGACCGTGAAATGGCCATTGAATCTTGTGTTTATGGATGGCATCGAGGGGCTTATCGATCCGATGGGTGCGGTAGGGTGCGCAGTATCGACTGCCGTGCTGTCTTGGATCTCCCTCGCCGTTGCGCTGCTCGTGCTGCTGATCGACCGCCGCTACCGTGACTTTCATGTCCGATTACGGCAGCCCGTGTTTGGAAAAATCTCTGAGTTATTGCGCATTGGATTTCCGATCGGGGCAGGCTATCTCATCGAGGTGACATCCTTTACCCTCATGGCCCTGCTGATCGGACGCTTTGGCACGATTGCAAGCGCCAGCCATCAGGTCGCCGCAAATCTCGCCACACTCATTTTTATGATGCCATTGGCACTGTCCAATGCCACCAGCATTCTTGCCGCCCAGTCCATCGGCGCTGGCGATGAGGCCAAGGCCCGGGCCTGGATCTGGGCGGGAATGCGGCTGGTCATGGGAATCGCTGCCATCGTGGTATTGGTGCTGTTCACGCTGCAAGATTCTCTTGCGCAGCTGTATGCAGAAGATCCATTGGTGCAGCAGTTTGCACGGCTATTGATTGTTTATGCGGCGGTCTGCCACATGCTCGACGCGCTGCAGTGTCTGCTGTACTCCTCGCTGCGCGCCTGGAGAATCACCTTCACGCCAATGCTGGTCTACGGCATCAGCCTCTGGGGCTTTGGCGTGGGTGGCGGCTGGTGGTTTGCCCATACACTTTTCGCACCAGGCCCCTCGGCACCAGAAGGATTCTGGATGGGGAACTTTCTCGGGCTTCTGACGGCCTGCATTGGCCTGGGACTGCTTTTACGGCGCCGGTTTCTCAATCCAATTCTGGCGATAAAAGCGTAGCTCTTCGATCGATTCTTGAATGTCGGCCAAGGCCGTGTGGGCACCCTGCTTCTCAAAGCCCTTCATCACCGATGGATTCCAGCGACGGCAGAGCTCCTTGATCGTACTGACATCAATGTTGCGATAGTGGAAAAAAGATTCCAGCTGCGGCAAGAAACGCTGCATGAAACGCCGATCCTGATGCACGGTGTTGCCACACATGGGCGACTTCCCTGCTGGCACATAGCCCCGGATAAAGTCGAGCAGCAGTGCACTGGCCTGCGACTCCGATGTTGTCGAGGCCCGCACCTTATCGATTAAGCCTGATTTACCGTGGGTGCTTTTGTTCCAGGCATCCATGCCATCCAGGACGCTATCCGGTTGATGCAGGACCACCACGGGCGCAATCGCCAAGACGGTGAGCTGGGGGTCCGTGATGACCATGGCCACTTCCAGGATCCGATCGACCTCGGGATTCAGGCCGCTCATCTCCATATCGACCCAAACCAGATTGAGTTCGTTGGTTGCTGACATAGCCTGCAATGATCGCACAGGCTAAGATCCGGCTTATGGCTGCTCGCCCGCCCTCGCTACCTTGCTACTCCGCATGCAGGCAAGACTCTTAAGCCACCATGGCCGACAGGCCTGGGTAATCGATCAGCAAGGCCAACATCACCTATGTGTTTATAAGGGCCGAGACCAAGAGCCCATGACCAATGACTGGGTCGAAATCGATACGACACTTACGCCCGCGGTCATTACCGGGCAGCTGCCCAGAAGAAACGCCCTATACCGCAGCGAGGCCCACCGTACGAAGGCGTTGGCAGCCAATATTGATCAGGCCATGATCGTGATCTCGGGGGATCCACTCTTTTCAGACGAGCTGCTCGCACGCATGATCTGCGCCAGTGTTGCCGAAGGTATCTCTGGGGTGGTCGTACTCAATAAGATCGATCTCTCTGAGTCAACGCAGCGGGCTCGGCAGCAGCTCAGCGCCTTTGCCGAATGCCTGCGCTTACTCGACTGGAAACTGCTGGAGCTTGCCGCCAAACCGAAGGCGCCAGGCTTTGCGCCCACCGGCAAGACCGAATTGATTGCCCAGCTTGAGCGCAAAACCACGGTGGTGCTGGGCCAATCGGGCATGGGAAAAAGCAGTCTGCTGAACTGGCTTGTGCCCGAATTCAATGCACAGACACAAGAAATCTCTCAGGCCCTTCAAACAGGCCGCCACACGACGACCGCATCGCGCATGGTGGCTGCCCATAAGGGCTGGCTCATCGACACGCCAGGCTTTCAGGTCTTTGGACTGCATCATCTTTCTGAAAGTCAACTGGCGCTTGGATTTCCAGAGTGGGCCCTGGCCCAGGGCCCTGCAGGCCGATGCCGATTTACGAATTGCCATCACGATAACGAGCCAGGCTGCCTGATCAAACAGGCCATCGCAGACGGCAGTCTGCCGGCCCGCCGACTGGCGCTATGGCATCACTTGATCAGAGCCAGCTGACGCTTAAGTGCCAGCGTTGAGGCTGGCCCGAAACGATACAGTTCTGAATGCTGTTGCGAGTGGTTTCAAAGTCCGTGATGGTCTGCTGACCAGGCTTGAGCAGCTGGCAGCCGACACGAAAATGATCCAGGTTATAGACATCACTGACATTTTTCACCTGAAGCATGAAACTCTCTGAGGATTTCTTTCCTCGGGAGAAGTAACAGTTCGACCAGATGGTGCCCACTTGCATACGCTCCATCGCGCTGAACTCAAGCCCAACCCCTTGAAAGCCGATGTCGAAAATCCGCGGCTCCACGACTGCGCTAAATGAGCCTGAGATCACCAAATCGAGCGTGCGATCTGCTGGCGCCGGCACGCGAAAACTCTCGCGGCGCTGGATGGCAATGACCTCACTGGGAAAATCCGATGTCACCAGATCGTAGGAGCCAAATTTGACGTTAGGTGCAATGAACTGCAATTTGTATTGATCGGCAGTGATCACCACCCACAGATGCTGCGATTCCTTAATCGCCTTTGGGACGTCCGTGCCCTCGGGCAGGGAAAACGCTAGGCCCACCACCGGATCAGCCTCAACGCATTTCAGGGCAAGCCGCTTGGAGAAGTCCCTCAGCGGCATCAGGCCCGCCGTGGCCCCCGAATTGAACTCCCGAATCACCGTGCGCTCGGCCGGCCGGTGATCCAGCTTGAATTGCTCCAGGACCTTGGCGTCGAGCTCGGGGGGATAGGTTCGAAAGGCCACAACAACCCTCTTTGAAGGTGAAATTTATAGAAGATTCCATTTTAGGGCATCCCCATTTGCCGCTAAAATTCAGCATCCCTAGACCCAGCGGGGGCGGAGCGAGCGATTGAAGACAGGCGGGACGCCGAGACTAAAAATTCTGGTCAGCAACCAGAAGGGAGGCGTTGGAAAGAGTTCACTGAGCGCGAATCTGGCCGCCTATTTCGCGATAGAGCGGCAGATGAGCACGCTGCTGATCGACCTGGATCGTCAGGGCACCTCTTCGCAATGGATCAAAAACGCGGTTCATGTCGATCGGCTCAAATATGACCACGCCAGCCATCTGATTCAAGGCGCCAACCGGCTGGGTATTTTCAATGCCCGTTGCCATATTCGCGATGCCTCCAATGTCCACGAAGTAGTGATCACCGATGTCACGTGGTCGCCAGCTGTTGGTTATGAACTTCTTGAAATTTTTGATCTCTGGATTATCCCCACATCGTTATCCGAGCTGGAGCTGCTGTCTACGATTGCGCTGCTGGGGGATCTCAAGCCTGCTTTGGATCGGCCACGTTCGCCACGGCTTTTGATTACCCCCAACAAGATCCATCCCTTTCAACGCAAATTCGACTCCATGGCAGCGCAGCGTTTTCCGGTGCCCTTTCTTTTGACCCCGCCGGTGCTGGCCGCGAAAGATTTTGAATCGCTGTATCAGCGGGACTACATCGTGAGCGCCGGAAAAGATGATGTCAAAGAGCGTTTCCTCACCTTCTGCGAGGCCGTCTGGAAGGCAAGCCAGATCTCTGTCTTCGAGGCCCACAGTATGCGGGCGCGCTCCGACTGGACCACGGGCGCGGCCTCGGCACCGCCTTCGGCGCTGCCCGAGATCTCGCGGGTGCCAGAAATGATCAAGGCCGAGACACCCGATGAGACCGCCCTTTAGTCCTATGCCTTTACTGCCCATTTCGATTCGCGAGTGAACGGATGTTGAAAGCGCTTTTTCAATTTCTCTTTGGCAGCAAAAAGAAAAAGGCCGATCCTATGGCGGCCCAGAACGACATGGTCTATGAAGTCCGCAACCAATTTGAAAAAGGCCTGCGGGAGGCGCTGAAAAAAGCCCACGGTGATAAATCCAAACAAATCGCCGAGATCGCCACCAATTACGTCTTTGACTTTGGAGAGTTCGGCTTTGATTTCTCTGAAGGAAAAGACCTTAAGAAAATTGTCGGCGCCGAGCTGGTCAATATCTGTAATTACGGCATCGCAGATCCACTGAAGTTGCTACGGGCCATGGTGCATCGGGCACTGCAGCTGAAAAAAACCGGCCAAATCTATGAAGATCACATGCGCGATCTCTGGATTCTCTGTCTGGTGCCCGTGGGGCCGCTCACGCCGCCCGATTCTTTTTTTCCCAGTACCGCCGCGCACATCAACTTTGTCAAACGGCTGCGCCTCATTGAAATCTCCGACCGTCAGGCCGAAAACGCCCAGCGGGTTTGGAAAGATCCTCACTTAAAAGCCATTCTCGAGGCCTGGCTCACCGCCCACCACGATTAAGTGGGCTTGACGCGGTAGATCAAAAGCTCCGTTTCGCGCTCGTCATCGACCTTGAGCACCTGACTGGGCTCGATGCCCGGCACACGGAAGCTGTTGGAGATCAGCAGCGTTCCGGGCCGCATTTCCTGACAGGCCTTCTGCCACAGCTTCGGCATGGGCTCCGTAGATAGAAATGCGTATACCGCCGCATAAGGCGATAAATCCAGATCCCAGAAATTGCCCCGAATCAATCGGACGTTGGCAAGCCCTGCTGCTTTCAGGCGTGCCCGAAGAAACGGCAGCCACGCTGCCTCGACACCATCGAAAAATTGATGCGGATGTCTTTTGGCGAGCCCAATCGGCATGCTGCCCGTGCCGGCGCCGAAATCCAACACCCGGGCATCGGGCCGCTGATCGAATACCTCGCGGGACAGGAGTTCTGAGACCGCTTGGATGGTGGGCTCGCTGGATAAAAACAAGGGCACCCGGCTTCTCACGGTAGGGCCAAACACCAAAACGAAAAGTAACAACGCGGCCAAGTACCAGCCACTATGAATCTGCAGGCTATTGGCTGCAGCAACCGCAATCGGAAACACC